>DATEUJ010000223.1:0-11433 GCA_035283185.1 Anaerolineae bacterium | reverse complement strand
AACGCTCGTGGATTGGAGTTTCCTCGATACAGACGATGGCCAGCCGGGTGAGCTGCCCGAGTGGGCGAAGAAAATGATGCGGTTTCTCCCTCGCCACGCCGACGACATTGCCCGCCGCCATCGTTGGAGCCGCCCGATCAGACCGCCGGCGACGCCGCCTCGCCACGATCCCGACGAGCCGCCTTTCGATCCCGACGAGTTCCTGGATTTCGACGAAGAGACCGACGAGGACGATGGCGACTTCACCAACCTGGCGGACGGGACTTCCTAATACCCTGAGACGCCACATCGTTGACCGGTACAACGGAAAGTACGGCGCCATGGTATCCTTCTCAGAGCCGTTCGCCGAACCCCTGCGCGCGGCGCAGATCATGATCGGCTTCCCTCATCCCTGGTGCATCTGCGGCGGCTGGGCGATCGACCTGTTCATGCATCGCGTGTCGCGCCAACACAAGGACGTGGACATTGCGGTCAGGCGGGGCGATCAACTGGCTTTGCGCTCGCATCTCGTTGCACAAGGTTGGGCACTCGAGAAAGCCGTCGACGGTCAACTGGCGCCGTGGCCGGAGGGCGAGTTTATCGAGCTGCCCGTGCATACGATTTGGTGCAAGAATCCCAACGCGCAGCCCGACTTCGTCGAAGTTCTGTTCAACGAGGTGAGCGACGGTCTGTTTTCGTTCCGCCGCGGCCAATCCATCACGCGCCCATTGGCCGATGCCATCGTGCTCGGCGACGAGGGTATTCCGATACTTGCGCCGGAGATTGTTCTGCTGTATAAGGCGAATAACCCTTCGCACGAAGGAAATCGAGGCGACTTCGAGGTAGCTTTGCCGCATCCGGATGCCGATCGACGCGCCTAGCTGAGGGATGCGCTTCTCAAGGCTCATCCCGGCCATGAGTGGCTCAGGCAGTTGTAACACACTGGGCATCTTCCGCCTCGCGCCCGCAAAACCCGAAGCCAGCGCCGACCGAGTTAAGCGCCTCACCGCCGAGTTATATTGCGAGCGCATGGAGTGGGCATAAAAGGGCGGTTAGGGAAGAGAAAGGGCTTGAGCATGGCTGTTATGATGCAAGCATTTTACTGGGATTGTCCCCGTGAGGATAAACGGGAATTCGAATGGTGGAACCACGTGCGTGAGAAGGTAGCCACCCTCGCTCAGTTGGGTTTTACGGCCTTGTGGCTGCCGCCGGCGCACAAAGCCGCTAACATCTCCGGGCCATCGATGGGCTACGATCCCTACGATTATTACGACCTGGGTGAGTTCGACCAGAAAGGCTCGGCCAAGACCTGGTTCGGGTCCAGGCGAGAACTGCTCGACTTGATTCACACCGCTCACCATCACGGCATGAGTGTGATCGCCGATATGGTCATCAACCACAACGGCGGAGCGGATGCGGCGGAAGTCAACCCGATTACCGGCCAGACCCGTTGGACGCTCTTCCGGCCCCAAAGCGGCAAGTTCCCGCGCAATTGGGAATGCTTCCATCCCAACCCATACGAGAGCTGGGACGAGAGCGCCTTCGGCGACATGCCCGATCTTTCCCATCGCAACCCTTACGTCTTCGGCGAGATTCTGAAGCTGGCGCGCTGGCTCATCGAAGACATCGGTTTCGACGGCTTCCGCTACGATTTCGTCAAGGGTTATGGCGCGACGACGGTGACGGCTATCCAGGAGTATCGCTACATCCGGGATGGGCAACCCTTCAGGCCTTACGGTGTCGCCGAACACCGGGACAGCGCCCGCTCCATCGAATACTGGGTCAACGTGACCAACTTTTCCAACCAGAACCCCGTGGATGCCTTCGATTTTCCTCTGCGTGAAATGCTCAAAGCCTTGTGCGACGAATACGGCTTCAGCCTGCACAAGCTGGTGACGTGGGAGACACTGCTCCAAAAGCAGCCGCAGACGACGGTCACTTTCGTGGAGAATCACGATCTGCGCGATGCGGGCCGCCCCATCGTCAACGACAAGCACCTTGCCTATAGCTATATCCTGACACACGAGGGCTACCCCTGCGTCTTCTGGAAAGATTATTACAACGATGGCCTGGCGCTGGAAACGACGCCGCATGGCATCGCCGCCCTCGTCCAGGCGCATCAGCATTATGCGGGGGGCGGAACGCAGGTTCTCTGGTTGGAGGATGATCTGTATATCATGCAGCGCAGCGGTTACGCCGACAAACCGGGCTTAATTTATGCCCTCAATAACCATGGCAACCGCTGGAAGGGGAGCTGGGTGATCACACAGTGGCGGAATGTCGAATTCATTCCTGTGGCGTGGTGGAGCAAAGCCGACCTGAACCGACCGAGGGCCCAATATGCTCACGCCGATGCGCGCGCCCAGTTCTGGGCACCGCCGCGCGGTTACGTCGTTTATGCGCCTCGGATCTAGTGAGCACGCACGCCAAAATGGTAATCCCTCTCTTCCTCTCGCCTCCGCTGAAGGCGTTGATCAGCTCCAACTGGAGGAGTTGCGACGGCAGAAACTGGTTGAGCGAGGTGGATTCAGTCGACGGATTTACCTGATAGAAACGCTCACAGTTAATGTCACGGGTTGACCAGAAGTACTCAAAATCCTCGTAAGCACCATGCTTCAGAGAGGTGTCCATGAACCCTATCCGAACCCAAATCGTCAAGATCGGCAACTCACGTGGTATCCGCATCCCAAAGTTGCTACTTGACCAAGTCGGACTCAGCTCCGAGGTCGAAATCTCGGTGCAACGCGATCAGCTCGTCATTCGCCCCACTTCGCGTCCACGCGACGGCTGGGAAGAACAGTTCCGCGCCATGGCCGAGCATGGTGACGATAAGCTGCTCGATGAGCCAGTCGCCACCCGGTGGGATGCGGGCGAGTGGAAATGGTAGTCAAGCGCTTTGAAGTCTACTACCCCGCCGCCTATGCGGCAACGAAGAAAACGATCTCTGCGTGAACAATGAATACGAATGCGACTTATATTGATCCGACATGGCAAACCCAAGTGGCAATCTCCCCGTTTCATCTCGCTATCGCAGTTCAAGCAAAGGTCGATCGCCTATGACACTACAGGCTTGTCACAGGAGGGATTCGGAGATATTAAGGCTCTCGCCACTCGATTGCCTCAAGCGCCCATCTTGAGCAGCGATCTGCCCAGGGCCAGAGAGACGGCTGAAATCATAGGGCGTGGAACGGCAGCTATTGAGTATGAATCGACATTTCGAGAACTACGGGCCCCCACCATCACGACACGCCTTCTCGACAAGTTGCAGGCTCCGCCAACGCTCTGGTCATTGATGCACTGGTGTTGTTGGGTTCTGGGGATTGGTGAACACTCGGAAGGACCTCACGCTGCTTGGAGACGGGTGGCCAGAGCCGCTGACAAGATACTCTCGTCCTCTAGCAGCCTGTCGGAGAGAACGCTTTTCTGGCGGAATTACCGCCATATATAGGACACGACGACGACGGTAGCCAAGATATGGCGGTCAGATCCGATCTCTCCGACAAACTGCTAGTGGCGCAGACACTATCATCCTTGTCAGTCATGGTTGGTTCATAGCCTTGCTCACCCTCTATCTCCGCAAACGCGGGTTGATCGAGCGCGGTCCATTCGTGCCTAAAGTCAGTTTCGGCGGAATGACGGAATACCTTCTCCGAACTGTTTGAGAGTGTGCTTGTTCAAGGAATCCAGTGTGAGATGCAGAAGGGAGTATAATCAGTCGTGAAAGGCAGGTGTTAGGGCATGAACGCAATTCAAGAGGCTGAGAAGCTCCTGAGTGAATTGACACGCGCGGAAAAGGCACAAATACTTCAGTGGATCGTGCGAGACCTGGGTGATGCCTTCCCCGGTATCGAAAGCAGACCAGAAGTGTGCGGTGGGGAGCCGTGCATTGTCCGCACTCGCATTCCCGTTTGGGTTCTGGTGCGTACCAGGCAGTTAGGGGCGAGTGAAGCAGACTTGTTACGTTCCTATCCCACCCTGCGCGCTGAGGATCTGGCCAATGCCTGGGCTTACTTTCGCACCCATCGAGACGAGATCGAGCAACAAATCCGCGAGAACGAGGAAGCCTGAATGGCGCGGTTATATGCGAACGAAAACTTTCCACTTCCTACCGTTGAGGAACTTCGACGCCTGGGACACGATGTGCTGACTGTCCAGGAAACAAGCCAGGCCGGTCAGTCGTTGTCGGACGCGGCTGTGTTGGCGTCTGCTCGTGAGGAGAAGCGTTTGCTACTGACCTTCAATCGTAAACACTTCATTCGTTTGCACCAGCAAGGGCATGACCACTATGGCATCGTTGCCTGCACGGTCGATGCAGATTTTATTGGTTTGGCTCACCGGATTCACGAAGCAATCGAGACGCAGGCAAAAGTCTCAAGGCCACTTATCCGTGTCAATCGGCCCGTTCGTTGAGGGTTGTGATCATACAATCGGGGGCAAGTGTCCTTGAAGAACTTGGTACGGGACCTGCGGCTGCATGCCGGAATCAGTACGGGGCAGTTGGACAACTGGCTGCCCTACCGCGAGGGCGGCTCCGTCCGAACGCTAATGCGGCTTGGACTGAGGGTTTCATGAAACGTCCAGATTTAGAACCCTTGCACGAAATCGAAGCCATTTTGAAGGACATAGACGAAAGCGAGAAGGCGCTTCGAGTTCTAAAAGAACGGCTAGACGAAACCGTGCGTGGACTTGGCAATAAAGTGAGCGAACGCGGAAAACTGCTTGAACTAGCGGCCTACCTTTACTGGATGATACCTGAAGTTAGGCCAGAACCGCTCGCTGAAGCAGTGATTGGTGAACGGAACACTCATCGACTGAGGAAGCAACTTCCTGCTATCACCGCCGGTATACATTGCGACAGATGCAATGCCCCGCTCTCGTTCAAGAGCAGGAGTCAACTACAGGATGCAATACGCGAAGCAAAGGGCACCGCGAAGTTGGTCGAACAAGGAATATCACTCTGGGCCGAAGGGTATATATACGTGATGGTGTGTAAGTCTTGTCGCAAAGAGATCCTTTCTGAACGCGCGGTGAGAGAGGCAAAGGAAACACAAGCGCGTCAGCGACGACTAGACGAACTTCGCAGAATGCCCTATCCAGAATATCTGAGAACTCCCGAGTGGCAAGCGCGCAGGCTTAGACACCTGCAAAGCGCCGGTAATCGTTGCCAAGTATGTAACGCTCCGGGGCCTCAATTGGATGTTCATCACAGAACTTATAAACGCCGAGGGGAAGAACTCTTTCAAGACCTGATCGTCCTTTGCAGGAATTGCCATACATTGTTTCACCGAGAAGGCAGGCTGGCATCATAGACGCTGCCCAAGCTATGGTCGGCTAAGTGGTCGCCCACCCTCCGCCACTGCAAAATCGGATGTAATCCGTGAGGCGTCCGGCCGTCGGCTCCTCAGCTGTCAAGCCAAAGGAACAAGGTTGACAACTTCGACAGCTTGACCTTCCCGCGGAAGTGAGTATCCTTGAAACGCTCGGCGCGGGACCTGCGGCTGTCCTACCGCGATGTGCCGCCTTAGTCTCCCTGTTAACTGCCATGACAGATGCGGTAACAGGGCTACCTCAGATACAGGAGTACTCCAATGCCTTTTCAAATGGATCTATGGAGAGTTGACGGCAATTCGCTTGTCGAGGTAGGCAAGGTCAGACTCGATTCTGAAAATCGCCTTGAGGATTGGCTTGCCAACGATATTTCCCTATTAGGACTGGAGTTGCTCATGATTGGCCGCCAGGTCACAACATCGAGCGGCGGAAGGATTGACTTGCTGACTATGGACCGTCACGGTGACTTGTTTATTATCGAATTGAAGCGCGACAAAACGCCACGAGACGTGATAGCGCAGACCCTCGACTACGCCAGTTGGGTACGAGAACTCGACTATGACCAGATCGATGAAATCACACAGAGTTGTTTGCGTAAAGGTCTGCCTGAAGCCTTCAAAGAGTGTTTTGAACAGTCATTGCCAGAGAACGTAAACTCCGCTCATGGTATGATAATAGTTGCGTCGGAGTTCGATGAGTCATCGGAACGAATTGTCCAGTACTTGGCCGATGAATACAAAGCGAATATTAACGTAGTCTTCTTCACTTTCTTCAGGCAGGATAGCACTGAGTTTGTAGGAAGAGCATGGCTTAGAGACCCGGAACATGCACAGGAAGTGTCAAAGACTCGAAAACGAACCCCCTGGTCAGGCTATTGGTTCGTGAATGTGGGTGAGAGCCAGCACAGAAATTGGGACGATAATGTTCGCTATGGCTTCTTGAGTGCCGGCCAAGGGACTTGGTTTTCACGTGCCTTAAAGCGGCTGAATGTGGGCAACAAGATTTTTGCCTACATGAAAGGTTTAGGGTACGTCGGATATGGCGAAGTAACCAAAGAAGCAGTGATGATCAAAGACTTCGTCGTAGAGAAAGAGGGGAAACCACTCCTCAACTTGCCTCTCAAGGCATCGAATGCCAGCGAAAACAGTGACAATCCAGACCTGAGCGAATGGGTCATTGGGGTAAAGTGGATAAGGACTTCCCCTCGCAATGAAGCAAAGACCTTCAAAGGTGCATTTGCTATCCAACTCATTGCCTGCCGAATGCGCCAATCTGAGACTGTCGATTTTTTGGAGAGAGAGTTTGGAATCTCTGGCGGCTGAGCATCAACTTCAGGGCTGCCTGCCCTTCTTCCAGTCCTGAAACACATCGAGCAGTTCTTCCTGAGCGCGCGGCGCGATCGATTCCTCGGTCAACCTGCCCGATAGGGCGATCGTGCGCCGCATCTGATCGAGGTAGTTGGTGCAACCGTCGCATCGCCCCAGGTGAGCCTCGAAGCGGGCGCGCTCGGCGAGGGGTAGCGCGCCCTCGAGATAATCGGTGATGAGTTCGACGAGTTCCTTGCACGTCATCTCACGAGCAGCCATTATCGCGTCACTCTTCCTCGTCAAAATATCGCTCCAGCGCTCGCCGCACCTTGGAGCGCGCGCGATGGAGCAGGACTCTCTGATTAGACTCGCTGATCCCCAAAACGTTACACACCTCGCCTGAAGACCAGCCCTCGACGTCGCGCAGCGTGATCACCTCGCGCTGCGCCGGCGGCAGCGACTCGATGGCTGCCCGGACGGTCGAGAGCGTTTCCTGCGCGAGCAGCCGCTCTTCCGGAATCCCGTCCCAACTGCGCGGGAAAGATACCCAATGGTGAGGCTCTTTCGGGTGATCCGCCGGCAGGAAGCGCTCAGGCTCGACGGAGGGGCCCTCCAGGTCGAGCACGACGTCGCCAAGCAGTGAGAACGGCACGCTGCGGCCTTCGCGCTGCCCGCGCGTCTTGGCGCCGTTCGTCAGGATGCGGAAAATCCACGTCTTCAGTGAAGAACGGCCCTCGAATCGATCTAAGCCACGCAGCACGCCGACCCACGCCTCCTGAACCACCTCTTCGGCCACCGCCCGGTCTTGCACGAACAGCATGGCTAGGCGCAGCATGGATGCCTGGTACGCTTCGACGAGCCGGACGAAGGCCGCTTCGTCGCCTCGGCGCAGCGCCTCGACGGTCTGTAGATCGGTCGCAGAGGCGACGACGCCCGTCACGCCGGGCGGCGCAGCGCCTGGCTGAATCGTTGCGGACGGATCGTCCGGCGGGTGCGGCGGTACGCTCATGGCTGTTGGGTTGAAGTCAGACGTGTGCTGGTTTCCGGGGCGGGAAGACCCAGGTCGATTACGACGACGTTTCAAAGCATACCCAAGAGCAAATATATTGTCAAACGAACAGTCTGAAACTGGACCTTGGCAAGCGCCCATACCTTCGGTCGGACTCGAGGCTTCAGCCGGAGAGGTGGCGGACAATCGAACCGGCTAAAGCCTCTATTCCGGAATTTGCCAAACTCCAGTCTGTAACGAACGGGCGCGCGCCAAGACAGTATTGGCGAGCCAGCATCTCAGGAGGAAAATCCATCATGAAGGGCATCAAAGGCAAGAACGTCTTAGTGACCGGCGGCAGCTCCGGCATCGGCCAGGCCATCGCACTACGCTTCGCCGAGGAAGGCGCTAACGTCGCAATCAACTATCGCAAGAGCGCCGAAGAGGCGGAGAAGACGCACGACCTGGTGCACGCGGCGCTGGATCAAACAATGGATCAGATGAAAGCCATGGGCGTCAAGCACGTGCTCGTGCAAGGGGACGTGTCGAGAGAGAACGACATCCTCCGCATGTTCGACGAAACCGTGAGGGGGCTGGGCGGGCTGGATATCCTGATCAACAACGCCGGCATCCAGACGCCGGGCGATTCGCACGAGATATCGGCCGACAGTTTCGACCGCGTGCTCGGCGTCAACCTGCGCGGCGCGTTTGTGTGCGCGCGCGAGGCGATCAGGCACTTCCTCGCGGAGAGTAAGCCGGGCGTCATCGTCAACGTGTCGAGCGTGCACCAGATCATCCCCAAGCCCCGATTCCTCAGCTACTCGGTCAGCAAGGGCGGCATGCAGAACCTGACGCGCAGCCTGGCGCTCGAGTACGCCGGGCGCGGAATTCGCGTGAACGGCATCGGGCCGGGCGCGACGATCACGCCGATCAATCGCGCCTGGGTGGACGACCCCGAGAAGCGCGCGATGGTCGAGAGCCATATTCCGATGGGCCGCGCCGGCACGGCAGACGAGATGGCAGCGGTAACGGTCTTCCTGTGCTCCGACGAGGCGGCGTACATCACCGGCCAGACGCTGTTCGTCGACGGCGGGCTGACGTTGTACCCTGACTTCCGGACGGCGTGGTCGTCGGAGTAGGGAGTGGGGAGTTAGAGTTAGAGAATGTGCGACGCACTTTGGAAGTGCGTCGCACATGGCAAAGGCTGCTATGGATCTCGCCGTGAGCCGCCGCACAATGAGTAGCAAGAGCAAAGCCGTCCTGGCCGTGTATCTCAGCGGGCTGCTGCAGGGCATCGCACTGATCATTTTTCCGGCGGCCGGGCCGCTGCTGACCGACCCGCAATTCCACGGCCTGAGCAGCGCGCAGTTCGGCGTGCTCTTCACGCCGCAGATCGCCGCCGCGATCGTCGCCTCGGCGCTGGCGGCGCGGCTCGCGGCACGCGTCGGGATGAAGCGCATTTTGCTGGCCGGGCTGGGATTCAACCTGGCGGCGATGCTGCTATTGGCGGCGAGCCACTTCGCGATCGGCGCCGGAGATGCAGCCTTCGCCGTACTCCTGTTGGCGACGGGCGCGGTCGGCGCCGGGTTCGGCCTGACGCTCACGGCGCTGAATGCCTTCGCGTTCGACCTGTTCCCAGGCCGGCAGGATTCGGCCGTGACCGGCCTGCACGTCCTGACAGGAACCGGCCAGGTCGGGGCATCGCTCATCCTGGGCTTGTTCCTGGGATTCGGCATCTGGTGGGGCGCGGCGGTGACGGTCGGCGGGGCATTGTTGCTGATGATCCTGTTCCAGCTCAGCCTGCCATTGCGTCTCTCGTCCGAAACCACGCAGGCCAGGATGTCGCAGGCGGATCGCCGCATCCCGATGCGCGTCTGGCTGTATGCGGCGAGCGTGTTTCTCTACGGCGCGTGCGAGGCGACATTCGGCAACTGGAGCCCGATCTTCCTGGAGCGGGAAGCCGGATTTTCGATGGCGAGCGCCGCGCTGGGTCTCTCCATCTTCTGGGCGTCCGTCACCGCCGGGCGCGTGCTGTTCGCCGTTCTCGCGCTGCGTGTGGACGCGTCCTTGCTCTACGTTCTCTCGCCGTTTGTCGTCGCGGCTTCGTTCGTCGCCCTGCCGCTCGCGGGCGACATGCTCCCCAGCCTCGCCGTCCTGGCGCTCGCCGGTCTGGCCCTATCGTTCTACTTCCCGTACTCGGTGAGCCTGGCTTCTGCCGAGCATCCGCACCTGGCCGCCGTCGTGTCCGGTGCGCTGGTCGCCGCGATCCAGTTGGGCACGGGCGTGAGCGCCAACCTTGTGGGCAGCGCCGGCGAGTCGCTCCCGCTGTCTGCGATCTTCCAGGCGTCGGCGTTGTATGCAGTAGCCATGGGCGCTATTGCAATTTATCTGCGCGCGACCAAACAGGTCACCGCACAGTTATCTGTGCTCGACGCGCACCCTGACAAATAAAAATGGAAAACAACACCTGGTGGCCATCGAAATACGGCGCGGACGATCAGATCGGCGCGCTGAACGAGATCACGCCGGAGAAGCGCGTCGCAGCCGCGCGGCTGGTGCGGCAAGGCAAGGTCTACGACCTGGGGCGGGTGCTGGACGAAAACGTGCCCGCGTTTCCGGGTCGCAGTTTCCGGCAGAGCTTGGTGACCAGCGCGCACTTGCTCAACCGCCGCCGGCCCGACGCCGGCCCGATGGGTTGGGGCGAAAATAACGTCAACTGGATCGTCGAGATTGTGTCGGGCACGTCGCAGATGGGCACGCACCTCGACGCACTGAACCACCTGCAAATCGGCGATCGCTTCTACAACGGCCACACACTTGCCGGCATCGCCGAGGAGTGGGGCACGAACAGGCTTGGCGTCGAGACCGTGCCGCAGATCGTCACGCGCGGGACGCTGGTCGACGTGGCGGCGCTGCATGGCGTCGACCGGCTGAGCGCCGGATACGTGATCACGCCGGCCGACGCGCAGGCGGCGCTCGATAAGGCCGGACTGCGGGTCGAGCGCGGCGACGCGCTGCTGTTCCACACCGGCTGGGGCGAACTGTGGATGAGGGACAACGCGACGTATCTTTCCGGCGAGCCAGGGCCGGGCATGGAGCTGGCAACGTGGCTGGTCGAGCAGCGCATCGCGTTGACCGGCTGCGACACGTGGAGCTTCGGCCCGGTGCCGCCTGAAGATCCGTCAAGACCCTTCGTCGTGCCGCAGACGCTGAACGTGCGCCACGGCCTGTTCATCGTCGAGAACCTGTTCACATCCGAGCTGGCGCGCGACGGCGTGACCGAATTCATGTTCGCGCTGACGCACGCCAAAGTGAAAGGCGCGACCGGCGCGTGGGTCTCGCCGGTGGCCATTCACTAATCTCCAATCCCTAATTTCCATCGGAGGGGGCTTATGTCTCAGACCAACCACTACGACGTCATCATCATCGGCACAGGCGCCGGCGGAGGGACGCTGGCCTACACGCTGGCTCCGTCGGGCAAGCGCATCTTGCTATTGGAGCGCGGCGACTTCCTGCCGCGCGAGAAGGACACGTGGAACCCGAAAGCCATCCACGCCGGCAAATACCTGGCGAAGAACGAGACCTGGTATATGCCCGACCGCACGCCATTCAAGCCGTACATTTATTACCTGGTCGGCGGCAACACCAAGTTCTACGGCGCGGCGCTGCTGCGCCTGCGCGAGCAGGACTTCGGCGAGGTTCGCCACGCGGGCGGCATCTCGCCGGCCTGGCCGCTCGGCTACGCCGCCTTTGAGCCGTACTACACGCGCGCCGAGCACCTGTATCACGTCCACGGCAGGCACGGCGAAGACCCGCTCGGCCCGCCGTCCA
>DATEUJ010000222.1:0-26056 GCA_035283185.1 Anaerolineae bacterium | reverse complement strand
AACGCTCGTGGATTGGAGTTTCCTCGATACAGACGATGGCCAGCCGGGTGAGCTGCCCGAGTGGGCGAAGAAAATGATGCGGTTTCTCCCTCGCCACGCCGACGACATTGCCCGCCGCCATCGTTGGAGCCGCCCGATCAGGCCTCCGGCTACGCCGCCTCGCTACGATCCCGACGAGCCACCCTTCGATCCCGACGAGTTCCTGGATTTCGACGAAGAGACCGACGAGGACGATGGCGATTTCGCTGACACGCTCTGAGAAAATGCTCTCCAACCGCGCGGACGCGGTTGGCAAGACCTCCGGCCTTCGCAAGGTTAGCGCCGGAGGTCATGGGGCGCCGGCAAAGTTTTTCACCACGAGCGGCAGATAGATCCTCAAACAGCCCGATGATGACGGCGTGAAGCACTGTTCGGCTACAGCGGCAGTTAAGGGATTATCGGCCCTCTCGAAGTAGGTTTCGCCGACATTGGCTGTCGTGCCAGGCGGCAGAACGTACGCCACGAGCGTGAAACTGATGACCGGGCCGGGGCCGTCGATGCGCAGTCCGGCATCCCCGTAACATTGGTGATCGCCTGTGTCGCCCGGATCGCACGTACTATCATCTGTGTAGTAGTTGGACAGGGCGCCGCCGCTCGTATCGACATTCGGTATTGCTGCCACTAGACCACCCGGCCCCCCCGCGCCCCCATTGACTTGAAACCAATCATTAGGCGGGGTCGTCGGAACAGCATCGGTTACACCGTCGATGGTCACGCCGCCTGCCGTATTGCTGTCGTAGTAAGTGGTGATGCCGCTTATGGTCGGACTGATCCAGTCGAACGAGGTGCGGATGAAATCGGGTAAAAATCCGCCCAATATGGACAGGTCGAGAGTCACATCGAAATCAATGCGCGATCCGTAGAAGGCAGTGCGCGAGCCGCCGTCGCTAGCCGCGGCGCGAATTGGCCCGACGGCGGGTAGCGTCACCGTGGCCGGGACGAACGTGCGCAATGTCTCCTCGTTCAGCGTGAGGAAAAAAATCTGGGCGCGGAACTTCTGGCGATCCAGAATATCCGCACTTCGACCATTGATGAACAGGTCAGACAGGCCGACGAAGGCAGCCGGGCTGAAAGCGGCAGTGTATGAGATGGCGGTCGCCGTTTGCGCGGACTCGGTCCAGGTGATGTAACGGGCACTGCTCGGCGTAAGCGTCGTCGAGCGATAGAGATAGACCCAGGCCTGGCCTCCGACGCTCAGCGGATCGGTCACCGTGATCGCGTAACGTGAGTAAAGACGCGACTGCGTATCCGCCGGCCAGATCGCCGTGCTCACGCTATCGCCCGCGTCGCCCGCCATGAAAACCAGTTCGTCGTTGGGATCCAGCAAGCCGCCATCGCTTATGACGTAAGTGCCGGTGATGTTGACTTCGTCGATTTGGAACGGAATAGCCGTCCAGTTCCCGGAGCGGTAAGCGTGCAAGACCAGGTCGTCCAGGAGCGTGCCTGAAAAGGCGGAAAAATTCGCGCCTTTAACGACGACCGGGTCTTGAGGACGGTTTACTGCAGCGGCTGCCAGAGGCACCTGCGATGCTGTCGATTGCGCCTGGGCCGTGCTCAAGCCCGCGACGACCAGCCATGCGACAGCCAGCCCGATTCCTATCGGCAGCACGAACTGTCGAGCGACTTTGATGTTCATGGCTTCCTCCTCCCCTTTTTCAAATGGCTGTCAAGGCCCAGCCGCCATCATCGGCAGGAACTGCCTGGGGCTGGGGAAAGGCTCCGGTGGCTCGATCACCATGCTCACCAGTTGCAGAAAGGCGACCAGGACCTCGCCCGCTTCGAAGTAGCAATGTCCGTATCTGAAAACCTCGTTATGCTGATGCAGCGCAAGCGAATCGTTCAGAATGACTTTCACGCGGTAGAGCGGCTCGTGCCAGTAAGGCACTTGTTGGTCGAGCGTGGTGTGAAGGGTAACCAGGGGAACGGTGAGCTGGCCGGTCGTCTGGTAGTGGGCTTCGATTTCGTCCAGCGCCGCCTGGTCGGCGCTGAAGCGCCGAACCGTGAGATTGAGGTGCGCGTCGTCGTTCGAGCCGGTGTAAACCCGACCCTGGTTGTCAAACGGCTGGCCGCCCAGCTTGGCGATCCCGTCGTTGGTGGCGAGGACGTTGTACATGAGCGCATCGTATATCGAGGTCTCGATCGTGCTGGTTACGCCAGAAATGTAGGGCGCGTTGCTCACGCGCAGGAGTTGATCGACCTTGTCTGCGCTTGCCGGATCCAGAATGGCGGGCCGGATAGTTGTCGCGTAGTAAGTGGGCCAGTTGTCGATGAGCGATTGGGGGACGCTGATGGGATCGCCCTGCAACAGGTTAGGAAAGAAGTAATCGAATAGAACCCGGAAGTCGCCGAAGTAATCGATCTGCTTGTGAAAGTCGCCGATCGGCCCGCAGGCGGCCAGCCCGCCGTCGAAGACGTCGGGACGCTGCTCGATCGCCAGAGTCGTGATCAAGCCGCCCTCGGACACGCCGGTCAAATAGATGTGGTTCGGCACACCGTGCGTCGCCGTGTAGATGAAGACGTCGACCAGCTCGACCAGGTCTTCGACGCCGTCTTTGACGGCCAGGCCGTTCGTGCGGTAGCTGGTGGCGGCGAAGGCGAACCCCAGCGAATTGACGAGCTCGGGAAGTGAAGTGCCATTGGGGAGCCTGAGCTGATTCTCGGGGATCGCCAGCGGCTCTACGTTGTAAGGCACGTAACCGTGCGCGTAGATCACCAGGTCCCCGTTCCATGATCCGGACGGCATGCAGATGCGGTAGATCGCGCCGCCGGGTTGTACCCCGTCCGGATCGCACACGCTCGACGTGCTTGTGGCCGCTGCCGGATACGCAAGCAGGCTGCCTATCGCGACTGCCAGTACCACCGGCGCGAGAACAACAAGAGTCAAGCGAACAATGCGCGTCGTCAATTGGCCGTCCTAACTGCGCCTTTCACATCTGGCGCGGGCATCCGGGATCGATATAGAACTGTCCACTGGGAGCGTGCCCAACTATAACACTGCCCTGCAAGAATGGTCAAACCCCCTACACCCACGATGAGTGCTCAACCTTACGAAGGCTCCAAAGCCTTCGCAAGGTTTCTTCTGTGAATCTTTCTCCCCACGTCCACCAAGGGCGCAGCCATCAGGATCAACGCTACGACAAACAGCGGCCAGTCGAACCGTGTGGGCAGCACGGCGCGAATGGCGTCGATGCCGCCGGGCAACGCGCGGATCGTGTCGGCCATGAAGACGTACAACGCCAGCAGGACGCCGATCAGGTTCAGCGCCAACGCCCGTCGACCGGGCCATATCGGTCGATGGGGTTCATCGTGCAGCGCGACCAGCGTCCCGCCGACGATCATCATCGCTGCGATCAGTATCGGCGAGAGCACCGGCCCCCACCACGGCAACGGGATCAGGAACAGCACATCCCAATCGAGCAGCGAGCGCGGCCAGCCGACGATCACCGCCAGGAACGCGTAATACAGCATGTCCCATGCGCCGAACGCGATCAACGAATAAGCCAGGCGGCCGCGCCAAGTACGGCCGGCCAGCCAGCCGACGGCGAGCAGCATGACCAGCGTCGCCGCCTCGCGCACGAGCTCGGCCTGGCTCAGGTCGACCGAAATGGGCAGCGGCTCGGCCTGGTATGGATCGACTCGGCCGACCAGCGTCCGTAAATAGACGACGGTGGCGGATTCCATCCACGCCATCGCCGTCGCGCACAGCACGACGATCAACCAGCGTCTCATTTCGCCCACAGGTCGCTTCTCTTCACCAGGAAAAGAGTATGGGATACGGAAGCGGGCCGGCGGGATCGAAGAAGCCGTCGTACGGATCCGTGGCCATCTCTTCGAGCGGGTGATGGTTGTCGGGGAGCAGGTGCGGATCGGAAATCACATACAATAGTATAGCAGATACCACCACTGTGTTGGCGGGGTGGGGTATAATGAGTACGTCATGTTGATACTCGGCCGCTTCGATTCGGAAGAAAAGGTGGAGGCCATGGATGAGTTTGATATCGCCAACCTGAACGGTCGAACACTGAATGAAATCTGTCGGATGCTTAAGCGCCGCCGTGCCGAAGAAGGGTTTTCCTATCGGACTCATCATGCTGGGCGAAACGATCCGACCGATCCATCGACTTGGAGCCTTCCCGTCTATCATGCTTCAAAGTGGGTGACTGTATTGAGCATCGCTCGCTATTTGCGTGCCTTTCCTCGATACCGCGATGTGCTATCGCGATTTGGAGTAAATTCGGATTCCACTGTTCTTGAGGGTAGTGGGCATGAAAATTGACCCTGCGACGTGAGCACGGTCTAAATCAAAGATACCTCAAGTTCCACCTTGACAACATTTATGTCGCAGGTAGTGGGATTGCCGAGATTCAGCTTCCAAATGCCAATCGGGGTCTGTGACCTCTGTGCTGACTGTTATCACCTAGAGCGGATTCCTCTTTGATTTACGCCGGAGTCGAGGCTTCAGCCGGAAACCGCCTAAAGGCTCGACTCCGGATTGGCGTACACGCAATCGGAATCCGCTCTAGTCAACCCGAAGCCTGTGTGAGCAGGTATAGCACTCCCAGCAGCAGCGCCAGGCTGCGCACCGTGTCGAAGCCGGCGGCGCGCTCCACCGTCTTCCCTGGAATCAGGACCAGGATCGCGATCAACAGCCACAAGAAGATGTCCATGCCACGCCTCCAGCGAGCTCGGGCGAACAGGTTAACTGACTCCAATGTAGCCTAACTCGCGCTCCCTACGAAGACCCTGAGTCATGCTCAGCCTGCACTCACGTGCTTGACAGCCCTCCCGCGCGACGGGATAATACTGTCCAGGTCTCATAATCTAAACGTCACTTTTGCCCGAATTCGCGCACGATCACCGTGATTCGTCTGCTCCTCGTCGAAGATAACAAGGCGCTGCGCCGCGCGGTGAAGTCGGGCCTGGAAGACACCGGCCAGGTGTCGGTGGTGGCCGAAACGAGCACGGGCGAAGAGGCCGTATCGCTGGCGGCGGCCGGCCCACCCGACGCGATCCTCATGGACGTCCAGCTTGCCGGTGCGATGAACGGCGTGCAGGCTGCCGTCGCCATTCGGCGCGAGATCCCGCGCCTGCCCGTCGTCTTCTACTCGATTCAAGACGACGAGCGCTTCTACCGCGATTTCCTCGCCTCGGGCATCCTCACCCACTACGCCTACGTCCGCAAGAGCAACTATCTCCTGCCGCACATGGTCGTGCCGCTGCTGCGCGATGCGATCGCCGGGCGCAGTTTCGTCGATCCCGAGATCGAGCAGCGCGTGCAGGAAGTGCGCCTGAAGGACGAAGACTCGCCGCTCGACCTGCTCGAGCCGAACGAGCGCGAAGTCGTTCGCCTGCTGGCGCAGGGCATGACGAACGAGCAGATCGCGGCGCGCCTCGGCTTCCGCGACCGGCGCGCCGTCAGCCGCACCAACGGCCAGATTTACGCGGCGTGGGGATTGGCGAACACGGCCGAGGACGAGAAGACTGCCCGCGCGAGGGCCACGTTGATTTACAATACCGGCCGGATGATCGTGTGGGACGAGACCGGCACGTCGCTCGTGCGTGACGCGCGCGGCGACTGGACGCCGCTCTACAATTGACTCGCACCGGTTTCGCAACTTGCTCAGGCTGGACTGCCAAGTCCAGTCGCTTACGCGGACTTGGCAATTTGCTTGCATTTGATCGTAGTAGCGACTTTAGTCGCTGATTTGTTTAGACGACTGAAGTCGTCACTACCACGAGGTTTGAGCGGTGTCCCGCTTCGACATCCTGCTCGACTTCCTCCTGTTGATCAGCGCGCACGCGCTGTCGCTGTTCAACGCCGTCGCCTTGCTGTGGCTCGGCCTGACGGTGCTGCTCACCGGCAATCGGCGCCGTCCGGTGACGATCGCCGGTGGAGCCGGGCTGCTGCTCGGCGCGATCTTCTTCGCGGGGCACACCTTGATCATCGCGGCGGCGATCGGCACCGGCGTGACCGTCGTGTGGCCGATCATGTGGGTGGTGGCCGTCGCCGCGCCGTACATGTGGGGCCTGTCGATTTATTACTACGCAGGCGACCCGGCGACGGGCCGCTGGATTCGGCGCATCCTGACGCTCGCGGCGATGGCGATGGCGCTCCTCCTGTTCGTCGTCGAGCCGGTGCCGCCCTACTACGAATTCATCTCCGCGTCGAATCTCAAGCCTTCGATAGCCTGGGCGTACGTCCCTTATCTGTTCCTGTGCTTCACCCTGCCGCTCGTCGCGCTGCGGCGGCGAGCGCGGGCGCCCGACCGCTTCCGTCGCGCCCGGCCCTGGCTGATCGGCGCGGCGACCATGCTGGCGCTGGCCGTGATCGCCTTCGCCTACACGGCGTATGCCATCCTCCCGCGCATCATTCCACCGGACAACCTGACGCTCGATTTGATATTCGAGTTCTTCTCAGCCGACATCGTCGTGACCGGCTTCATCGCGCTGGCCGTCGCCTTGCTGGGCCGCGTCGTCATGGCAAACAACATCCTGCTCGAGCGCGTGCAGTCGAGCCAGGGCTTCTTCGAGCGCTGGCCGAACGTCGTGCTCATCCTGTTCGTCGGCTCGTTCTTCGTCGCCCTTCTGTTCAACGCGCCGATCCGCCCGATCTACGGCTTGATGGCGACGACGATGCTCGCCGTGTTCGCCTACGCCATGTTCAACTGGCGGCAGCACGTCGAGCGGCAGGCGTTCCTCGAGCGGCTGCGCCCCTTCGTGACCAGCCTGCACCTGGAGAATCGGCTGCTGTCGCCCGGCGCCGGCGACAGTTGGAGCGAAGCGCGCCAGCTCTTCACGGCGCTGTGCCGCGACGCGCTGCAGGCCGAGCGCGCCTGTCTGCTTTTCGATGCGCCGGCGCCGGCCGCGCCCGGTTCTCTCGACGCCGGGCCGCGCCCGCGCCGCTTCGATTACGCGTGGCGGCCCGAGCACGACGCCGTTCTGTCGCTGCCGGCGACCAGCTCGGCAGACTGGTCGCGGCTTGACGCCGACCACTGGGCGTGGCCGCTCTTCGATTCGCGCGGCCCGCTCGGACGCCTGATCCTCGGCCCCAAATTGAACGGCGCGGAATACACGTCGCAGGAACTGCAGGTGGCGGCGGCCTGCGCTGGGCGCATCCTCGACGCGCTCGCCGGCGAGCAACTGGCGCGCGTCGCGATGAGTCTGCTGCGGCAGCGCATCGCCGAGGTGCAGGTGATGAGCGCGCGGCACAAGCGCGTCCTGCACGACGATCTTCTGCCGCAGATCCACCTCGCGCTCCTGCGCATCGAATCGCTGCGTCGGAAGCCCGGCGGCGAACAGCCGCTCGACGAGATCGCGGGCGAGCTGGTGCAGGCGCATCAGCGCCTGTCGGCGCTGGTGCGCGAGATGAGCACCGCCGCGCCGGCGCAGCTCGAAAGCGAGGGTTGCGTTGCCGCGCTGCATAGTGCTCTGGCGCACGACTTCCGCGACAGCTTCGACGCGATCGATTGGCAGGCCGACCCGGTTGCGACCGAGCGGGCGCGCCGGCTCCCACTTTTCGTGGGCGAGGTGATCTTCTACGCGGCGCAGGAAGCGATCCGCAACGCGGCCCGGCACGCGCGCGGCGACGATCCGGGCCGCAAGCTGCGACTCGACGTATCGGTCGCCGGCTCGTCCGGCGACGGCTCCTCCGGCTTGCGGGTTGTGATTGGCGACGATGGGGTGGGTCGAAAGAACACGGCGGGCTATTCAGCCGGCGCCGGGGATGGCGACACCGGCGGCGGGGGAAGCGGCCTCATCTTTCACAGCGCCATGCTCGCCGTCGTCGGCGGAACGCTCGGCGTGTCGGACCGGCCTGACGGTGGCACTCAGGTCGTCATCGAATTGTCACACGCTTGATCTTCGCAGTTACTCGCGGGGCTTTCGGTTCGGCTCGCTCGACGTGTGCACGCAAAACATGTCAGGTGGCTCACCGCCCGCGTCCCCGCGGGCGGCCAACCGCGAGGACGCGGCTTGGCGAGCACTGTAACGATTGACAACATTTGCGTGCACACCTCGACGTGTGCTACTGACGGTGTGTATATGAGTGTGTATAATCTCGTTTGGAGGCGAACATGGCAACCTTGGAAAGAGTACAGGTGCTCTTGGAGTCTGCACAGCGTCGCGCGTTGGCCAGGATTGCCAGGCGCGAGGGACGCAGCATATCCGAGGTCCTGCGAGAAATGATTGAATGGGGACTCGCTCAGCGTGAGCAGACCAATCAACAGTGGAAACAAGTCCTGGGTCGCCTGAGACAGATGCGTGAAGCCAACCGAGAGCAGGGGGTCTATCCTGGCGACCTGGTCGCTGAGGCACGCGCGGAACGTGAGCAACAGAACGAGGCGATATGGCGCAGGTCATCATAGGGGATCTTATCATGACGCATGGCAAGCTGTGGTGGCGCGACGGTGTCATCTACCAGATCTACCCGCGCTCGTTCGCCGACTCGAACGGCGACGGCGTCGGCGATCTGCCCGGCATCATTTCCAAACTCGATGTCCTGCGTGACCTGGGCGTCGACGCGATCTGGCTCAGCCCGATCTATCCCTCGCCGATGAAAGACTTCGGCTACGACGTAGCCGATTACTGCGACGTCGATCCGGTCTTCGGCGCGCTGTCCGACTTCGACGACCTGCTGCGCGAAGCGCACGCCCGCGACATCCGCGTCGTCATGGACATGGTGATGAACCACACGTCCGACGAGCACCCATGGTTCGTCGAGTCTCGCGCCAGCCGCGACAATCCCAGGCGCGACTGGTATATCTGGCGGCCCCCCTCCATCTCCCCCCGCTTGCGGGGGGAACACAAGGGGGGTAGGCCGCCGAACAACTGGGCCTCGGTCTTCGGCGGCAGCGCCTGGAAGTTCGATACGCAGACCGGCCAGTATTACCTGCACTTGTTCGATTCCGGCCAGCCCGACTTGAACTGGCGCAATCCCCAGGTGAAACAGGCCATGTTCGACGCGTGCCGCTTCTGGCTGGATCGCGGCGTCGACGGCTTTCGGCTCGACGTGGCGCACATGCTGTTTAAGCATCCCGATCTGCCCGACAACCCTCGCAAGTTCGGCCGGCGCGCCTACGAGCGCCAGTATCACTTCTACCACGAGAACCTGCCCGAGACGCACGCACTCTGGAGAGAGTTCCGTACGCTGCTCGACGCGTATCCCGAACGCATGGCCGTCGGCGAAGTGAGCCCCGACGTGGCGCACACGTACTACGGGAACGGGGACGACGAGCTGCATCTCGCCTTCAACTTCGGCCTGATGCGCCTGCCGTGGAATCCTCGCGCCTTCCAGCGCGCCATCGTCGAGCACGAAGCGCGCCTGCCCGACGGCGCGTGGCCGTGCTGGGTGCTGAGCAACCACGACAGCGTGAGACACATCAGCCGCTGGGGATCGGGCGCCGAGGGCGACGCGCGCGCCAAAGTCGCCGCGACCTTGCTGCTCACGCTGCGCGGCACGCCGTTCCTGTACTACGGCGAGGAAATCGGCATGCGCCAGGCCAGGATCCCGCGCGCCGAGATCGTCGATCCGCCGGGCAGGCGCTACTGGCCGTTCTACGGAGGCCGGGATGGCTGCCGCACGCCGATGCAGTGGGATGCCACGCCGAACGCCGGGTTCAGCGCCGGCAAGCCGTGGATGCGCTTGAGCCGCGATGTCGATCGGATCAACGTCGAGCGCGAGCTGGCCGATCCCGATTCACTGCTCAATCTTTATCGTCGCCTGATCGCGCTGCGAAAGGTCATGCCTGCGCTGCATCGCGGATCATATCGCCCCCTGATCGAGCGCCCGCGCGAGGTGATGGCCTACCTGCGTGAGCACGAGAGTCAGTCCGTGCTGGTGTGCCTGAACTTCGCGTCGAGGACAGCTCGATTCGACCTGGAGGCGGCTCGCGCTGCGCACGGCGCATGGAAAGTGCTGCTCTCGACCACCACGCGTAGCAGGGAAGGCATGAGCGTCGGCGGAGAGGTGACGCTGTATCCGAACGAGGCGCTGGTGCTGGAGCGAGTTTAACCGTTTAGATTATGAAGTGGGCTTCACCACAAATCCAAAATCCAAACTTCAAAAGAAACCAGACTTTGGTAAATTGCCGGAGTGCAACTTTCAGGCTGCCATATCTTGGGCTTCCGCAGGCTAAAGCCTGCACTCCAAACGCCAGAACGCTTACGTCCGGTGTACCGTGACAGGCTGAGGTCGGGCGTTAGTGCCGCCTCTGTCCAAGTCTGCAACTCTATGATAGACTTAAACCAGATCGTCCACAGATTGGCATTCGACCGTGATATACTTGGGGCATGGAACTCGAATCCATCGTGTGCCCGGAGCACATTGAACAGAAACTCGAAGCCAAGCATAACGTCACATGCCGTGAAGCCCGTCAGATCTTTTTCAACCTGCCTCGGTTCCGTTTTGCAGAGAAAGGCCACACAGTGGGTGAGGACGTGTACGCCGCTTTCGGCCAGACCTTCGGCGGCAGATACTTATCGGTTTTCTTCATCTACAAACCGAAAACCAAGCGGGCTATTATCATCAGTGCGCGCGACATGAGCGACAAGGAACGTCGAGCCTATGGACGAAAGTAATCTGAGCAGCATTTCTAAAGCCGATACCGACGAGAAGATGGGCGAGTTCTGGGATACCCACGACTTCACCGAGTTCGATACTGACGCGCCGGATGTGAAGTTTGAGGTGACTCGCGCTGTACCTATCGAGGTTGAGTTGTTCAACGCCATCGAGAAGGAGGCGCACAAACACGGCGTACAGGTGGAAACGTTAGTGAATCTCTGGCTTCAGCAGAAACTCGCGGAACAGGCACAGTAGAGTTTTCACGTAGGGCCAAAGGTACGGTCGGTGGGGCGATCACTCGCCCCGCCACCAGTCCACCCTGTGGGCCGTGCGTGGCACTGTGTTTCTATCATTAGACGATGCCGAACGCGCGCACCGGGAACGTGCCAAAGCCTTTCACCTTGACCGGCACGGCGAAGAAGCGAAATCCCCTATCGGGCAGGTGCGACAGCCGGCACATGTGTTCGCAGATGGGGATCTCGGCGGCGAGCAGCGTCGAGTGTACAGGACGCGTGCCGTCGGCGGTGTCGTCGATGTTGTACGAGTCGATGCCGACGAGCGCCGCGCCGGAATCGGCCAGAAACTTCGCCGCGTCGCCGGTCAAGAAAGGATGCCCCTCGAAGTATTGCTCCGTTCGCCAGTGAGCGTCCCATCCGGTGTGAACGAGCACTGCCTTGCCTGTGACGCCCAGGCCTGCAAAAGTATCGCGACCGATCGCACGTCCCGTTCGATTCACGGCGCGGACGACGACGCAATCCAGATCGGCCAGCGACGACAAGGCCAGCTCCGAGAGGTCCTTACCCTCGGTATAGCGGTGAAATGGGCTGTCGACGTAAGTGCCGGTATTCGCGACCATCTCGATCTTGCCGATCTGAAACTCCGTGTCGCCGGCATAGTACTGCCGGGACTGCTCGCGGCTGAGATAGTCACAGATGATCGGCGCGGGCAAACCTCTGTAGGTGATCATCCCGTGCTCGACAGTGTGGCTGACGTCCACGAGCCGGCGCTGCGCAATAGTCATTCGGATTCCTCCTGCGCTCGTCGTATCCGCGTTTTCCGCGTGCATCCGCGTCCAAAAATTACTCGCTCAGCGGCGAAGCCTCGCCATCAGGTACGTATCGACGTACTGCCCGTCGCGAAAGGCGAAGGCGACGCGCGTGCCCTCAATCACAAAGCCGAATTTCTTGTACAGCCGGATGGCCGGCTCGTTGTCGGTGTATACATCCAGCTCCAGGCGAATCAGGTTGAGCCACCTGTCCGCCAGATCGACGGCGGCCTGCATGAGCGCCGTGCCGACGCCCTTACCCTGCCAGTCGTCGCGCACGGCCATACCAATATCTCCCACGTGGCGGCGGCGCGGCGAGTTCGGGAACGTGTGCAGGCCCAATTGCCCCACGACCTGATTTTCAGCACAGGCCAGGAGATGATACATGCCTTCGGGTGGCTCGGTTAACCGCTTGCGCCACATTTCGGCGGAGGGAAACGGCAACTGCATGGTGCCCCAGACGGCGCGCGGGCCTTCGTAGATGCGCCGCACCGCCTCGTAATCGCCCGGCTCTACGCGTCGAATCGTGATCGTCATGTGACCCTCTCGTAACTGCTCAGCCCGCGTCATTGCGAGTCGCGTTGTGTGCGACGAAGCAATCCCCTTGCCGGCCGGGTGGAGATTGCTTCGCGAACAGATGCTCGCAATGGCGGGTGGTCGGTGAGTTTCTGAGCAGGCGCGGCGCTCCGTGTCACTCTGTGAGGCGCAGATGCTCAATCAGTTTTGGGATCATCTCGTCGTGGCCGGCGATCAGTTCTGGCACGCCGCGCGGCAGGTGCGCCCAGAAGAACTCGAACAGGATCGGTTCGGCGCTGTCGTCCGACGGATCGGTCTCATGGTGCTGCCATCTTTCGGGCGGATCGCTTTCGCAGCGCAGGTGGTAGAAGGTGCGGTGATGAATTTCGTCAAGCCCGAAGTCCGACATGTCCTGCCGCGCCTCGCCCAGATAACCGGCGAGCTTCAACCCGGCCAGGCCGGTCTCCTCGACGGCTTCGCGCATCACCGCCTCTTCGGGTGGCTCGCCCGGCTTGACCGTTCCAGCAGGGACCTGGATACCCGCCTCGGGCGCGTGCGGATGGCTGAAAACCAGGAGGCGGTCGTCGTGCGTGACGTAGGCGAATGCCTTGCGACGGAGCGTGGGCATGGGGATGGAGGCTCAACACTACAACTTCATCAGGATGCCATGCCCAGGATTAGAACGGGGCGGCGCTATT
The DNA here is from genome assembly GCA_035283185.1 of Anaerolineae bacterium. Lineage (GTDB taxonomy): Bacteria > Chloroflexota > Anaerolineae > Fen-1058 > Fen-1058 > DASSFZ01. Next base: position 13,200 of record DATEUJ010000222.1, on the reverse strand, counting down.
TTCCTGTTTCGTCCAGGTTCTTGAGCAGCCCCATCTTCATCGCCTGCTCGAAAGACAGCGTCGGCGTCTCCGAGGGTTCTTCTTCGGGCGGCGCTTCGTCGAACAGCTTGTCGAGCGTCTGCGCCATCTCCTGACGAATGGCCTGACGATCCATCTGCTCGACCGGCGTGCCGGATTCTTTCTGCACCTCGGCGGCGGCGCGCCGGGTGATCTCCTCGATCTCCGCCGCCGCTTCTTTGGCGTACAGCCACACCACGCCTTGCTTGGTGCCCTTGGGCACGACGATGACTAGGAACAGGCCCTGTCCCAATCCGGTCGTGTACACGCTGACGCGCTGGCCTTCCAGGTAATTCATCGCGAACCCGTCGCCCTCGCCCAGCAGCGACGCCAGTTGATTGCTCATCGACCGCCCGCCGACGATTAGCGACGACAGCGCCTGCACGTCCGTGTCGGCGACCATGCCCTTGGCCGCGATCACGTAGCCCGCCTCTTCGAGCAGCAGCACCGACTCGGCGGCCGTCTGCGCGCGCAGCTTCGACAGCGACACTTCGATCTTGTCGAGATCGGGCCGCGAGAAGATGTACACGCGCGCCGGCCTGGCATCGGGCCTAGCCTCGGCGCTCGCCGAGGGCGCTGCCGGGGTCACCGCCGCCGCGCGCGCCTGGGATTTCTTCACCTCGCGCTTGACCACGTCCAGCACTTCGTCGATCGAGAACGGCTTCTTCAAGTAGTCGGTGATGCCGACGCGCATCGCCTTGATCACGTCGTCCATGTCGCCGTAGCCGCTCAGAATGACGATCGACAGGTGCGGCGCGCGCTCCTTCACCCGCGCGATCAGGTCCATGCCGCTCATGCCGCTCATTTTGAGATCGGTGATTATCAGATCGAACTCGGACGACTCCATGATTTGCAGGGCGCGCTCGCCGCTCGGCGCGGTGCGCACGCTGTAGCCCGACGCCGTGAGCACGTCGCTCAGCGCCTTGCAGATCTGCGGCGCGTCGTCCACGACCAGGACGGAGCCGGCTGTGTCTTCCATGGCGTGCTCCTCACTCCACTGCGGTCGTGATCGCCCTCAGCGCGATTCCCGCTTCGAACAGGGAGACCAGCCCGCACATCAGCGTCTCTTGCCGCCCCTCGCGGTTTCGGTTGAAGAACTGGATCAGCGGAACCCACAGTGCCAGCACGATGCCGTACAGAATGTGCACGGGCGCCCGCGACAGCGCCGCGTCTCGCCCCTGCAGAAAAAGAATGGCTCCCAGCGCGCCCTGCGCGAGCGCCGCCAGGTTGCCGACGACGATGACGCCCCAGTAATCGGGGCTGACCGATCGACGCCGGGCGTAGCCGGCGACGCCCCACACGCCGGCAATGGCTGCGAAGAATACCAATGCCCAGCCCAGACGACCGTGAAGAAAGGCGAAATCCAAGCGCTCCTCCCGTTTCTCGTCCGATGCGCCGCTACTCGTTGACGGCCGTCGCCGTCCACTCCCACGCGCCCGCATCAGCCTGAAGCCCGAGCAGCGCCACATCGCTCAGCGCCTGGTTGACCTGTGAAGAAAACGGCGATAACAACGCCGTCGGCACGGCGACCCATCCGAACGATCCGCCGGTCGGCACGACCTGCACCGCCGCGCTTTCCAGCCGGAGCGGTTCATCTGCTTGCGGCTCGATGCGAAACGTCGCCGCCACGTTCAGATTGCTTATGCTCTGCACCTGGCCGCTCAGGGCAATCACGCCCGGCTCGACGAAGCGCGCCTTCCCATCTTGCACCCCGACATCCGGCCCGGCGATGAATCGGAAATACGAGCTTAACTGGTCCTCGCTGAAACGAACGGCGTACGCCTGACCGGGCGGAACCTGTTGGGCCTCCGCGATCTGCTGCGCGAATGCTTCCGCTTTTTGTCGGGTCGAATCGGTTGGCTGGCCGTTCCCGTCGTTCACCGGCCGCTCGAGCGCAGCGAATACTTGTGAGCCTAGCACGATCCCGCCGGTGAAGAAACAGGCGGCGGTGACGAACACCATCGCGCCGACGACGATCACCAGCCGCAGCACGGCCTTTTCGCTGTAGCCGACGACGGTCGTCGACTTGACGACGTCGCGTCCGGCGACGTCGCCCCCGACGGAGGCGTCGCCTTCGACGTCGATTCCGCCCGACCGATACTCGTTATCGCCGGAGTCAGATGGTGTGTCGTCGGAAGATGCAGACATATGCTATGGCGGCTGCGCGCAGCTCCGCCGACGATTATGCCCTATCCCGACTGGCTTGGCAAATGCTCACGCGTGGCTCAGCGCCGCGCGCAGGGCGCTCTGATCGATGGGTGCGACGTCCGCGCGCAGCGCTTCGCGCCCGTTGATCCACACCACGGGGATGGCGTGCCTGTATCGATCGTACAGCGCCGGGTCGCTCGTAATGTCGCGCCGCTCCCATTGGAAGTTAAGCTGGCCTTGCAAGAGCAGCAGGTGCGCTTCGACCTGTTCGCACAGGCGGCAGTCGGGTTTGGTGAAGAGGATGAGGTGGGGCATGAGAAAAGCAAGACCTGCCAGGTCTCGGAGACCTGGCAGGTCTGTTGCCTAGGGAAGAATATCCGCCAGGTACTCCGCGAGCGTGTCTTCGGTCAAGGGACCGACGTTCACGCCGCGCACGATACCATCCCTGTCGACGAACACCGACGTCGGCAGGCCGAGGACGCCGAAGGCTTTCGCCGCCGCGCCCTCTTCGTCGAGCAGCACGGGGAAAGGCATCTGGAACTCTTTCACGAATGCGCGAACGTCGTCGACGACGTCCAGTTGTGTGTTGTCGATGGCCAGGACGACCAGGCCCGCATCACGACGCCTGTTATACGCCTCGACGATGTCCGGCATTTCCGCGCGGCACGGCGCGCACCATGATGCCCAGAAATTGATGAACACCGGCCGGCCCCGGTAATCCGATAGGCTGACCTCGCCGCCACTGCTGGCGCCCTCGCAGATCCCCGAAGCGCAGCGGAGGGGGCGCCCCGCGGGGTCGAGTGCCTTCAGCGTGAAGTCCGGCGCAGGAGACCCGGTGGCGACGCCGGCAGGCGCCGGCGACGAGCCTGAGAGATCGGAGAATTGGGGATTTGAGGCCGGAGGCGCACAGGCGGCGGCCGCCATCGCCGCTGCGAGCGCCGCGAGCCACACACGTTGTCTCACTCTGCGCTTCCCGGTTCGACTGTGGCGTGTCCCACGGCGTGCGCGCTCAAGTAGCCGATGTACGCCGGGACGAGGGGCAGCACGCACGGCGACAGGAACGACAGCAGCCCGCCCGCGATGGCGATCAGGAACGTCACGTCGCCCGCGCCGAGCAGGGCGGCGTCGAACGTCGTGAACGAGGCGCTCAACCGGGACATCAGCGCCGGCAGCTCGCCTGTAACCAGCAGCACGCCGAGCAGGATCAAGAAGATGCCGGTGACGGTTTCGATCGTATGCAGGTGCCGCGTCATCCTGCGCAGTTGCCGGCCGAGCCGGTCGACGAACAGGCCCATGATAAGGAAGGGCACGCCGAGACCCAGCGCGTAGCCCGCCGCGAGCAGCAGCGAGCTGCTGGTTTCGCCCTGGAGGCCCAGTTGCAGTATCGATCCGAGAACCAGACCGATGCACGGCGTCCAGCCGGCGGCGAAAAACATGCCCATCGCGAACGAGGACAGGTAGCCCAGCTCCGGCCGCCCGGCGAACTGCCGGCGCGTGTCGTAATACAAGAATGGAATCTTGACGACGTGCATCGTCGCCAGGCCGAACAGGATGATGATCAACCCGCTGATCTTGGCGATCTCGAACTTGTACCGGACGATCAGCGAGCTGAGCAGCGCGAACGCGCCGCCGAACAGCACGACGAAGATGAACGAGAACCCCAGCACGAACGACACGGCGTGCAGGAACGTGGTGAAGCGCTGCATGGACGACGCAGCCGGTTCGCGCGCCGGGGACAATACTTGCTGCGACATACACTACTCCCGATGGCTAAGACTTCGGAAGTCTGAACAGAAGCTCAGACCTGGGAGACCTCAGACGGCTTGGTGATCTGCGCGGCCTTGCCCGCCGGCATGTCCACGCCGACGCTCTGTTTCTTCTCGGCCATCTTCTTCAAGGCTTCCACGTCCTTCTCCAGGTTGCGCTGGCGGCTGCGAATGCTCAGTACGTACAGGAACGTGATCAGCCAGAAGCCGACGTACGCCGGGATCAAGAACGAAACGATATTCTGCATTTCGGGACTCATGCGTCCTCCCTCAGATCATCTGAGTAGGGCGGCTTTCCATAGCCGCCATTGCGAGGTCAGGTCAGAAACCTGCCCTACTGGCTCAGCATGTGTTGCTTCAACACTGCGACTTCGTCGGCGGTTTGCTCGACGTGCATGCGCGCGCGCAGCAGCACGACGTAGATCAGTGTAAACGCGGCCAGTGACAGGAACATCGCCGGACGCATCGAGGAGGTCAGCGCGAACGCTCCCCCTTCGGCCAGATTGGGGTGGATCGTGTTCCACCACGTCGTCGCGAAGTACGTGATCGGCACGCTGGCGAAGAAGATAATGGCGTACACCGCCGCGAAGCGGGCGCGCCGCTGCGGATCGTCGATCGCGCCGCGCAGCATCAAGTAGGCCACGTAAATGAACAGCGAGATGGCCGTCGTCGTCAGGCGCGGATCCCACGTCCACCACGTGTTCCACACCGGCCGCGCCCACAGCATGCCAGAGGCGATGACCATGACGCCGAATACGACGCCGATCTCGACCGACGCATGCGCGATGATGTCGTGCTGGCGCTGCTCGCCGCGCGCCAGGTACAGGATGCTCGCTGCGAACGTCACGAGCAGCGCCAGCCCGGCCACCCAGGCAATGCCGACGTGGAAGTAGAAGATGCGCTGCACGTCGCCGCCGGTTTCGCGCTGCGCTGTCGGGACGGTGAAGGTGAAGAACACCGCCGCCGCCAGCAGCAGCCCCGAAATGCCGATCAATACCACGCTCAGCGTGTCACGTCTGGCCATGTCCTCCTCCTTGCAAAGTGTATTATACCCTCATACCCCCGCGCTTCACACCCGCTAATCTTCCAGGATGTATTCGAACGTCAACACGGCCAACCCGCCTAACACCAGATCGTACGCGGCCAGCAGCCCCAGCCAATTGCCCCACAGCTCGAATGGCGCGTCGTCGAGCGCGCCGGCCGTCACTCGCACGGCCGCCAGGATGGCCGGCAGGGCGACGGGCAGCATCAGGATCGGCAGCAGCACGTCGCGCAGCCGGGTGTTGGCCGCCATCGTCGCCAGCAGCGTGCCGACTCCCGCGAATCCGATCGTGCCGAGCAGCATCGCCACCAGGATCATGGGCTTGAGGAACGGCAGGTTCAGTGTTGCGGCGAGCATGGGCAGGACGATGGCCTCGACCGCCGACATGAAGACGAAGTTCCCCAACGCCTTGCCGACGAAGATCGCGCTGCGGTCGATCGGCGCCAGGCGCAGGCCGTCGAAGCTGCCCCGGTCGAACTCGGCGGCCAGGGATCGGTTCAGCCCGAGCATCCCCGCGAACACGATCACCACCCACAGCACTCCCGGCGCGACGATCGCGGCGGCGCGCGCCGCGCGCAGGTCGAATGCGAACGCGAACACGAAGATCACCAGCGCCGCGAACGCGCCCATCGAGCTGAGCATGTCCTTGCTGCGGACCTCCGTCGTCAAGTCCTTGGCGACGATGGCCCATGCCTTGCGAAAGTAATCCCTCATCCCGACTCACGTCATCACGCTATCACGCATCACGTCATCACGTATCACGCCATCACGTGTCACCCTACCGCACCGCGCGTGACCTTGCTATACGTCTCCCGGAAATTCGACGCCGCGATCTCGTCGCGGCGCGCGGCGTGGACCAGCCGCCCGCGCGCGATGAGCAGCGCCCGGTCGCACAGCGCCAGGCCGCGGTCGAGGTCGTGCGTGGTCATCACGACGGTTCGTTTTCCGTCGTGCAAATCGCGCAGCGTCCCGGCCAGCCGGTCCGCCGCGTCGGGGTCCAACCCGGTGAACGGCTCGTCGAGCAGAACGACGCCCGGATCGTGCAGCAGCACGCGGGCGATGGCCAGGCGCTGCTGCATGCCGCGCGAGAACGTGCGCGCTCGATCGCGCCGCCGCTCGTCCAGGCCGACCTGTTCGAGCAGCGCGTCGATGCGCCCGCCGTTCTTCGGCAGGTCGTACAGGCGGGCGAAGAAGCGCAGGTTCTCTTCGGCGCTCAGCTCGCCGTAAAGCAGCGGCTGGTGGGACAGGAACCCGATATGCCGGCGCGCTTTGTCTGCGCCCTTCGGCAGCGTGTGTCCGGCGATGGTCACCGTTCCGCGCGTCGGGCGTGACAGCGTCGACAGGATGCGCAGCAGCGTCGTCTTGCCCGCGCCGTTCGGGCCCATCAAGGAGACGAACTCGCCCGGCTCGACCCGGAAATCCACCTCGCGCAGCGCGACGAACGGGCCGAATTGCTTGACGAGTCCGGAGACTTGAATCATGGGTGTCTCGTGAATCAGCCAATCAGCGAGTCAGCGTTCGGGCTACCCGTCTCGCTGACTCGCTGACTCGTTGACTCGCTCTACTCTTCTCGCATCAGGCGCAAGATCCTTGCCTTCAGTGCTTCGCGCTGCTTGCGATACTCGGATTCCCGGATCTCGCCCACCTCGAAGGCATCGTCGAGCGCGGCGATCTGGTCGATCAGCGCATCCCGATCGGCAGCCCTGGCTTTGGGCGCTACGCGTGCGCCTCGGCTCGGCTGTTCCTGTTGTGCTCGCGTGCGCCACACGCCGTAACCTACGACGGCCACGCCGACGAGCAGAATCGCAATACCGGCTGCCAGCTTCGGATCGAAGGCGGGGCGCGGCGGCGTCAGACGCAAGGCCAGCGTCTGTCCTGCGGCAATCGGCCCGCCGGAAAATTGCTGATAAGTCTGGCCCTGGATGACCTGGGGGCCTCGATCGAGCAACTGGCTGCTCGAGCCTTGCCAGTCTTCCGAGGCGACCAGCACGTTCACCGACTGTGCCGGGTAGTTCAGCGTCCGGTCAAAGACCGCATCGGCCGCGCCAAGCGGCAACTGATAGGCGATGACCAGCCGGGTGGTGTCTTCGCCGGGCGAGACCGCCTCGTAGTATTCGAACCCGTCCGGCGATTCGGCGAACGCGCCCTGCACCGCGCCGTCCAGCAACTGCACGGCGCTCGCCTTCTCCGGCAGGTTGAAGCGGAGGGCCGGCTCGCCGGTCGTGTTCACCAGCACGCGGTCGCCGAGATTGGAGATCACGTAAATCTCGTTGACGTCGATCGCATCGCTTCCGGGCATGGCGATCACGTGCAGCGTCTCGAGCCGGATCGCGCCCGTTTCCGAAGTCGGCTCGAACACCTGAAATTGCAGATCGGCCGTCGACGTCGCCCCGTCGTATTCAAGGCCGTCGCGATAAGTCACATCGGCGTAGGTGAGGCTGGCCATGACGATATCGCCGGGCGCGATGTCCGAGTAAGACGCCGTGAACGCGCCCGCTTCGTCCGTGGTGACGGTGCGAGTGATGACCGTGTCGCCTGTGCCGCCCGGGAAATGATACAACGTCACCTCAAGGTTGGCCGGCGCGTCGACGCCGCCGGTGCCGTTGGCGATCGTTCCGTTGACAGTCAGGCCCGGTTCGTCGGGACCGACGGGAGCCGCGGGGGCCGCGTCGAGCGCGGGCGTCGCGGCCGGTTCCGGCTCGGCGACGGTGGGCGCGCTGTCATACGTGAAGCTGCGAACGTAGTCGATCACCGCGCTGCGCTCCAGGCCGTTCAGCTTTCCGCTGAACGATGGCACGTGCGTGCTTTGCAGGGCGTTGTCCCATGCGCCAAAAGCCGCGTCGCGATACGCGGCAAGATAGGACAGATCGGGCACTGTCCCGTCGGCCTGCGGGCCGTCCCCTTTGCCGGTCTCGCCATGGCACTGCACGCAGCGCTCGGCGTAGATCGCCTCACCTTGGGCCAGCGTCGGCTCGGGCGATCCTAGCGACCAAACGTAGGCGATCACGTCCCATCGATCGTCCGCCGACAGCGATCCGCTGAAGCCCGGCATCCCACGCGGCTGGCCGTTTTCGTCGAGCCGGCCGGCCGTGATAAGGCTAAACCACTCCGCGACCGTCGACGTGCGGACTATCTGCTCGGATGTCAGATCCGCCGGCGCGACTCCGAAGGTGGACTGGATTTGCGCCGCGCTCTCGCCGTCTCCTTTGCCACTCGGGCCGTGACACGCGGCGCACTTCTCGGCGTAGATCGCTGCGCCCTGGCCGACAGAAGGCCTGCGCGTCGGCAGCTCAAACGCAGCCTCCGGCGCCGGCAGCGGCGTGAGGATCGGCGCGCTCCCACGCGGCGGCGGCGGCGCCGACAAGGCGCAGCCAGATACAACGACTGCCAACATTAGACACATCGCTATCATCGGCAGCGTCTTACCACGAAGACCCAAAGCCTGCCCTGAGCGGAGCCGAAGGGACACTAAGTTGTCTTCGTGTCTTCGTGTCTTCGTGGTTAAGAAAGGCCAGGCTTGGCGAGGCGCTGCGGGGTGAAGGAGTCTCATCGGGCGACCTGCGTGCCGAGCGGCGCACCGCACTTGGGGCAGAACGCGTCGCCGGCCTGGATGGGCTTGCCGCAGGCGGGGCAACTGAGAGCCTGGCGGCGCGCGGCGATGGCCGCTTCGATTTCATCGTCCATTGTCGCCGGTGCAGGCTTGCGCTTGCGCCGCGCCTCGATCGCGGCTTCGAGGTCAGCCCCGGTCGAGGCTGTGGCTGCCAGTTTGCTCTGGCGGCGCGCCGCGACGGCGCGCTCGATCTCATCTTCCCGAGTCTCGACCCTCGCGCCGGGCATTGCTTCCAACAACGCGTCGATCTGCCGCAGCACGCCGGCCGCCTCGCCGACGAGCGACTCGCGCAGCGAGGCGTGATCCTCGTCGGTGACTTTGCCGGTCGCGTGATCAAAGTCCATCTCGCGGATCTGCGTCAGTAGCGATTCATACTGCGCCTGCAGCGTATCCAGTTGCGATTCAGCCCGTGTAACGCGGCGCGCCTTCCAAAGCGGCCGGCTGACGAACACGACCAGCAGGGCCGCCAGCGCCGCGCCGATGAGAATGGAGAGAATGTCCATTATTGATCCGCCAGGTGTTTTTCGAATTCGGCAGCCAGCTCCTCGCGCGTGATCGGGCTGGGCTTGAAGAAGACCACGTTGCCGTCCTGATCGATGATGAACGTCTCCGGCACGCCCTGAATGCGATACAGCGGCTGCGAAATCTTCGAGCCGAGGTCCGGCCCGTTCGCGTAGGTGATGTCGAATCGCTTGAGATAGTCCAGCGCGTCGGCCTCGTTATCCGTCCAGTCGACGCCCAGGAAGACGACGCCGCGGTCTTTGTACTCGCGCCACGCCGCCTCCAGGTCGGGCGCTTCCTCTTCACACGGGACGCACCACGATGCCCAGAAGTTGATCAGCACCACATTGCCGCGCAGATCGGACAGCGAGATGGACGGCTGCCCGAGTCCGCCATCGTGTCCCTCGAAGAAAGTCAGCGTGAAGTCCGGGGCCGGGCCGCTCACCGGCTGTGTCCGGTTGGTGTCGGATAGGCCCCAGGCGATGAAGCCAACAAAGACGACGATCAGGCTCAGCGCCAGGAACGCGGCTTTCGGCGGGCCGGATCGAGTTGGAGTAGGTATCGTCTCAGTCATTTATAGATTCTGTTTCAGATCGCGCTCGACGCGATCGGCATACTCGTCCCCGCCCGGCGCGCTCCTCGCCGGCGGGGCCGGCTGCGTTGCTCGACCCCGCCGGATCATGCGCCGGATGACGATCAACGCGAACGCCCCACCGAGGATCGCCACGACGAGCGGCCCGATCCATAGGATCGGCGTCTCGGGCAGCACATGGGCTTTCACGTTCGGTCCGAAGCGGTCGACAAATATCTGAATGATTTCGTCGTCGTTCTTACCTTCTGCCAGATACTGCGCGATCTGCGCCTTCCACTGCACGCAGGCCGCGGTCTGGCACACGTCGAGCGGCTCGTTCTCGCACACCGGGCAGTATAACTGCGCGGCGACGCGGTTCACGTCGTCGGCCGACGGCCGTCTCTCCGGCGTCGGCTCCTGCGCCGAAACCGGCGCGATCACCAACAACCCGACTAACAAACCAACCAACCATCCGACTCGTCTCATCGCCCCGCCTCGCCGACGACGAGACTTCTGCGGCGCGATTTGACGGCAACCATCGCCGCCGCGCCGGAGGGCCACATCGCCGCCAGTGTGCCGACGATGAGCACGAAACCGCCGATCCAGATCCAGTTGACCAGAGGATTGATGAAGACCTTCAGCGTGCCGAAACCGCCTTCTTCGCCCATGAACAGGACGTACAGGTCATCCCCCCAGGGCGTCGAGCGCAGGGCCGGCGGAAGCAGGCCGCCGCCCTGCTGGAAGATCTCGCGGTAAGGCGGTGGATTCATCACTTCAGGCGGTCCGCCCGCCACCGATAGCAGCACATGCCCGACGAAGACCGTCTTGTCCGGCTCGGTTTCCGGCACGTACAGCTCTGAGCCTTGGTAGATGATAGTGTAATCGCCGATCGTGATCGATTCGCCCGGCCGCAGCCCGCGCTGCGTTTCTTGCTGGTACATCATCGTGCCGATCACGCCGATGCCCACCAGAATGATGCCCATGTGAATCACGTAGCCGCCGTAGCGACGGCGGTTGCGCGCGATCAGGCGGCCGAGCGCCGTAAACGGCGATTCGGCGCTCAGCTTCATGCGCGCGCGCACGCCCCGGTAGATCTCTTCGAGGGTGATCAGCCCGGCGTACGCGATCACGCCGAAGCCGGCCAGCGTGCCCAGATCGCGGAAGCCGAGCGCGACCAGCACGGCGACGACGACGAGCGCGGCCAGCGCCGCCGGCCGTGTCATGCGCGCCAGCGCCTGCGGCGATGACTTGCGCCAGGCGACCAGCGGGCCGATGCCCATCAGCAGCACCAGCGCCGTCACCTGCGGCCCGATCAACCGGTTAAAATCGTCTGGCCTCACCATCTTTTTCTCGCCGAAGAGCAGCTCGGAGAACATCGAGTAGTACGTGCCCAGGAACACGGTGAAGGTGATCGTCATGAACAGGAAGTTGTTGAGCACGAAAGCCGCTTCGCGCGACCATGCCGACTCCAGCGTGTTCTCGCTCTTCAAGTAGTTCCAGCGCCAGACGATGAGCGCCGCCGAGCCGATCAGCACCAGCCCGGTGAAGGCCAAAAACGGGCCGCCCAGCGACGAGCGGGCGAACGAGTGCACCGACGAAATCACGCCGGTGCGCGTCATGAACGTGCCGAGGATCATCAGGCAGAAGGTCATCACGATCAAGATCATATTCCAGACCTTGAACATCCCGCGCTTCTCCTGAATCATCACCGAATGGAGGAAAGGGGTCGCGGCCAGCCACGGCAGCAGCGCCGAGTTCTCGACCGGGTCCCAACCCCAGTAGCCGCCCCAACCGAGCACGTCGTATGCCCAGCGCCCGCCCAACAGCAACCCGAGCGACAGGAACAACCAGGCCAGCAGCGTCCAGCGGCGCGTCGCCTTGATCCAGGCTGCGTCGGACGCCGTCGATCCGCCGAGCAGCGCGGCCATGCCGAACGCGTAGGGGATCGTCAACCCGACGAAGCCGAGGTAGAGCAAGGGTGGGTGGATAACCATGCCCCAGTGGCGCAGCAGCGGGTTGAGGCCCTGCCCGACGGCCGGCGTGAACGGCCTGGCGCCGGCCGGCGCGATGACGGCCGCGCTCACTTCTCCGCCGGCGCCCAGCCACAAGCGCGCGAAGGGGTTGGCGAAGAACAGCGACAGGAACAGGAAGAAGAGCTGGGTGCCCATCGACACGACGAGCACCCACGGCTCCAAAGTGCGGTTGCCGCGCCACTCCCTGACGAACAGCGCGAACACGAACAGCGACATCAGCCAGGCGAAGAACAGGACCGAGCCGTTCTGGCCGCCCCACAGCGAAGTGATCTTCAGGATCGTAAGCTGGGCGCGGTTGCTGACGCGATAGGTGTATTCCAGGTTGTAGTTTTCGGTGAGGTTAGACAATATGACCATCAGGCAGGCGATGGTCAACAGCGGCGCGATGGTGAGCGCCGCGTAGCGCGCGCTGGTCACCCAGGCGGGCCGTTTCGCCGCGCCGCCATAGGCCGCCGCGCCGACGGCGTAGGCCGCCGAGGCGAACGCGAGCGCGAGCGCGATCAAGCCGATGTCAACGATCACGAGACACCTCTCTCCCTGGCCCTAAGACTTCCGAAGTCTTCGAAGACTTCGGAAGTCTGGCAAAGTCTGGCGGCGGTCAATTTCCCTGCGCCTGTTCGGGGAACTGCTCTTCGTAGCGGGTGGGGCACTTGAGCAGGAGCGTGTCGGCGTGAAACGTGCCGTTCGCGCTCAGGCGGCCTTCCATGATCGCCTGCGCATCATCCTGGAGCAGCTCAGGCCGCGGCCCTTCGTACACGATGTGCAGCGGCGCCTGCCCGACGACGCGTTGGAATTGGCCGTCCTTCTCGACGGCATCGACGACGTCAAACTCCACGATGGGCGTCTGCACGTCGACGTACGTGCGGATGCTGTCGCCGAGGACCGCGCCGGAGATGCGCACGTTCTGATCCTGAAACTCCGCTCCCTTCGCGCGCAGCTCGCCGATGGTCAGGAAGTACTGGGCGCCGCCGGCAAAGCCTCCCGCAATGACCAGAATGACGGCCATGGTGAGCAGCGCACCGCCCAAAAGGAATTTGGGTTTCATCAGATTCTCCTCGAGGTTTCGTTATGTGGCCGGGTGGGTATTCACAGATGAAGTTATACCCTACCCGAATGGGTAGTGTCAATGCGGTGTATCATCTATTTTAATTGACATTTGTCAGCGAAGCAAGCCAGGATAGCTGGTGATTATTTACATCTCGCTCCCAGCGCCGTCCCTTCGACAGGGCAGGCCCTTCGACAGCCCGCAAATTGGGCCTTGACATGATTTAGGACATCTCAGGGCAAGCCTCGGCGCGGCAACGCCGCTGGAGACGGCGGCCTGAGCGTTGTGAGTAATCACCCGAGGGTAGCGACTTTGCGTCTTGGCGCGAGGTTTTGTCGTCCCGGCCTGGGAGAGCGGGAAATATTAGAACGGAAAGACGACGGCGCGAATCACGTCTGAGCGTCGAGCAGTATTCTGATCTCCCAGG
>DATEUJ010000221.1:0-26982 GCA_035283185.1 Anaerolineae bacterium | reverse complement strand
GCATGTTGCTCGTCGGGCAGTGCGCCGCGCCTGTGCCCGTGCGCCTCATCAAGTCGATCTCCGGCTCGTTCACGTGGACGCTGTGCGCCCACCACACGTCGCTTCCGACCCAATCGAGACGCTCGGCATACGAGGCGGGTCGATGGCCGAACCGCGCCAGGCAGAAGGCTTCTTCGTCTTTCGTCTCGGCCAGGTGTGTGTGCAGCGTCACGCCGTAGTGGCGCGCCAGCCTGGCCGACTCGCGCATCAGGTCGGGCGTGACCGAGAACGGCGAGCACGGCGCGACGACGATGCGCAGCATCGCGTACGGCTTTGGATCGTGATACCGCTCGATCACGCGCACACAATCCCTAATTACCAATTCCTCATCTTCCACCACGCTATCGGGCGGTAGCCCTCCTTTGCTCTCTCCCAACGACATGGAGCCGCGCGCGGCGTGGAAGCGCAGGCCGATCTCTTGCGCGGCGCGGATCTCGTCGTCGAGCTTCGCGCCGTTGGGGAACAGGTATAAATGATCGCTGGATGTCGTGCAGCCGCTCAAGATCAGCTCGGCCATGCCTGTGAGCGCGCTGACGTATACCGCCTCGCCGTCCATGCGCCCCCAGATGGGATATAGCGTCTTGAGCCAGTCGAACAAGGCCGAGTCAGGCGCCAGCGCGCGGGTGAGCGTCTGGTACAGGTGATGGTGCGTGTTGACCAACCCGGGCAGCACGACCATATCTGTCGCGTCGACGACGCGGTCGGGGGCGAGATATGCGGGAGGCAGATCGCGCGCCGGGCCAACCCACTCGATGACGTGGTCGCGGACGAACAGCGCGCCGTCGGGAATCGCTCGTGCTGCATCGTCCATCGTAATTAGTAATTGGGCATTGCGAACCAGGAGTGTTGACACAATTCACCTCCTTTTTCCTTCCACGAATTCACACGAATGTTCACAAAGGAATGTTCAACTTAGTGTCGCTTCGTGTGGATTCGTGGACGGCTCCGAAGCGCGGGTGAGCCGTTACCGATACACGAGTATGCCCAGGATCGCCGACCCCACGATCACGAGCACGGCCATCTCCGTTCGATCGCCGAACCGGATCATCACGAGCGCGACGGCGGCGGCGATCAGAAACTTATCCCAGTTCGTCGTGAGCGCCTGGCCCCAGGTGATGCCGCCCCTGCGCAGCACCGCCTCGCCGAGATCGTAGGCTGTCCAGATCAGCAGCCCGATGACGGCCGGGCGCACGGCGGTCAGCGCCGCGTCGATGAGCGGCGTCTTCTGGCCGAGGAAAAACACAGCCAGTATCAGCATGAGCACTCCCGACGGGGCAATCGTGCCCGAGACGGCGGCAATCGCGCCGAGAATACCTGCCTGTTCGTAGCCGACGTAGATGCTCATCTTCGTCGCGATCGGGCCGGGCAGCGCGTTGCCCAGCGCCAGCGCATCGATGAATCCCTCGGGCGTCAGCCAGCCCTGCGCCAGTACTTCCTGCTGCATCAAGGGGATCATCGACGGGCCGCCGCCCCACGCCAGCAGGCCGACTTTGGAGAATACCAGGAACAGCTTCAGCAGCAGCGCCAGGTATTCGAGCATGGAATGCCTCCACGGTAAGGTGCCCCGATTGTACGGGCGGGAGGCAGGCAAGTCAATTCGCTCGTCGCCTATCGCTTATCGCGTATCGCATATCGCCTGTTGGCATCAGGTCCGCGCGAACAACGCCCTGACGTAGCGTCTGGCGCTGAATGGCTGCCCGGCGAGCAGCGTCTGAGCGCGAAACATTCTGGCGACCATACGAATGATGAAGCCAGCCGTGATCGCCATCAACGCCGCCGCCAGCCAGGGCTGCCACCACGGCACACCGCCGACGACCAGCCGCCCCATCATCGAGAAGGGTGCCGTCAGGGGAAACAGGCTCAGGCCGGTCGCCAGCGCGCCGTGCGGATCCGCGATCAGCATCGGGCTGAACACGAACGAGATCAATATCGGCCACATGACGAGGATCATCGATTGAGACGCTTCCCGCGCGCTGGGCACCAGCGCTCCCAGCCCTGCCATTTGACTGGCGTACACGGCATAGCTCAACACGAAGAAGACGATGCCCCAGGGCACGACAGACGCCGGCACTTCGAGACCGGGCGGTAGCTCGACGCGGCCGCCCGCGCCCAGCAGGAAGTAGGCCGTGCCGAACCAGACGGCCGCCTGCAGTAGACCCAGCATTCCCAGCGCGGCGACCTTGCCAATCAGCATTTGCCGCGAAGTAATCGACGATAGCAGGATCTCCATCGTCCGGTTCTGCTTCTCCACGCTCACGCTGTTGAGCAGCAAGCCGGCGGACATCATGAGCACCATGCCGGAGAGCATCATCATGCCGTAAGGGATGTAGAAAACCAGCGGTGAATCCACCTCCTGCCGCATGTCCGCAGGCGCTAGCGCCGTGACGTGCACGTCCATGGGTTGACCGGCGCGCATCCGTTCCGGGTCGTTGCCCAGCAAGTTGGCGAACAGCGTCCAGCGCATCACCCACGCTTGGCCTTCTGCAGACACGGGTCGATAGTTCGGATTGACGTAGATCAGGTTCCCCGTCTCCACATAGTCCGACGGCACGAGGTAGTACGCTGCAATCTCGCCAGAATGCATAGCCTGGCGGGCGCTGTCTTCATCGGGATAGGCGGTCAGGATGCCGCGCGGAACGTCGGGGTGGATCTCCTCGATCAAGCCGCTCAGATCGACGTACCCTTCGCGCTGGAGTTCATGTGCGTCGGGCAAAGCGGGTGAACCCGTAGACCCAGTGGGCCGGTCGCCCCCAAGCAGAGACATTCCCATGAACACAAGGCACGCGATCAGAGGCAATCCGAATGCCATGAACAGGAACGATCTCCTTCTGAAGGCCGCGGCCATCTCATAGCGTAAGATAAGCAGGGTCTTGGTCATGCGATTCACTCCGTTGCAGCCACTGTCGCCGTCATTGCGAGCGAAGCGAAGCAATCTCCTATCGGCTGAACGAGGAGACTGCTTCGTCGCTTCGCTCCTCGCAGTGACACCGCGCACAAGTCTAAGCAGCCCGCACAGCGCGGCGCCTGCCCGTCGCGAAGAGTTCCCGCCAGCGCAGGCGCTGCCCGTAACGCAGCATTCCCAGGCGAAAGGCGCGCGCGGCCAGCCATATCGCGCCGGCTGCACACACGACCTGTACAAGCGCGATCGCCGCGACCTGCCAAAATGGCACCGGTGTGAAGACGATGCGCAGGCTGAACGTCGACAGGGCTGTGAGCGGGAAGAAGCTCAAACCGGTCGCCAGCGGGCCGTTCGCATCCTGAATGATGACTACGGCCAGCCAGTACGGCGCCCACATGGGCAGCGCAAACAGGCCGGTGAATTGTTGGGCCTCGTGCGCCCCGGCGACGGTTGCGCTCAAAGCCACCATCAGCGCCGCGAAGGTCACGAATGTCGGAACGCCGACGATCGCGAGTTGGGTGATGAGTTGCGGATTGAGCGACAATCCTTGGAGCACACCGACGCCTAACTGGCGTCCACCCACTTCGATCGCCAGTCCGATGAGGACGCTCCAGGCGACGATCTGTGTCAAGGCGACGGCGCTGATGCCGAGCACCTTGCCAGCCATTAACTGATTGGGCGAGATGGACGTCACCACGATCTCCATGGTGCGATTCTCTTTCTCTTCGGCCACCGCGCTCATCAAGTAACCCGAGAGCATGAGCAGCAGCATGATGAAGGCGGCGCCCGCGAACGCCGGGATGAAGTTGCCGAGGATCATCCGTTCGTCAAACTCGCGCCCGCCGCCAGGCATGTCCTCCGGCCAGCGCACGATCAGGTAGCTGCCGGCGACCACCCGCCGGGCGACCTCCGGCGGCAGGTCGGCCAGCCGATTGATCTGCATGAAATCCCAGAACTGATCCGTAGCGTTTTCACCGGGCGGCTCGACGTACACCAGCTCGACGCGGTTGGTCGCGAAGTAATTCTCGGTCACGACGTAGTAGGCCTGGATGTCTTCGGACAGGAGCGCAGCATGGGCCGCATCCTCCGTCTCGAACGGGATCAGCGCCACCGGATCGGGATTGCCAGGGCCGAACGCCGATCCCTCAGCATGTGGTACCGTGATGGGATCGGCCAGCAGACCGGCGTGGTCGACGTAGCCGACCGGGGCGCTGTTGTTCTCCATGCTGTCGATCAGCCAGCCCAGCCCGACCATCAGCGCGAGCATCACGGGCACGCTCAGCAGGGCGAACGCGAAGCTCTTTCGAAAGACGAGCCGGCGGTATTCGTAGGCGGCGACGCGCCACATCTTACGCATCAGGCACCCCCTCCGATACCGCCCGGATGAAAATCTCGTTCAGCGGCGGTACGGCGATCTCGAACTTCTCCAGCACGACACCGCGAGCGACCAGCGCTTTCAGCACGTCCTGGGGGGCTGTGGTGCTGTCGAGGGTCAGTTTGGTAACGTGGTTGACCGGCATCATCGCTTCGACGCCCGTCAGGTGCGGCAGCTCGCCCGCGGCGCTGACCAGAACAGCATCGCCCACGTATCGGCGACGGACCTCGTCCAGGCAGCCGTAGAGGAGGTTGCGACCACTGTTGATTAGCACGATGCGGTCGCACAGCTCTTCGGCGTGGTGCATCTGATGGGTGGACATGATGATCGTCGCGCCCTGTTGGCGCAGGTCTCGGAGCAGGTCGATGATCATTTGGGTGTTCACCGGATCGAGCGCGGCGAACGGCTCGTCGACGATGATCAGCTCGGGCGCGTGCAGGATCGTGGTGATGATCTGCGCCTTCTGCTGCATGCCCTTGCTGAGTTCCTTCACCTTCTTGTGCCTGTGTTGCACAAGATCGAAGCGTTCCAGGTAGTCGGCCAGCCGGCGGCGCGCTTCTGCCGGCGACAAGCCCTTCAGGCTAGCCAGGTACAGCAGGCAGCGTTCAAGGGGAGCGTCCTGATAGAGACCGCGTTCCTCGGGCATGTAACCGATGCACCCCTTCTTCTCTTCCGTCATCGGCCCACCCCACAGCGACACGCTGCCGCCGTCGGGCTTGAAGATGTCGAGCATGATGCGAATCGTCGTCGTCTTGCCCGCGCCGTTGGGGCCGAGCAGGCCGAAGATCTCGCCCGGCTCGACGGTGAAGGATACGTCTTCAACCGCGTGTGTCGCGCCAAATGACTTGGCGATGTGAGAGACTTCAATCGTGTGCATATTTCGACCTTCCTTACCATCTAGACAATGTCAGATTCGCTCTTATCAGTTATGCGGGTGGCGCGCGGCGATCTAATACTGCGCCGCGCACAAAGAGCGCGAAGGGTATGAAGCAGATCGAGCCCATGACCAGGACGATGACAATGCCGACCCCATCGATCGGCGAAGCGCTGGCAAGCGCCTGAAACACCATGACGGGGATGAGCCCGATGAATAACATGCTGCCCACTAGGAGCAGCCCCATGCCCGCCACATACCCGAGCGCCTCGCGCCGCCATAGCAGAAACCCGCCGACGAGCAGCGGCGGCATGCCTACCGCTAAGTCGGCGATCCATTGAGCAACCTCCAGGGTGGTGACTGGCGTCTGGCTGGTGAGCGCGGTGACAATGACCCCTATTTGTCGCACGGCAGACAGGAGGGCGATACCGGCCAGGATACTCCCAGCGGTTCGCGCCGGTACGGCGCCCATCAGCCGTTGGCGTACCGCCGCGCCATCGATGCTTGTTACGACGCCGATCTGTGTGTACGCACTCAGCGTGACGAGGACAAGGTACGCCAGGAACAGCGTATTGAACGGCACGGCGATGATGTAAGTCGCGTAGTTGTACAGCGCAAAGAAGAGCGCGCCCAGCCAGCAAAGCAGGCCGATGAGTTTGCCACGGCGGGCAAGCCACAGCGCCCATCGGCGAGACCTTCTTCGTCACTCGCGGATGGCCGTAATACTCCAGGCTACCCGGGCCGCTGATCGTGACGTCCAGCTCATCTTGGACTCGAATGAGAGCGTGTCCGCCCGGTCCTTTGAGCGCGATTGTGGCGCGTTTGCTGTCAAGCCGGTCGGCGTTGTATTCGCTCAAGCCCCTCAGCAACACATGCTGTTCGGTGACCCGGCCGCTCGCGCTGATCCGGCAAGCGCCGGGCATCGGCTGTTCGATATCCAATCGCCCTGCATGGAGCGCATCGATGTTCATATCGCCGATGCCGCTGAATCGCACCGTCAGGCGATCTGTTTCAAGATTGGAAACATCGACGTGAGCCACTCCCGTGATCTGCAGATCGGTGAGTTTCTCGACCGTGAAGGTATACTTGATCTGCGGTCGCGTGAGGCTGGTGGCGAGGGCGGCCCTAATCTTTTCCGGCCAGCTTCCACCCATCTGAATGTTGAGTTGGCCATTTCGAATCTCTGTCTTGATCCTGGCGAAGACATCTGGCCGGGCCTCGATGATGAGCGATTCGCGCTCGCCCGTCCTGATGACGACTTCGTTCTCGACGTTGATGGCTTGCAGCGCGATCTGATCGAAGTTGCTCACTGCGATCGACCGGGTGACACGATCTTCGGTATTCATCTTAGCTTGCCTCTGTCTCAATGCGGCAATCCCCGGCGGCTGTCCTTCGGCATCTTGAACCATTCGTCCAGCGTGATCGACGGCGCGCCCAGTAGCGCATTGGCCTCGGTCGGGTCGCCCAACTCTCCCACTTTGTCAAAGTAATCGATCAACCGGGTGATGTAAGTCAGGCCTTCACGCCTGGTCAGCTTCGCAATCAGTCGAGCCTGCCACAGCTTCAGCCGCATCAACTTCAGTTCCGGATGACAGGTTGTGACAAACCGCTCTAACGCGTCAGGCAGCGTGACGCCCTCCGGCCCGTGAACGAACAACCGCTTGCCAAGCGTCCGACCATCATCATATGCCGTGGCCACCATCCGCCCGAAGTCTGCCGCCGCAAAGAAGTGCAAGGCAGGCGGCTTCCGACCGATGATCATGGCCGCCCGGTCGCCGTGAATAAAGTTGTGCAATACTTCCATCACCCATGTCGGACAGAAAACCGTATGCGCGACGCCGCTGCGGCGGAGGATTTCCTCGGTGCGCATTTTCACGTCAACCATTTCAAACCAGCGGTTCTCCTCGCAGGCAGTGGTGGCTGAGACGTAGGTAATGCGCTCCAGGCGATTCCCCACCGCCAGATCGATGACGTGCTGCGTGGCGATCAACTCCGCTTCCTGTGTCAGGTTGATGTGGGCCGCGTCGCAACCGGCCAGCGCCGTTCGGAGGCTGTCCCGATCGACCGCATTCCCTTCGACGATCTCCACCGTATTTTCGAATATCCGGCGGGCTTTCTCGACGCTGCGGGTCAGCACCCGGACGCGATGGCCCTGATTAATCAGACAGCGCGTGACCGGCTGACCCAATATGCCAGTGGCCCCCAGAATGAGAATCTGCATGGCTTACCTGCCCGCGCACTTCCCGGCTCCAGCCTACTCACGAAAAAACTATCTCGCTACCGATCGAGAACAACGGATACCACGCCGCTCAAACACAGTCCGATAACCGCGCCCAGCATGATGAAGAATGGCAGATTATCAGAATGGACATTCACACCGATGGCGTTGCCCAGCGCTGCGCCCAAGATCGATCCAACCATCACAGCCATTACCCGCCTCATGTTTTTTCGATTCATGTTCTAACCACTCGATGCTTAAGCCTCCATGTGGCAAAGCGAATCGTCTTCCGTCTGGTATAGTCGCAGGGTCAGCTTCACAGGCAAGGCTTCAAATGGATTCATAGGGGAGCATGGCTTACAGCTGGTAATACACGATGCGGTGCGCCCGTTGCACCATCTTGAAGGCGCCGGCCAGTTTGTAGGCCAGGCGATAGCCCAAGCTCAGCCGATCTAGATCCGGGTCCTGAGTGAAGTACCACTCTTCCAGCAAGCGAATGCCTCGCACCCAGCCTTCCACCTCGCGGGGGTCATCGATGCCCCAGCCGATGCTCGCGCCGGTCTGCTTCAGCGAAGGATGCCTGGTCGCCGAGCGGGCTGCCATTCGGCTGAACACGTCGGCGATCAGCCGGCAGCCCGGAAACACCTCGCGTAATCGTAGGAACAGACGCTTGACATTCGCTTCATCCAGGTACATCAACAGCCCCTCGGCTACCACAAGCACGGGGCAGCCTGCCGCCGCGATCGCATCCACCCATGCCAGGTCAGTCACCGACGAGGCAATCAGGTGGTAGCGTTCTGCTTCTGGATAAAACTGCCTGCGTAGCTCGATCACCGGCGGCATGTCCAGGTCGTACCATTCGACCTGGCCGTTGTCGACGCGCCAGAAACGACTGTCCAGGCCGCAGCCCAGATGCAGCACCACCCCACCGGGATGCTCGGCCAGGAAGGCTCGCGTGGTGGCATCGAGTTTCTTGGCTCGCTGGCAGATCAGCACGACGGTCTTGTAGGGCATGCGCAATCGGCTAAAGTCGTAATCCACCCGGCTGAGGATGTCCCGCGCTTTGGGGTCGAAGAACAACGGGTTCTCCGGCTGCGCCTTGGCGTAGAGCGGGATGAGCAGCGTTTCCTGCTCGGGAGTCAGGGTAATCTTGGTTTTGTTGTTCACAGTAGGCTCCTCGTCCTGGTCTGCCTTGCCCCGATTACGTCCTTTTCTCGTCATTTCCTTGGCCTCTCCCGCTTGATCTTCTCATGCAAGGTGAGGATGCCGTACAGCACCGCTTCCGGGCGTGGCGGGCAGCCGGCGATGTACACTTCCACCGGGACGATCTCGTCGACGCCTTGCACGATGGCGTAGTTATTGAACACACCGCCGCAACTGGCGCAGTCGCCCATCGCAATCACCCACTTCGGCTCCGCCATCTGGTCGTAAAGCCGCCGCATGACCGGGGCCATTTTCCAGCTCAGGCGTCCGGCGACGATCATCAAGTCGGCTTGGCGAGGCGATCCACGACCGAGCTCCATGCCGAAGCGCGCGATGTCGTAGTGCGGACTGCCCGTCGTGAGCGCCTCGATCGCGCAGCAAGCCAACCCAAACATCAAGGGCCACATTGAGTTCACACGCGCCCAGGCGACCGCCTGCTCAAGGGTTGTGGTCACGATTCCAGGAGCACCGGAACTGCCTCGAGATTTCATATCCTTCTCCAATCGCTTCTTTCGGAGTGGTCAGTGCATTCCGAGAATCATGGAAACCGCAAGATCGAGTTGGCAGGCTGGCGATGCTTGAGCAGGCCATACCGCAACGTCAAAGGAGCCCCGCTTGCGTCAGCCTACAGCCATCGCCTCACCCGCTTCTTGTATTCCAGATAATCCACCCCGAAAGTCGCTTCAAGGTTTCGTTCTTCGTGCCGAACGAACATCACGTCCAACACAAGAAGCAGTACAATCGGCGCCGGCAAAACCGTCAGGCTACCCAACAGAACGACGATTCCAGACGTGAGGACAACGGCGCTCAGATAAATAGGATTCCGGCTAAATCCATATGGCCCGTCCACGACGAGCGCAGACGGTTTCTCGAAGGGCATCAGTGTCGTTTTTCTATGATAGAGCAGCGCGCTCGCCCAGCCGTTGATCACCAACCCCAATATTGCGAGCGGAATGCCCCAGAGAGTGTGCGGAAAGTCAATGATTCTTCGGATCGGGAACAAGATGTGCGCGACGAATGTCAGGCCCAGCACAGCATAGGCGACATGCGGCGGCCGGATTCGTTTCTTCATGGCTCGCACTCTCCTTTACCCGCAAGGTCGAATCACCACCATGGCCAGGCCTGCGGCATATTTCTCCAACTGAGCGCGGTCGGGCGCTGACGGCAGGTCGGCGCTTCGCAGAATGGCCCCCACCATTCTCGGATGTCGCTGTAGCCGAAGCGCCAGGAAGTCGGCGATGCGGACGGGATCGGTTACCGGTTCGGCGATGCCCTGAAACCGGTGAGACTTCACCCGGACTTCCACCTGCGGATGGGCGACGATGTTGCGAAACCAGTCGGCCTTTCGGCCTCGAGCGGCGCCGATGTAGATCGCGCCATCGACTTCTTCGTACTGTAAAGGTGTCGTGCGCGGCTGACCCGACTTTCGCCCGGCGGTGATCAACAGCAGTACCCAACGGCCAATGAGCGGGCCGAGGCCCAGCCCGTAGAGCAGTCGAGACGGAAGTCCGATCAACTTCCACAGAAATCTGCGCGGGCGTTGCAGTCTAGACATGTGTATGGCCTCCGTTTCCCGTTGTTACCACTGAAGCGTATCAGTCCATCAAGCCAGATGTTTGCCGATGAAAGCACCGACTCGATCGATCGCTTGTTGGGCTTCCGGCACATATCCGGCGAAGGCCTGCCACTCATGCCACATGCCATCCCAGACTTCCAGCGTCGCGTCGACGCCGGCCTGGCGCGCCCGCTTCGCCAATCGAACTGAGTCGCTCAACAGGACTTCACGATCGCCCATCTGAATGAGCAGCGGCGATAATCAATGACCAGGACAGGCGCCTGGCTGGCGATGGCAATGCGCGCGCCCAGAGCGCGATGAGTACGGCGCGATCCCATCGTGTAGCCGCCGCCATGCAGATACAGCACCGCCCGATTGTCATTCATGCCGACCGGACAAAGCCACTCGGCAGGCAGGTCTCCCATCGCGATCGGTTGTACATCCACGTTGCGCGGCATGGGTGCGCGTTTGCCCTGATTCTCCAGCAAAGACCTTTGTTGCTGCACAGACTTGTTTGGATCAAACGGCGGCCTTTGAACCTTGAGCAGCCAATAGAGAATGCGACTTCTGATGCTGGGCATTACTGAACTCCTTTTCCGCTCAGATACTGCGTGATGATCGCCACCGCAGTACCGACTCCATCCTCCGCCCGAATCTTTTCGCCCAGCGCGGCAGCCCGGCGTAGCATCGCCTGGTCGGTAACTGCTTGTGTGATGGCCTCCGCCAAACGTTGCGCCGTCAACGCCTTGCGAGAGATGGGCTTCGGACCGACGCCCAGAGCGTGAACGCGCCGACCCCAATACGGCTGGTCGGCGAAGAAAGGCGTAATCACGGAAGGCACGCCAGCCCGCAGCCCTGCCGCCGTCGTCCCTGCGCCGCCATGATGCACGACCGCAGCCATGCGGGGGAAGAGCCACTCGTGCGGCGCAGACTCAATCGCATAGATGTGATCAGGCGGATTGCGTTGGTGCACCTGCGCCCAGCCGCCCAGCAGGACTGCCCGCTGCTTGGCCAGCGTCACCGCTTCGATGCTCAGGCCAGCCAGTTGCTGGGCGGTGCGCCCGCTCATGCTGCCAAAGCCGACGTAGATGGGTTTCGGCCCGCTGGTGATAAAATCGACCAGGCCGGCCGGCGGCGACCAATCGAACGCGCCGTCCAGGAACCAGTAGCCGGTGATGTGATGCCAGTCGGGCCAATCGTGCGGGCGCGGCACGACAAACTGGCTGAAGCCGTAGATGAAAGGCTCGCGTTTAGCGCAGAGGGAACGGAATAGCCCGCCGAACGGCACGGGGCTGAGCTTCAGCACCTCTCGTCGCCAGCGGTTGATCGTCACACGGCCCATTTGCCAGATCAACTGCTCGCTTGCCAGGTGCGTCAAGCGGTTGTAGCCGCCGCCCAACGGCAAGGCGGGCATCGCAATAGAGGGAAACTCCCGCGTGCGCGAGAACGGTTGCAGAAGCGCGAACAGGCTCGGCACGCCTAACTTCTCGGCCACGTGATAGCCGCCAGCGCCCAACATCGAATAGACGATCGCGTCTGTGCCCCGGCAGGCTTCAAACGTATCGACCAGCGATTTCTCTGCAGCCTGGTTGATCAAGCGCTGCAGCCCGCGCATAAAGGCCACCGGGTTCCTGCCCGACTCCAACCACGCCTGTCCCATTTGCTGCTGCATCGTCTGGCGCGGATCGCCTTCGATGGCCGCAAATTCCAATCCGTGTTTGCGCACAAGTTGATCAAAAACGCCGAATGCGGCGATCCGCACTTGATAGCCTGCTCGCTTGAGTCCCAGGCCCAACGCAATATAGGGCTGCACGTCTCCGAGTGAGCCAATGGCAACCATCGTGATATGCATCGCTTGTCCTCGCTTGTGTGCCGATGCTTCCACAAGTCGATCCGCCCAACCGGGCAACGCGAAAGGCGCTCAACCTCATTGGGTCACTGGCTCAAGCTGCTCATCAAGCGATCGATGGCCGAGCGCACTTCCTGCGATTTCATCGCTGGAGCCAGGTGTCCATACCCCTTTTCGAGCACCAGGAGACTCGCGTTGGGCAGTTTCTCGCTCAACAGCCTGCTGTCTGCGAATCCCGCGTCGTCTTCGGACGTGACGATGAGGACGCGGCCTTGCCAATCCTTGAGCAGTTTAGGGTCGACAAACCCCTCGGCGTTGAACTTCAGGGCATTCCGCATCTCGATCGCCAGCCTCCTTTTTGAGAAACGCGCCTCGAAGCATTCGTTCAGGAGCGCCCGGCTCATTTGAACCTTGGCTGCCAGTTCGGGAGGAAGGCTAGCTGAGTCGAGCGGCTTCATGAGTTCCTTTTTGAAGATGACCTTCAGCAAGGCCGTCGGCAGCAGCTTGAACAGGGTGAACAGGGGCGTCCTCGGGGCAGGATGGCCTGGCGCCACCGTGTTGATCAACACCATTCCAGCGACATGCCGCGAATAACGCCGGAAAAACACCTGGGCGGTGATGCCCGAACCGGACTGTCCAAACAGGATCACCGGGCCAGTCCCTTCTTTCTTCATGACACACAGCAACGAGGCGGCGATTTCATCCAGGCTATCCGATTCGATCAGCGATGGCGCAATGATCCTGAACTGGCTCTCGAAACCCAGGATATGGCGGTAGCCCATCTCCGACGGGAACAGACTGGAGATGTGCGGCGGGATGAGCATGGTGTGCGAACCATGCCCGCAAGCGACGTATTCGAGCGGTTGTCCCTTATATTCCAGGCGCGATTTGGGGTGAGCTCTGACGAACTCGTCGTAGATGGCCTGCTCTTCCTGTAGCGACTGTGTGTGCTGATCTTGCACGCTCATTCCTGCACCTCTTCGGTGTATTCGAGGATGACGAGTCCGCTGTCCTGATCTGCGAGCCAGGCGTATTCTCCGTCGTCGAACAGGTCGTGCGGCGCATAACCTTCTGTTGATTCAGCTATTACACTTACACCCCTCTCGATCGGTTCAACATACTGATCTCAGAAAAGCAGGCCGAGTAGGTCCCAGTGCGCCATCAGCGCGACAAAGAATAACGCGGCAAGCGTCACCAGTGAGAAGAGAACTCGGCTTGGAATGGACCAGTAGCGGCGCACCCAGGCCAGCGGTGTGATGATCACCAGTCCGACTGTCAAGACGGTCCCTGCGAGCACGAGGATCGCCAGGTGAAGCACAGGCGGATAGGCAGTCGAGAGTCCAAAGCGCAACACCAGTGGATCGGTGCTCAGGAAGTAGTTGTTGATATCCGTCACCACAAACGGGCTGATGGAGTTGAGCACGGCAATAAGCCCGGCCAACGGGTGCGCGATTCGCGCAATCGGGTCAGGCGCGGCCTGGCCCTTCCGAGGGCGTACGCGCCGCGCGATGCCAGTGATTAGCACGAAGCCGATCTCCGCCAGGAATATCAGCAGGGCGACCATAGCCGCCGCTTCCAACCACGGCTCGCCGCGCGGACCACTGAATTCAATGTCATGGATGATGTGGTAGACGCCAGGCGCGATGTAGATGTCCTGTGGAAGCACGAACTCCGGCCTGCGCGCGTCGCTCAGGCAGGTTGCGCCCGGCGTGGAACCAGGGTCGTTCAAAAAATCGGCGATGATGCTATCCATGCACGGATTGTCGCCCCCGACATTGTGGCCGGCAGCCGGGAACTCGAAATAGTAGCTGTGGCTCAGGTTCTCGGCGACGGACTGGCTCCATTCGGGCGGCGTGATCGGGTCGTACGCCCCGGCCAGGATCAGGGTCGGGATGTCGCTCTCAATCGGCCCGGCGACCAGCGGCGGAGCTGCCGGCAGGTCCCAGGCGGCGCAGATCGCCAGCTCGTCTGCATGCCTGAGGTAGCCGTCCAGCTCAGGATAGGCTTCGGACTGGGATGCCATGCGCTCAGGCGTTACGAGCGGAGCGTCATCCTGGCAATTCACGGCGAAGTACAGCCCCCAGGCAAAGGGCGACTCGGCCCAGCGAGACACTTCCTCTCTTATCTCCAGGCGTACAACAGATCGGTGTTGCCCCGCTCAACCTGATCGATCAGCAGCGGCAGATAGGCGGTCTTGTACGGCGGGTAGGCCGGTTCGTAGAATGCATCAGTGACCATCCAGCCCAGCAACGTGCGGCCATCCACAGGTACACTGACTGACTCGCCAGTATCGCGACCGACAAACTCAACCGCGACCGGATCCGCGTTCAAACGCCTGACGAGTGTGTAGAGTTGGGATTCCAGGTCGGGGTACGCTTGCGCGCAGGCCGGGTTGGCCAGGCAGTCATCGAACATCACGTGCAGTGCCCGTGCGGCATGTTCCGGGTCGTGCGCGTAAGGGGTTTCGGTTGGCGGACTCACCGACTGCAGCATGACGCTGCGGATGCCTTGCGAGTGGAGAGACATGCTCAGGAGCATGAGTCGCGTGCTATACGATACCCCGTACAGATTCCATTTGTCGTAATCCAGGACGCGGCGCAGCGCATCGATGTCGGCGACGATAGAGGCGGTGGTGTAGTATGTGGGATCGATACCCCGCGCCCGCAGACTGTCGAGGCAGGGAGTCTTCCCCTCAGTCTCTTCCCGCAAGACGGTCAGGTCACAATCAAGACTCGGCTCGGCATACAGATTGCCGCGCTGTTCGAGAATGACGACGTCGCGAGCATCCACAAAAGGCGATCCGGCGAATCCCCACACCGAACTGAGCGAGCTGTATCCGGGGCCGCCCGCTGTGTACAGCAGCGGATCGGGGGCGGGGTTCTCGCTGCGGCTGTGGATGATGATGACGGGCAGCCGGATGGTGGTGCCTTCGGAATCATCGTAGTCTTCTGGAACGATCAGATAGCCGCAGTCGATAGGTGGATCGTCGGGCACGTCAATCGGGCAGTCCGATGGCTCGAAACGCGGCGCTTCGCGCTGTGCATGGGCGACCGGCAAGAACGCGAACAACAGCGCGATGATGCACAACGACAGGACGAGAATACTTTTCATTCGTCGTGCCTTCCCATTCCTGGAGTGAGGGCGCACAACGTACCACGCACCCTCACCCTGAATCAGCCCTCAACTCAGAATCAACCTCGCCCGCTTGAAGCGTGCAATGGCCGCCAGGAGCAACCCGACGTTGATCACCACCAACACGGCGACCACGACCAGCATCAGTGTTCCAAAATCGGTCTCTTCGATTAACTGCCGGAAGATCTCCCGTCCGTTCGGCACCAGGCTCAGCAGCACGATCGGGATTAGCTGCAAGGCCATGAGCGGGATCAACAGCAGGAACATCAGCGCCTGCTGCGCGCCCTGCGCCGTCGCCGAGCGCAGCGAGATCAGCACGCCCAGGCTGGCCGCCAGGCACGCCATCAGGAAGCTGGTGGCGACGTCGGCCAGGATGACGCCCGGCGCGTAGAACACGACCCGGCCTTCCCAGAACAGGACGTTGACGACCACCGCACTGACCAGGAGAATCAACAGTGTCGAGAGCCAGCCGTAGCCGATAGCCAGCCCCAGCTTGCCGAAGAAGATAGCGCGATCGGGCAGGCGGCTGGCCAGCAGCGTCGACAAGGTGTGCCGCTCGCGCTCGCCGGCGAAGGATTCCGGGATGGTGATGCCGACCAGAATCAGCGGGAACAGGAAGGCGGCCAGCAACGACCAGCCGGTATCCAGCCAGTCGCGACCCATCTGCAGCGGGAAGAACACGCCGATCATGACCACCATGATCAACACGGTCACCACCGCCCGCCAGCGGCTGCCGCCCTGCATCAGCAGCCCTTTGCGTTCCTTCCAAAACATCGTCGAGATGTCGTGCATCATTTTTCTTCCTCCATCAACGTCAGGAATACATCTTCCAGGCTGGCCTTGCCCCGCCGTACCTCTTCGAATGGTCAGCAACGCCGTTACGTACAAGCTGACGTAAGGGATGAAGATTCGCCAGTGGGGCGGGTTGCGCCAATTCACCGGCCGCCAGATGTCGACGGCGTACCCCAGGGTCGCCCAGATCGCCAGAAGCAGTGGCCCAGCTGCGAGGTACCAGGGCTGCCGGTTGACCACGAGCAGAACGCCCAGAAGCGACCCCGCTATGCCGACGAGCGTGTAAATCAGCCCGCCCCAGCGTAGTTCGAGAGCAGGCTTCCAGACACGCGCAGCGAAGTCGGCGATAAGGAGGATCTGGACGGCGAACGCGAAGAAGATGTATACCGTCTGGAGAGCGCCTTGTTCGATCATATGGTTCAATAGTTCAGGTTTCTTCAGAATCGGCGTCGATGCGATTAACCGAGATCAGCACCAGACCGAGGTCGCGGATCTTGACCAGCAGACTGTGCAGAGCCGGTTGATCGGCGACGACGCCGGAGAAGATCGTGTCACCCTGATCTGCGATCAGCGTCATGCCCTCGAACTGCTCGGCCCAGCGCGCATCCAGCACACCCTTCACGCGCATCCGATACGCAGCAGGTTCTGACAAACTCGGTCGTTTGGCCATACGTTGCGTTTCCTTTGAGCGAGAGAGTGTGACACGCGCCCATCATGCGCCGGCACGAAAGCCACCGAAGCAGTCTGGTTCCAGTTTATGGGCAGCGGCGGTTTCTGTCAGTCCCCGAAAGGGGTATTCGACAGGGGGTATTCGGGGGCGGCAACTTCTTGATCCCGCACGATCCAGATCGCGCTCAATACGAATCCGAGCAACAGGATGGCCGCGCCGCAGATGTAAGGATAGTTCGGATTGAGGTCGAATATCACCCCGGCCCAGATGGGTCCGGCGACGCGGCCCAGACTGACGAACGAGCTGCTCAGGCCCATCGCCGCGCCTTGACCGATCATCGCGCGCTGCGAAGTCAGCGAGTGGATCGCCGGGCGCAGAAAGGTCGTGATCAACACAAACAACCCGGTAGTGAGCAGCACCGTTACGTAAGTGTCCGCGAGCAACAGCAGCACGAACCCGGCCGCGCCGGCCAGCTGCGACGCCTTGATGACCACTGCCTCGCCCCACCACTGGGTCAGCCAGCCGGTGAGCACGCCTCGGCCGATCACGGCGACAATGCCGACGAGGGTCAGGATACCGACCACCTGCTCCGGGCCATAGCCGTGTCGCTCCAGCATGAACAACCCGAAAATCGCTTCGAAGTTGGCTGTCCCGAACGTGCCCAGAAAAGCAAGGAACAGCAGGAAGCGAATCGGGCTGCCTGTGGCCAGCGCCCGCCGCAGTTCGCCGAAGTTCATCACAACCTGATCTTGCTTCTGGTCGGAGCGCGCGCCTCGCGTGGAAGCGTTTCGGGCAGAAGCAATCCGATCATCAACACCGACACCAGCGACAATCCCGCGCCGATGAAGAACGGCGTCGAGAGCGAATCGCCGGCCAGCCAGCCGCCGATCCCCGGCCCAAGAATGACACCCAATCCCGCCGCTGCGCCGAGAGCGCCCATCCCGCCGCCGCGTTCTTTCTGCGACGTGCTGCCGCCGATGTAGGCCATCGCCGTAGACATGGTTGCCGAGGACAGCACCCCCGATAACGCGCGGGCAGCGAACAACATCCACAGTTGAGTCGAAAGTCCAAACAGCAGCAGGGACAGGCCGTAGCCTATAACGCCGACTATCAGGATCGGCTTGCGACCTGTCCGATCTGACACACTGCCCCATGCCGGCCCGAAGATGAACTCGGTCAGCGCGGCGGTAGCGACGAGCAGGCCGAGCGCGCTGCCGCCCGCGCCCAGCCGATCGATGTAGAACGGGAAAATCGGAATCACCATCCCGAAGCCCAGCATCACGACGATCAGGATAAAGGAGAGAATCAGGAGATTGCGATTCCTGGCGAACATGGGTAACGGCTCCCAACTAAAACGTAAAGCGTAAAACGTGAGGCCATTACGCTTTACGCTTCACGTTTCACGCTCTACGCATTCAAGGTGACCGTCCCCGCGCTTCCATCGACCGTGATCCTCTGCCCGCTCTGAATGCGTTTGGTCGCCACGCCCGTGCCCATCACGGCCGGGATGCCATACTCGCGCGCGACGATCGAGCCGTGACTGAGCGGCCCGCCGATGTCGGTGACGACCGCCGAGGCCATGGCGAAGAGCGGCGCCCAGGCGGGTGTGGTGGTGCCGGCTACCAGCACATCCCCCGGCCTCATCTGATCGAAGTCCTCGGGGCCGCGCAACACGCGGGCCGGCGCGGTGACTTTGCCGGCGCTGGTGGCCACGCCTTTGAGCGTGTTCCCCGTTTGCGATTCGCCAGTCGCGGCGACGAAGACCTCGGTCTTGACCCCCATGATCCTCTTCTTCATCGGCATCACGGGCGGTGGCGTGGCTTGCCCGGCCTTCTTCAAGAAAGCCTTGCGTTCTTTCACACGGCCGGACAAATCGCCAGGCGCCGCGCCGCGTTCCAGGTTCGCCACACACACATCGATTTCGTCTTTCTCCAGGCAGAAGATGTCGTCCGCTGACGGCATCCCGCACCGCCTCGACGCCATGCACGTTGAGGAAGGTTTCCTGCTGCCCGGCGAAAGAGAGATCGGGCAGGTCTTCGGCGGTGGCCGACGAACGCACCGCCACTGCGGGATCGTGCCCCGGCAGCGCGGCATAGGCTTGCGCGATCGCTCCGGCCACATCTTGCGGCATCGACGCGAGCGAGAACAACTCGTGGATCGTGTGCCGCGCCGCTTCCAGCGTAGAAGGTCGCGCGAGATCAACCTGTGTCAACGCTGCCAGAATGTTGGCCTGCAAGTCGTTCTCGGCGACGAAGCGTCGATACGCCTCGGTCGTCACGTGAAAGCCGTCGGGCACGGGCAAGCCCGCGTTGGCGAGTCGGGCCAGCGAAGCCCCTTTGCCGCTGACGACGTCCAGCGTCGCGCGCGGATCAGACAGAGTCAATACGTATTCCGGTGACATCGCGTACCTCCTTGCGACAGACCTCCAACGCTCGGTATCTTCGCGCCTTTGTCGTTAACGATCCAGCCTTTCAACAGAAACGACGATCAGGTTCAAATCCCAGATCCGATTGAGGGTGCCGCGCAGGGCCGACTGATCGGCAATCGGGCCGGTCAGTATCGTGATCGGCTGGCCGCCGCGCTCTGCTTCGCAGGTCATCGTCAGTCCGTTGAACCACGCCGACCAGCTCGCATCGAGCCGGCCCTCCACGCTGATCTGATAGACACAGGCTTCCTCGGCCATGCCGCGCACCCCTTTCGCTGAATGTCCATCGTGGTCCGAACACAGTTTGACTATACTACCGGACAGGAATAGTTGTGACCATACCGAAGTATGGTCGAGGGATAGTTGTGGTCACACCGAAGTATGGTGGAGGAGTAGCACAACCTGAGGGTTGGCCAACCCTCAGGTTTTCAATAGACCCAGCGTCCTGGCCTGAGCGGCGGCTTCGAGCAGGGGCTTCAGGATGGTAAGCGCCTCACCCGCCTGGTCGTTGGCAACATAGACACGGGCGAGCATGGCCCGTTCGATCTCTATCATGAGCTCGGATCGGATCAGGGCTTCGGCATCCTTCGCGGGACTGCCCGCAGCCGACACCGCACTCGCGCGGCGCGCCTGTGCCCAGCGCAGGGCAGCGCCGAGGTCCCCCTGCGCCAGCGAGAGGCGAGCTGTATGTGCTTCGACCAGCACATCGTCCAGTTCGGTGTCCGATTCGATCGCCAACTGCCGGGCGGTCTCCATGGCTTGCCGCGCGCCGTCGCCATCGCCCTGCGCCTGCTTCATATGCGCCAGAACGAGGTGGCCGTGCAGCCTCCAGCCAGGTATCGCCTTCGTCAGCCAATCCAATGCCTGGGACAGATAACGCGCGGATGCAGTCAAATCATTCCACTCATACGCCAGCTGCCCAGGTGGACCAGCGATCGGCCGGCGACCGACCATGGCCGTCCGGGAGTCTCGGCACACACGTCGAATGAGCGCTGGTAGAACTCGCGCGCTCGGTGAAGCTGGCCCCGCAGCATGCACAACGAACTCAGGCGGCGCAGGGATGCGGATAGGCCAATCACATCGCCTGCTTGCTGACTCGCCCTGATGTTCTCTTCCAGAAGTCGATCGGCCGTGGCCACGTCGCCTTTCAGCAGATACAACACGCTCAAGGTGCGAACGGCCAGCCCACGCAGCCAGTTGTCAGCCGGCAGCAGAGTAAGCGCCTGCTCACACAGCCGGATGCCATGTGAAACGTCACCCTTGAACATGTCCAGGCCTGCGCGCAGCGTGGCGATCTCACCGCGCAACTCGTCCGTTGGGCCGAGGTCGGTCGCAACTTGCAGCAACGACTCGACGGTCGCAAGCGACTTGGCGCCGAGCAGCAGCAGCGCCGCATGATACACACACAGGCGAGCGCGTGTGTGTATCACGTCCTGCGGAATAGACTCCAGCATCTTTTGGTATGTGGCGAACTCGCCGCGCTGCCAGAACGTTGCTGCCGACCGCTCAGCCAGGTCAGCAGCCTGGTCGAAGTCCCCGGCGGCCAGCGCGTGATCGATCGCTTCTGCCGCGAATCCGTTCCGCTCGTGCCACACACCGGCGCGACGATGCAGGTCAGGCAGGCCATCGGGCTGTGTCTGCTGCAGGCGCTTGCGCAGCAGATCGGCAAACAGCCGGTGATAGCGGTACCAGCATCGCTCATCGTCCAGCGGGACGAGGAACAGATTCGCTTCGGTCAGGTGCTCGAGCGTGCCTTGACCGTCCGTGCGGCCGGTGACAGCGTTGCACAGCGGCCCAGTCAGTCGATCCAGAATCGAGGTTTGCAGCAGAAAGGTCTTGAGCAGCTCGGGCTGCTGGTCGAGGACTTCGTCGGTGAGATAGTCGGCGATGTAGGCGTGGCTGCCGGAGAAAGTGGCGATCAAGCGAGTCTTATCCGCCTTATTCCGCATCGAGAGCGCCGCCATCTGCAAGCCTGTGATCCAACCCTCGGTGCGCGCAGCCAGAACGGCAGCATCGCCGCTCGAGATACCCAGACGCATGGCCTGATTCAGAAACGCCTCGGCTTCTTCAGGCGTGAAGCGCAGATCGGACAGGCGCAGCTCGATCATTTGATCGCGCGCGCGCAGCCGGGACAGCGGCAGCGGCGGATCGGCGCGCGTGGCGATCACCACATGCAGTTGCGGCGGCAGATGTTCCAGCAGGAAGGCGACCACGCGGTGAATGGCGGGCGTCTGGATCAGATGGTAGTCGTCCAGCACCAGCAGGCAAGGGACGGTCAACACCGCCAGATCGTTGATCAACGTGCTCAACAGCACCTCGACCTGAAGCGGCTCGGGCGACTGGAGCAGGGTCAGAATCGTCTCGCCGATACCTGACTCCATCGTCTGCGCGGCAGCGACGAGATAGGTCAGGAAGCGCGCCAGGTCGTTGTCGCCTTCGTCGAGCGAGAGCCAGGCGGCCCTCGCCTCTACACCCCTCTCCTGCAGAGCGGGAGAGGGGCCGGGGGTGAGGGCATGAATCCACTCGGCCAGCAATGTGGTTTTGCCGAATCCGGGTGGCGCAGAAACCAGGATCAATTTGCGCGCAAATCCGGCATTCAGCCGCTCGATCAGGCGCGGGCGCGGTACCGAGTTGGGTCGCACCGGCGGAATGCGCAACTTCGTCACCAGCAGTAGAGCGCCCATGCGGTTACCTTGCCAATAACCCCAGTTCGGTGGCCCGCGCGACGGCCTCGGTGCGAGTGTGCGCGTCGAGCTTGCCGTAGATGTTCTTCAGATGCTTCTTGACGGTGCCCGTCGCGATGACCAGTGTTTGCGCCATCTCCTGATTGGACACGCCAGTCGCGAGAAGTCGCAGCACTTCCATTTCCCGTTCGCTGAGCGGCTCAATCAAAGGATGAGGGATGAAGGTTGAAGGTCGAAGAGAATGTGTATTGTGACCCGGCTCATCTTTCAGTGCGGCGAGCAAGCGGGCCACGTATTCCACGGCGATACCGCGCGCGGCGGCCTGCCGCAGCAAGTCGCCCATCGCCGCGCCCTGTTCGATGAACGTGCGCACGTAACCTTCCGGCTCGGCGAGCGCCAAGGCTCGCCCTAACGTAGACACTGCCTGATCCATCTTTCCCTGTGCTCGCAGGGCAAGCGCTTGCTGCACGTTAATTCCAATCGTCAGTGATTCTGCTCCTACCACGTTGACGATGTCCAGCAGACCGTTCAGCACTCTCAGCGCCTCATCCGGCCGGTTCTCGGCAATCAGAATCCTGGCAAAACTGAGGTATTCGATCCGCCGGTCATAATTGAGGACGTCGTCTGCACTGAGTCCGCAGTGTCGTGTCCATTTGGATGCCTTCTTCAGATCTCCCTGCGCCAAATAGATGAGGGCCTCTTGCGCGTCAGCGCGAGTGAGGGTGCTGACGGAGTCCGCTGCGAAAGCCTGCCGAGCCTCTCGAACGGCCTTCAGCGCGCCGTCTGCATCGCCTACAGCGCAGAGCGCACGGGAGAGAAATACGAGCGCGTTGTACACGTAATCGGAATAACCCCATTGCCTGCACGTCCGAATGCCTTCTTGGGCATATTCCAGAGCCGCCGGCAGATCGTTCCATTCGAGATACAGCAAGCTCATTTGCGAACGGGCAAAACCGACGGCCAGCGGTTGCGTTCTCCCGGCGGGTCCATGTGCCTCTGCCATTCGCAGCGCGCGCTGGAATCGATCGGCAGCCTCCTTGAGTCTTCCCTGACTTCGCAGGATGCTGGCGATTTCACACTGTGCCGTCACCGACATCGAATTATCACCAGCGGCGAGGCTCAGCGCAGACGCATCTTCCAACGCCTGTATGGCCGGTTTCGTTTCGCCGCGCCACGACAGCAAGTTGGCTAGGTGATAGGACACGAAAGCGCGAGGCTTCGGCTCATTCATCGGCAGCAGGTCAAGCGCCACTCGGGCTTGGGCGATGCCCCCGGCGGCATCATCCTTCAGTTCAGCCAGCAGCGTGCGAATGGCCGCGATGTAGCCCAGAATGCGAGGCGTGGATTTTTCGCTGGCGCGTTCCGCCTCCTGAAGTGCCGACTCTACGTCTTTCACTCTGCCAAGATAGGCCAACGCCCAGGCGCCGGCCACACTCAACCAAGGGCGCGAACGGCGTGTTTCTTCCGGCAGTGAGTTCAACCAGTTCAGCAGGGTCGTGGTCTCGCTCAGATCCATGATGTTCAGCGCGTAGCCCTCGATCAGACGAGCCACGCGCTCGATATCGTCAGAGGCCAGGCGGTGAACAATCGCCTCTGGCAGGAATCCGTTGACCTCGCACCATTCACTTGCCCGGCGATGCAGCGCGGGCAACTCCGCGGCGAAGTCTTGCTTCAAGCGCGAGTGCAGCAGATCGGCGAAGAGATGGTGATAGCGATACCAGTGCCGGTCATCGTCCAGCGGAATCAGGAACAGGTTGTCTCGATCGAGCCGGCTCAGGAATTCCCGGCTGTCAGAGCGATTCATGACGGCGTCACACAGGGGGGCAACTAGCCGATCGAGGATGGATGTCTTGAGCAGGAACTGCTGAGTTATCGACGATTGTCGTTCGAGGACTTCATCGACGAGATAGTCCAGCACGAAGCGATTACTGCCCGCGAAGGCGCGAATGAATGTCGACGTGTCGCCACGGCCCCGCATCGACAGGGCCGCCATTTGCAGGCCAGCGATCCAGCCTTCTGTGCGCTCCTCGAGCGCGATGATGTCTTCCAGGGTGATTCCCAGACCCATCACTTCGTTGAGAAAGGCAGCCGCTTCGTCCTGCGTGAATCGCAGATCGGCGGCTCGCACTTCGTTCAGTTGACCCCGGCCGCGCAGCCGTGACAGCGGCAGGGGCGGATCGACGCGGGTGGCAATCATCACATGCGCGCCAGGCGGAAGGTGATCGAGCAGATAGGTCACTGCATCATGCACGGGCCTGGAATCGATCAGGTGGTAATCGTCCAGAACGAGAGCGACGGGCTGTGATGCAGAAGCGAGGTCGTTGAGCGGTGCGGTCAGGCTGGCTTCGAGATACCGTGCGTCGCCGATCGCCGGCATGTCCAGCGACGGCCCGTCTGCGCCAGGCACGAGTGCCGTAAGCGCGGCGACGCAGTAGGTCATAAAACGTGAAGGGACGTTATCGGCTTCGTCCAGCGAGAGCCACGCGATCGGTATCTGGCTCCGATGCGCCCAATCGCTGATGAGCGTGGTCTTGCCGCAGCCGGCCGGGGCAGAGAGGAGCGTGAGCCGCTGCCCGAGACGCAATCCATCGTTGAGGCGCTCGATCAGGCGCGGGCGTGCGACCAGAAGCGGTCGCAGTGGCGGAAGGCGAAGCTTGCTCGCCGGGAGTGACATGCGCCTTGTCCCGCCCCCGCTGGAACCAGCCGTTCACTCTCTCCTCCGCGTCGATGTTGGCCGAATACATCATATCATACTCGATCCATTTGGCATAGCCAGATGCAGGATGCGGTTCGAGCCAACGACCTGCGGGTAATGAGTTCCACCCGTAAAACGTATATCGGAGACCGTCAATCCAGAGGTGCTATAATCGCGCCCGATGAAACCCCGGCTCGCGCTCATCGCGCTTCTGATTCTGGCAACACTATCGCCCTCGGCCCACGCCCAAGGCGAGCGCCTTGTCGTCGCCTTCTACTACGCCTGGTACTCGACAGATTCCTTTGGCCCGGGCAAGACGAGCGACCAGCCGATCGAGCCGTATTCGTCGAGCGACCGGGCTACGATCGGGCGGCACGTCGGGCAGGCCAAATCGGCGGGCATCGACGCGCTCGTGCAGTCATGGTACGGGCCGAACGGCGGCGCGAGCAACCAGACCGAATCGAACTTCCGGGCGCTGCTCGACATCGCGGCGCAGGGTGGAATGCGCGCTGCCGTCGATGTCGAAACGGGAAGCCCGTTCTTCGCCACGCGCGACGACGTGCAGGAGGCACTGGCGACGCTGCTCGCGACACACGCACAACATCCGGCTTACCTCAAGGTCGGCGGCAAGCCGGTGATCTTCTTCTGGTACAACACGCGCTTCGGCGTCGAGGACTGGCAGGCGATCCGCGACGCGGTCGATCCGAACCGCGCCTCGATCTGGATCGCCGAGGGTACCAACACGGATTACCTGCGCGTGTTCGACGGGCTGCACCTGTACAGCATCGCCTGGTCGGCCAACCCGCAGGCGACGCTCAACTCGTGGGGCGACAAAGTGCGCTCCAAGGCGGCGAGCCTCGGCGCGTTCAAGTATTGGGTTAGCACGGCGATGCCCGGCTGGGACGATACGCGCACGGGTCGATCCGGGGCTTACTTCCGCCCACGCGCCGACGGCGAGTATTACCGCCAGTCGTTCAACGGCGCGGCGACCTCCGGCGCAGACTGGGCGATTATCACTTCATTCAACGAGTGGGTGGAAGGGACGCAGATCGAGCCGAGCGTGTCGTACGGCGATTATTATCTGAATCTCACGCGCGATTTGGCAAACGCGTACCGCAGCGGCCAGGAGCTTATCCCCACACCGACGCCCACTCGAACCGCTACACCGACCCCCACCCCCACGCCGAGTGACACGCCAACGCCGACCGATACCTCCACCCCCACACCAACCGACACCCATACTCCGACATCGACACCGACCGACACGCCCACGTCGTCCCCATCCCCGACCCTCACCTTCACGCCGACGTTTTCGCCACAGGCCGTCGCGCAGATCACGCCCGCGCCGAAACCGACGCGCAGTCTTCCAACCGTCGCACCGACGCGCATCGCTTCAACTTCAAACGGCGTGCCCATCTGGATCGGGCCGATGCTGCTGGCGCTGGCGGCGACGCTGGCCGGATTCGTCATCGCCGGCAGGCTCGGGCGACGGTAAGACGGCCTCATAAGGATGTCTTCCTCATTCGCGGCCACACCGCCGATGCTACCGTTGCTGCCCGGAGACAGGTAAAGCGACAGGTTCGACGGCGTTGGGGTGAGCGTGGGTCTGGGTGTATGGGTTGGCGTGGGCGTATTCGTCGGCGTGTAGGTGGGCGTCGGCGTATTGGTCGGTGTGCTGGTCGACGTTGCGGTGTCGGTCGGTGTCGGAGATGGAGTATTGGTGGCCCGGTTGTGTAGAATGAGAGGCGCGTAGGTCCAGTATCGTGAGGTAAGTGTGGTCGTTGGCGTGCTGGTCGGCATCGGGGTATGCGTAGCTGTGGGCGTCCGGGTATAGGTTGCTGTTGGTATCGGTGTGTCAGTCGGTGTTGGTGTAAAGGTCGAAGTAGGCGTGGATGTATCTGTTGGCGTCGGCGTATCCGTCGGCGTTGGAGTAGGGGTGTCCGTCGGTGTCGGCGTGTCGCTCGGAGTCGGCGTGTCCGAAGGCGTTGGCGTATCGCTCGGTGTAAGTGTGTCGGTCGGTGTATCCGTAGGCGTCGGCGTATGACTTGGCGTCGGTGTGTCGCTCGGAGTCGGCGTGTCCGAAGGCATTGGCGTGTCGCTCGGTGTAGGTGTGTCGGTCGGTGTATCCGTGGGCGTCGGCGTATGACTTGGCGTCGGTGTGTCGCTCGGTGTAGGTGTGTCGGTTGGTATGTCTGTGGGCGTCGGCGTATGACTTGGCGTCGGCGTGTCGCTCGGTGTGGGTGTGTCGGTCGGTGTATCCGTAGGCGTCGGCGTGCGAGTCGCTGTAGGCGTGTGAGTGGGCGTGGGCGTCGGCCCATCGCTGACGCAGTTGGCGCTGCCCACATCGGTGAAGCTCTGCCCGGCGATCGGGACGAACTCCCACTCGTAGCTGGTCGGATGAAGGGTCAATTTCAGCACACCCCATGTCGTATTGTTGCGCACCTCGCTGTTGGGCCGGATGGTGGGGAAGGAGTACAAGCTCGCTCCGCCCGTGCCCACGACAAACTCGCGAATGCCCCGGCTCGGCTCGGCCTGTCCGGTCGGACTCTGCGGCGCAAACCGCTCGTAGGTA
>DATEUJ010000220.1:0-22545 GCA_035283185.1 Anaerolineae bacterium | reverse complement strand
GCTCCCCCCGTTCTGACGGGGGGAGGGGGGAGGGGGGCGCGCGCCTGATCCTGCGGGACGTCTCGCTGTCGATTTTGCCGCGCGAGTTCGTCGCCATCGTCGGCGGATCGGGCGCCGGCAAGACGACCCTGCTCGACGCGCTGAGCGGTTACCGCCGCGCCGAAGGGCGAGTGCTGCTCAACGGCGACGACTTTTACGCGCGCTACGCGCTGTACCGCGGCCTGCTCGGCTACGTCCCGCAGGACGACATCATTCACCTGGACCTGCCGGTCGATCGCGCGCTGCGCTACGTGGCGCAACTGCGCCTGCCCTCGGACACGTCTGCCGACGAGATCGAGCAGCGCATTCGGCGCGTGCTGGCTGAAGTCGAAATGACCGAACATCGCGAGCAGATCGTATCGAGCCTGAGCGGCGGCCAGCGCAAGCGCGTCTCGATCGGCGCGGAACTGATCGCCGAGCCGAGCCTATTCTTTCTGGACGAAGCGACCTCGGGGCTGGATCCCGGCCTCGAGAAGAAACTCATGTATACTCTGCGCCGCATGGCCGACGCCGGCCGGACGATCGTGCTGGTGACGCACGCGACGGCCAATATTCGCCAGTGCGATCACGTCGCCTTTTTGAGCGGTGGGCGGCTGGTGTTCTTCGGCCCGCCGGCCGCCGCGCTCGACTTCTTCGGCGCCGCCGATTTCGCGGACATTTACGCCGAGATCGAGCGGAACCCGGAGCTGTGGGAAGGTCGATACCGAGCCTCGACCACCGCGCAACAGGTCCTGGAAGCGCGACTCAGCGACCTGCCGGAAGCGCCGCGCTCAGCCACGGACATGTCGCTTCCGACCAGGCCGCTCGTCAGTTTCTTGCGCCAGTTCTTCATCCTCACCCAGCGCACGTTCGAGCTGGTCCTGCGCGACAGCGTGCGGCTGGCGGCCCTGCTGGTGGTGATGCCGATCATCGGCGTGCTCCTGTCGCTGCTGGCCGATCCGGAAGCGCTCGTCGGCGCGAGCGAGGAGCGCATAGCGGACATCTTGCAAGAGACCGGCCGCTACTCCATCGCCGCGCAGGCGCAGTCGGTGTTGATGATGCTGGGGCTGGCCGCCGTGCTGCTCGGCATGTTCGTCGCGTCGTTCGAGCTGGTGCGCGAGCGGGCGATTTACCGGCGCGAGCGAATGGTCAACCTGCGCCTCGCGCCCTATCTCGGATCGAAAGCGGCCGTTCTCGTCGGGTTCGCGCTGATCCAGTGCCTGGCGCTGATCGTCGCCTTCGGCATACGCGTGCCGTTTCCGCAGGCGGGGACATTCCTGCCCGGCCCTCTGGAGATCTACCTGACCCTGGCGCTGTCCGCTGCGGCCGGCACGATGATCGGGTTGTTCATCTCGGCGATCGTCAACAACGCCGCGACGGCCATCTACGTCGTGCTGTTCGCCGTGTTCGCGCAGATCATGTTCGCCGGCGTGATCTTCCCATTGCCGGGCGCGACGCAGGCGCTTTCGTACCTCACCGTCACACGCTGGACGGTGGAAGCCCTCGGCTCGTCGATCGATCTGCCGGGCCTCAACGACCTCGGGCGAATCGAAGTGACCAAGACGGTCGAGAGCATCGATCCCCTGACCAACGAAACGGTGGAGCGCCCGGTCACGGTGCGGGATCGCCTGCACGTCGATTTTAATGTAAACTACGGGCATTCGCCGAGCTACGTCGTCGAGCGCTGGGGCGTGCTGGCCGCCTTCAGCCTGATTTTCGGCGGACTGAGCGTGCTGGTGCAGAGACGCATGGACAGTTGACGATGAGATTGAGGCTGAACGCCGCCGGGTTGACCGACGTCGGTCTGGAACGCGAGCACAACGAAGACGCGATCTTTTATCTCGTGACGCGCAACGCGCGAGATGAACCGGTGGGCCTGTTCGTCGTGGCGGATGGCGTCGGCGGCCAGTTGGCCGGCGAACTGGCCAGCCACTGGGCCGTCGCGTCAGCGCGCGAGTCGCTGCGCGATTTGCTGTCCCCTCCCGGACCAGACCAGACCGAGCCGGCTGGCATCGACCGCACGCCCGTCCTGGCGCCGTTGCGGTTCGGCGCGACCCACCCGGCCGACCGCGACTCGCTGCGGCAGCGTGTCTTGCGCGCGGTGCAGGCCGCCAACCGGACGGTGCGTGCACAGGCTCAGGCTCAACCCGCTGAAGCCGGCAACGCCGGAACCACATTGACGATGGCGCTGGTGTACGGCGATGTGGCGATTATCGCCAACGTAGGCGACAGCCGCACATACCTGCTGCGCGGCGGCGAGATGCACCAGATCACGCGCGACCACTCTTTGATCGCCGGCCTCGTCGCGTCGGGCAACGTGAAACCGGAGGACGCGTATACGCATCCGGTGCGCAACGTGATCGTCCGCTCGCTCGGGCGCGAAGCGGAAGTCGAGATTGATCTGTTCGTAGAACAGTTACATCCTGGCGACACGCTGCTGCTGTGCTCCGACGGGCTGTGGGAGATGGTGCGCGAGGATGCGCTCCTCGCCTCGACGATACGCGGTGCGGCGACGTCGATGGACGCCACCCGGGCGCTCATCGACGCGGCCAATGCCGCCGGAGGCGTCGACAACATTAGCGCCATCGTCGTGCGGGTCGAAGCGTAGCGCACACTCGGATTCGCACGGATTACACGAATCGACATGGACCTCGTCGGCAAAGAACTGGGCCAATATCGAATCACGGAGAAAATCGGTCAGGGCCGGCTCGCCACGGTGTATCGGGCCTACGAGGAGGGCCTCGATCGCTGGGTTGCCCTCAAAGTGATCGATCCCAAGCACGCCTCGGAGCCGGCGTTCCTGGCGCGCTTCAAGCGCGGAGCGCGCACCGTCGCCCAATTGCGGCACCCTCACATCTTGAGTGTCTACGAGTTCGGAGAGCGCGCAGGCGCCGTATATCTGTCCATGGATTACGTGGATGGCGGCGCGCTGGAATCGCACCTGACCGGCCAGCCTATGGAATGGAGCGCTGCGGCCGCGCTCATTCTGCCCGTCTCGCGCGCGCTGGCGTACGCCCACAGCCAGGGTGTGACGCACCAGAATATCAAACCGACCAACATCCTCCTGGCGCGGGGTGATTGGCCCCTGCTCGGCGACTTCCAGATTGCGAGAATCGCCGACGTGCGCCGGTCGTTGTCGGCAGACGAGGATTCGATCATCTCGCCGGACTATGCGTCGCCGGAGCTGGCGCAGGCGGTGGAAGTCGACGTGCGCAGCGATATCTACTCGCTGGGCGTGGTGCTCTACCAGGTCGTCACCGGCAGGCGGCCGTTCAGCGGCGACACGGCGCTGGAAGTGCTGATGCAGCACGTCAACGCGATGCCTGAATCGCCGTGCGCGCTCAATCCCAGCCTTCCGGCGATGGGTGAGGCGATCATCCTGCGCGCGATGGCGAAGAATCCCGGCAGCCGCTACCAATCTATGGAAGAGATGGTCAACGCGCTGCAGGTCGCGCTGACGCAGACCGCCGCCGGCTCGATCGACGCCACGTACACGCCGATGATCGCGCGCTCCGGTACGTGCTCCCGCTGCGGCGCGAGCGTCAACACACTGGGCCGTTACTGCCCCAAGTGCGGAGCGACGCTGCGCGCCGGCATGCGCGCGCCGACGACGCCGCTGCCCAGCCTCGAACGCGCGGAAGCCGAGCCGCAGCGCGGCCAGGGCGCCCATTTCGTCCTGGCCTCCGGCAGCATCATCCTCCTGCCGCCGAAAGCCGAATTGACGATCGGCCGCGCCGACAAGCGCAATCAGATCTATCCAGATATCGATCTGGCGCCGCACGGCACGCCGGGCGAGGGGGTGTCGCGCCTGCACGCGCGGATGTACCAGCGAGGCGGCGTGTGGGTGGTCGAGGATGCCGGCAGCACGAACGGCACGTTCCTTAACGGGCGCCGCATCACTACCGGCGAGGAAGCCCTGCTGCGGGAAGGCGATCGGTTGCGGTGCGGCCAGCTCATGCTCACGTTTCGATCGCCGTAGTCTCGCATGCCACAAGCCCGGCTCCGCTTCGTCGTCGTTTTCGCCGTCGTCTTCATCCTCGCCGCGTGGCTCGTGTTCTCCCGGCCCTCGGGCAGCGCCGTCCCGGCGCCCACGCCGACGTTTCCACCCGCGCCGCGCGTGACGATCACGCCGCCCTCGCTCGACGAGTTGGCGCTGCGCTACCCGAGCCTCGAACGCCTGCTGCGCGATCCCGAGACCGATTCCGTCTACAAGGAGTTCGTGATCGCCTACGAGCAGGGCGGGCTTGCCGCCGCCGAGGAGCTGGCGCGCCGGCGAGGGCTGCTGACGCCTGACAACGAGGTGCGCGTCACGCTCGTCGTCGATACGCCCGCTTCGCGCACGGCGCGCCT
This sequence comes from Anaerolineae bacterium, assembly GCA_035283185.1. Classification (GTDB taxonomy): domain Bacteria; phylum Chloroflexota; class Anaerolineae; order Fen-1058; family Fen-1058; genus DASSFZ01. The sequence goes on along the minus strand of DATEUJ010000220.1, from coordinate 18,177 downwards.
GATCGACGATCTGGAAGCGCTGGGCGTCAACGTCCTCGGCAGCTATCGAGACCTGATCGACATTAGCATCCCGTTGAACGTGATCGCCGGCGTGGCCCAGTCGGAGAACCCGGCGGCGATCTTCGAGCAGATTCGCGACGTCGAGCACGTCGTCGGGCTGCGGCTCAACCCGCCGAGCGTGCCGCAGAACCTGCCCAGAGCGGAGCGAAGGGGCGCGCGCCGCTCACTACGTGTGCAGCAGTCGTCGGGCCGTTCCATCGTGAGCGAAGGCATGTTCGCGATCAACGCGGCGGAATGGCACGCGGCCGGCTTCACCGGTCAAGGCATCCAGATCGGCGTGCTCGATCAGGGCTTCGACGGCTTTCGCGATCAACTCGGGCGCGAGTTGCCCGAACAGGTGATCGCTCGCTCCTTCGTGAGCGGCGTCGAGCCTGACGCGGCGGGCGAGAATCACGGCACGGCCGTGGCCGAGATCGTCCACGACGTCGCGCCGCGCGCAGAGTTGTTCTTCGCACACTACGACGGCGGCGACGTGAGCATGGGCAACGCGGTCGACTGGCTGCTGGAACAGGGCGTTCAGATCATTTCGCACTCGGCCGGCGGGCTGGCCGGCCCGATGGATGGAACGGGGCGCGACGCCGAGCTGGTCGACCGCGTCACGACGCAGGGCGTGTTATGGATCAACTCGGCCGGCAACAGCGCAGACGAGCATCTCCGCACCACGTATGGCGATGCCGACGGCGACGGGTTCCACGACTTCAAGCCGGAAAGTCCACTGCTGGCGTTTCGCCCCGTGCCCGATCAAACGACGCAAATCGTTCTCAACTGGGACGACTGGCCGCAAGCCGATGAAGATTACGATTTGTATTTGCTCGATCGCGACGGGGTCGTGCTGGCCTCCTCGCGCAACATTCAGGCGGGCAACCGCGCGCCGGTGGAGCAAATCCTGTATCGGTTTGACGACGCGGGCGCGTATTACGTCAGCGTGCAGGCAAACGACACCTCACGGCCCGCGCGGCTCGACCTGTATATCCACGAAGCACGAAGCATGGAATTCACGACGCCCTCGCACAGCCTCGCCACGCCTGCCGACGCGCGCGGCGCGCTCACCGTCGGCGCCGTTGACTTTCGCGACAACACGCTGCAACCGTACAGCTCGTATGGGCCGACTGAGGACGGTCGCCAGAAACCGGAGCTGCTCGGGCCTGACGGTGTATCGGTGGCGACCTACGCGCCGGAGGCGTTCTTCGGCACCTCCGCCGCAGCGCCGCACGTAGCAGGCGCAGCGGCCTTGATCTGGAGCGCCCATCCCGGCTTTGACGCCGACGACCTCCGCGTCTCGCTCCTCGCCAATACGATACCGGTGAAGAGCGACGCCGGCGCCGACGCAACCGGATCGGGCGTGTTGCGACTGCCGGCGCCTCCGCGCGGCGTGACGAAAGCCGAGCCTGCGACACGCTCCGCGGAAAATGCGCCCTCAGGCGTCGCGCCGGCCGACAGCCCAACCGGCGCGATTGCGGCGGTCTGCGCAGCGGGCGCGGGCGCACTGGCTGTCATCTCCTGGCTGGCGCTTAGACGGCGTCCGGCGCTCCGCAGACAGGGCCGGCCCTTCGGCAGCCTCAGGGCAGGCTCTGTCGTCGACCAAGATACGGTCGACTGCACGACCTGCGGGGCGCAGATGCCATCCACCGCGCAGTTCTGCAGCCAGTGCGGTCGCCCTATCGACCTTGCGGCGTCTCGCGCATGCACTCGATGCGGGGCGCGCCTGCGCCCGCGCGCCGCTTATTGCTCGAATTGCGGCGCGGAGGCGTCGATCCTGTAACTCAACCGCAACACGACCGCCGCGACGAGTATGCTAAAATTGCGTGCAGGGGGACATGGAGCGGCACGTGACCAGCGCAAAAGACCGAGCCGAATTCCTCCAGCAGGTATTCCCCGGGTTGACCGACTCGTGGGTCTCGTACGTGGCCAGCACGGCGCACTGGCGCGCGTACCCGGCCGGCGCCGTGATCTGCCGTGAAGGGGATTACGGCGACACGTTTTTCATCATCGAGTCGGGAACAGTCGAGATCAGCAAGCGACTCGACGGCGAATCGTCGCGCATCCTCGGACGCGAAGGCGCGGGCGAGTTCTTCGGCGAGCTGGCGTTGGTGCAGGGCGTTCCCCGAGTGGCGACGGTGACGGCGATCGAGGACACCGGGCTGCTGGAAATCTCCAAAGAGGATTTCAACCAATACATCGATCGCAATCCGGCGATGGCCGCGGCCATCATGCGCGCGGTCGCCGCGCGGCTGCGTGACGCCGATCAACGCGCGATCGCCGAGCTGCGCCGGAAGAACGCGGAGCTGCGAGAGGCTTACGACGACCTGCGCCGCGAAACCGAGCGCCGGAGCGAATTCCTGACCACCGTCTCGCACGAGCTGAAGACGCCGTTGACCTCGGTGAAGGGCTACACGCACCTGCTCAAGCAGGGCAAGCTGAAAGACGCTGACTTCGACCGCGCCGTCGAGACGCTGACTCGCAACGTCGACCGGATCGTGCAACTGGTCAACGACATCTTGATCCTGGGGGAGATCGAGCTCGTCGTTCCGCAGATGGAGCTGATCAACTTGGAAAGCATCGTGCGAGGCATCGTCGAGCAGCAGACGTCCAGGGCCACGGAATCCGGACTGCACATCCTCACCGAGATCGAGGCCGGTCTCCCGCGCCTGCGCGGCGACGAATCCACGTTGTCGCAGGCGATCAACGCGCTGCTCGACAACGCGATCAAGTTCAGCCCCGACGGCGGCGACATCGTCGTCAAGGTGAGGCGCGACGGGCGGCACGCCGTCATCGTGGTGACCGATCCCGGCGTCGGCATGGAGCCGGACGTCATCGGTCACATCTTCGATCGATCCCATCTCCTCGACGAGAAGGGCGATCACCTGTTCGGCGGCATGGGCATCGGGCTGCCGCTCGTGCGCGCCGTCGTGCATCATCACGACGGCACGATCGACGTCGAGAGCCAGCCGGGCAAAGGCAGCACGTTCACCGTTCGGCTGCCGTTTAGGTGAAGTAACAGCGTATCGCGTATCGCCTATCGCTTATCGTGACAAAGCACAACCCGGTGTCTCTAACCCCGTTCCACTTCGGGGACTTTGGGGAAACCGGGTTTGTTTTTGTTCACCGGCGCAGCGTCGCACCCAGCGCCGTTTGCAGGTGGCGGACGATCCCCTCGCGCACTTTGGCGACTTCGGGGTCGCTGAGCGTGCGATCGTCAGCCTGGTACGTCAGGCGGTAAGCAAGGCTCTTCTTGCGCGCGCCGATCTGCTCGCCCCGGTACACGTCGAACAGCGACACGCCGCGCAGCAGCGCTCCACCTGATTCGACGATTGCCGCCCGGACTTTTTCCGCCGGCAAGTCGCGGTCGACGATGACCGCGAGGTCCTCGGTAACCGCCGGGTAACGCGGCACGTCGCCGACGCGATACCTTTGGCGCGCATGCTGGGCCAGGACCTCGTAATCCAGCTCGGCTGCCAACACCGGCTGGGCCGGCAGGTCGAAAGCCTCGCGCACCAGCGGATGGGCCTCGCCGAACGAGCCGGCGACCCGATCGCCGACGACGAGCCTGGCCGCGCGGCCGGGAGTGTAGGTCGGGTGTTCGGCTGGCTCGTAGCGCGCGTCGTCGATGTGAAGCATCTCCAGCACCGACTCGACGATGCCCTTCAGGTCATAGAAGTCCATCGCCGCGACGTCGCCGCCTTTCCACGATTCTGGCTCGCGCGGCCCGCTCATCGCTATCGTCAGGCGGCGCGGCTCTTCGGGCAATGGACCATCCTCGCTCGCCAGGTAGACCTTGCCGATCTCGAAAATCGACACGCTCTTATGGTGGCGCAGGTTCGACGACACGGCTTCGAGCAGCGGGGAGAGCAGCGTGTGCCGCATGTGTGTCCGCTCGGCGCTGATGGGGTTCACGATCTGCACGTATGGCCGGTCGTCGGGTGGCGTCCCCGGCGTGAGGATCCTGCGCTCGGCGGCGGGCGTCGTCATGGCATGCGTGACGACCTCCTGCAGGCCGGCGCCGACGAGCGCGTCGCGGATGCGCTCTTCCAGTTCCAAGTCGGGATTGCCCCGCTGCGGCGGCATCTCGTCGTTCATGGGAGTGCGCGGGAGGCGGTCGTAGCCGTAGATGCGCGCGATCTCTTCGATGAGATCGTGCTGGCCCTCGCAGTCGAGCCGGTGATCCGGCGCCGTGACGCGAACCTTTGGGCTTTGGACTTTGGATTTTGAAGTTTGAAGTTTGAAGTTTGAAGTTTGAAGATCGCATCTGAATTCGAGCGATTCGAGTATCCTGACGATCTGCCCGAGCGGGATGGAGAAACCCAGAATGCGCTCGACTTCGGCGATGCTCAGATCGATCTTGATGATCTTCGCCTTTTTCGGATATACGTCGATTAGGCCACGCGCGACGGTCCCACCTGCGAGCTGTCGCATCAGCTCGATGCCGCGCTTCACGCCCGGCGAGGCCAGTGCGGGATGCACGCCGCGTCCGAAGCGCCCGCCCGCCTCGGATGAGATCTTCTGCGCCTGCATCGTCTGGCGAATGTTGATGAAGTCCCAGTTCGCCGCTTCGAGCAGGATGCTCGTCGTCGTGTCGCTCACTTCGGTCTCGCCGCCACCCATGACGCCGGCGAGGCCCAGCGGCCCGGCCGTGTCGGTGACGAGCATGTTGAAGTCCTGCAATTCGCGATCGACGCCGTCGAGCGTGAGCAAGCGTTCGCCCGGCTTTGCCAGTCGCGTGATGATCTTGGGTGTTTTGCCCTTCGCCCGCTCGACGAGTTTGTCGTAGTCGAAGGCATGAGATGGCTCGCCGATTTCGAGCATGACGTAGTTCGTCGCGTCGACGATGTTGTTGATCGGACGCATGCCGGCCAGGCGCAGCCGTCGCTGCATCCAGTACGGCGACGGGCCGATTGTCACGCCTTTGACGAGCATCGCCGTGAACCGCGGATTCCATCTTGGCTCTCTAATCTCTACTTCGACTTGTCCCTTGATCGGCGGCCCCTCCTGTTTCACTTCGTATGAGGGATAGCGCAGCTTCTGGCCGGTGAGCGCGGCGACCTCACGCGCCACGCCCACGATCGACATGGCCCGCGCGATATTGGGCAGGATGGCGATGTCGAGCACCACATCGCCCAAATAATCGGCGGCGGGCACGCCGACCGGCGCGTCGTCGTCGAGCAGGATGATACCCTCGTGCTCGTCGCTGAGGCCAAGCTCTTTTTCCGAGCACACCATCGCGTCGCTCCTCACGCCGCGCAGCGTGGTCGGCTTGAGCGTCATCGGCACGTTGCCCGGCTGGTGGCCGTCGTACAGCGTCGATCCTTCTTTGGCGAAGACGACCTTCGGGCCGTTCGCCAGGCGTCCCTGCCGTTTCAGGTGAAAGAGGTTCGGCGCGCCGGTGACGACCTGGTGTGTCTCCTTGCCCCCATAATCGACGTCGGCCAGCACCAGCCGATCGGCGTTGGGATGCGCGCGGACTTCGACGATCTGCGCGATCACGATCTTCTCGCGATCCCAGGCAAGGCCCGCGTGCTGAACCGACTCGTCCGCCCGCGAGCCGTGCACTTCGGCCTTGCGCGCGGGGGCGACGCCGACGTACTCGATGTGCTCGACCTCGAGGCCGGCCAGCGTCAGGCGCTCGGCGAGATCCTCGACAGGCAGCGTGATCTTCACGTAGTCTTTGAGCCAACTGAGAGGTACTTTCATGGCGATAAACTCCAGTCTGGCGTGACAACGCGATCAAGTAATCACGTTATCACTCGTTAGATAAGGACTGCTTCAGGAACAAATCGTTCTGCCAGAAATACGGTGAGCAATTACCTCCTCGCAATCCTTATGGAGCAGATCCTGCAGATTCTACAGGCAGGCTTAGGAGGACAACCTTGTCGCCCAACGACTCCGCTCCACGTGATGCCTCGACCGGAGGACCATTGCGTCCGCCTTCCCTGACAATCAGTTTGATCAGAGCCGGCCCGGCGAGCGCCGCATCTGCGACTCGGAATGTCCGGCGATCGGTATAAACGGTATCGGGATTCCAAACCATGATGGACGTACCATTGTCGGCTGGCCAGCGGCGTGAGCGTCCGATCAGATTGTCCTCCCTATCAACGATGATGATCTCGGTAAAGAAGTCGGGGCGACTCGAACCAAGAGCCTGCCAGTAAAAATCGATGTGCACGTCTGTGCCCGGCGTCAACGATTCGGCATCAGTGCGATACGCGACCAACCGCAAGGCGCCACCGAAGTCGACGTTCACCAGCGCGGCGGAGTTCACCTCATCGGCATCGGCGATCTGGGGCATGGTGTAAAGCGGCTGAATGAACACGAACGGAGCCACAGCCGCGTAAGCAAACATGATGCCAGTCAGGACCAGCCCGGGAAGGGAGCGCAGTCTGCCCGGGACAAGCTGGCCCAGACCGACCACGATCAGGAGCGAGACTGCTCCGCTCACAGGAAAGAGATAGCGCCCGTGCCCGGCGCCGACCGTCGCGATTGAAAATCGCACGAACGACGCAAACCATAGGACGATGGCCGCCAGCAGAACTGCCCACATCATCCCACTCGGCTCGTGCAGGGGCATCCGTCGGCGGTTGCGAAAGGCCACAGCCGCCGCCCCGATGCAGGCGATCCCGGCGACGACCCAGAGCGTGTTGTAGATCGGGGCGGGGAGGGTAATGTGCATGTAGCCGAATGCGCCCCAGTACGTTCGTTGCAACTGCGTGATGAACAAGACAAAGTCCACCCAGCCGTATGGACCCGCCCGTACCATATGCCGCTGTGTGGAAAGAAACAGATCCCAGCCCAGCAGGTCGCCGTATAGCATCTGGTTGCGTACATACCACCAGCCTGCCAGTAGCACCGCCGCACCATAAACGATCAAACCCGATACGAGCAATGCACGCCAGGATCGCTGGCGCCAGCCAATCCACGCGATCACCATCCCAAACAAGACGATGAGGCTCAGCCCCGATAGCTTCGTGAGCAGCCCGGCGGCCAGAAGCATACCGCCCGTCACGTAGCCTTTCCAACTAAGAGGGCGATCGATCGCGCGCACGAGCCACAGCAAAGACACCGCTCCGATCATGGCCATCAGGCTGTCATGATGAACCGTACTGGTCATGAAGAGAAATGACGGGTTGAAGGCGGTGATACCCGCCGTCGCGAAAGCCAGATCGGATCGCCGCGTGACGAGAAGCGCTGCCCGGTAGATTGCCCACACGGCGACAGCTCCCATGACCGTTGACCACACACGCAAAACGTGAATGGCAAAGATCGTCCCCTGATAGGGAAAGGTCTCCTGCCCGAAATGGAGATAGACGTTCCAGCCGTTCCGGCCGTCGTTCTCGCTCCAGACGAAGTGCGGATTGGGGATCAGCACCTGGCTGTAGTCAGATGTGTCAATCCACCCGATCAATGCGCCGCCCAACAAATAGTACAGCGGCGGGTGATGCCCCATGAACACCGGCGACTGGCCCGGATCGAAGCTCTGTATGGGCAGGCCGTTCCCTTCCTTGAGGTAGCGCACGTAAGCGAAGTGTGGAATCTCGTCTACACCTTCCCCCACCGGCACGATCACACCATAGACGACAGCTAGCAGCATGTATGCGCTTATGAGCAACGCGAGACGATGCTGCTGGATGAAGCGTTTGAAAGACACTAGAACTGCTCCTGGCGTCTCAGACGTTCTGTCGGAAGTATCGAAGCCGGTGAGGTCGTGCTTGAGCACGAAGGCGCTCTTGGCAGTTCCATCTCACAACCGTGAGTGTCACTCCTCGAGTTGATGCACGTACGGGCAGGTCTCTTCGCGTAACCGAGGAGAGTGATCGGACGAGATGTACGCCAGAAGTAAAGCGTCGTCCGAAGCATTGCGACACCCTGGAACGACCACGGGTACCCGTTCGAGATCAGGCCAGTGGTAGAGTCCAAGGCGAACCTCGTAATCTCCGGGTGGCAACTCCGCAGGCAAAGTCAGTGTATGCGTATCAGCAACCGGCACGCCGGGCAACCACAGGCTCGTGGACAGGTTCGGCGGACTGTCATGCTGCGCAACCAGCTCACCCGCGGAAGACACCAGGTGCACAAATGCCGTGTAATCCGCTGCAACGTCGCCGGTTGCCTGCCAGTACAATGTGATCGACAGTACGTTATCCGCTATAGCGTAACTCAGATCGTACCCTGCTAACGAGACATGATCCGCGAATGTCGTCAGTGCAGGATGTATAGGCTCGTTCTTGTCCACCGATGCATCGCCGATGTGAATCGGTCCTGCCACGACGTGACCGACGGGGTTGCCCATCGAGTCCGCCATCATCGTCGAGCCACCCTTTCTCACGGCAGTGAGCTGCAGCAAATAGGAGCCGTGTGGCACGTCCTCCGGCACGCCGAGCGTGTGCGCATCGATAACCGTGTCATTTTTCTGCCACTGCGTGGTGGGATTGCCGCCGCGCATCGGCTGAAGTCTGCTCGCCAGCGTCCAGCGTTGCCCATCCGAGGCATTGAGCAAATCAAATTGGAAACGATAGTCGCGGCTGACATCGGCCAAGGCTTCCCAGATCAACTGCAGATGCAGGTCATCGCCTGGCCTCACTCGATCTTCGTAGATCAGTACCTGGCGCAAAGCAAATTCGCCATCAAACGACACGTCTAGCCTGGAACTTAGAGCAAACCGATCGGGCGGGTATCCATCCCGCCGCCGGTAAACGCTCACCGGTGCGCCCGGATCGGCATTGTTCTCGATTTGTGCCTCAAGGGCATAGGCATCCTCGAACCACGGCTCGTATACCACTCCCCCCCAGGCCGTTCCCTTCAAGGCGACAACGTAGTCTGGCCAATAATAGTTCACGGCGAACTGCAGGGTTTGAAGCCAGGTGCCCAGGTGGCCTATCATTCCAGGGCTGACCAACCCCATCGTATCGACCACCCTCCGATCGCTGTAGAAACCGACGATGCCGATTTCGAGCAGAGCCACCGAACTATCGGCCGGCGTGTGGCTCTCCAGCCAGCGTGCCACCTGGACATAGGTGGCCGAATGGGCATCCATGTCGCTACGCTGGCTCTTGACCAACCAATCGACGTTCGGCAGAAAGCAAGCGCCGAATAAAATAATCGTGAGGACAGCGTGTCCTGCGCTCCATTCGAGGCGTCGAGATATTGCTCTGGCGCTGGCCCTGATGCCCTCGGCTGTCAGCAGCGCAAGGGTCGGCGCCAAAGGTGGATAGTACCAGGGAAAGCGCAACACACCTAAGACGATATAGCCGGCGAAATAGGCTGTGGTCCACAAGAGGAGTGGCCACCAGGCGACCCGCTTGCGCACGGCCACAACCAACCCTATTACGCCGAATAGGGGCATCAGGGCAAACAGGCGATTCACCTCGAATGCCGAAGACGCGATCGTCAGAAGCCCTCGCCCGAAAGGGCCGATCTCGGCACCGCCCAGTGTCTGATTCCAGCCTTGCCCCATCTTCGCGAAAAAGGAGTTCGGGAAGATCGATCCGAAAGCCAGATAGGAATACACCAGCCAGGGGACGATGAGACACGCGCACACAAAGCCGGCTCGGAGGAGCCTTTGTCCTCTCCCTCTTAGCATTTCGGCGAACAGGAACACGATCACGACGAGTATCCCGTCCCAGCGCGTAAGAAAAGCGAGCCCAGCGCACACCGCCGCCGCAACCGATCGCTTTCCCAGATAGAAATAGAAGGTGGACAGCGCCAGTAGAACATACACCGATGTCTCCATACCCAAGACACTCAGAAAGAGCGTGTTGAAGGCGACAAGGGCCGCCGCTGCGAGACCCACTGCTGTGGCACGCCCTGCGGCGCTGGCAATGCCATAGACGACAGGCACACACATCATCCAGGCGAGAACGCCGATGGCATGACTCAAACGAGGGATGTCGGGCCAGATGAACGACAGCGCAGCGAGCAGCAGTGTGTACAGTGGTGTCGTGGTTCCCAACACCGGTTCGCCAACGTTGTAGACGAAGCCACGCCCCAGTGCGACATTCCGCGCATAGCGGTATGTGATATAAGCATCGTCGAACGCACTGGAATGTTGCCGAAGGCCAAAGAAAAGGACGATGCCCATCAAGCCCACCAGGCCGATGGCGATCCAACCTTTCCTGTCCCATTTACGCACGATCTCCAACGCGACTCCTTTATAGCACACAGCGGCTTGTGACGACCTATGGTGATGTGGTCAGAACTGCTCCAAGAACCTCAAATCGTTCTGCCAGAAGTATCGAATATCCGTGATACTGTGCTTGAGCATCGTCACGCGCTGCGGGCCCATACCGAAGGCGAAGCCGCTGTAGACTTTCGGATCGTATCCTCCGTTCCTCAGCACCTGCGGATGGACCATGCCTGCCCCGGAGAGTTCGAGCCAGCCTGTGCGCTTGCACACGGAGCAGCCCGCCCCGTTGCACACCACGCAGTCCATGTCCATCTCCATGCTCGGCTCAGTGAACGGAAAGTACGAGGCGCGGAAACGCACTTTCCGCTGCTGGCCGAACATGCGCCGCGCGAACTCGGCCATCGTGCCGAGCATGTCGCTCATGCGCACGCGCTTGCCGACGGCCAGCCCTTCGACCTGCTGGAACTGAATATCTTTGGAGGCGGTGATCTGCTCATAGCGATAGCACATGCCGGGCAGGATGACGCGAATCGGCTCCGGGCAATACTCGCGCATCACGTGAATCTGGCCGGGCGAGGTGTGCGTCCGAAGGAGCACGCCGGGCGTGTTCGTATAGAACGTGTCCTGCATGTCACGCGCCGGGTGATACGGCGGGATGTTGAGCAGTTGGAAGTTGACCTCGTCCGTCTCCACGTCGCGGGCGCGATAGACCTGGAAGCCCATCTCGGCCCAGATCTGGTAGAACTCGCGCAGCGTGACCGTCGACGGGTGCAGCCGGCCGCGCGGCCTGGGACGGCCGGGCAGCGTCACGTCGAGCGCGTCTTCCTTCATGCTGCGCTCCATCTCGGCGCGGCGCAGCGCCTCGGCCTTCTCTTCGAGCGCCGTCTCCAGCGCGCGCTTGACCTCGTTGCCGCGCTTGCCGATCGCCGGGCGCTCCTCCTTTGACAGCTTGCCCAGGTCGCCCAGGATCGTCATCAGCGGCGACTTCTTGCCCAGGTGCTGAACGCGCCAGGCGTCGAGCGCAGCCTGATCGGATACAGCCTGCAATGCCGCCAGAGCTTCCTTTTCAATCGTGTCGAGTTGACCGAGCATGGTCAGTCCTCCGCGTATTGCGTGTTGCGTGCCGCGTATCGCGTATGGCGGGTCGAAGCCGTACGGAACACGAAACAAAACGCCCCCGTCCGCATAGGGACGAGAGCGTCAGTCTCCCGTGGTACCACCCTGATTAGCACACACGACATGTGCCCACTCATGCCGCCAACAGCCGTTTGGCTTATCGCATATCGCTTATAGCTTATCGCGTATAGCGTATCGCCCGGCGATTGGCTGCCCCGTTAACGCTGGGCCTGCGGAGTCAGCTACTCACCACTAACTCAGTGGGTCAGTTGTCAGTTATCAGTTGTCAGTAAGCAGTAATCAGTGATCACCGCTCACTGATAACTGTTCACTGATCACTGATCACTGTTCACTGATAACTGATCACTGGTCACTGGTTTCACTGATCGGCTCGGGAGCGAACTTCGGCGGCTTCGATCCGGTCGGGACTTCCAGTCTGCGATCCCGACTCCCTGGCGGCGCTGGGCCGCGTACTCTTCTCCGTCACAGCCTTTCGACTATGGCCGCTATTATCGGCAGATGAGCGAATTTGTCAAGGCGCAAAACGTGAAGCGTAAACCGGAGTGCCGTCCTCTTACGTCTTACGTTTCACTTCTTACTTGGTCTTGATCTTCTCTGGCGCAGGTCTCACTTGATTCGATACGCGCCCGCCTCGTTGCTGAAAATCCAGCCGACGACGGCGCCGATCGAGATGTCGTCCGAAAGATAAGCCTCGCGCGTGATGGCCGCCGAGCCGCGCCCGCGCAGCCGCTGCGCCTCGCGCCGCATGCGCCGGAAGCGCTGCTGCCAGCGCTCGAAGTTGCGCGGGCGCAGGTCGACCCAGCCCTTCGCGGCCCATTGCTCGACGCGCTCCGGCGTCAGCGCCACAGTGTTCGTCCCCGGTATTTCCGGGATGCGGATGAAGGGGCCGCGCATCAGGGCGTGGCCGTCTGGAGTGAGGATAGGCAAGCCGACGGCGGTGATGGTGTCGCGCAGTTTCGTGTCGGATTGCAGCAGGTCGAACACCTCTGAAGCCAGTGCGTCGGTCGCCTGCTCGAGCACCGCGCTGAGTGTGCCGAATCTCAGCTTGAGGAGATGAGACTCCCACAGCAGCTTGCCCAGCTCGGGCGGTCCGAGCTGGCCGAGCGCCACCGAGTGCGCCTGCGTCTCTCGCTCCAGGCGCGTGATCTCCTCGAGCGCGAAGTAACGCAGGTAGCCGGCGCGGTAGGTCGGGTTCATCACCGCACTGTCGATCGCGGCGATGACGTCGTAGCCGGTATTGCTGCCTTTGATTTCTAGCACCACCTGCAGCGCGATCTCCTCCGGCGTGATGAACTCCATCTGCCGCATGTGGGTGATCGTCTCGAACTCGCCCTTGGTGAACAGGCCGTTCTCACCCGTGTCGACCACGACCATGGTCAGAGGGCCGCAACGCTCGTAGCTCGACTCGGGCTGGCGCAGTGAGAGCGTGTCGCCCAGCGACTCCGTGTGACTGGCGAAGACGGTCACCGGCTTGCCGCGCTCGCGGATCGTCCGGCGCGTGATGTCGGCGTAGCCGATCATCGCGCCGGGCTTGACCTCTTTGACGACGGGGCCGCCGGGCGTGCGCGCCATGAGGAACATCAAACCGGTATGGGCGAAGGCGATAGCCGTCTTCGTCATGAGCTTGGCCGAGGGTCTGTCTTCCGAGTGCGTGTAGGGAATGTTCAAGCCCATGCCGCCCGTGCCGGTCGTTCCCACCTTGAGATACAGACGCGTCCCGGCCTCGGCCATGGCCCGGTGGATCAACAGCACGTGCCGCACCAGTTGCGGCACCGGCTGCGAGATGAACAGCGTCTCCAGCACGCGCCGGGCAGAAGCGCCTGCCTCGGCCGCCCGGCCCATGTTGCCTTGCTCGACGTCGGACATCAGCGCGTCAAACTGCTTCTTCGCGATGATCGAAGCGGCGTACACATCCTGATAACTGATCGCCGTCGCCGTGTTGATGCTGTCCACGACCACGTCGGGCCTGTGCTCCAGGATCAGCCGCACGAGCTGCGAATGGGCATACGCCGCGTCCAGATCGCCGAACAGATCGTCGTACAGTCCTGCGCGGCGCTCCGCCGACTCGAGCATCCGCGCGCGCGTCGTCTGGCGGCGACGGTCGCGCGAGTTCCACTCGGCGCGCAGGAACACGTCGCCCCAGAAGCCGACGAAGTGCACGGAAGGAAACTCACGCTCGAAGCGGGAAATCGCCTCGCGCACTTCCTGCTGGTACAACGAGGCGAGGATGATGCGTCGCGGCGCCAGGTGGCGCGCGATTTGTCGCACCACCTGCGTCCCGACCATCCCTCCACCACCCAACACCAGAAACGTTTCGTCCATAAGAGACGGCGCTTACTTGACTTCGACGACCGCGCCCGCCGCTTCGAGCTTGGACCTGGCGTCGCTGGCGGCTTCCTTCGCCACGGCGGTCAGCACCGGCTGCGGAGCCGTATCGACCAGGTCCTTGGCTTCCTTCAGGCCGAGGCTGGTCAACTGGCGGACGGTCTTGATGACCTCGATCTTCTTCGGGCCGGCGTCCTTGATGATCACGTCGAACTCGGTCTTCTCTTCGACCGGGGCCGCGGCCGCGGGCGCGGCGCCCGCCGCCGACATCGCGCCCATCACCGGAGCGGCGGCGCTCACACCCCACCTATCCTGCAGCATTTTCGACAGCTCGGCCGCTTCCACCAGGCTCAGCGAGTCCAGTTCGGCAACTAGCTTTTCAAGTTTCTCAGACATATCGAATCCCTCTTTTCTTTGATTTACATTTCCTTCGTTTCCTTCAGTTCCCACGAGCAAAAGGAGCTCAGGGAACCCCCGCAGATAGCCGGCGAGGGCAGGCTAAAGGAACTCCCATCGGGTCCGGGTGTTCAGGCGGCGGCGGGTGCCTGCTCTGACCGCGCCTTCAGCACCTGCGCGATTTCGCGCAGCGGCGCCTGCAGCACGCTGACGAGCTGGCTCATCGGGCCTTGCAGCGCGCCGACCAGCCCGGCCAGCACGACCGGCCTCGGCGGCAGGTCGGCGAGCATCTTCACGCCCGCCGCGTCGATGATCCGGTCGCCGAGCAGCCCGCCTTTCACCTGGAACGACTCGATGCTGCTCGCGAACTCTGTCATCGCCTTCGCCGCAGCCGACGCATCTTCGTGCGCGAAGGCCATCACCAGCGGCCCGGTCAGCATATCTTCCGGGACGGGCAGGCCGGCCTCGGCCAGCGCGCGCACAAACAGCGTAAGTTTCACGACGTGCAACTGGCTGTTAGACTCTCGCAGCTTCACACGCAGGTTATACAGGTCCTTCGCGGCGACGCCCGGGAACTCGGCGACGACCACCGCGTTGCTCCGGCGCAGCCACTCGGCGTATTCGGCTACCAGCTCCGACTTGCGCTCTTTCGTTAACGGCACTCTTCTTCACCTCCTTTCGCGTCCGCTGCCCACGCGGGCGTCACGCTCTGGGGAGACACCCGTTGTAAACAACGAAAAGTCTTTGCCGCAGCCGTGGGATCGTCAAGCGACTCACACGAGGCAAAGACCGTGACGCGAGCGGGCACATTGCCCGCGCAATGCGTGCCACGAGAATCTTGCCTCGGCAGGCAACCATTAAGCCGCTCACCTTCGCGGCGCCTGCTGTCTCCGGCTGACTGCGGCGGTATTCGGTTGTCGAACTTTCCTTGAGTTCCTTGTTTCTCGTCATAGGGAACTCAAGGACCCCCGCACACAGCGGGCGAGGGCAGGCTGAAGGAACTACACCGACGCCTGGAGCGACAGCGCCAGGTTCGGGTCGACCTTGATGCCCGGCCCCATCGTTGACGTGACGACGACGCGCTTCAGGTACGTGCCCTTCGCCGCGGACGGCTTGGACTTCTGCACGGCGTCCATCAGGGCGGCGAAGTTCGTCATCAACTGATCGGCGCCGAACGAGGCTTTGCCGATGATGACGTGGATGTTCGCCGTCTTATCGATGCGAAACTCGACGCGGCCTGCCTTGGCTTCTTTGATCATGCGCGGCAGGTCGTCCGCCTTCGCCGCGATCGTGCCGGCCTTGGGGTTGGGCATCAGGCCGCGCACGCCGAGGATCTTGCCCAGACGCCCGACCTTGCCCATCATGTCGGGCATCGCCAGCGAGATGTCCCAGTCCGTCCAGCCGTCCTGGATCTTCTTCAGGCCCTCGTCGTCGCCGATGACGGTATCGGCGCCGGCGTCTTCAGCGATCCTGGCCGCCTCGCCCTGCGCGAAGACGGTCACCCGCACCGTCTTGCCCACACCGGCCGGCATGAGCACGACGCCGCGAACCTGCTGGTCGGCGTGACGCGGATCGACGCCTAGGCGCATGTGGACTTCCACCGTGCTATCGAACTTCGTAATCGACGTCTCCTTCACGAGCGCCATCGCCTCGGAGGGCGCGTACAGCTTCTGATCGTCGATTTTTAGTGCTGCTGCAAGATATTTCTTGCCGTGACGCTTCACCGTCATGTCTCCTTGTGGTGCGATCGGGCCGATGCCTGGCCCTCCCACGCCGTCACCGACAAACCAGGTTCCTCCAAGAGACCTGGTTTGTGTCAGTCTTGGACGTCAATCCCCATGCTGCGCGCCGTGCCGGCGACCTGCTGCATCGCCCTCTCGACGTCCGCCGTGTTCAGGTCCTTCAGCTTGGCTTCGGCAATTTCGCGCAATTGCTTGCGACTGATCGTCGCCACTTTGTCCTTGTTCGGCGCGCCCGATCCCTTCTCGACGCCCGCCGCGCGGCGAAGCATATCGGCCGTCGGCGGCGTGCGCAGCACGAAGGTGAACGAGGAGTCGCTGAAGATCGTCAGCTCGGCCGGGACGATCTGGCCGGCCATGCTCGCCGTGCGCGCGTTGTACTCTTTGCAGAATGCCATCAGGTTGATGCCGTGCTGAGCGAGCGCCGGGCCGATCGGCGGCGACGGGTTGGCTTTCCCGGCCTGGATATTGAGTCGAACGATTGCTTTGACTTTTTTTGCCATTCTTTATACTTTCTCCACCTGTAGGAAATCCAGCTCCACAGGCGTGTCGCGGCCGAAGAACGACACCATCACGCGCGCCTTGGCCTTGTCCATGTCGATCTCGTCGACGACGCCCATGAAATCGTTGAACGGGCCGTCGATGATGCGCACCTTCTGGCCCGGCTTGAAGGTCACCTTCACCTTGGGCGCTTCGGCCTCCATGCGCTTCAGGATGTTCGTCACTTCCTCCTGGCGCAGCGGCGTCGGTTTGTTGCCCATGCCGACGAAGCCGGTCACACCCGGCGTGTTGCGCACGACGTACCACGAATCGTCGTTCATCAGCATCTGGACGAGGATATAGCCGGGGAACACGCGGCGCTCGACGGTGCGGCGCTTGCCTTCCTTGACCTCGATCTCTTCCTCGGTCGGGACGACCACCTGGAAGATCTGATCGGCCATCCCCATCGTCTCGATGCGCTGCTCCAGGTTGTGCTTGACCTTCTTCTCGTAACCCGAGTAGCAATGGATGACGTACCAGGCGCGCTCGTCGGAAGGCGCCGCCGGAGGCTCCGGTTCTTCGCGAGGAGCCTCTTCGACGACGGCCGTCTCCCGCGCCTGGCGCAAGATGGCCCGGATGTCGACGACGGGTTGCTCCTCGGCCTCCTCTTCCGCTTCGACGGCCTCCGGCTCGCTCACCATCAAGTCGAGGTCGGACAGCTCTTTGTCCAGCTCGGAGGCTTCTGATTCGCCTGCCGGCTGCATCGGAGCGCCAGCCGTATCCTCCGCAGCCCTCACCCCCGGCCCCTCTCCCGTCGCAGACGACAGGAGAGGGGAGACAGGCACCCCAGGCTCGGGGTGATCCGGCATGCCGGCAGATTGTTCTTCGAGGCGCTCTTGCTCTTCCATCACGCTACTTCCTTGACTGCATCTACGATGACAGCCTGATCACTGGCGCCGCAGCCCGATCACCAGCGCGACGATACCCACCAGGCCCAGCACAGCCACAATGATGACCCTGATCGGATCGACGGTGGGTGCGAGGACCCCGGCCGCGAGCCAGGTGAAGAAATAGTCGAGGACGCCCAGCAAAATGGCCATGGCGACCGTCGCGGCCAGGACGATCGTCGTGAGGTTGAGCGCCTCCCTGCGCGTGGGCCAGTGCACCTTGCGCAGCTCGGCGCGGGTCTCCTTGAAATATCGCACGAACCGGTTTTCCTGTTTGACTTCAGCAGCGGCTTTGCTCACGTGCCAGACTCCTCGAACTCAACCTGACATTTCAAGACACCGCCAAGACTGCGCGGTGTCTCGAAACGATGCTCGATACAGGCCAGCCAGGACTTGAACCCGGAACCCCCGCTTTTGGAGAGCGGTGCTCTGCCAATTGAGCTACTGGCCTACAGCGGCCTATCGCTTATCGCTGATGGCTTATCGCACTACACCGCATTGAGAAGGTGGGTCAGGCGATATGCGATAAGCGATAGGCCATACGCTATTTCGTCTCGCGATGCAGTTGATGCTTGCGGCAGCGCGGGCAGTACTTTTTCAGCTCGATCCGCGCGGTGGTATTCCGGCGGTTCTTCTCGGTGATATAATTACGATTCTTGCACTCGGTGCAGGCCAGCGTCACCTGCAAGCGCACATCTTTCTTCGCCATGTGACTTCAACGCCCCTCGTCTGAGCCTATTCGTACACCTTGGTGATGACGCCGGCGCCGACGGTCAAGCCCCCCTCGCGAATGGCGAAGCGGCTGCCCGCCTCCAAGGCCACCGGCATGATCAGCTTCACGGTCATGTTCACGTTGTCCCCCGGCATCACCATCTCCACCCCGGCCGGCAACTGAATCTCACCCGTCACGTCCATCGTCCGAATGTAGAACTGCGGCCGATACCCCGGAAAGAACGCCTTGTGCCGCCCCCCTTCTTCCTTC
>DATEUJ010000219.1:0-46926 GCA_035283185.1 Anaerolineae bacterium | reverse complement strand
GATTCGTCAGGCAGTAGATGCCGCGCGATCTCGCCGGCGACCGCATCGTAATCGAGCGCATCCGGATCGAGGCGGCGCGCCCCGCCTGCCAGAAGCTGCTCGGCGCCGGGGCTTCCCGGCGCGGCGTACACCAACCGCCCTTGCTTCACGGCCTTTGCCGCCGTGTCGAGGCTGCCGCTCTTCTCGCCGGCTTCGACGACGATCACGGCGCGGCTCAGGCCGCTGACGATCCGATCGCGCGCCATCAAGGTCTGCCCGCGCGGTGCGGTATTCGGATGCAGCTCGGACAGCAGCGCGCCGCACCCGGCGATTTGCTCCGCCAGTTCGACATTCTCTTTCGGGTGGATGAAGCGAATCCCGGAGCCGAGAACGGCCAGCGTTCGCCCGCCTGCCGCCTCCAGCGCGCCCTGATGGGCAGCCGTGTCGACGCCGAGCGCCAGCCCGCTCACGATGGTCAACCCGCGAGAGGCCAACTCCCGGCTGAGCGCCGTCGCCAATTGGGCAGCGCTTTCGCTCGGCGTGCGCGTGCCGACGATCGCCACGGCCTGCGCGTCCTCGCGCCCCATCGATCCGCGTAAGAACAGGACCATTGGCGCGTCCGGGAGCACGCGCAGGTGCGGCGGAAATCGGTCGTCGTCCCACGTCAGCAGGTTGATCCCCTCGTCGTCCAGCAAGAGCAACTCGGCCTCCAGAGCCTCAAGCGGCGCGGCGAGCAACTGCCCGGCGACCGCCGGCGTGACGCGCGGAATCTCGATCAATTCCTCGACTGTCGCGCCGAAGATCGACTCCAGGTCGCCAAATCGGTCGAGCAGCTTTCGGACGGTGACGCCGCCGATGCCGGGGATGGTGGTCAGGGCGAGCCAGTGGGCGGTGGACATGGCGGATGGCTTATCGCATATCGCATATCGCATATCGCGTGCCGTGTGTCGCGGATCGCGGCGTGCCTCACGTTTCAACGCATCACGCATCACGCATCCGCGTGAATCGTCTTGGTCAACGTGAGAACGATCAGGCTGGTCGCGCCGCCGCGGGTCAGGACGCGAGTCGCTTCGGCGAGCGTCGCGCCGGAATCGTACAGGTCGTCGACGAGTATCAGGCGCTTGCCGCGCACGTCGCCCTTGAGCGCGAAGGCGCCCACGACGTTGGCCTGCTTTTGCGCCAGTGCGGTCATGTCTTTCTGCAGCCGGGTGGCGCGGGTCTTGACCAAAACGCCGGTCAGCGCCGGGATGGACAACTGCGCGGCGAGTGCCTGGGCCAGCAGCGTCACCGGATCGAAGTCGCGCCGGATCGACGGCGGGATCGGGATCACCGCATCGGGTTTGGGCATTTCGGGATGCGCCGCGAGCAATTCGACCCAGCGCGCCGCCAGATCGCGCGCCAGATGCTGCTCGCCGCCGTATTTGAAGCGAAAGGCCAGCTCGCCGATGACGCTTCGCACCTGTTGATCACCGTCGAAGCGCGAGTGAAAATCCAGCGCCCAGCCGGCTCGCCACGGCCCCTTGAGTGGGCGCGGGTGCGGGCGGGCGAGAAACTTATCAACAGGATCGCCGAACGATTGGGGAGGTAGTTGGTTGGGTGGTTGGGTAGCTGGTTGGGGGCGTGGCGACTGCACATTCGACAGAACAAGATGCCCTTTCGCATCCTGCGTTAGCAGGCCTATTTCGATCAGGGCATCGACCTGGGTCATCACGTCCGTTCGACTCAGGCCGGATAAACGATTGTACAAAGGATGCGAACGAAACTCGTCCACTCGCTTCGATCCCGAACCCACCAGCAATTTTGCCACTCCGCTGCGGGGCAACGCGTTGGGCAGCAGCCGAACACACTCAAATATGGCCTTGATCACTCTGGTCGAAGACCAGTCATGGATGACGATGATGATGTCGTCGCCGTATTTCTCGATGACTTCGGCACTCAGACCGGATATACTTCGAAGTTCAGCTTTGGTGCGCGGGCGGCGGTGAGCAAGTTCACGGAGTGCACCATCGCCAAACAGGTAATAGTCAGGCTGGCCCAATGCGGTCGCCTGTGTATGTCGCCAGTGCCGTAGCGGCTCAAAAGGTAAGTCAATCAATGCAGCAGGTGGCATTGTCGATCTGGAAAGAGGTTCCGTCTCACGAACGGGAGCGGTTTCAGGCGATACGCTTTGCTCGCGCTTCCACGCTTCAACCACACAGCGAATCACGCTGTATTCGATATCTTCGGGGAGGATTGCCTTAATCGGTGCGAGGTAACCGGCTGAACCCACTTTATTAATCGCCACCCGAACCTGTCGCTGCACATCGGCCGGAACGACTGCGTCGACGGACACCTGTCCGTTGGCGATAAGCTGGGCCAGGTGAGAATAGATCGTGCCGACGGTCAGCCCACGCTCGGCGGCGATCTGCTCCGGCGAGCGGCCCTGCCCCAACATCTGGCCGGTCAGCGCAACCGTGCCGCCGGCTTCCCGCTCGGCTCTGAGTCTTCGCGCCGTGCCCGGCTGCACGGTTCGCAGATCGACGCGGATGGCGGATCGCGCCTTGAGCGCGGCCTCACCCCTGGGCGTGAGCTTGAGTGTGGGGCGCTCGCTGCCGACTTGCTTGAGATAGGCTGCGTCGATCAACTGGTCGATCAACGATTCGATCTCGGCAAGGCGCAGCGCGGCGAACTTGCCGAAGTTTCGCGCCCGCGCATAGCGGGCCATGTCTTGCGCGCTCGATCCTTTTAGAATCTGCGCCAGTTTGCCCTTGCCGATTTCCCATTTCAGGTGCCCGATCGTGTCGAGCACGATCAATGCGGCGCGTTCGGACTGCGTCTGCGCGGTGCGCAATTCGGCTTCGACGGATTCGGCGCGCGCCAGGCAATTGTCGCAGCACAGCGGCGCTTCCGCCGATCCGCTGTCGCCGAAGTGATCCAGGATCGTGCGGCGGCGGCAGGCGTTGGTCTCGGCATAGTCCACTATGATGTCGAGCTGCCGGTACTTGTGCTCGCGGCGCTCCGCCACCTGCGCGGCGACCGTGTGCAGCTTCGGCTCTTCGAGCGGCAGCGCCTCGACTCGAAGGACGCCGTATGCCTCGTCGGGCAGGCGGCGCATCGCGCCCGCGATCTCCAGTTGCTCTAGCGCGACGCGGGCTTTGGTCTGCGGCAGGCCCGTCGCGCGCTCGACGTCGTCCATCCGCGTCTCCTGCGCGCGGCTCAGGAACGAGTGAACCGCACGCAGGTCGTCTGCGCCTGGCGAGTCGTTCTCGACGAAGTATTCCTGCAGGGCCGTATCTTTGGGCGAGTAGAGCAGCACGGCGCGGGCGGGGAGTCCATCCCGCCCGGCGCGACCGGCTTCCTGATAATACGCTTCGAGCGTGCCGGGCATGTTGTAATGCAGGACGAAACGCACATCAGGCCGGTCGATGCCCATGCCGAACGCGTTGGTGGCGACGACGATCGGCAGATCGCCGGCCATGAAGGCATCCTGCGTCTCGGCGCGTGCTTCGGGTTCGAGCGCAGCGTGGTAATGCCGTGTCTCGATGCCGGCGACGTCGCGAACGAACTCGGCGACTTCCTCGGCATCGCGGCGCGTGCCGGTGTAAATGATGCCCGCGCCTTCCGCCGCGCCCAGAAAATCGCGCACCAGGTTGAGCTTGGCTTTCACGTCCGGCGCGGAGAAGACCTCGAAGGTGAGGTTGGAGCGATTAAAGCCGGTGATGATCCGCTCGGCGCCGGCCAGGCCGAGCAATCGGATGATTTCGTCCTGCACGCGCGGCGTGGCCGTGGCCGTCAGTGCGAGCGTGACCGGCGCTTTGAACTCCGTCCGCGCTTCGGCGATGTGAAGATAATCCGGGCGGAAGTCGTGCCCCCACTGCGACAGGCAGTGCGCTTCGTCGACCGCGAGCAGGCTGAGCGGCACCCGGCCGATCGCTTCGCGGAACGCGCGGCTGCGGAGACGCTCGGGCGCGACGAGGACGATCTTGTATTCGCCGCCGGCGAGCGCGCGCAGGCGGCGAGCCTGTTCGGCGCCGTCGAGGCTGGAGTTGATGAACATCGCCGCGATGCCGCGCCGATTCAGCCCATCGATCTGGTCTTTCATCAGCGCGATGAGCGGCGAGATGACGAGCGCCGTGCCGGGCAGCAGCAGCGCGGCGAGCTGGTAGATGAGCGACTTGCCCGACCCGGTCGGCATGACGACGAGCACGTCACGCCGGGCCAGGACGTGGCCAAGCGCCTCCTCCTGTCCCAGGCGGAAGTCGGGGAAGCCGAAGTGGCGGCGTAGGGCTTCGCGGGGATCAGCGGGCGAATGTGACTGCAACTATGCCTCCCACGGCATATCAAACCAGTGGATATACTCGTCGTAGATGCTATCCGCGATACTGTAGTCCTCGCCGCCGGCGCTCGTTCGCTTGTAACTCACCCCCGCGTCTTTGAATAGCCGCGACACCACGTCGTGCAGCAGCTTCTTGACCTCATCCTCCTCAACCGCTTCTGTCGAATCGAGCAGCGATTGGGCGACCGACTCGTCGTCAGGCTCCTCGCCGGACTCTTCCTCCGAGACGGCCAACGCATATTGCAGCATGCCGGCTACCAGAGGCGCGAGGCGGTGCGTGCGTCCGTCTGGGACGAGGGTGCGCAGCATATTGACCCATACGGAGTAGGTTTCCTGACCGACGACATCTTGCAGGCTTCTCTTGCGTTTGGTTGTCATCGCTTATTACCACAGATGACCCGGATAAACTGTTGCCCAGCATTGACAGATCGTGAGCGTTCAAAAGGCGTCAACGGATGCCTTCGGCGCAACGAATCATCGAATATCGGCCGCCGCATTCGTTGTCTGTTGCTCCAAAGGATGCAAGCAGAACACAAGCGCCTCTATCCGTTGATTCGTTGCCCATTCGTTGACACCGCACGCTCAACCAGACCTCACTGTGCACATCCCGGCGTGCAGTCGCAGGCACGCACCGAGTTCTTCAAAGGTACTCGTTTCTGCAGGAAGGCTCAAGCGGTTACGAAGCAGCGGCGAAGAGATAGGCGACTGGCCCGGAGCCCCTGCTACGTGACCTCCTCGTAGCTACCACGACTGGACTTGCGCCGGTTTGGTGACGATGACTTGCAGGGAACATTAGCGATGGGTTAGGCGCGGATTGGCGAAGCGGGACCTCCATTATTCACCTCTCGAACAGTCCAAATGATCTAATCTTGTGGAGCGCAGCCAGCCGGGTGATCTCGTTCTTGCCCTCGATTACGATTACCTTCGCTTCGCGCGCCTCTCTTCGTTGCTCGGGCGTAAGTTGGCCGGTCGTAATGAATATCGCGCTTTCTACTCTCCGGGCAAAGCAACCAGATAAGAACTTGAGCCACGCCATCTGGGTCGGCGCGTACCTTGCCTCGTGGAATTTGACCTGTACACCAACGCTCTTGGGTTCATCCTTGCCTTCGCCAATTCGGTCGCCAATGAAATCTAAGCCCCTCTCTTGTTTTTTGTAGTTGCCTTGATGATACCAAACATAGTAAGGGTACATAGCCTTCAGCAAATCTAAGACGTATAGTTCAAACGCCGAGCCTTTAGCAACGCTAGACTGAACTTGCTCTTCGGTTTGAGTGTCGACGTTTACAAGTGTCTCCGGTTCTGGCGGATTTTCCGCGAGGACTGATCGACCCTTTGCGGTTATTCTCCAGCCGGGATTGTTCTTATCGTGGGGAAAAACATAGCCAGCCTTTACAGCAACTCGATTCACAAAGAAGCGCAGGCTGGCCTTACCTTGCTTGGAAAGGGTCAACCCTCTGTTGCGCAATCGAGACTCAACAGCACTATAGATGTCACCTGTCTGGGCGACTCCGCCCTTTGCGACAATCGTTTCGAGGGCGATTCTGATTTGCTCATCGCCACTAAAGCCTGCTTCATAAGCCGTGACCGTCATTTTGTCCGTCATGATCTTTGTGGTAAGTTGCGCCGCCCTACGGCAGAGTTCGCCTGTTCCTTTACACTGGAGGAGGGGAGGCCGATGGGATACAACAGAAAGAGGTGACGACCACCGATCTGTCCCCCACCGGCTTTCCCGGACTAGCAGTAATCTACATGACAGTGTACATCGGAATCGACTGGAGTCAAGACAGACATGGCGACGTTTTTTCCTAATGCCACCAGCCGCTCGGAATGATATAATCTCTCACAGTGAAGACTGTCGCCGTAATCCCCGCCTTGAACGAGGCCATCGGCCTGGCCAAAGTCTTAAATGAGATTCCCGCCAACTGGATCGACGATGCCATCGTCGTCGACGGCGGATCGACCGATGAGACGCCGGAAGTCGCTCGGCGCCATGGCGCGCGCGTCGTCGTCCAGCCAAAGCGGGGCTACGGCTTGGCCTGCGCGACAGGCGCGGCGGCTGCGCCGGATGCCGACGCAATCGTCTTCCTCGACGCGGACGGGAGCGACGCGCCCGCCGATTTGCCGGTGCTGGTCGAGCCGGTTCGCGCCGGCCGGGCCGACCTGGTTCTGGGTTCGCGGCTGGCCGGGTCGATCGCGCGTGGCGCGATGCCGCCCCATCAACGCTTCGGGAACTGGCTGGCCGGCTTTCTGATCCGGCGGCTGTATGGCGTCCCGCTCACCGACCTGTCGCCGTTCCGCTGCGTGCGCGCGGACGTCCTCCGCGCGCTCGACATGCGCGAGATGACGTACGGCTGGCCGACCGAGATGATCGTCAAGGCGATCCGGCGAGGCTATCGCGTCGTCGAAGTCCCGGTGCGTTACCGGCCGCGCGCGGGCGGGCGCTCGAAGATCAGCGGGACGGTCAGGGGCACGCTGCTCGCCGCCTATTTCATCCTGGGAACCACGCTGCGCTATGCCTTCTGATTCTGATCGGCCTGCGCTGGCGATCATGGCGAAGCGCCCGCGTGACGGTTTCACCAAGACGCGCCTGTGCCCGCCGCTCACGTCGGCGCAGGCGGCTGACCTGTACGAAGCGTTCGTCGTAGACGTGATCCGGACGGCGTCGCAAGTGCCCGGCCTGCAACTGGCGATCGCCGTCACGCCGCCCGGCGATGTCGGCTACTTCGAGTCGATCGCGCCACGCGCCACGCTGATGCTCCCCGTCGAGTGCTCGACGATCGGTCGCTGCCTGGATCACGTGCTGACTGCGCTGCTGGAGCGCGGGCATGCGATGGTTGGCGCAGTATCGAGTGACAGCCCGACGGTAGCGCCCATCCTGATCGCCCAGGCATTCGACCGCCTGCGACATGTGGATCTCGTGCTAAGCCCGGGCGACGACGGGGGATACTATTTCGTCGCCGCGAAGGCGCGCCATCCGGAGTTGTTCGCCGACGACATCCCGTGGAGCACGCCGGAAGTCGCCGCGCGGACGATGGCGCGCGCCCGCGATCTCGGGCTGAGCATCGACCTCGTCGCGCCGATACTCGACGTGGACACGGCCGACGACCTGGCTCGCCTGCGCCGCGAGCTGCAGCGCCTGCCCGACCACGTCGCGCCGAACACACGCCGCGTGCTGGAAACGATCAATGGACGCTGACGACCTTCGCAAGGCTTTCGACTCGAAGGCCCAGGCGTGGGACGATTACACGCGCACGCCGATGGGCCGCCTGCGCGAAGAGCTGACGCTGCGCTATCTCAGCCGCCACCTGCCCGACCCGGCTCGTGCGCCGCTCGTCCTCGACGCAGGCGGCGGGACGGGCGGGCTGGCGATCGCACTGGCGCGTCGCGGCTTTCGCGTGCACTTGCTCGACGCCGCGCCGGCGATGCTCGACATCGCGCGCTCGCGCGCTCGCCCGGGCGACCCGATCGAGTATCACGCCGCCCCGGTCGAAGCGGTCGATCGTCTGTTCTCGCCGGCTTCTTTCGACGTCGTCGTGTGCCACACGCTCGTCGAATACGTGCACGATCCGGCTGTGACGATCCGGCAGCTTTGCCACGTGCTGAAAACAGGCGGCCTGCTGTCGCTGGAGTACGTCAACCGCCATGCGGACGCGCTGCGCATGGCATTGACGAAAGCGCAATTCAGCGAAGCGCGCCGCGCGTTCGACGGCGCTACCTCGCAGGCCGACTTGTTCGGAGTGCCGCGCCGTGCCTTCAGCCAGGACGAGACGCGCGCGATGCTGGGCGCGGCCGGCATCGAGCCGATCGCCGAGTACGGCGTGCGCATCTTCGCCGACTATCTCGCCGACGGGCAGTGGCAGACGGACGAGACGGCGTACGCCGACCTCGTCGCGCTCGAGGAGGCGGCTTCGGCGCGCGATCCGTATCGATCGATCGCGCGCTACGGCCTGGTCGTCGGCAGGAACCGGCGAAAATGGACGCCCCCCGTCTCGGCGCCCGCGTCGGGCAGCGGGCGGCGCGAGCTCTGGCTATAGAGCATTCCTCCGCGAAAACTATACTGATCGCAAGGATTTTTGACCATCGGGTAGCGCGCGTGAACATCAGTGTAATCCGTGTCATCCGTGGTTAGTCTTCCGGTTGCGGCCGGAGGCTGCGCTATGAAGATCTTATTCGTCTATCCTTTCTTCCTGAATGAAAGCGCGCTCGAGCAGCAGTGGATGACGCTGTATCCGCCGCTCGGGCTGCTATACCTGGCGGCCGGCGCGCGCCGGGCCGGACACGGCGTCGCCGTCTTCGACGGGACGTTCGCCGAAGGCGACGCGGACTTCGTCGGCGCGCTGGACAGGCATCGACCTGACGTCGTGTGCTTCGCCAGCCTGATCACACTGCGCCCGATCGCGCTGCGACTGGCAAGCACGGCCCGATTGCGCGGCGCGGTCACGATCGCCGGCGGCCCCGATCCGACATCGTATCCCGAAGAGTACCTGCTCCCCCTCTCCCTCAGGGAGAGGGGACCGGGGGGTGAGATATTTAGCCTCGTCGTCACCGGCGAGGCCGACGAGACGCTGCTCGAAGTCCTCGACGCGCTTCAAACCGACCGCCCGGCGTCGTCGATCGCCGGAACTGCCTTTCGCCCCGACTCTGGCGAAATCGCTCGAAGCGCATCGCGCCCTCCAATCTCCAATCTCGATTCTCTTCCCTTCCCCGCCCGCGACCTGATCGACGTGCCGCGCTACCTGGACGCGTGGAAGTCGGCGCACGGCTACTCGTCGCTGACGATCGCCGCGTCGCGCGGATGCCCGCTCGGTTGCGACCACTGCGCTAATTCGGCGACCGGCCCGCACTTTCGCGTTCGCTCGATTGCGAGCGTCGTCCGCGAAATGGTCGAGCTGGAAACAGTCTACGCGCCGGATCGCTTTCGATTGGTCGACGAGTTCGAAGGATTGGGGCGCGACTGGCTGGTCGCGCTGGGGCGGGCGATGATCGAAGCCGGCGTACGCACGCCGTTCGAAGGGCTGAAGCCATCGCATCTCGAAGATGTGCCCATGCTCGCCGAAGTGAAAGATATCTGCGCCGAGCGCAACGCCTGGTTGCCGCCTGATTCGTCAGACGCGCACGCTATGCCGAATCTGGATATCGACGACCTGCTGCGCCGCTGGCGCGAGGGAAAGCTGCCCGAAGGCGAGCGCCTCGCCGAGCCTTGACCAACTTGAGGGTAATCGAGCTCGCCGTGCGCGGGCTTTGGGAGAAGGCGAAGGCAAGATGCAGGACGCAAGACGTAGGAGGCACCCTGCATCTTGCGTCTTGCTTCTTGTCTCTTGCTGCCATTTTGAAGAATCATGTCTGCCTACCAATTCGATTTCTCCGTCGTGCTTCAGCCCGAGAACCTGGCTGTGATCGCGCGCGGGCTGATCGTCACGCTGATCCTGACGGCCATCACGTCGGCCATCGCCGTCCTGTTGGGCTGGATCGGCGCGGCGGTCACGACGTCGGGCCGCGGCCCGCTGCGCTCGCTCGTGTGCTGGGCGATCGAGATTTTCCGCAACGTGCCGGCGCTGGTGCAGGTATTCTTCTGGAGCTTCGCCTTTCCTCTGATCCTGCCGCGCGACGTGCGCGTCCCCCTGCTTTTCGATAATCCACTCGTAAGCTGGCTGCAATCGCAAACCGGCGTGCATGCCTACTACTTCGCCGCGCTGGTGATGGGGCTTTCACTCAATACGGCGGCGTACCTGGCAGACATCTTCCGCGCCGGCATCGAAAGCGTAGGCGAAGGGCAGATCGCCGCCGCGCTCGCATCCGGCCTGACGCAGCGGCAGGTGATGCGCGAAATCGTCTTCCCGCAGGCGCTGCACGTGAGCTTCCCGGCGCTGACGACGCGGCTCGTCCACACCATGAAAAACACGGCGCTCGGCGTGTTCGTGCCCGTGCCCGAGCTGATGAGCGCGCTGCTCACGGCGACGTCGAGGACGTTTCGCGCGCTGGAGTTTCTGGTTGCCGGCGCCGCCCTGTATCTCGCCATCGGCTGGGCGGAGAGCGCGATCCTGGCGCGCATCGATCGGCGGCGCACGCCGTGGGCGATCGCGGAGAGCGAAGCGCGATGGGCCAGATAGAGTTCATCCTGCGCGCGCTGCCGAACCTGCTGCTCGGCTATCCAACCGAGCGCCCCGGCGGCCTGCTGCTGTCGCTGATCTTGGGTGTGATCGCGGTTGGAATCGGATTTGCGCTCGGGGTGCCGCTCGGGGTAGCGCGTACGTCGCGGCGACGCTGGCTGCGCGGGCCGGCGGCAGCCACCATTGGCGTGATTCGCGGGCTTCCCCTCGTTTTGCTTCTGATTCTCGTGCACACGCTCGGCAGCCGCGCCATGCTGGGGGTAAACTTTGCGCCTCTCATGTCGTCTATAATCGCGTTGACACTGTACGCGTCGGCTTACCAGGCGGAGATCGTGCGCGCCGGGCTGCGCGCCGTGCCCGGCACGCAGCGCGAAGCGGCGCAGGCGCTCGGGCTGAGCGGGCCGGACACGCTGCGCTTCGTAATCCTTCCGCAAGCATTGCGGGCTATGCTTCCGGCATTCGCCGGGCAGGCTATCTCGATCTTCAAGGACACGTCGATCGTGCTTGCGCTGGGCGTTTCCGACCTGATGGCCGTCGCCCGAACGACCGGCAGCGCGAGCAACGAGCGGTACTTCCTCGCGCTGTACGCGACGATCGGCTTTCTGTACTTCGTCGTAGCCTACGCGATCTCGCGCTTCGCGCGCCGGTTCGAGCGCGACGCGCCGGCGAGGCGGATGCTGTGGCTGAGGTATCAATCGTGAAACGTGATGCGTGTTGCGTGTTGCGTGATGAGTCTCAGGAGATTACGGATTTGACTCGTAGTAGTAGCGACTTCAGTCGCTTATGGCGCCGGACGACTAAAGTCGTCACTACGAGATGTGAAACGTGATGCGTGTTGCGTGTTGCGTAGGGTTTCGTTCGCAGTGGCGACTTCCGTCGCTTAGAGAGGGTGAATTTGGGGTATCGATGGCTGTGGATCGTGTTGGTGGGGTCGCTGCTCGCTGCGGCGTGCAGCGGCGCGGGGGCGGCGCCTGGCGCATCGGGAAGCGGGACGCTCGAGCGCGTGAAGCAGGCGGGCGCGCTGCGTGCGGGCATTCGCTTCGACTTCCCGCCGGTCAGCACCATCGACGCGGATGGCAACTGGATCGGATTCGACGTCGACATCGCCGAGGAGATCGCGCGGCGGCTCGGCGTGAAGCTGGAAAAGGTCAAGGTCGACGAGACGACGCGCATCACGTTCTTGCAGAGCGGCCAGATCGATCTGGCGGTCGCCAGCATGAACCACACGCGCCAGCGCGAAGACGCCGTCGATTTCAGCCAGACTTATTTCTGGGGCAACCAGACGTTTCTCGTGCAGAAAGGCAAGTACGAGCAGCTCGAAGACCTGTTCGGCAAGACGGTCGCCATGAACAAAGGCTCGTCGGCGATCGACGGCTGGAAAAAGTGGGCCGAGGCGCACGGCGGGCAGGCCGGCCAGATCGTCGAATTCGGCGACAAGCAGGAAGCGCTCCAGGCCTTGAAGAGCGGCGCGGTCGAAGGCTACGGCGAGGACAACATCCCATTGCTCGGCCTGGCTGCCGGCGATCCGAATCTCGCCCTGGTGCCGGGCGGGTTCAATTCCGTGCGATACGGCGTCGGCGTGCCGGAGAACGACTCCAACTGGCGCGACGCGATCAACCTGATCCTGCAAGACATGATCGCGGACGGGGCGTATCAGACGATATACGATCGGTGGTTCGGGCCAGACACCTCGACGCCGTGGCCGCTCACGCCGGACGCTCCCGAGCTATGGCCGTAGGATCTCCACTGTGAACGAGAACACTGTTTCACGAACCTACATCAGCGCACTGCGCATCCTGCTGGGGATCATTTTCCTCGTGACGTGGAAGGAGAATCTCGACCAAGGGCTGTACACGGCAGTGGGCTTCCGAGGCTTCATGGAGTATCTGGCGAACGGCCACCCGCTCGAGTTCTATCGCACATTCCTGCTCAACGTGATGGCGCCGCTCGCGCCTGTCTTCGGGCCGTTTCAGATGATTGCCGAGCTGGGCATGGGCTTGGCGCTGCTGAGCGGCACGCTCACGCGGCTGGCCGGCGCGGCGGCGACGCTGTTCTTCGTCAACCTGTTTCTGGCGTACCTGAATACGGCCCTGGGCGAATGGATCTGGACGTACGTGCTGCTGATTGCCGTCGCCGCCGTCGTGGTGCTGGGTCGCGCCGGGCGGGCGTGGGGAGTCGATGTGCTGTTGCTCAAGTGGCGCGGCGAACCACGACTTCGAGTATACTGAATCAGTCATGATCCTCTTCGAGCTGATCTACGCTTTCGCGCTCGTCGCGCTGTCGATCTACGGCTTCAACAGCCTCTACCTCGTATGGCAATACGCGCGCACCCGCCGCAGGCCGGTGACCGAACCGCCGCCCCTGCACGAGTGGCCGCGCGCCACGATTCAACTGCCGATCTACAACGAGCGCCACACGGTCCATCGGCTGCTCGACGCCGTCGCCGCAATGGACTATCCGCGCGATCGCCTGCAGGTACAGGTGCTGGACGATTCGACCGACGACACGGTCGAGCGCGTCGTGGCGTTGGTCGATCGACTGCGGCGCGAGGGTCTGAACATTGTGCATTGCCATCGCGCCGAGCGAACGGGGTTCAAGGCGGGCGCGCTGGCGGCGGCGCTGGACGAGGCATCCGGCGAGTTGATCGCCATTTTCGACGCTGACTTCGTGCCTCCGACCGATTTCCTGCAACGGACGATCCCCTGGTTCGCCGGCGACCGCGTCGGATGTGTGCAGGCGCGTTGGGAGCACCTCAACCGGGACTACTCGCGCCTCACCCGGGCGCAGGCGCTCGGCGTCGACGGACATTTCGTCGTCGAGCAGGCGGCTCGCCATCGCAGCGGGCTGTTCGTCAACTTCAACGGCACGGCCGGCGTGTGGCGCAAGGCGTGCATCGTCGATGCAGGCGGCTGGCAGCACGACACGCTGACCGAAGACCTCGACCTGAGTTATCGCGCCCAACTGCGCGGCTGGCGCTTCGTGTACCTGCCCGACGTAACGGTTCCGGCAGAATTGCCCGTGCAGATGGATGCCTACAAGCGGCAGCAGGCGCGCTGGGCCAAGGGCACGATGCAGACCGCGCGCAAATTGATCGGTCCACTGCTGCGCTCGAGCCAGCCGTCCCGCGTGAAGGTCGAGGGCGTGCTGCATCTGACGGGCTACCTGGTGCATCCCCTGATCTTGCTGCTGGTCTTGCTCTCGCCACTGATGGCGGCTTTCGCGCCGGACAGCGAGGCGCTGCGTATCGCGCCGTGGCTGATGCTCGCCGCGTCGGGGCCGCCGCTGATGTACCTCGTCTCGCGCACGCCGAACGGGCCGGCCCTCCGGCAGCGGATATTGCTTCTGCCGTGGATGATCGTCATGGGCATGGGACTGTCGCTGAACAACGGCCGCGCCGCGCTCGAAGGGCTTCTAGGCAGACAGAGCGGGACGTTCCTGCGCACGCCGAAGTTCGCCGTGTCGTCGATCGCCGGGCGCTGGGAATCGAGCGTCTACGCGCTTCCGCGCGACCGGTGGGTATGGGCCGAGCTGGCGCTGAGCCTGCTGTCGCTGTGCGGCCTGGCGATCGCCGGGCTGCGTGGCGATTGGGGGTTCCTGCACTGGCTGTCGATCTACACACTCGGCTTCGGCGGCGTGGCCTGGACGAGCATCACGCAATCGCGGCGGCGGCGCGCCGCGCTCGCCACAGTGCGGCAGAGGGCACGTGCCCATCAAGGGGTTGGATACCAAGCGCACGCCGAGTTTCCGAGCGCCGGAGTCGAGCCTTCAGGCGGATCCGGCTAAAGCCGCGACTCCCATCCGGATTCTCAAGTGTGGGCAGTAGCAAAAGTAGTTGAGCGTGGTCAGGAGACCTGCACCCGGCTGCGAAACGTTAATGCGGGCGTTATCGCGTCTCTTGCGGTATAATCCCCCCGAACGGTGAGGTGTCTATGACGATTGTCAGACTGCAGGAACCGACCTATCGCTTGCTGCAACAGCGCGCTGCGGAGACGGCTCGCACGCCGGATGACCTGGCCGATGAAGTGCTGCGCCGCGAACTTGCACCGGCTCACGCGCACATTGAGGTCGTCACCATGAGCGGCGGGCCGACGGCTGTGATCAAGGGTACCCGCGTCCCGGTCAGCATCCTGATGGGCTACATCGAAATGGGTGAAACACCGCAAAGCATTGTCGAGAAGGTACTTCCGCACCTGACGCTGGCGCAGGTTTACGACGCGCTGAGCTACTACTACGACCATCAGGCCGACATCGACCGCGAGCGCGCCGAGAACACCGAAGCGGCCGCCCAGGCACGGCTGCGCGAGCGCGTCGGAGACGCGAACTATCAGCGTATCGTTGGGCGAGCGGCATGACGCCCGGCGAGCGCTCTGCGGCACGGCTCTTGCTCGACGAGCACGTTTGGGAAGGGCTAGCCGCCGCCCTGCGAGAACTGGGATTCGATGCCGTCCACGTGTATGAAGTCCAGCGGGGCGGAGAGGACGACGAGGCGCAACTGGAGTATGCCGCCCAGACGGGACGGGCCATCTTGACATTCAACGCACGGCACTTTGAGCCACTGGCGGCTCGATGGTTCTTCGCGAATAAATCGCACGCCGGGATCATCATCTCTGACGAGCTTCCGTTGGGTGAGTTGCTGCGACGCATGCAGAATCTCTTGCGTGCCCGGTCGGCCGAGGATCTCAAAGATACCATCCATTGGTTGCAGGCGTACAAATAGCCTGCTGGTTGGATAAGCGCTTGGGCTTCGGCAAGCATCAGGCAGTCGATGCGGCCGTGCGCCGTCCTCGCCACAGTGCAACACCCGACACAATAAATAGCGCATACAGCGGCAGGTATTCCACAGTCCGAACCTCGTACGTCTCGCCCCACTTGAGTGGATTCGCGTCAAGGTAAGTCAAGTATGACAGCGCGACTGCTGCGCTAAAGTACA
The DNA here is from genome assembly GCA_035283185.1 of Anaerolineae bacterium. GTDB lineage: Bacteria > Chloroflexota > Anaerolineae > Fen-1058 > Fen-1058 > DASSFZ01. The sequence continues at coordinate 31,592 of DATEUJ010000219.1, read as the reverse complement.
GCCAGCCGGATAAATGCAGCACGCGCGCCACCCTGTGTCGCGTGAAGTCCGCCTGAAACGGCAGCAGCGCAATCACCGGCGTCAGATACCAGGGGTTGATCGTCGTCGCCAACAAGACGTACGCGCCGAGCGGAAGCAGCGCTATTTGGAGCAGTGTTCGCGCCTCCTGGATCTTGCGCGTCCACAGGCCGATCCCCGCCAGGACGACGACCAGCGCGCCTGTCACGATGCCCCTTGCCAGTGTCCCGCCCGTTCCCGCCAGCTCGATCGGCACTGCGCCCGGCGTCTGCACGCCGGTGAGCGCCACTTCCAGCCAATGAAACAATCCTGCGTTGAAATTCCACTGCGAGAGGTAGAGGCGCGTCGCGCCGAATACGCCCGTGCCGGTGAGATCGCCGCCCACGCCGAGTCCCGCGCCTGAGTAGGCGAGGATTCCCGCCGCCACGATTCCTGCGTAGAGCAGGGTTCGCCTCCAGCCCCAGCGCCACATGACAACTGGAACGAGCAGCGCGGGAACAGGTTTGACCAGCGCCGCGATGGCGAGGAATATCGCGCTGAAAGTTACCCCGAGCCGCGCACCGGCTTTGCGGCCGGAGGCCGGCGCTTCGAGCGCAGGCCGGGGCGGCCAGGTGAACAACCACAACGACGCCATCATTAGCATGGACATCAGCGCGTCGACATGCGCGCCGTGCGCGGCTTCGACGATCACGAGCGGGTTCCAAAGATAGACGATGACGTTGGCGTCCGGCAGCCCGACGGGCCGCAGCGCCAGCGCGACGAACAGCCCCGTCGCCAGATCGAACAGCGCCGCGCCAATTTGAAAGGCCGTCACGCTTTCCGGAGCCAGCCGATACGTGGCGGCGAAATAGACCTGCGCGGCGGGCAGGTACGGTGAAGCCATCCAGGCATTGTTGACGAGCGCGCGATTGGGCGTGGACAGGGAGTCAAGCTCCGGCGCGTCGACGCGATAGGCGTACGGGTTCACGTCGTAGTTCTGCACGCGGCCGTCCCAGACGTAACGGTACACGTCGTCGGACAGTGTAGGCGGCGAAAAGAGCAGGGTGACACGGAAAGCAATGGCGAACAGCCAGATCACGCTCGTGCCCACACGGGGATGTCGAAGCGCTGTGACAATCGCCAGCGCGTACAGTCCGAATGCGACGAAGTATCGCCAGAGAAAATCACTCGTGGCCGGGCCGCGCAGGTTGCCGAGGGAGAGAATCGAGAGGTAGGCGACCAGCGAGAGGATGCCGATCGCCGGGAGCAGCCAACGCAACTTCAAACTCCCAACTTCAAACCCCAAACTTCAAATCAATTGACCCGTAGCTCGACGCGCTGCGGTCGGGCGAAGCGCAGGTAGTTGCCGATCGCCGCGCCGAGGAAGGTGAACAGCGTCGCCGCCAGGCTGGACAGCGCGAGCGTCGGCACGCCCGTGAAGCCGTGGCCGATGTTGCAGCCTCCGGCGATCGTTGCGCTGATGCCCATGATCAACCCGGCCGTCGCCATGCGCGCCGTGCTCGGCCAGTTGGGAACCTGCCAGCGAAACTCGCGATGGCGCCGCGCGGCGATCAGCGCGCCGAACGGCATCGCCAGAAGCATGAACGATCCCCAGTTCAGCACGCCGGCTCCTTCGAACGGAGCGCGCACCCACGGCCCGGTCGCGCCGACGACGCCGACGCCGTAGTGCCAGCCGGTCGGCCAGGCGACGAGCCACGCCAGCGCGCCGATAGCGCCGAGGATAAGCCCGGCGCGCCGCCAACCCCAGCCGCCGAGGTAGCGGCTATCTCTTGCGCGCCACAGCCAGGCGAGCGCCAGCACGACAAGCGGCGCGACGACGAGCCACGGCATGACGCCGAGGAAGTTAGGCGCCGTCGCGAGCGAGCCATCGGCCGGGGCGATCTGCCTGGCCTGCATCGACTCACGCAGGGGCGCCAGGAAGCCGACTTCGGCGAGCGCCTCGCCGACGGCGAACGCGATCAGCGTGACGAGCGCGCCGAGGTTGCCGTTGCCCACGCGATACCACACCGTGCTCGAGCAGCCTTCGGCGTAGACCATCGCCACGCCGAAGATGAAACCGCCGATCACGTTCGCGACAGGGAAGAAGGGCACGGCGTTCACCTGCACGCCGCCGACGCCGAATTGCGCCATCGCGTGCAGGCCGACCATCTGAACGACGACGGCGAGCACGATGGCGCGCAGCAGCGTCGCATCGCGCTTCAAAAGGACCTGCCGGTAAGCCGAGTTGAAGCACAGCCGCGTGCGCTGCATCGCGTAGCCGAGCGGCACGCCGATGGCCGCGCCGAGAAGTGCGAGCTGGAACAGATTCATCCTCACTATTATACCCTTTTGGTAACTCCTCAGCCGTCACTGCGACCCCGCTGAGAAGCGCGGGGCAGGTGAGCGTAGTGTGCGACGAAGCAGTCTCCTACACGGCTGGGACTCTTCGCTCATCAGAACGGAGATTGCTTCGCAAACGACGCTCGCAATGACGCAGGCTGAGTAGTTACCCCTTTTGAAACGCGCCGCGGGGACAGGGACGTACCTTTACCTAATTCCCATGCCGAAGTACAATTAAAAACTCATGTTTCGATACTTACGCGTAAAGCCACGCGTCGAACGAGCGCCTCCGGCAGGCGCGCTCTCCGTCGATCTGCTCGCGCGGGACCCGAGCGTGCCTATTGCGCTGCGGCAAATCAACGGCCTTCCCGACAATGTGAAGCTGCGGATCTACCGCGCGCTCCTGCCGCCGGCCCTGTTGGCTCGCTTCGACATCGAGCCGACGACGTGGAGAGGGCCGGGCGGCGATCAATCTGTGCGATTGAAGGCGGAGCCGGAATCCGGCGACATCCATATCTCGGCGAAGAAAGGGGCCGATGACCCTGACGATTTCATCCGTATCGAGCTTTCCGACAACCCGTTCAACGGAGTCGACCTGAACTTCATTCTGCTGAGCGATCCAGCCAGCCCTTACTTCCAGACCGACTTCGATGACCAGGGCGAACCGACGCTGTTCGGGACGGCGCGGCGCAACCTGGCCGAAGAGGAGCGCGCGATGCAGGCCGGCTTGGCCCCGGCACAAGTGCGCGCGAGCCTGGGCGCCTCGCGCGCAGTGCTGGAGCAGTTGGAGGCGTTCCTGGTCACCTGGGGCCATCGCGCCTATTTCGCGGAACCGCTCACGTATGCGTCCGCCTGGGTATTCGAGCGGCGCGGATTCGCGTACGTGCGCGGCCATAAGCTGATGGACGACATTCACAAAGAGTTTCAGCCCGGTGGGCGGCTGCACGCCGCGCTCGACGGGAGCACCCCGTTCCGCCAGCCGGATCAATGGCGCACGGTGCGCGGTCGCGCCTGGGCCATTCACGACGGTATCCTGGCCGCCATCGACGCCCAGTGGAGCGGCTTGAGCATGGTCAAGCGGGTAGGGCGACACGCCGGGGTGAACGCGCTTCCCGGCGTCGAGTATTAGCCCTGGTGATTATTCAGATCTCGCCACGGAGGCACAGAGGCGCAGAGACGCAGAGAAGATGCCTTTTTGGAATCCTCTTTGTTATACACAGCGCGGGCATAGTTTGCGCTTTTGTTAGCGTTACTGTGACGGCCACGGTCATGCCCGAATGCTGTTGTCGGGCATCCAGTTGGACGATAGGTACTCTATGCCGATAGAGTTGCTGGATTCCCGCCTAAAGCGTGCGGGAATGACCAAGCGGCGCAGTTTATGACCCTGAGCAGTATAGCCCGCGCCGGTTTTGAAGAGATGTGAATCGGGAGAGACCTGTGACGGAAACACACCAGATCGCCCGCGCGGCCGAGCGGGAGTCGCTGGCCGGCTTCCGCGACTTGATTGAGTCGGCCTGCAAGCAGCACCCCGCCGTCGACGACGCGATCCGATACGACCTGAAGCTCGCCGTGGACGAAGCGTGCACGAACATCATCGCCCACGGTTACGCGGGCATGAATCCCGGATCGATCATCCTGACGCTCGAGCTGGACGAGCGCCAGGTCGTCATGACGATCACCGATTTCGGGCATGCTTTCGAGCCGAGTGAAGCCCCCATGCCCGACGTGGCAGCCGGCCTGGAAGATCAGCCGACAGGTGGATTCGGCCTGTTTCTTATCTACCAGACGATGGACGAGGTTCGCTACGAGACAGACGAAGACGGCAACCGCCTGACGCTCGTCAAGCGGTTGCGGCCGCTCGAAACGGCATAGCCAAAAGGAGGGGAATTCGTGGACATCACCGCAAAGCAGATCGGTAGCACGACCGTCGTCTCTATCGTCGGCAGTGTCGACGCGCTGACCGCCGAGCAGGTGACGCGCTTCATGAACGCCGAACTGGGCAAGGGGAACAAGCAGATCGTGGGCGACCTGAGCCAGGTCGATTTCATAAGCAGCGCCGGACTGCGCGCGATCCTGGTGACGTTGAAGGACAGCCGCCAGCAGGGCGGCGACCTGCGCCTGGCCGCCGCTCAGACCGGCGTCGAAAAAGTGCTGAAGATGTCCGGCTTCACCAACATCCTGAAGACCTATCCCACCGTCGACGAGGCGGTGGCCAGCTTCGGCGCTTAGAGACTGTCTTAAAACCCTGTGGTTGACGCATCCCCATGCGTCAACAGCGGGCATAGGGAAGCCCGCTCTGCGGGTTTGAAGACGCGCTCTTAGACCCTGAGAGCAATCCGCGAATCTACGCGAATAGCGCGAAGAATGAGTGACGTATGGGCAGGACGTACTGTGCCTAACGGCGAATCCGATCATAGGCGCGTGGCCCTCGTGATCGGATCGGGCGCGGTGAAGTGCGCCGCTGCGCTTGGCCTGTGGAAAGTGCTGAGCCGCGAGGGCATCCCGCTCGACCTGTTCGTGGGCTGCAGCGGCGGCAGCCTCTTCGCGGCGACGATGGCGCTCGGTTTCACGGTCGACGAGTGCATCGAGACGACGCGGCGCCTGTGGAACCGGAAGGTGACCGAGAATATGACCAACAACCTGTATCGCGCCAACTACGCGTTTCACAGCCTGGCGCACCATGCCGAGATCGTCACGATCCTCCCGGACTTCGACCGGCCGATCACGCTGTTCGATACCCGAGAGTTCCCATACGTCATCGCGCAGGGCGAGCGGGCTACCGAAGCGCAGTTGCCATACATTCGGCGCTTGCTGGCGGCCGCATGACACGCGACATTCCCTCTGGCGTCTTGCCCCTGCTCGACAGCATGGGCTATGCCACCTTCGAGCTGGACATGTCCGGCATCCTCACCGACGCCAGCGCGTCGTTCTGCAGCAGCGTGGGATATTTGCGCGAGGAGATCGTCGGCCGGCATTACCGCCGCGTCGTCGTGCCGGGGTACCTGCACGAAATCGTTCGCGCCTTCGACACCGTTTACCGCACCGGGCAACCTGTGCGCGGCGTCGAGTATCGGCTTCGCCGGCGCGACGGCGCCGTCATTTTCGCCGAAGGCGCGGTGTCGCTGGTGCGCGACGCAAACGGCCAGCCCACGCGGTTTTGGGGCATCCTGCACGATATTACCGATCGCAAGCAGGCTGAAGAGGCTCTGCTGCGTGCCAAAGGTATCGCCGAGCAGGAACTGGAGGTCGGCCGGCGCATTCAGGCCGGCTTCCTGCCCGAGCGCTTGATTCAACCGCTGGGATGGGAGATCGCCGCCCGGTTTCAGGCCGCGCGCGAAGTCGCCGGCGACTTTTACGACGTGTTCACGCTGGCGAGTGGGAAGCGTATCGGCCTGGTCGTGGGGGATGTGTGCGGCAAAGGGGTCGGCGCGGCGCTCTTCATGGCGCTGTTTCGAAGCCTGATCCGCGCCTTCGCCGACCAGCACTATTCGCTGAGCTGGATGGACGTGCTGTCCGATGACCTGCCCGGCGGCCAGCAGGCGCCGTCACCCGGACGCCGGCGAGCGCTCCTGTCCACCGGGACAGCTGCGTTGAAGAGCGCCATCGATCTCACGAACAAATACATTGCGCGAAACCACGGCCGCGCCAGCATTTTTGCGACGGTGTTCTTCGGCGTGCTGGACCCGATGACCGGCACGCTCATGTACATCAACGCCGGGCACGAGCCGCCGGTCGTCGTCGATCGGACAGGCGTCAAAGCCAGGCTTGACCCGACCGGACCTGCGGTGGGGCTGTTTGAGGGAATGGATTTCGGTATCGGGCAAGTGGAGCTGGAACCGGATGACATTCTGAGCGTATTCACCGACGGCTTGACCGACGCACGCAGTCCGGACGGGGAGTTCTTTTCAGAAGAGCGATTGCTGTCGTTGGTGAAGGAGCCCACAAACTCGGCAGCCGCCTTGCTGGATCGCATTCAGTCGCGAGTCGAAGGCCATATCGCCAATGCAGATCAGTTTGACGACATCACCATGCTGGCGGTGAGGCGGAAGATTGCAGACGTGGCCTGAATTTGGGGCTATTTAGACGTTTTCTAATCACTTTCCAACCAAAAATAACCGATTTCCGTGTAAAGCATTGTATAATGCTGTCAGATTGTATCGCCTCGCGCTGATCACTGTGCCAAGGAGTGATCTGCCCTGAATTGAGAAGTGTCGTGACCCGCCGTGAGGGAGGATGGGCGCGTTGAGACTATTCGACCATCCGAGCAAGGTTCGGCATATTCCACAAGCTGGGAGAAGAATTGTGTTCAAGAGTACCTCGCTGTACACCGTGGCGCTGCGCGTGAGCCCTCTTCTCATCGGATCGCTCTTGTTCGCACTGGCGATATCGCTGTCGACGGCCGGCGTTGGGCGCGCGTCGAACCACGTTCAGATCGTGGTGAACAGCACGGCGGACGCCGTCAACACGGACGGCGCATGCACGCTCCGCGAAGCCATCATCGCGGCCAATAAGGACCTGGCCTCGAGCAACAATCCCCGTGAATGCGCCGCAGGCAGCGGCGTGGACACCATCGTCCTGCCGGCCGGCATCTACACGCTCACCCGCTCGGACAACGGCAAAGAAGATTCGAGCAACACCGGCGACCTGGACATCACCGCCAGTGTCGTCATTTCGCCGACCGGCCCTGTGACGATCACGGCAATCAGTGGGTTTTCGGACCGGATTTTCCACATTTTGGGCGGGAATGTCACGATCACCGGCGTGACGATCAAGGGCGGCAACGTCGGCGGCGACGGCGGCGCCCTCTACAACAAAGGCACGCTCACGCTCTCCGGCAGCACCCTATCGGACAATAAGGCCGGCGCCAGGGGCGGCGGCATTTTCAATACCGGAACCGTCACCCTGACCAATGTCACGATCAGCGGCAACACAGCCAAGACCGACGGCGGCGGTCTTTTCAATGGCGGCGCCGCCAGCAGCGTGACGCTGAACAACGTCACGGTGTCCGCCAATACCGCCGACAGCGACGGCAATGGATCGGGTAACGGCGGCGGCGTGTCCCGAAGTAGCGGCACAATCGGCGTCAAGAACACCCTCATCGCTGGAAACAACGACAACAGTGGCACCACCAAACACCATGACTGCTCCGGGAGCCTGATTTCACAGGGGTACAACCTGATCGGACAGAGCACTGGCTGCTCTGGATTCACGGATGGAGTCAACGGTGACCACGTGGGAATAGCCGTCCCCGACCTCAAGCTCGGCTCTCTCGCAGACAACGGCGGAACAACCTTTACGCACGCACTGCTGGCCGGCAGCCCGGCGATCGACGCGGGCAACCCGGACGCGCCCGGCAGCGGCGGGGACGCCTGTGCGCTGACCGACCAGCGCGGGGCGTTTCGTCCCCGTGGCCGGGCCTGCGACATTGGCGCATTCGAGGCCGGCGCACAGAACTCCCCCGTCGTGATTCGGGCTGTCGTCGTACCCGGCAGCACCAACACAACAGTTGATGGCCGGCTCTTCAGCGCCGCCAACACGACGTTCGTTCTTACGTTCTACGCCAGTTCTGACTGTCCTCCCGGCAGCGACAAGACGCTGCTCGGCTCGACGACGGTGACGACGAACAGTAACGGCGACGTCTACTTCAGCAGCCTGGTCAACGCCGTGGCGGCTGAAGGCCAGTTCGTCACCGTGACGGCGACCGATCCAAGCGGCAACGTCTCGCCGTTCTCGTCCTGCGTGCGGGCCGGGGCGGGGAACGACGCCTGGACGCGGGCGCTGCGTTTGCCGCTGCTGGGGAGCGCGTCGGTAATCTCGGCTACGGCCAGCCACTATATCGACCTGCAGGGTCAGTCGCGGTGGTACAAGTTCAGCGTGCAGCCAGGCAGCAAGGTCATCGTCGCGCTCACCGATCTCCCGGCCAACTACGATCTCACGGTGTACAAGGACATCAGCGCCACACTCCGGTCGCTGCTGGACATTAACTCGCAACAGGACCTTTCGCGCCTGGGCGCCGAGTTCGCGAATGACGCGTTCAGTCCGGACATCTTCTCGCCCGATATTTTCTCGCCGGACATCTTCAGCCCAGACATCTTCAGTCCGGACATTTTCTCGCCCGACATCTTTAGTCCGGACATCTTCAGCCCTGACATTTTCTCGCCGGACATCTTCTCACCCGACATCTTTTCACCGGACATCTTCAGCCCGGACGGCTTCTCACCGGACATCTTTAGCCCCGACATCTTCTCGCCGGATATCTTCAGCCCGGACATCTTTTCGCCCGAAATTTTCTCGCCAGACATCTTCAGCCCGGACATCTTCTCGGGCGCGCAGACGCGCAGCGTGATTGCCGTCTCCGGGTTCGAGGGCACGGCCGGCGAAGGCGTCGTCGTCAACACCTGGGACAACACGGGTGACTTCTACGTGCGTATGCGTGGGCGCAACGGCGCGTTCAGCCTGGCGTCGCCGTTCCGCCTGCAGGTCATCCAGCAGCTCGGCGCCTGCGGTTCTATCAGCTCCAGCAGCTTCCGAGTCTCGAACCTTGCGGCCTCGGCGGCTACCGGTCCGTACACCACGGCCATCCTCATTGACTCGAGTCGCATGAGCATGAGCAGCACGCTCACGACGACACTCGCCAACTTCGCAGCGCGGCCCGAAGTGGGGGGCGTCATACTCGACGTGAGCTTAGACGACCGCGTGACCGACGCCAACGACCAGGCAGACGAGCGCCCGCAGTGCCCATTTGCCAAGAACCTGGTCGCCGAATCGATCAAAGACATTGTGGATGCCTATCGGGATGCCAACCCTACCTTAGAATATGTGGTCATCGTCGGCAACGACAATGTGATCCCATTCTTCCGTTATCCCGACAATGCGTCCCTGGCGAACGAGAACAACTACGTGCCGCCAGTGCGCGACAACACCGCCTCGCAGGCCAGCCTGAGACTGGGCTTCGTGCTCAGCCAGGATGCGTACGGCTCGCGGTTCGGCCTCTCGCTTAAAAACAACAGTTTCCCGATCCCGGACCTCGCCGTCGGGCGGCTGGTGGAGGCCGAGGCGGACGTGATGCAGATGCTCGACGCGTATATGAGTACGACGGATGGCGTCGTGCCCACGCCGGCGTCCTCGCTCGTGACCGGCTACGACTTCCTCGCAGACGCGGCGACGGCGGTCAATGCCGAACTGGTGGCCGGGATGGGAGCCGGGGCGACTCACGACACACTCATCGACCCGCGCAATCGGTCGCCGCAAGACCCGGCGGCGTGGACAGCAGACGATTTACGCGCCCAGCTTCTGGGCAGCCGCCACGATCTGATCTTCCTGGCCGGTCACTTCAGCGCTGGCGGCGCGCTCGCCGCCGACTATCGGACCCGCATGACCGCGGACGAGATTGCGTCGCCGTCGCTCGATTGGAGGAACGTCCTGGTCTTCAGCGCGGGCTGCCACGCCGGGTATAACATCGTCAACCTGCATGGCATCTCCGGCGTGACGGCCGACCCGGATTGGGCGCAGGCATTCAACGGCAAGGGCGCGGCGCTCATCGCCGGCACTGGTTACCAGTACGGCGACACCGATTTCGTCGAGTACAGCGAGCGCCTCTACGTCGAATTCAGCCGACAACTGCGTGCAGGCAGCGGCCCGGTCGCCATCGGCCAGGCGCTCGTGCAGGCCAAGCGGACGTACCTGGCGAACACGCCGGTGATGCGCGGTATCCACGAGAAGTCTCTTTTGGAGGCGACGCTCTTCGGCCTGCCGATGCTGAAAGTGAACCTGCCCGCCGGGCGCGGCGGCGGCCCTACAGATGACTCGATCGTGCACGTAACGAACGTCTTCACTTTCACTGCTAACCCCGGCTACACGCTTGGCCTGCGCTTCGCAGACGTCACCATTTCGGCGACCCTGACGCTGAACACGGTGCCGCTCTCGAACACGGCGAACCTCTCGCAAACGGTCACGGCGCATTACCTGTCCGGCTCGAGCGGCACGGTGTCCAACCCCGGTGAGCCGGTGCTCCCGCTCGAATCGCGGGACGTGAGCGTGCCCGGCCTGGCGCTACGCGGCGTGGGTTTCCGGGGCGGCGCCTTCACAGACTTACCGGACATACTGCCGTTCCTCAGCTCGGCGACGACCGAGCTACGCGGCCCCCACGCGCCTTTCCTCTCCGACGTGTTTTATCCGATCCGGCCCTGGAACGTGAACTACTTCGACGCGCTATCCGGCGGCGGCGGCGTGACGCGCCTCGACGTGATCCCGGCCCAGGTGCAATCAGGCGTGCCCGGCGCTTCGACTGTCACGGTGCGCCAGTTCGACGACATGAGCTTCCGGTTGTACTACAGCGACAACATTACAACGTACCTGAATGGCAACACCCCGGCGCTTGCAGCGGCTCCGTCCATTGTGCGCGTGTCGGGTGTTCCGGGCAGCGGAATCGTCACGTTCCGCGTGAATGTCGTCGGTAACCCTGGCGTCGGAATCCAGCAGGTCTGGGTCACCTACAGCGCGCTAAGCGGTCCCTTCGCCGGGCGGTGGCAGTCGCTCGACCTGGCACAAAACCTGATCGACTCGACACTCTGGACAGGGACATTGCCGCTGGCGGGCGTGCCCGCCAGCGACATTCGGTACATCGTGCAGGCGGTGAACGGCGTCGGTCTCGTAAGTTTCGACGCTAACCTGGGTGCGTTCCACATTCCTGGTGACATTACGGAGCCGACAGAGTCGACGACGCTCGCATTTCTGTCGCCGCCGACTTCCGGCGCGTACGGGACACGCGCCACCTTCAGCGCGACACTGACAAGCAACGGGACGCCGCTGGGCGGCCAGCGCGTCGTCTTCCGCCTCGGCCCGCAAAGCCGGCAGGCGTTCACAGACAACACGGGCGTTGCCACGGCCACGCTCTCGCTGCTCGGGCTGCCAGGCCCGTACGAGGTACGCGCCTCCTTTGCCGGGACTTCGATCTACCTGGCGACCTCTGCGACAGCCCCGTTCGAGATCTTGAAGCAGAACACCGCGCTGACCCTAGACCCGACGGGTGCCACCGTGCTGCGCGGCGCGGAGACGCCGATCGTAGCGACGCTGGCAGATGCCGAGGGCCGGCGTCTGCCGGAGAAGACAGTGTTCTTCGTCGTGACCGGCAGCGGAGGCAGTCACGCGGTAGCTGTCATCACCGATTACTTAGGCCGCGCTCCTCTCGGCGGCGTGCCGCTGCCGCCGGGTGAGTACGCCGTCGACGTGTACTTCAGCGGCATCGTTCCGCTGCCGGGCGTGACGCTCGTGCTCGCCAACGATCGCTACATTCCTTCCACGGGGAGCGGCTCGCTGACCATCGTCGGCGGCGCTCCACCGTTATGTACAGGAGCCATGCCAATCCCTGTGACGATCTGGCCGCCGGATAAGACCTTCAAACCGGTGAGTGTAATCGGCGTGACCGATCCCGACGGTGACGCCATCTCCATCACCATCACAGGCATTTTCCAGGACGAGCCGGTGGGGCATGACAGCAACAGCCCAGATGCCAACATCCTGCCGGGCCCCAATTCCGCGGAGGTGCGCGCCGAGCGCGACGGCGGCGGCGACGGCCGCGTCTACCATCTCGTCTTCACGGCTGATGATGGGCAGGGCGGCTCATGCAATGGCCAGGTGAAAGTCGGGATCGTGCCGCACGACCAGGCCGGCATGATCGACGCGATCGACGGTGGCGCGCTATACGACTCGACGATACCTGACTGAGCCAGTTTTGGAGTTTGAAGTTTGGATTTGGAGCTTGTCCGAGGTCTTCACGGCGCGTCGCCTGGAGTGGCTGCGCGCTGGTCTTTGTCTCCCGGCCATCGTCGTTCGACTTGCCCAAGAGGGTCAAAAAGGGTGATAAATGCCCCTGGAACCATGCGGTCACGTAGCTGCGCAGCGTGCTGTTTGGAGTTTGAAGTTTGGAGTTTTTAGTTATCCATGGCCGACGATCGAATCAACATCCTGAAAACGGTCAGTCTCTTCATCGAGACGCCGGAAGAACTCCTGGCGGAGGTTGCCGCGCTGCTCGAGGAAATCGAGGTCAAAGCCGGAGACACGATCTTCGAAAAGGGCGATCCGGGCAGCAGCATGTACATCATCGTGGAAGGGCGGGCGCGCGCGCACGACGGCGATCGCACGCTCAACTTCCTGTTCAAGCGCGACGTCTTCGGTGAGATGGCCGCGCTCGATCCGGAGCCGCGCAGCGCGTCGGTGACGGCCGTCGAGGACACGCGCCTGTTCCGTCTCAGCCAGGAGGCGTTTCAGGAGTTGATGCGGAAGCGCCCGGTCGTCATGTATGGTATCATCCGCATCCTGACGCGGCGCCTGCGCGATCGCATGCGGGACATGGCCGAGGACTTCAAGTACATGCAGCAGTTCGCGCGGGTGACGGCGGCGGCGGCGGCGGTCGAGGCGGGCATCTACGAGCCGGAGGGCCTCGACGAAGTGGCCGAGCGCACGGACCAATTGGGGCAGTTGGCGCGCGTCTTCCTGCGCATGGTGCGCGAGGTGTACGCGCGCGAGCAGCACCTGAAGCAGCAGGTAGCCGAGCTGCGCATCGAGATTGACAAGGCCAAGCAGGCGCGCCACGTCGCCGAGATTACCGAGACGGATTACTTCCAGGATTTGCAGCGCAAGGCGCGCGAGTTGCGCGCCTCGCGCGGCGATCGAACGGAGTGACGCGCATGGCGACGATCATCGCCATCCACTCTTTTCGGGGCGGTACGGGCAAATCCAACACCGTCGCGAATATGGCGACCGTGCTGGCGTCCGAGGGGCGAAGGGTTGGCGTGGTCGACACGGACATTTTGTCGCCGGGCATTCACGTGTTGTTCGGTCTCGACGAGACGCAGGTGACCCACTCGCTGAACGACTACCTGTGGGGGCGCTGCGACATCCAGCAGGCGACCTACGACGTGACGCCCCGCCTGGGGACCGAGATCGCAGGTCGCATCTACCTGATCCCCTCCAGCCTCAAGGCCGGCGAGATTGCGCGCATTCTGCGCGAAGGGTACGACGCCGGCCTGCTCAACGACGGCCTGCACAAGCTGATCGAAGATCAGCGTCTCGACGTGCTGTTGATCGACACCCATCCCGGGCTGAACGAAGAGACGCTTCTGTCGATCGCCATCGCCGACGTGCTCGTCATCGTTCTGCGTCCTGACCAGCAGGATTACCAGGGCACGGGCGTCACGGTCGAGGTGGCGCGCAAGCTCGACGTGCCGCGCATGGCGCTCGTCGTCAACAAGACGCCGCAGGCGTTCGACCCCGCCGAAGTGAAAGCGCGCGTCGAGAAGGCGTACAACTGTCCCGTCATCGCCGTGCTGCCGCACTCCGACGACCTGATGGCCCTGGCCAGCTCGGGCATCTTCGTGCTGCGTTTCCCCGATCATCCGATCAGCGCCCTGCTCCGCGACATCACGCGCCTTGTCGTGAGCGGGCTGGCGCCGCCTTGAGCTTTGGAATTTGGGGTTTGAAGTTTGGAGTTCATGGAAACTCCCATCGCCTACATTCCCACCGATCGACTGTACGCTCTGGCCGACGGCCAGACGCTGCCGAATCGCACGCACGGCGCAGCGCTGTTCGCCGACATTTCGGGTTTCACCCCGCTGACGGAATCGCTGGCGCGCGAGCTGGGGCCGCAGCGCGGCGCGGAGGAGCTGACGCGCCATTTGAACCTGGTCTACGACGCGATCATCGGCGAGCTGCATCACTACGGTGGAAGCGTGATCAGCTTCAGCGGCGATGCGATCACGTGCTGGTTTGATGGCGATTCAGGGCTGTTCGCCACGGCCTGCGCGCTGTCGATGCAGCAGACGATGCAGCGGTTCACCAGCGTGGCGCTCCCCTCTGGCCGGACCCTGGCGCTCGCGATGAAAGTGGCGGTGTCGACCGGCGCGGCGCGGCGCTTTCTGGTCGGCGACCCGAGCCTCCAGGTCATCGACGCGCTGGCCGGCGCGATCCTCGATCAGTTGGCCACCGCCGAGCATCAGGCAGGGAAGGGCGAGGTCGTGCTCGATCCGGCGGCCGTCGCCGCGCTGGCCGATTCTGTGCGCATAGCCGAGTGGCGTGTCGACGAGAACGGCCAGCGTTTCGGAGTGGTGAGCGACATCGTCAAGCCCGTTTCGTCGGCGCCGTGGGCGCCGGTTCGCGCCGACGTCCTGAGCGACGAGCAGGTTCGCCCCTGGCTGCTGCCGGCGGTGTACGAGCGGCTGAACAGCGGCCAGGGCGAGTTCCTGGCCGAACTGCGCCCTGCCGTGGCGCTGTTCCTTCTGTTCGGAGGCATCGACTACGACGCGGACGAGGAAGCGCACACCAGGCTCGACGCCTATATCCGCGCCGTTCAGGACATTGTGGCGCGCTACGAAGGCAGCCTGCTGCAACTGACGATCGGCGACAAGGGCAGCTACCTCTACGTCGCCTTCGGCGCGCCGTTGGCGCACGAGGACGACGTCGTGCGGGCGGCTTCGGCCGCGCTGGAGCTGCGCGCCTTGAAGGAGAGATTCCCTTACATTCACGATGCGCGCATTGGAATCAGCCGGGGCCGCATGCGCACGGGCGCGTACGGTGGAGCGATGCGCCGTACGTACGGTGTGCTGGGCGACGACGTCAACCTGGCGGCCCGCTTGATGCAGGCCGCCGCGCCCGGACAAATTCTCGCGAGCCGGGCTGCCTGTCAAGGCGCCGAGGGGGACTTCGAGTGGGAGCGCCTGCCCGACATCAGGGTTAAAGGCAAGGTCGAGCCTGTGGCGATCTTCAGCCTGATCGGCGCCCGAGAGCGGCGTGCGGTGCGCTTGCAGGAGCCGGAATATGCGCTGCCGATGGTCGGGCGCGAGGCTGAGCTGAAGCTCGCCAGTCAGAAGATCGACCAGGCACGCGGCGGACGTGGACAAATCCTGGGTATCACCGGCGAGGCGGGCATCGGCAAGTCGCGCCTCGTGGCCGAGATCATTCGCAGCGCCGGGCAGAAACAGATCGTCGGGTATGGCGGCGAATGTCTCTCCTACGGCACGAACACGAGTTACCTGGTGTGGCACTCGATCTGGCGCAGCTTCTTCGGCGTCGATACGGCGTGGAGCCTGGAGAAGCAAGTCAAGGTGCTGACCCGGCAATTGCGCCTGATCGACGACGCGCTCGTGCCGCGCCTGCCGCTCCTGGGGGCGGCGCTCGGCCTGCCGATCCCGGACAACGATCTCACGCAAGGCTTCGACGCCCAACTGCGCAAAACGTCTCTCGAGTCGCTGCTGGTCGACTGCGTGCGAGGACGCGCGCGCATGACGCCGACGCTGTTCGTGCTGGAGGATTGCCACTGGCTCGATCCTCTTTCACACGATCTGTTAGAAGTCATCGGCCGCGCCATTGCCGACGTGCCTGTGCTGATCGTCATGGCCTATCGCCCACCGGATGTGGAGCGCTTGTCGAAGATGCCGCGCGTGAGCCAACTGCCTCACTTCACCGAGATTCGGTTGACGAGCTTCACGCCGCAGGAAGCTGAAGAGCTGATCCGCTTGAAGCTCGATCGCTTTTTCGGCTCACACGTCGCCGCGCCGCGCGACGTCGTCGACCGCATCGTGGCCCGCGCCGAGGGCAATCCCTTCTACATCGAAGAGCTGCTGAACTACCTGCAAGATCGCGGCATCGATCCGCAGGACAGCCGGGCGCTGGAACATCTCGACCTGCCGACCAGCCTGCACAGCCTGATCCTGGCGCGCATCGACCAAGTCACCGAGCGACAAAAGACGACGCTGCGGGTCGCCAGTGTGGTCGGGCGATTGTTCAAGGCGGCCGTGCTGTGGGGGGCCTATCCGCCGTTGGGCGGGCCGCAGCACGTCAAAGCCGACCTCGACGCGCTCAGCCGCCTGGAGCTTACCTCGCTCGACGCCGAGCCGGAGCTGACGTACATCTTTAAGCACATCGTCACTCAGGAAGTCGCGTATGAAACCCTGCCGTTCGCGACGCGGGCCATGCTGCACGAGCAGATCGCCCAGTACATCGAGCAGGCGTATCCTCAAGCGCCGGATCAGCAAGTCGATCTGTTGGCCTTTCATTACGATCGCAGCGAAAACGAGGCCAAGAAACGCGAGTATCTTCTCCGGGCGGGTGAAGCCGCGCAAGAACGGTATGCCAACGCGGCGGCGATCGACTATTACCAGCGCGTGCTAAGGCTATTGCCGGCTGCGCAGCAAGTGTCGGTGCTGCTCAAGATGGGGCAGGTGCTGGAGGTCGTGGGCCGGTGGGACGAGTCCCTCGACGCTTATCGACAGGCGCTGGAGCTGGCCGAGGACCTGGGCGAGCGGCAGGCTCAGGCGCGCAGCCAGGCGGCGACCGGCGAACTGTTGAGAAAGCGCGGTCGATACGACGAGGCATCACAGTGGCTCGCACAAGCGCGGGCGGGTTTCGAGGAGCTGGGCGACGAGGCCGGTGTCGGCCAGACGCTCCATTATGCCGGGTCGCTCGCCGCCCAGCAGGGCAACTCTGAGGCGGCACGCGCGCTGTATGGGGAGAGCCTGGCGATCCGGCGGAAACTCGGAGACAAGCCCCAAATCGCCAGTCTGCTCAGTAACCTGGGCATCGTCGCGCGCATGCGCGGCGAGTACGCGAGCGCCCATACCTTGCACGAAGAAGCGCTGGCGATTCGCCGCGAGCTGAAGGATCGCCGCGCCATCGGCGTCTCGCTCAATAACCTGGGATTCGTCGCCCTGGAGCTAGGCGACTACACGGAAGCGCGCGCACGGCTTGAGGAAGCGATCGCCCTGAACCGTGAGGTCGGCGATAAGCAAAACACGGCCGTCGCGCTTAACAACCTGGGCAACGTCGTCCGCTCTCGGGGCGATTACACGACAGCGCGCAAGCTATATCGCGAAAGCCTTGTACTCTATCGCGAGCTGGGAGATCGCTGGTCGCTGGCCTACTTGCTCGAAGACATGAGTGTGCTCGCGGCGCTGCAAAGCCAGCCGGAGCGCGCCCTTCGGCTGGGCGGCGCGGCCTCGGCGCTGCGTGAGATTATCGGCGCCCCACACTCGTCGGTCGAGCAGGAAAAGCTGGAGCAGATGCTGGAGCCGGCCCGGCGCGCGTTGAGCGATGACGAGCAGGAAACCTACCGCGCCCAGGGCAGAGAGATGTCGCTCGATCAGGCTATCGAGTATGCCTTGAGCGAATGACAGAGACCCAGGGAAGCTTGACTGACTTCAGGACTTGACTCATATGCTGACACCGTTCGAGCGGGGTTTCGTCGCGCACCTCGTCGCCGACTGGCTGCTGCAAAACGACTGGATGGCCCGGAACAAGACCAGTCTGTGGCATCTGGCGGCGTGGGTTCACGGCGCCATTCACGCGCTCCTGCTCGGCCTCGCTCTGGGATGGCCGGCCGGCTTGGCGCTGGGTATCGTTCACATGCTCATCGACACGCGGCTGCCGCTGAGCTGGTGGCAGCGCGTGTACCACCAGACCGGAGACGGGCCGTACGCGCCGCACGTGGCGATTTGGGCCGATCAAGTCCTGCACATCGTTGCGGTCGCGGCGTGGGTCGCGCTGGCTGGCGCATAACTTCAAACTTCAAACTCCAACATGATAGATGATTTCCAGCAACTGAAGCGCCATAGCGTCGAGGCCAAGCCGCTCGATCCGAAGTTGGCACTGCTGCGCGCATGGCAGGCTCAGCGACTCACGCGAACGTACGCGGACTTGCTGGCGAACCCGCGTTATCGGCCAGCGTGTCTTTTCTTCCTGAACGAGATATATGCGCCGCGCGACTTCAGCCAGCGCGATCGCGATGTGGAGACGGTGCACGACGCGCTGAAGCACATTTTGCCCGACTCGCTGATTCATCCCCTGGCGACGACCGTCGAATTGCACCATCTCTCCGAGGCGCTCGACCAGCGCCTGATCGACGTGCTGACCGGGCAGCTCGGTGTGACGGAGTCCATCACCACGGCGCTGTACGTCGAGGCTTATCGCATTTGCGACAACTACGACGAGCGCGTGCGGCAGATCGACCTGGTGCATCAGATTGGGTCTCGCCTCGACGGCGTCGTGCGCTCGCCTCTCGCCGGCGCCATGCTGGCGGTGAGCAAGGGGCCTGCGCGAAGGGCCGGCTGGGGCGAGCTGACCGACTTCCTGGAGAACGGCTATCGGGCCTTCAAGCACATGCGCGGCGCCAGGACCTTCCTGGACACGGTGCGGGAGCGCGAGCAGCGTATCCTCGATCGAATCTACGCGAGTGACCCCGATCCATTCGGATTTGGATCAGACGATGCGCCCTCCGCCGAGTAAGCTACAGCGCAATCCCGTAGCTCAAGGGCCTTGTGCCCGCTTGCCTGACGACTGAAGTCGTCACTACCGTCCTTTGAGAGTGTTTCTTAGCCAAAGAGCACGGAGCGCCGCTTGGCAAGACGCGCGTAGATCATGTCTTGCACGATATTGCGGACTTGATCGGTGAGCTGCGAGACGAGCACCAGGCTTTGATCCGCGTCACGGCCGTAGTGGTCCATAGGAATCGGCTCGCCGACATCGATGGTCCATTTGGTCGGGAAGGGGATGAAGCCAATCGGGCCTAGCCAGGGCCACGTCACCGAGATGGGGAAGTAGGGAAAGCCGGTGATCTTGGCCATGACATTGGACTTCGCCAGCGAGATGTAGGTTTCTTCGGCGCCCACGATCGCAACGGGGATCATCGGCGCGCGCGTCTTCAGCGCCATCTTGACGAACCCGCCGCGGCCGAAGCGCGCCAGCCGGTAGCGTTCCTTGAAAAGCTTGCCGACGCCCTTGTAACCCTCCGGAAAGACGGCGGCAAGCTCGTCCTGTTCCAGCAGGCGGATGCCGTTGTCTTCCGTCGCCATCACCTGCCCCATTTTCACGAGGATGTCGGAGAAGAAGGGCAGCGTCGGGAACCATGTCGCGTACAGATTGCGCACCAGGCGCTGGTTGGGATGCTCGAGCATGACGCCGGTTCCCAGCATGGCGCCATCCCACGGCAACTGGCCGGAGTGATTGACCACGAGCAGGGCGCGCCCTTCAGCCGGAATGTTTTCCACGCCGGACATCTGCACGCGCCAATATTTCTTGTACATGAACTCGAAGAAGGGCCGCACCGCTTCCATGAACTCGCGATCCAGCCCCCACTCGTCGGTTTCGTATTCGCCGGTCAAGCGTCGCCGGAACATGTCCGTCTGGTATTGCACGGCCTGGTTGAGCACGGTCCACATGCCTTTCCAGGTATCCACGTCGAGCAAGTCCTCGTTGATGAACCTGCTCACCGTGTCGCGAAGTCCCCGCGCGAACCCCGGCGCGATCTTATCGGCGCTTTCCTCGATGACGTCTATCACACGGCCGGCGCTCGCCGGCGCCGCGCTGTAACCCGGCGTAATGGCGCGCAGCCGCCTGGCCAGCTCGTCCAGCTCGCGAATGAGCTGCTGCCGGAGCGAGATCTCAAAGGTCTCGTCTTCCGGCTCGGCCTCTGGGCGGGTGTATTCCACCTCCGGCTCGGGTATGGCGAGCGCCGTTTCGGCGGCCGGTTCCGCCCTCGCCCGCGTTGGCTTCCGCCTGGCTCGTTTCTTCTTTGACTTTTGTTCGGCCATCGGGTTCTCCTGTTTTGCGGCTGCCGACGAGACGATCAGCGCTTGCCCCCGATTGCCCCTGTCGGGGGCTTCGCCCGTCGCTGTGTCCTGGATCGCGCTGCCGGAGCGCGCTTGCCGCTCGCCCTGCCGCGCGATCGAGGCGCTGCCGGCTCGCTGTCCAGAGTGCGGGCGCGGCGGCGGCGCTCGATCGTGTCGTGCAGGCGTTCCTCGTCATAGGCCCTCGCGACCGACTCGGGCAGGTATTTGCGGAGGCGCTGCTGAGCTGCGAATTCGCGCAGTGCTTCTTCGGCCGTGTACTGAGGCACGAATCCTAGCTCGCTGCGCATCTTGCCCAGATCGCCCACGCAGGGATAACGCAGGTAGTCGAGCGCGATGGGTGCGAAGGCCGGCCCGAGCAGGGACACGCCGAGATAGGCGAGGGGGTGCAAGAAGGGTATGGGTAACTTGCCCGCCAGCCCCATGACCTTCCACAGCGGCATGACTCCCTCCGCCGCCACATTGAACACTCCCGGCACATCGTTCAGGACGGCGTGGAGCAGCGCGCGCACCACGTCGTCCTCGTGAATGACCTGCATCATCGGGTCGAAGCCCAGCAGCGAAGGGGCCTGCTCCTCGCGCAGGAAGCGCGTGAGCGGCGTATCCGCTTTCGGCCCCACGATATGCGCGAAGCGCAAAAGGGTCAGCAGCACGCCAGGCGCCTGGCCGCGAAAGCCGTTGCAGAATGCCTCGATCTCCACGAGGTCGCGCGTATATTCGTAGCTTCGGCTGGCCTGCAGGGGATGATTCTCAGGCAGGAAAGCCGAATTGCCGGGATTCGCGCCGTACACCATGGTGCTGCTCTTCAGGACGACCTTGCGCACACCCGCTTCGGCACACGCGCCCAGAAGTTTCATCGTGCCCATCACGTTGAGGTCGAAGGCCGATTCGCTCGAGCGAGCCGTCTCGACGAAGGTCACATGACACACCGTGTCGACGCGCTCTGCTTCGAGCAGCTTCACGATCAGGGGATTGCGCACGTCGGCCTGGATGAAGTCGAGACCTTCGATCATCTCTTCGGGCGGCGTATCGGCCAGCCCGATCACATGCAGGTCAGCGCGGGCGGCGAGCTGGGCGGCGACCCGACTGCCCCAGAGTGCGTTGACGCCGGTCACCAGGATAGCGCGCTTGCCGGTCATCGTGTTTGCTCCTGTGACTTCAGACTTCGGAAGTCTTGGCTATTTGAGGACGAGATGACTGTAGCCTTTCTCTCTCAAAAGGGCAGGGTACACCTTGTAAAGCGGCTCGACAGCCGGCACGAGCTTCAAGATCTTTGGCACCGGGCCGGAGGCGACTATCTCCTTCTTCGCCAGGGCGGCAACCAGGTTGACTTTGCCGTGCCAGAAGGCGTGCGCGACGTCGGCCTTCACGGACATCGTCACGTCCGGCTTCAGATCACACGCGCCGTGGATGACGTCCACGAAAGCGTCCGCCTGAGTAGGCCTATCGCGGGCGTTGATGGTGGTCGTCGCCTCCGGATCGGTGTAGCGGAACTGGATAATGATGCCGGACTTGGCGATTTTGGGGCCGACCTTGGGATCCTTCTTGGCCCGATCCATCAGTTCTCCCACACAATCGTAGAACTGTGCGCTGTCGCGAAACGTGCTCACGGGGATTCCTCCTGTGATGGTCGGGTAGTCAAGTAGCCATGTAGTCGGGTGGTCGGGTCGCGATCTGATTATACACGATCGGCAGGGAAAGTCTTCACATTTTCCCTCTTGACAACCATGACGCAATGTGTTTTCATATTCATGACGCAGTGCGTTGTAAGCGCCAATTCGCAGAGCATATATCTTTTTCGCAAACCAGGAGGTTGCACATGACACTCAAACAGAAGAAGGCCGTCGAAACCGAAGCGCTCACGCCGGAGAACGGCCACGAATCGCCGCTCGAGCCTTTGCACAAGGCCATGCTGGCCGGCATCGGCGCCGTGGCTATGGGCCTCGATGCGGTTGACAAAGTGACAGGCCGGTTCATCGAGCGCGGCGAGCTCGTCGAAAAGGATGCGCAGAAGCTCTGGCGGCAGTTCGCCAAGGAGTTTCAGAAGCGCCAGAAGCGCGCCGAGCGCGGAGTGGGCAAGGAGCTGGAGGAGATGAGGGAGGCAATGGATATTCCCTCGAAGTCCGACATCGACGCGCTGGGTGAGAAGATCGCCGAGCTGAGCACGAAGGTTGACGCGCTGAAGGCGTCGTAACCGGATCCCCGTTCTGCGAAACTGTACAGGGAGTGGTGAAGCATTTCGCCACTCCCCCTGTGAGTGTATCCGGGAAGGATGCGCATGCTCGTCGTCAAGCGCTACTCCAACCGCAAGCTGTACGACACGACGTCTAAGCGATACATCACCCTGGACGGTATTGCCGAGTTGATCCGCAACGGCGAAGACGTGCACGTCCTCGATCACGAGACGGGCGAGGACATCACGGCGATGACCCAAGCCCAGATCATCCTGGAGCAGGAACGGAAGCTCAAGGGCGGCCTGCCGCGCTCGGTGCTCACCGGTCTCATCCAGACCGGCAGCGATACGCTGAGCCACTTGCGCAAAGCGTTGGTCCCGCCTGCCGCCTGGAACGCCGACGTGAACGCCGAGATCGAGCGGCGCTTGCAGCGACTCGTTCAGCAGGGCGCTCTGTCCGAGGAAGAGGGACTGAGTCTTCTGGACAAGCTGGTCGAGGCGGGTGAATCGTCTAGGGATGCCGAGCTGACAAGCGCGCAAGAGATCAGGCACGTGTTGAGCAGAGCCGGAGTGCCTTCGCGCGAAGAAGTGCAGGAGCTGGCGCGCCAGGTGGAGGCGCTAGCCGCCGAGCTGGAGAAGCTCAGCACAGCCAAGGCTTCTCGCTCCAAGCGAGCGAAGTGAGCGGCGGATTCAGGAAATTGCAGACGGGTTTATCGAGCGCTCAATGGCTGAGTTTCGCCAGAGCCTGGGATATCCGCTCGAGCGCTGCCTCGATGTTCGCCATCGAGTTAGCGAAGCACAACCTCAAGTAGCCTTCCCCATTGCGCCCGAATGAGGCGCCGGGCAGCACGGCGACGCCCGCTTCGTCAAGCAAGTAGTCTGCCAGCCAGTCCGAGGTACGCCCCAAGGCCGACACGTTCGGAAACGCGTAGAACGCGCCCTGCGGCGTGCGGCAGCGAACGCCGGGGAGCGCGTTCAGCCCCGCGACGAGGGCGTCGCGCCTGCGCCGATATTCGGCCGCGACCGCCTCGACGTGGTCCTGAGGTCCGCCGATCGCTTCGAGGCCGGCGATCTGCGTGAAGCTCGCCGTGCAGCCGACCGAGTGCGTCAGCAGCAAATCGACGCGCTCGGCGAGCGGCTCCGGCATGATGCCGAAGCCCAACCGCCAGCCGGTCATCGCGTACGTCTTCGAGAAGCCGTCGCAGATAATCGTGCGCCCGGCCATGCCGGGCAGGGCGGCGATGCTCGGCGCAGGTTTGTCGTACACCAGCCGCGCGTAGATCTCGTCCGACAAGACCCAGATGTCCCGGCGCTGCGCGACCTCGGCGACGTGCTCGAGCGCCGATCGCGACATCACGCCGCCGGTGGGATTGCTCGGCGAGTTGATGACGATCAGGCGTGTGCGGTCGCTCACCAGGCGATCGAACGCGTCGAGGTCGAGCGAGAAGTCCTCTTCCTCACGCAGCGGAACCGGAACCGGCACGCCGCCCGCAACTTCGATCATAGCCGCGTAGGTTGGGAAGCCCGGGTCGGGATACATCACTTCGTCGCCGGGACGGACGAGCGCGAGCGTGGGAAAGAACAGCGCCGGCTTCGCGCCCGGCCCGACGACGACCTGCGATGGGCGCACGTCGATCCCCCTGCGCCGGCCCGCGTCGGCGGCGATCGCCGCGCGCAGCGCCGGAATGCCGGCGGATGGCGTGTAGCGCGTGTGCCCGTCTCGTATGGCCTGGATGCCCGCCTGCGCGACGTTTTCGAAGGTGGGCGCGTCAGGCTGCCCGATTTCCAGGTGAATAATGTCGTGGCCGGCGGCCTCTAAGGCTTGCGCGCGGGCCAGCATGTGATACGCGCCTTCAGGCGCCAGTCGCACGACGCGTTCGGCGAAGTCCATGGGCGAAAGCGTTGTCGGCATGATGGGGAGTATATTCGGCCTGGAGCGGCAGGTCAACTAGCGCCGGAGCAGCTTGAAGGCGATGTTGCGCCCCAGGCCGCCGCGTGACAGCGAGACCCACAGCCGGGCGAGCGACTCCAGCATGCCCGCGCTCGACAGCGGCCCGGCGTCGACGACTTCGAAGCCAAGCTCCTCTGCGAGCGATGCGACGACCGACTTGGCCTGCGCGTCGTCGCCGCAGATGAACATCGTCGCGCTTTGCGTGTCGAAGCGCGGGCTGGCGAGAAGCTCCGCGCCGATCGTGTTGAATGCCTTGACGACACGCGCGCCCGGGGCAAGCCCGGCGATCTCCTCCGCGCCCGATGCCGCGCGGCCTGCCGTGAAGCGGTTCGTGCTGTCGATCAGGATCTTGCCTGCCCAGTCGCCGGTCTGCGCCAGCGTCTCCGGCACGACGGCCCAGGGAACTGCCAGGGCGACCGCCTCGCCGAAAGCGGCTGCTTCCCGGATGCTCGCCGCTCGCGCGCTGCCGCCGATCGTGCCAAACAACGCGCGAATCTTATCGCCGTTTGGATCGCGCACGCCGAAGACAATCTCGTGTCCGCGCGCGGCCCACAGCCGGCCGAGGTTGCCGCCGACGTTCCCTGCGCCGAGAATGCCGATCTTCATTTTTCGCTGCCTCTCAATTGTTAGGCGGTTTCAGTGACCTCGGACGGGGTGCGACCTAAAAGCAGAAATCCGGGTTCTGCCACGAAACCGGATTTCGTCACCTGAAGTCTTCCAGGAAACGCACTGTATTCATCATGGTGACTTTCAAGTAGTCTTCGTCCGAGCGCATGTGCTCGCGCAGCCGCAGGCGGGCGGCCTGCTCGCTGTCTTCCGCCAGTTCGCGATCGATCGCGTCGCGATGGTCGTAATAGTAACTGAGCGCGTCGTGCACGTGCGCCGGCGTGAGCGCAGGATGGACCTCTTCAGCGAATGCCTCCGGCGCAAGCCCAAGACGCGCATAGCCGACGATCAGAGCCACCGGCGTGCCGGCGTCCTTGACGACAGCACGACTGCGCGAGCGATACGTCTCGAGTTCGATGTAGGGGTGCGCGGGCTGCAGCTCGCGGCTGAGCACTTCGTCGGCCAGTGCATCCGGTGAGCGATTAACTTGCTGCGCGCGCCGGGCCAGAAGTTCATACGTGTGTTCGGACAATCGAATCGTCGTCATCACTCGGACTCCTCGGCTCTCCCGGCATTATAGGCTCGTTCGCGGCGACGTGCAACAGGTGTGTCAGGCTCTCTCAGTCCAGAATGTCTGTTTCACCGTCCTCGAAGAGTGGCAGTTGTACAGGGGTCAATTTCTCAACTCGCGTCTCGCTGCTCGATCAGCCGTCGATACACTTCGACGCCCGGCGTCGGCTGGCGCTTCAGTTCGGCGTCGCCGTCCATATCCACATAATATAGCCCAAAGTCTGAAGCCGCGTGGTGGGGCAGTCCCCACTCTCGATTCGATGTGATGCTCCACACGCAGTACGCCCGCACGTCGATGCCCTCGGCGACGGCTCGCTGCACGGCGCGCAGGTGCTCGCGAATATGCTCGCCACGGCGGGAGCTGCCCGGCTCGTCGGCGAACCCGTTCTCGGCGATGACGATCGGGAGGCCCGGAAACCGATCGTGGTAATAGCGCAGCACGTGATACAGGCCGTCCGGCCACAGCGCCGTGACGTTGAACTCGCGCTGCAAGGATCGCGCCAGCTTGAGCAACTGGTCCGGCGTCGGCGCGCTGATGCCGAAATAGTAATCGAGCGACACGAAATCCAGTTGCCGGGCGACGTCGAAGGGGCACAGGGACTCCGGCAGCTTCCCCAACATTCCCTGGTACCACCACGACGACGCGATGAACGTCGAGAAGATCGTGTACGCTCGCAGCAGCTCGTCGATCCAGCGGCGGATGCGCCGGATGAGCGAAGGGCGCCTGGGAGGTGACGCGCGCCGAAACTCCACGCGCGAGGCATCGCCGAAGATGACCCCGGCCAGCGCTCGGCCCAGGTCGAACTCGACGCCGGCGCGTCCCGCCGCGTCGATGGCGCCGAAGCTTGGCATATCGGCGCGCAATACCCCGACGATCACCTTGCCCCGATCCTGCACGCGCCGCAGCCGGTTGCCGCGCGGCGCCTGCGGCAGGATGTCGAACGACGGCGCCGGCCGGCCTTCGGCGAGCGACGGCGCGTAGCGGCGGCACAAGTCCATCCACCCCGGTTCCGATTGCAGCGCCCTGAGCGCGTGCTCGACGGCGTGCACCAGCGCCGGATGCCCGGCGTCCACCGCGACCGCGTAGGCCTGGTGCGTCAGGCGCTCGCCGAGCACGCGGTGCGCGTCGCCCATGTGCGCCAGTCCGATCAGCGTCGCGTGATCGCCGATGACCGCTGCCACGCGGCCGGCGTTCAGCGCCGACACGGCCTGATCGGCGGCGTCGAAGGGCACGACGCGCTCGCGGCCGAACCGCTCCTCGATGGCCGCCGCTTCCTCCCACGTCAGGTTTTGCGCCCGCGCGACCCGCCGGCCTTGAAGATCGGCGAGCGTGCGGATCTCGCCGTCGCGCCGAACCAGCGCGCCCAGCCCCGCTACGTAGAAGACTGCGTCGAAACCCTCTGCCTCGAGCTGCTCGGCAGGCCCGACGATGACGTCGACGCGGCTGATCGGCATCGACGGCCGCTCGGAGATGCGCCAGAATTGCTTCCGCCAATCCTTGGACTCCTTCAGACGCAGGATGTTCCAGTCGATCAGGCGCTGCAAGATGGGCGGCAGGCCGAGCTGGAACACGTTGGACGACACGAGATTGCGCTCGCCGCCTTCACCCTGCCTCAGCGCCCGGCGCGCGGCCGCGTGCGCCTCGAACACATGGCGAATCACGGCGATCGTCGCGTCGACCTGCACGTGCGGCGGCATGTCGAGCGGGTATCCCGGAGGGAAGACATAGTCGGGCTGGAACCACAGCTTGTAAAATCCTTGCAGCAGGATGTTCGGCTCGTTGAACGTGATCCAATAACGCACATGGGGATCGAGCGCGGCGCGCACGCGGGCCGCGTACGCCGCGAACCACTGCGGGAGCTCCTCCGAACGCAGCCCGCCTCGATCTTCGACGTGCCTGGGCCACACGAAGTGACACAACGTGACGATCGGCTCCATGTTCAGCTCGCGCAGGCGCAGGACGATGGCCCGGTAGTGATCGAGGACCTCGGCGTCGAACTCGCCGGGCCTCGGCTCGACGCGCGCCCAGGAGATGGAAAAGCGAAAGGCGCGGCAGCCCATGTGATGCGCGTTGTCGACGTCCTCGCGCCAGCGATGCCAGAAATCGGTCGCGCGCCCGCGCGCCACGACACCCGGGCGCCGTTCCCACGTATCCCAGAGGTCGGGCGGGTAGCGTTCGTCGTACGCTTCCGACTGGTGATCGGAAATCGATACGCCGAAGAGGAACGAATCGGGTAGAGGTGGCATCGGATAGGCAACCGCTTCGCGTAAACGGATGGCACGCATCGGCGCGTCAGCGAATCGGCGAATCAGCGAGTCAACATCACCTCCCAATCGTCTCCGCCACGGCCACGCCGAATAGGAACGGGCCGGCGCACTCGGCGAACGCGGCGACCGCCAGCGCGCGTCGTGGCCCCATCGCGCGCGAAGCGATCATCGTCGCGACGACGTTGGGCGAGTCGTGCACGCCGTTGAGAAAGTCGAAGATCAGGGCCAGCCCGATCAGCGCGACGACGGCGGCCGGCAGCCCGAAGAGCATGCCTTCATACCCAATAGATTTTCACTTCGTCCTCTAACTGCTTGAACTCCCGATCCCCGGTCACGACTTCTGACCGCTTAAGCTTAGCCAATGCAGCAGCAAAGCAATCGGCATAGGCGAGCTTGAATCTGGCCTTGAATGCGGCAGCCTGGCGAGCCAATTCCCAGTCCGCATCAATGACTTCGAAACCGAGTCGAACGAGGTGCGCGACCGCCGTGTCGGCATCGGATTCTGAACGCGAGCGGGCCAGACTGTACCAAATCTCCCCCAGGTTCACCGTCGTGATGAGCAAGGGCGCTTCCGCATCCTGTGCCTTGGCAATGAGCTCTTCGACTTTTTCGGCAGACGGTTCATCTTCGAGGAAAGCCATCAGTGCCCAACTATCGAACACGCGCGGTCGCCGAGCCATCTTATAGCTCCCTTTCGCGCTTGCGCTCCTCCAAAAGGACTTTCATCGCGCCCGATCCCTTAAGGATCCCACGCAGGCTTCGAATGTACTCGCGCGTGATGGGCTGCAGTACAATGCGCCCATTCTCTTCGTAGATGTGGATTTTAGTGCCGGGCTTGATTCCATACTTTCGGCGCAGTGACGACGGGATGACAATCTGTCCTTTAACGGTTGAATAGGTCTCCATTGCGGCCTCCAAGTTGTACTTCATGGTCGAAATTATGCCATGAATTCATTTGTAAGTCAATATCAAACATGTCATACAAATAGCCAGTAGGTCGTCCATGCCTTCTTATGTTTTACCACTCATGCAATAAGGGCAAAAGAGATCTGCGCCTATTCGGGAAGGGGCCAGAGGGAGAGGGACAGGCCGGAGTATAATCAACCCATCACGCATCACGCATCACGCATCACGTTTCACGCAGCGAATGAAACCTCGTACACCATGAACGACCACCCCATCGGCATCTTCGATTCCGGCGTGGGCGGACTGAGCGTGTGGCGCGAGATCGCCCGCCAGTTGCCGCACGAAGACACGCTCTACTTCGCGGATCAGGCCCACATCCCGTACGGCCCGCGCCCGATGGAGCAGATCCGTGATTTCTCGGAAGCCATCGCGCGCTTTCTGCTCGGGCGCGGCTGCAAGGCGATCGTCGTCGCGTGCAACACGGCGTCGGCGGCGGCGCTCACGGGCCTGCGCGAGCAGTTCCCGGAAGTTCCTTTTGTTGGTATGGAACCCGCCGTCAAGCCTGCCGTAGAGAGAACTCAAACGCGCGTCGTCGGCGTGCTGGCGACGCCGGCCACGTTTCAGGGCGCGCTGTTCGCCAGCGTCGTCGAGCGCTTCGCCAACGGCGTGAAACTGGTCAATCAGGTCTGCCCGGGGCTGGTCGAACAGATCGAAGCGGGGAAACTCGACACGCCCGATACCGAGGCGCTGCTGCACAGCTTCCTGCGGCCGATCGTCGAGGCGGATGCGGATACCGTCGTCCTGGCCTGCACGCACTATCCCTTCGTCGTCGAGCCAATTCGCCGCATCGTCGGGCCGGGCGTGAACGTGATCGATCCCTCGCCGGCGATCGCGCGGCAGGTGGGCCGCGTGCTGGCCGAACGCGGCCTGAGTGCGCCCGCTGCGCGGGCCGGTCAGCACGTGTTCTATACCAGTGGCCAGCGCGATGCCTTCGACCGCGTGCTGAAGCGCCTGATCAATGTCAATGCTCAAACCAACGCAGCGCTGTGGCCTGGCGATAATGTCGTGCTGTAAACTGCCTCAACCCGGCGCTCCCCCTGGGGGCCTTGGCCGACGCGACTCACGTGGCGTGGATCTCGCCTTCCACTTCTTGAACCAACTTTGAAGTCTCGCTGTACCGTTGGGCTCGTACTGATAGTAGGGGTCATAATAGTAATAATTCTTCGAAGGTGAGATCCAGTTGATCACAGCGCCGACAAGGATGGTGTTGGTGCGTTTGAGCTGCTCCACGGCTTGCGTAGCTGCCGGGATTCGGGTGGCGCCGACCTTGAAAACCATCAGCACCCCGTCGAGCTTAGCAGCCAAGACGACTGCGTCGCTCACCGGCAGGCAGGGAGGCGAGTCAACAAGCACAACATCAGCCTGCTGTGCGAGAAAATCCAGCAAGTTGGTCAGGCGTTCAGAATTAAGAAGTTCGGCCGGATTCGGCGGCAAAGGACCAGTCGTGATCAAGCCCAGCATCGCCACTTCCGTTGCCTGGATCACCTCACTACGGTCCCAAGTGGGCTGCAGCAACAGGTCGGTCAGGCCGCTTGTGTTCGGGTGCGAGAAGAGCTTATGAAGGGTGGGACGACGCAGGTCGCAATCCAAAAGAATGACTTTCACTCCCACCTGAGCCAGGGCCAGGCCCAGATTGGCGACCACAGTTGATTTGCCTTCTAGTGCGCCGGGGCTGGTGACAAGCAGGCGCTTGAGAGGCCGGTCTACGCGCGAGAGCTGGATATTCGTCGCCAGGGCCCGGTAGGCCTCGGCAACAGGTGAGTAGGGCTCGGTAGATACGATCGGCCCATTTTTGATATTCGTGGGTGGGAATTTAGCGATAGCCCCCAGGACCGACAGCTCCATTAGGTCGGTGACCTGATCGGCTGACTTGAGACTATCGTCGCGGTATTCTATCAAGAAGACGATCCCAACACCAAGCATTAGCCCGACCGCGGCGCCCAACAGCGTGTTTAGGAGGGTGGTGGGAAGAATTGGCCCCTTCGGAGGGAGAGCCGGCTCGATCGTAACCACGCTGTTGGTGGTCTGTGTTTCGGCCAGGCGGATGGCCTCGTAACGCTGGAGCAGGTTGGCATAGCTCTGCCAGTATTGGACGAGCTCGGACTGCAGGCGGTTCAAGTCGGCCTCCTCCTGGGCGGAGCTTGGCGTCCCAAGCTCGTCAATGGCCGCCTGAGTCTGGGCGATCTGGTTATCGAGAGAGCGCAACTCGGATTCTAGGCTTTGCTTGGACGCAGTGTAGCTTCTGGCCAGAAACTCCTGGTTCTGCTCGCCAAACACCTCGGGAATCAGGTTGGCGAGCCGGGCCGCGCGCTGGGGATCGGTGTCTTCCACGCTGACCTCGATCAATTGGGTATCGCGCACGATCTGGACGTGGACCATTTCCGCCAACCTGTCCGGAGACAACTCCAAGCCCAATCGCTGAATGACCGCCCCGAACACGGCTCGCGTGGTCATCAGTTCGATCGAGGTCATGGCCAGTCTTTCGAAGGTGGGATTTCTTGCGTAGGCCGCGGTCTGGGCGAGCAGCGCCTCGTTGAGGAGCAGCTTAGCCGACGCCCGATAGACGGGGGTGGTGAGCTGGCTGGCGACCAAGGCACTCCCGCCGCCCAAGGCGACGCAGAGGAGGATCAGCCAGGCACGGCGCCAGAAAACTGATGCGTATTGTTGCAGGTCCATTGGATATCCCTTCGGCGGACACGCCCCCATCTGTCCAACAACGCCCAAAGACCAAGACACCCCTCTCGTGATACTCCTCCAAGTATAGTCGCCCTCCGCAGATTGACAAGCCGATGGCGACAGGTGACACCGAGCCTACACCAAAAGCCATGCTCAGCAAGGCCTTTCGTTTGACTTTGCGGTTTGGTAACTGCTCAGCCCGCGACATTGCGAGCGCTTCCTTCGACTACGCTCAGGACAGGTTTTGCGAAGCCGCGAAGCGTCCTGCACGGACAGCCATGTGCGCTCATGGCGGCGGAGATTGCTTCGTCGCAAACGGCGCTCCTGCTCAGAAACTTGCGTCTCGTTGAGCTTAGGCAGGTGTTTCGACAATCGTGAATCCGAGTTTAGCCGCTTTCTTTTTGAGATGCGCGACTTCGCGCTGGCGCAC
>DATEUJ010000218.1:0-26509 GCA_035283185.1 Anaerolineae bacterium | reverse complement strand
CCATCACTGTCGAAGATGTCGTTGCTGAAGCCGTCCGGGTGATAGTGCGCCTCGGCGGTGTTCAGCAGCGGGTCAGGGTCGCCGGCCTGTACCGTGTAGATGTAGCTGAACGAGCAACTCGCGCCCGGCGCCAGGCTGTTGCAGGCCGCCGGCGGCACTACACTCGCCACCAACGTGTCGCTGAAGCTGTCCAGGATCAGGGTGGGCGTGTCCGCCGACGAGGT
This sequence comes from Anaerolineae bacterium, assembly GCA_035283185.1. Lineage (GTDB taxonomy): Bacteria > Chloroflexota > Anaerolineae > Fen-1058 > Fen-1058 > DASSFZ01. Next base: position 26,285 of record DATEUJ010000218.1, on the reverse strand, counting down.
GTTGGTGATGGTCACATTATAGGTGACCGTGTCGCCCACCTTGCTCAGCGTGTCGCCCGTCTTGTCGATCGTCACCGACGGCGTGAACAGGTCCACCGAATGGCTATCGCTGTCCGTGATGTCGTTCGTGAAGCCGTCCGGGTGGTAGTGCGCGTCGGCCGTGTTCAGCAGTGGGTCAGGATCGCCGGACTGCACCGTGTAGGTGTAGCTGAACGTGCAGCTCGCGCCCGGCGCCAGGCTGTTGCAGGCCGCCGGCGGCACCACACTCGCCACCAACGTGTCGCTGAAGCTGTCCAGGATCAGGGTGGGCGTGTCCGCCGACGAGGTGTTGGTGATGGTCACATTATAGGTGACCGTGTCGCCCACCTTGGAAAACGCGTCGCCGGTCTTCTCCACAACCACTCCCGGTTGGAAGAGGTTCACCGAGTGGCTGTCCGAGTCCGTAGCATCGGTGGCGAAGCCGCTCAGATGGTAGTGAACCGTGACCGTGTTGGGCAGGGGGTCAGGGTCTCCGGCCTGGACAGTGCGACTCTTAGTGAAGCTGCAGGAGGCGCCAGGGACCAGGCTGCCACAGCCCGCTGCCGTCGCATCGGCCGTCAGGTCGCCCAGCAGGGTGTCGCTCACGCTGTCCAGGATCAGGTTCGGACTCCCCGCTGGAGTGGTGTTCGTGATGGTGAAGACATAGGTGACACTGTCGCCGATCTTGGAGAGCTCATCGCCGGTCTTGTCGACGGTTACCGATGGCTTGGTGTTAGTGAACGTGCACGTCACCGTTTCATTGGAGTCGAGATCAATCGTCGCCGTGCCAGTGCCGACGTTCGTACTGCTACCGTTGTCGGGATCAACGCAGACCAGGTTTGTGAGATCGAAACCAGCCACCGGCAGTGTCTCGATCACCGTGTAGGAGCCGGGGAGGAGGTTCGAGAACGACTGCATGTTGGGTAGAGTGCCATCGGCGTCGTCGTCGAGGCTGAAACCGCCGCCGAAGTTGAAGCCGCCTGGCCCGCTGCCGGCGTAGGCGAAGTCCTGGGGGTCGTCAGGCACCGTATCTTTGATGATCGTGATTGTGCCCAACTGCAGTGTGTTGGTGAAGGTGCAGGTGACCGTCTCGGCCGGGTCAAGGCCGATGCTGCTAGGGGCACTGTCGTCCGAGCAGGTGGCACTGGTCAACGTCCAACCTGTCGGCACGGTTTCGGTGACCGAGTACGTCCCCGGCGCCAGTTCCTGGTCATTCGGCGGATCCGCGTCGGTCAGGCTGAAGCCCGTGTAGCCCGAACCAGTGGTCGTGAAGCTGAAACTCGTCGGATCACCGCTCGGAACAGTCACCTTGTCGACAACGATGTGACCGCGCTTCGTGTTGGTGTAAGTGCACGTGACCGTCTCGCCGCCGTCCAGATCGATGTTGGCGGTCTGGCCGCTGATCGTGGTCCCGCCGTCCGGATCGCTGCACGTCAGATTGGTGAAGTCCCAGCCCGATGGCACGGTCTCGGTTACAGTCTTGGCCCCGGCCACGATATTGCTGAAGGTCACGCTCCCCGTGCCGCCGGATGTGGCGATGCTGAAGGTGGATGAAATGCCGCTGCCGCTCCCCAAGTAGTCGAAGGTGGCGTCACCGCCGACGGCAACTTTGTTGATGACGACCGTGCCCGCCGGCTCAACAGCGCCCGCAGCGAGCGACCGATCCTGGTTGCCGAGGTTATTGAGGTTCCATTCTTTCTGTCGCATGTGATAGGGCGACCCGCTGATACCGGATGCCGAGTTGCATACTCCTCCAGTGGTGCCCCAGTCGGCGCATCTGGCGATGTGCCCGCCCCACGCCAGGACCGCTGTCGCGCTATCGACTGTGAACACCACGGCGATCCGGGTCTCTGCCTGACTGGCTGTCAGGCTGCCTTCCGAAACGTAGAAGACATTCGAGATCGTGCCGCCGAAGAGAGTCATCACTCTCTCGGCCGCAGGCAGGCTGTTGAAGCGCGTCGCCGGTTGGCCCGGCACAGGCGACCCTGCTGTGCTTGGTACCGGGATCGTATAAGTGGTCGTCGTGCTCGAGAGTCCAGTGACGCCAGACGTTGGATCTACGGTCTCTGCAGCGTGTCCAAAGCTGGCATGCGGCTCGAGACGCTGGTAATGCGTGAGAAAGTCAATGGCATGCTTGTCACTATGTTTGATATCGTATCCGAGGGTTAGCGTGATTACCGTCCCATCAGTTGGAAGATCGGTCATTCGCAGTCGGTAGGGTACGGAGTGGCCCTCGACGTAATGGGCCTGGTTTGCGTTGAGATTCCCGTTCTGCCAGGCGTTATCAGGTCCGGGAGGATTGGTGCACGGCACAGGCGTGTCACTCGGGCCGTTCGCGCACTGATCCAGGTCGCCCGCTGGCGGCGCATCCGTAAACGTCACACTCGCCAGCGGCGTCTCGTTCCAGTCTCCCGACCACGGGTGCGGATAAGCCCGCACCTCGTACGTCCCTGCGATGCCGTTGAGCAGGTAGTCGTACGTCAGATTGCCTGCCGCATCGGCGGTCCGCGTGTCCCAACCGGGCGTGGGCAGGTGCGTGATCGGATCGATCGTCACGATGCTCCCATCCGGCCGCATGACCGGCAGCGCATACGTGACACCGGCTGCGTAGCCCGTGCCCGTGATGTGCACCACCTCGGCGGGCGCATAATCCGGCTTATCCGTGGCGAGCGTCGGCGTCGGCGCCTGCGCGCCGGCGACCAGGGTCAGGAACGACACGCTGCAGACGAGCACTAGCGCCAGGCTCAGCGCCGGGAACATGCGCATCGCGATCTTTGTGATAGTGTTCATGTCACTTCCCTCTCTCGAGTGCGTGCTTTATGTGGCGAGCGTTGTCGGTTACCCCTGCGAAGATTTCAGACCCTTCGACTGCGCTCAGAGCTTGCCCTGAGCCTGCGAAGGGGCAGGCCCTTCGCAAGGGTTGCACAAAAAATCAGGCACGGACAAATTGCAGCCCGTGCCTGATGGCGTGAGTCGCATCGTTAGTCGTAGTCAGATAGAGCGCATACACACCCGCGACGACAGTTCGATCGCGCAGGTGACCTCCTGCAATCACGTGCGAAGAAAAGAAGCTGCCGCTCCACCCCGCCGTGGCGCAGCCCTGGATACAGGTATCCAAAACAGTCCCCGCGCTGCCCGGTGGCTCGCAACAGTAAGATGGTGCTCTGTGCGAGCCGCAGGCAATCCTAAGTTTGCGTATCGTTTATTACGCTGACCGATGATAGCACAAAACATACCTCTCGATCCGGTCAGTTTGTTAGATTTCGGTTAGTTTGGCGTCAAATGTAGGACTACCGCCCATCGTGGTGTAGGAGTTTGTCCTACAAAAGTTACCACTTCACCACCCCCCACGTCAGCGCGTAGCGCATGATGTCCGCATTGTTGCTCAACTGCAGCTTCTCCAGAATGCGCGTGCGATAGGTGCTGACCGTCTTCACACTGAGCGACAATTCCTCTGCGATTTCCCCGACCGTCTTGCCGGAAGCGATCATCCGCATCACCTGGTACTCGCGATTCGACAGCGCCTCGTGCGGCAGCCTGTCGGCGTCCGACGCCAGGCTTCCGGCCAGTCTCTCGGCTAGCGACTGGGTGACGTATTTTCCGCCCTGGGCGACCTTGCGGATGGCGAGGATCAGCTCGTCCGAGGCGCTCTCTTTCGTCAAATAACCGGCTGCGCCTGCCTTCAAAAACCGGACGGCATACTGCTCTTCCGGATACGCGCTCAGTACCAAAACGGCCACGGACGGTTTCTCCTGCCTGAGCACACGCATCACGCTCAAGCCATCCGCGCCGGGCAAGGCTACGTCCAACAACACGACGTCGTAGCCGTTCTGCCGCACTTTCTCGATGGCTTCCTGACCATCTTGCGCTTCCGCCGTCACGACGATGTCGGAAGTTTCGGCCAGAATCTGCTTCAATCCCTGGCGCACGATGGTGTGATCGTCGACGATGAGGACATTGATCATGCGCTATCCCTTTTTTAGTTATTGGAGATTGGTAATTGGAGATTAGAGACTAATCGGCAATCACTTATCACTGACCACTGACCACTGATCACTGATCACTGATCACTGATCACTAATTACTAATAACCTCTTAAAGCGGAACGTTTACGGTGACAATCGTTCCTTCACCCGGGCTTCCCTCGATCTTCAGCTCACCTTGCCAGGGGTAAAGGCGCTCTCGCATCCCGATCAGCCCGAGCGATTTCGAGCCGGCAACCTGGGCCGGCGTGATGCCCTTGCCGTTATCTCGAACGATCAGCCTCAACCGGTTCTCTTGCCGGGCCAGGGAGATGTCGACAGCCGTCGCCTGAGCATGCCGGGCCACGTTGGTCAGCGATTCCTGCACGATGCGAAAGAGGGCCGTCGTCAAGTCGGGATTCAGCCCCAGCATCGCTTCCTCGTCGGCGTCCAGGTCGAGCCGGCAGTCGATATCCGTCCGCGCTCGAAACTCCTGCGCCTGCCACTCCAGCGCGGCCGCCAGCCCCAGGTTGTCTAACAGGCCCGGTCGCAATTCGGCCGAAATCCTTTGCACGGATCGAATCGTCGCGCTGATCGACTCCGACATCGCGCTTGCCTTCTCCAGCAGCCTGTCGTCATTCTCCGGCAGCCGCTTGCCTAGCCAGGCCACGTCCATCTTCAGAGCGGTCAGCATCTGCCCCAGCTCGTCGTGGACAGCCCGAGCGATACGCGCTTTTTCCTCTTCCCGGATGAGCGCCAGGCGACCGGCCAGGTTGTGCAACTCGACTTCCGCCTGCCTGCGCCTGGCCAGCTCGAAGAGCAGATCGTCGTTCAACTGTCTCAGCTCAGCCGTGCGCTCGACGACTCGCGTCTCCAATTCGTCTTTGGCCTGCTGCATTTTTGCTTCCACACGCTTGCGCTCGTTCAACTCTTCCTGGGCCGCCGCGTACAGGCTGGCATTGTGCAGGGCGAGCGCGGCCAGTTGGCCGAAGCGACTCAGCAGGTCGACCTGGTCGGAGGTGAACACGCGGCCTGCCTCGCTGTAGGCCAGGCCGATGATCCCGATCACTTCGGCGCCGGCGCGCAGCGGAATGCTCCCCACCGCCCGCAGCCGGCTCAATTCTGCGATGTGATTCGACCAATCGTACCGCTCGCCGGCGGTCACGGCCCGGCCACCCGGCGCATCGCCGCGCCTCAACCTCGACCCGACCGCCTCGGCGAAAATCCCGGTCCCCACGCGCAAGACCATCTCCGTTCCGGTTGGATCGGCGACGTAGAGAAAGCCATGCGGCGTGCCCATGAGCGTGGCAGCCCGGTCCACAATCGTTTGCAGCAAGCCCGTCGAGTCCAGGCGCTCGATCAGGCCGAGCGTCGTTTCGTGGAGGGCGGCCAGGTATTCATTCTGCCGGCGCAGCGCCTCTTCAGCCTGCTTGCGGTGGGTAATATCGTGCAGCACGACCAGCCCACCGACGGGATCACCGTGACGGTTCGTCAGGGGGGAGATTTGCACGTCGTAATACTGCCGCGCGCTTCCCTCTCCGAGTCCGAGCGTCAGCTCGGTCCGGGCGCCATTCAGGTCACGCAGTTGCTCGGCCAGTGGCGCCCAAGCGCGCAAAGCCTGGGCGACCGGCCGGCCGATCATCTCGACGTCCGACGCGCCGACCAGCCGCCGTGCGGCGGGGTTCGCGTCGACGATCCGATGGCGCGCATCCAGCACGATGACGCCGTCACCCAGGCCATCCACCACGGCGCGCCGGGCGATCGGCACGATGTCCAGCAGGCGCAGCCGAAACAGGCTCCAGGCATACGCCAGGCCGCCGAGTGCGAACCCAAACGGCGTCAGGTCCAGGCCGGGAAACGGGCCTAGCCGGGAAAGGAAAAGCGCGTTGGCTGCCAGAGGCGCCAGCATACCGACGAGGGCCACCGCGGCCTGCCAGCGGTAGAGGTGCGCTGAGCGCCGAAGCATGGCGACGAACCAGATCGAACCGAGCAGCATCAATAAATAGGAATATGCCGAGCTGACCCAGTTCCAGACGCCGTAGTCCACGTCCAGAAGCAGAAGCGGACCGCTGGCCGTTAATCCGGTTCGGCTCCAGATCAAGCCATGCGCCTCGTTGGTCCAGGCCAGCGCCAGCGTGATCAGCGGCACGAGCGCCAGGGCAACCAGGCTCTGTGGGTTTTGAGTCAGCCAGCGGGGGCGTTCGGTGTATTGGATGGCGAAGACAAACCAGGCGGGCGCAATGCTGACGATGCCCAAGTACTCCAGCTTCACCCAAAACAGTTTGGTGGGCAGGTCGACGCCGGCCAGCTCGAAAGCGTACATCGTCGACCATACGACCGCCGCCAGCATCAGCACGACGAGCGCCAACGCGCCGGGCGCGGAACGCCGCCGAGCGATGTAGAGCGCCAGGGCAAGCGCCAGCGCGGCGGTGAGGAGCATGAGCGCAATATAGATAGACGGCTGCATAACTGCGTCGTCCCTCCTCGGCATGACACGACCGGCTGCGATCATTATACAGCAAGCAGCGACGAAAAGACACGAGCCTCATCTCTCGACGAGGCCCGTGTGCCCTGATTGGAGGTTGGAGGTTGGAAGTTCGTCTACGGCAGCGCCTTCATCTGCTGAATGTCGATGATCAGCATATTCTCGTAGCACGAGGCGCGCGTCGCGAATGGGATCAGTTGCGACGCCGGCTGATCCTTGTAATAGACCTGAACGTATCCCTCGATCACCTTGGCGCGCACGTCGAACTGGACGATCCAGCCCGACTCGCCGATGATCGTGTTGGAACCTGCCGCCGCGCCGACGTCGACCAGGCCGGTCACGCGCACGCCGAGCGTATCGGCCGTCAAGGGTGCGCCGCTGCGATCGTAGATGCGGCCCGCCACACCTGCCCACTTGCAGCCTTCGCCATTGATCGTGTTCGGCAGGTAGGTCGTGCCGATGAGCGCGAAGGGGTAGGGATCAGGCGTGCCGGTCGCGCGCCGCGTGTACGCCGGGGCGACGTAGCCGGCCGGCAGCGCCGTCGGGCTGGGGCGCGGCGTCGGCGTCGGCGTCGTCAGGCGGTTCGCCTTGTCATACCGCGTCTGCGCCTCGGCGCGCTGAGCGTCGCCCGGCGCGACGCGGATCGCCTCGGCGTACCGATCGCGCGCCGAGAACGGATCGCCCTTGCCCATGAAGTCGTCGCCCGTCGTGAGGTACGCTTCATACAGCCACTCGGCCACCTTGCCGCCGTAGTAGGCGGGCTGCGTCTCGTGCACGACGCTCAGCTTCCCGATGACCGTGTCCCAGCCCTTCGCCTGGTAGGCTTCGGCGCCGGCGAGGAAAGTCTCCGCCGTGCGGCGCGCCGTGTCGGCCTGCTCGTCGAGCGGGCGCACCGAGAGCGCCTTCTGGAAATAGCCGTCGCCCACCTCGACGGCGGCGATCGTATCGGCCTCCGCGATCTGGCGATTGCCCAGCTCCAGGTAAGCTGTGAACAGATACCCGCCGATCTCGCCCGACCGGAAACTGGAATCCACCGTCCGAATCGCCTCGAAAGCCTGCGCCGCGCCTTCCCAGTCGTTCGACTCGTACGTTTTCAGCGCCTGCTCGTATGCTTCCGTCAGAGATTCCGTGGCCTTGATCCGGGCGATCAGGCCGGCGACGTCGCGATAGCTCGGATCGATGGCGTTGATCTCCTGCAGAAGCCGCATCGCTCCGGCGTTGTCGCCCGCGTCCAGCGCGGCCGTCGCCTGGGCGTACAGCGCGCCGGCCCGCTCCAGTTTCTGCGCCTGCTCCAGACCGGCGCTGGCCAGCGCATCGCCCGGCGCTTCCTCAAGTATCGTCTGGAAGGTCAGGATCGCCTGGGCGTACTGGCCGGAGGCCATCTGGGTCTGCGCCGTCTGGCGCAGTCCCTCGAGCCGCTCCAGGCGGGCGGCCGCGACCTGCGCCGGGACGGCGTACGTCTGATATGCCAGATAGACAGCGCCGGCGATGGCGGCGAGCACGAGCAGGATGCCGAGCCGTGACAGGACGCGCAGCCACCTCGAGCGCGCCTCGGTGCGCGCGCCGCGCTGCAAGCCGGTGCCCATCGCGGCGCGCAGCTTGGCCGTCTCGAGAAACTGCGACACGCGGGCATCGTCGGGATAGTTGGCCTGCAGTTGCGTGAAGCACGCGATGGCTTCCGTCCACTTGCCCTGGCCGAAGTACTTGAGGCCCTGTTCGTAGAGCGGATCGTTCTCCATGTGAAGTGTCGCTTCCATTGTTAACTCCCTATCGCCTGATGATGATTCACATCTCGTTCCCGGCGCCGTCCCTTCGACAAGCTCCCCACTCCCCCTCGCTTTGCTCGGGGTCGGGGACTTCGCAGGGCAAGCCTCGGCGCGGGCTGAGCCGCCGCGGGCGGCGGCCAGAGCGTTGTGTGTATTGATCGCCTATCGCGAGAGCGTTCCCGAGAAGGTTTGAACGATCAAAGGAATCGCCGGACCCAGCAATACGGCGAACATCGCCGGGAAGATCAAAAAGACCAGGGGGAACAGCAGCTTGATCGACGCCTGGCGCGCCAGCTCTTCGGCGCGCTGCCGGCGCACGATGCGCATCTGATTCGCCTGGATGCGCAGCACGCTGCCGATGCTCACGCCCAACTGCTCGGCCTGGATCACGGCGGTGATCATGTTCGACACGTCGGGCAACTGGATGCGATCGGAAGCCCCGGTGAGCGCTTCGCGCCGCGTGCGGCCCAGCGTGATCTCGGTCAGGATGCGCACGAACTCCTCGGTCAAGGCGTTGCGCCAGCGCGCGCTGACGCGCTTGAACGCCTGGTCGAGGCCCTGGCCCGCTTCGGTGCACACGACGATCATGTCGAGCGCGTCGGGCAGCGCGCGCATGATCTCCCGCTGCCGCCGCCGGATCACCCCGCTCAGCCAGATGTTCGGCATGTAGAACCCGAACACGCCAAACGCCACCACGAACAGGACGCTAACCAGCAACGCCTGGCGCAGCACGACGGAGCCGAAAAGCAGGCCGGCGACGCCGAAGATCGTCGCGGCGATGAATTTCAGGCCGAGGAAGTTCAGGACGGTCAGGCCGTAGGGGCGTCCGGCCGTTTCGAGCCGCCGGCCGATCGCGTCGGCGTTGCGCTGCGGCGCCAGCGCGCCCAGGCGGTTCAGCGCACTCCGCCACAGCGGGATGAGCACGCGCTCGGTGAAAGTGAGCCGGCTCGGATTGGTCGCGATCGTGTAGCGCGAATCCACGCTCGGATCGTCGATCAGATAGCGCTCCAGTTGATCGTCGACTTCGAGCGGCGACGTGGCGAAGCGACGTCCCATCCAAAAGAGCATGACGCTCAGCCCGACCGCCAAACCTACCAGGATTTCGTACGGCATAAGACAAACTCCTCGTCGCTTAGACCTCGATCGACACAATCTTGCGGATCGCCAGGAAGCCGAGCAGCATCATGATCATCGCGCCGATCGGAATGCACAGCGTGATGCCCGGCGCGAACAGCCGCGACTCGTACGCCGGGTTCAGCAACATCAGGCACGCGAACACGGCAACCGGGAGCACAGCCAGCGCGTACCCGGAATAGCGCTGCTGAGCCGTGAGCGAGCGCAGCTCGCCCTTGATGCGCACGCGCTCGCGGATCGTCTCGGCCACCGTCTCGAGAATCTCGGCCAGGTTGCCGCCCGTCTCGTGGTGAATGCGGATGGCGGTGATGATGAGCATCAGGTCGTCGCTCGCGATGCGCTCGCCCAGGTTGTCCAACGCATCCATCATGCTCAGGCCGAGCTTGACCTCGCGCACCACGTGCGCGAATTCCGGCCCGGCCGGCGCCGGCATTTCGCGCGCCACGAAGTCGATCGCCTGCGACATGCCGTAGCCGGCGCGCAGCGACCCGGACAACTGCATCAGCACCGTGCCGAGCTGGTTGTTGAAGGCGCGCAGGCGGCTGCCCTGGCGGAACTTCACGAAGATGTAAGGCATCAGCGCGCCCAGGAAGCCGACCATGATCGCCGGCAGCGCGCTGCGTGACAGGAAGTAGCCGGCGAGCACGGCGCCGACGATGCTCAGCAGCCAGATGAGCGCGAACTCGGTCACGGTCAGGCGCAAGCCGGCGCGGCGCAGCGCCTGTGCCAGCCGGTCGCCTGCCGACACCGAGCGCAGCACCTTGTCGAAGCCCTGCACCAGCTCACCGGCCGACGCGCCCAGGCCGCTCGACTTGCGGGACTGCTCGGCGCGCAGGCGCGCGGCCTGATCGCCGAGGTAGTCATCCAGGCGATCCGCCGTCGGCGCCTCGAGCGAGCGCGCCACGCCGATGAAGAAAATCAAGACCGACAGCCCGATCAAGGCTCCGACAATCAACACGATTCCCATGTTGCTCCTTTTACTGGCTCAGCGCCTGCTTGGGGACTCGCCCACCTCATCCGTGCAGTCCGTGTTCACCCTTTATGGCTCAACGCCAGCCTGAGAACCCGCCCACCTCATCCGTGCAATCCGTGACCGAATCCGTGTTGACCCTTTACTGACCCAGCGCCTGCTTGGGAACCCGCCCGCGTGACATCGACAGAGGCAAGAGGCGGCTCTCCGAAGCCGGCGCCGAGTCGCCCGCGCCGGCGCCCGGCGCGCTGCTCGCGCTGCTGGCTGCGGTCGTCCCCAGGTGGCGCGCCAGCTTGACGATCGCCTTCGACACGGCGTGGTTGCGATCGCGGACGAGGATCGGCTGTCCCTGGTTGAAGGCCAGCGCCATCGCCAGCGAATCGTAGGGCACCGTCACCGCCACCGGCCAGCTCAGGTGTCGCTCGATCTCGTCGATCGGCACGTCGGCGTCCTTGCGATAGCCGCTGAGCACCAGCACGATCTTGTCGTCGGGATAATTCATCTTCGCCGCCAACTCGAGGAATCGCTTCGTCGCGCGCAGCGACGCGACCGAAGCCGCCGTCACCAGCAGCACGCGCCGCGCGACGTCGAGCAGCGTGAGCGTCGCTTCGCCCAGCCCGGCCGGCGCGTCGACGACGACGTACCCGCCGCCCTGCGCCGCAGCCATCGCTTTGATCACGTGCGCCAGGCGGCCTTCGCTCACGTCGAGCGTCGGGTCGAAGTGCGGCGGCGCGAGCAGCAGGCGGATGCCGCTCGAATGATCGATGATCACACTCTCCAGGAGCGCCGGCTCCAGGTCGTTGACGTAGCCCAACAGGTCGGCGGACGACTTGCGCGCCATCACGTTCACGGCGATGTCGACGTCGCCGAACTGCAGATCGCCGTCGATCAGCGTCACGCGCTGCCGACTTTCCTGGTGCAGCGCGACGGCCAGGCTCGTCGCTAGCGAGGTGCGCCCGACCCCGCCCTTCGGGCTGTACAGGACGACGATCTCTGCCGACTCGTCACGCGGCGCGGGCGCTGCCGACGCGCTCAGCGCCTGGCGCTGCTGCATCAAGACGCCGTACGCCTGGCGAATGGTGTCGATCAATTGCGACTGTGTGAACGGCTTGAGCAGGAAGCCGCGCGCGCCGGCGAACATCGCCTGCTGCAAGAAGGCCATGTCGCTCGGATCGACCATCACGATGATGGCCGGGCTGAGCGGCATAGCCGCCAGCGCCTGCAGCCGCTCGAGCTGCTTGGCGTCCGGCACCGAGGTGTCGAGCAGCACCACGTCGACCCGCCGCTGGCCGATCAAGGCCGCCGCGCGCTCCAGCGACGTCGACGCGCCCGCCAGCACCATCCCGGCTTCGGCGCGCAGCGTCGTCATCAGCCAGTCCGATACCTGATCCTGGCCGGACACCAGCAGCACGTGAAGCATCTGAGAATCGGTCATCTATCCTCCCCCTGCGCCATTCGAATCCTTCGAACCCTTTGAACTTTGCACCCTTTGGAGTTTGAACCCTTTGAAGTTTGAACCCTTTGAAGTTTGAAACTCCAGTGGCGTCACTCCAAGGGTCTCGGCACTTGTATCCCGTACTTGTCCGCGATGTAATTGGCCGTCACCGGCACGACCTCGAACGTCGACCGCAGCTCGGGCGAGCGCAGGTCGATGGCCAGGCGAGCGTTCGCGTCGACGAAGTACCTCAAGATCACGGCGTCCTGCGGATCGACGGCCACCACCAGGCCAATGATCTCCCTGCGCAGCGGCCGGTTCGGATCGTTGCTGGCCGCCTGCTCGACTTCTTCGAGCACCTTCACCACCGGCAGGTTCTGCAGGTGCATCAGGGTGACCTGGCCGGCCTCGCCCTCCTGGGCGCCGACGACGATCAGCGTGCCGATGACGTCGACGCGGTCGCCGATCCCGACGTCACCCGACTTGGCCAGCAGGTCGTCGGCGGGCAGCGCGATGGCCACCTTGTCCTCGGGCAGCAGTGTCGACAACTGAACCGTCGTCGTGAGCGTGCTGCCCGGCCCGGACGGCGGCGCGACGAGGTTTTGAGCCAGCATAGGCTCCCCGGTGGCCACGGGCTGGAGGGTGAACCTGCCGGTGGCGTCTTCGACGCGGTAGATCGCGCCGCTCGGAATGTCTTCGATCGGCATGTCGCGCGCCTCCACGGCATCCAGCGGCACGACCTGCCGCCCCTCGATGTTCCGCGCGGCGACGATCACGGGTCGCGTGGTCGGGCGGGCCGGCGCCGCAGCCGGCGCCGACTGGCGCAGCGCCACGATCGCGATCGCGCCCGCGACGACGGCCAGCAGCAGTCCGGCCAAATAGAAGATCCCTGCTCTACGTAGTTTCATTGTGTTCTCCGTTGAGCCGCTCGGGCTGGCAGGTCTGCGTCGTTCGCGCCTGCCGCGCTGCCGGCGAATGCGCCAAATGCAGATGTCGCGGCTCTGTCAAATACCGTACGTCAGAGTAATGTCACCAGGTGAGAGATCGGCTAGAGAAAAGTTATAAAAAAGTTAGACATTGGTTTCGCTGCGATTACGGCGCGCTTTACCCCAGGCGGGGACTGAGCGGGGTCACGCGGCTTGGTTTAGAGATGCAAGGGTGCGTAGACTTCCGAAGTCTCCGAGACTTCGGAAGTCTGGACATGAGCCAGCGGGGCCACACATGTTAGCCCCACGGTACCAGACGCGGGCGCAGGCCGTATTGGAGTTCACTGGGATCGAGGTATATGCGGCTGATCGCGTATCCCTTCACGTCGTTGGCGTCCATGTAACTGATGCGGAACGCCGCGTAGCCCTGAACGATCACATACTTGTTCGGCGTCGCGTTGGAGGCCGGCGGCAGGATCGTCAGCGGAATGTCCAGCGAGTGCGGGCCACCGCACTCCAGCTTCGTGGGACCATTAAGGCGCAGGACGTAATCTCCCGTCGGCGCGTTATCCAGAGCACTCAGCGCCAGGCTTGCCGTATCCGTATCGTTGCTCTTGATCGTCACTCTGAACGCCGGGTTCGAGGAGAAATAGACGTTCCAGGGCAAAGCACTCCCACCCGACACCAGCTCCGCCGTGGCATCGAGGTTCCTGCATTTAGAGTTGGTAACGCCCGCGCTGCCAAAAGTGGTGAGATACGCCGTCGCGCTGCCGCCCTCGCGCACGACCAGTCGGCCACCGCTCGTGCTGACCGAATAATCGACGCCGATCGCCCCGAATCCGTAATTACTTGCCGTGCCGCGCGTCGAGCCTGAGCTCGAATCGGCGATCACGTTCAGTCCACTCAGATACTTGACCGTCTGAGTAATCAATGGCCCGGCGGAGTCGCTGTAAATGCTCAACGTGCCGTTCCAGCCAAGCGCTTCCTGGACGCCATAGATATCGAACAGGTAGTCGGGACCGGTCAATTCCACGCTCGTCCCATCCGGCTTTGTCATCCATACGTGCGTGCCAGAGGGCAAAGACGGCTCTGAGAAGCTGAACGCCAGGTCGAAGTCGAGCGGGTTGTACCATTTGGCGTTCGCCGCGCCGTCCCGGGCAATCTCCACATCGTATGTCACGGCGGTCAAAGGGTTGTCGGGATAGGTAGGGAGGGGCTTAATGCCGTAAGAATCGCCCGGGCTAGGGGTCAGCGTGATCTTGAAGTCTGGCGTCGTCCATACGTAGCCGTCGTAGATGATGGCGGCGATGACGTCGCCGACCCGATAGCCGGCGTCCCACATTCCCTGCGGAGCGAAGGCCGCGCTCACGCCTTCCAACAGGGCAACCTGAGAGCCGACCTCCGGGAAGGGGGGCTGGTAGCCGCTATTAATGTGCATCTCGCCGATGTCCTTCATCGTGTTTGCCTGCCCATCGGCGCCGTGGTAATACTCCAGCGCATTGCCGGAACCGACGTTGCGAATGTCGAGCATGACGAAGCCGCTCATCGAGCCGGCGGTGTTATTTGTCTCGGAAGCCTGGCCGACGAGCGACACCTCCGGCCCGGATTGCCAATCCATCAGGTCGCCATCCTTGGCCAGGTATTCGGGCTTCGGCCACGGGACCTGGAAAGGCCCGTATCGCCCATCGACCGTCACCGTCACAGAGTCACTTGGATACGGCCACGGCGGATTGGCCGGCGGATAACCGCTCGCGTTCTTGTTGGCGATGTAGTCGCGGAGCGTCCCATCCGGCGCGCCGTCGTAGCGCTGAATGGCGATGGGCATCACCCCGCCGGCCAGGCGCGAGTCGCAGCGCGCTTGCGCCGTGACGGTGGTGCTGGTGCGCCCCACGAACTGCGTCAGGACAGTGGGCACGTCGCGCTGCAGCGCCACGCGCACCTGCGGATCAGACACCTCGATCCCTTTCAGCAAATCCACGCCGACGCCCAGGTTCGTCGTCGGGGGATTCAACCCGGCGAACTCCTCCCACGATCCGTAATTCGCCGCGATCGTGTTTTTCGCCTCTTCTATCGCCAGAGCATTCTGATCGACGCCCTCCCCCTGGGGCTGCGTGAGCACGGTGCAGGCCGCAAGCGCCGCCGCGTCGGCCACGCTCTGCAGATCGCGCCGGGTGAGATAGAACGCGGCGCCGTCGACGCCGAGCGACGCGAAGACCAGGAACACGAAGAAAAAGAAGAGTGCGACGACCAGGGCGGCCTGGCCGGATTCGTCTCGATGGGGGGGTGGGGGCTGCTGGCGTGTCTTCATCATTGAATCTCCATCGTCACATCGCGCACGATGACGATCGGCTGCGGGAACATCGGCACGAAGATATCGGACAAGATCGGCAGCGTGTAGCGATACGTCACAAATACCGTCAGTTGATCGCCCACTGATTCCATACTGTCCGCGTCGACGTCCACCCAGCTTATAGTCACGTCCGACGCGACGTCGAAGTTCGGCGCAGTCGTGCTGAGAAAGCCGAGCGACGATCGGTCGGGGTTGGGACCCGGATCGTAGACGGCATTCTGCACCGTTTGCAGCAGCGATAATCCGCTCGCTCCCCGCGTGAGCCGGTAGACCGAGCCGGCGCGCGCGGCGTCGCGCGCCGCGTTGCTGACCGTGATAAACGCGTAGAAGAGGAAGCCGGCCGCGATGATGCCGTACAGCACCACCATCAATATCGGCAGGAGGAAGGCAATCTCGACGGTAGCCTGGCCTTCCTGGGCGCGCCGTGCGCACGGCTTAACCCTTGCGAAGGTTTCACGCTTCGCGCCTTCGCAAGGGTTTATCGTTGAGGTGAGACGTGAGCCGATCATGTTCATGGGCCGGTCTTCACAGCCGCAGGCTCGATCTGCATCGTCGACTGCGCCTCGAGCATGATCTCGTATGCGCCGGCCAGGCCGAAGAACAGTCGCCGAGGGCAAGACAGCCTGACGTTGATGGAATCGAACTCGCGGGAAGGATTGCCGAGCACGGGCGTCCCCGGACTGTACGTGATCGTCGTCGTGCACGACGGGAACCACAGCAGCGGGCTGATCAGGCGCTGAGCCTCGGCCTGGACGTCTGCCGCCCGTTCGGCGTCCGCGGCGGCGACCTGCTGCGCGAATGTCTGCGTGACCAAAGGCTCGGGCCCCAGGGAGATCGATCCGGCCCGCGCGCCCTCGCGCGCCGCGTTCGTGATCGCGGCCTGCGAGAACAGCGTCATCGCCCCGTCGATCAACACGAACGTGAACGGCAGGATCACGAACATCAAGACCAGCGCAAATTCCACCAGCGCCTGGCCTGATTCTTCGTGCAGGTCAGTGAGTTTCTTCTTGCATGTCATAAGCTATCGCCACCAGTATACCGCCAAATACTCTCGAAGGATATTGCAATTGCATAAGATTTCCGTATGAAAACCGGAAAGAATAGGTTAGGTTGTCCGATTCAGATAGCCGCGCTCGCCGGCTTCGGTGTGCTCACGGTCAGAAGGGTATTCGGATTCCGACAATGTCTTGCGTCTCGATTGGAATTGGAAATGAACTTGCAATGAAACCTTCACGCGTGCGACGCGAGAATTGGATCTACTGAGTCTGGAGTGTGAATGCAGAAGCGCCGGTCGTGACCGGCGCTTCTGCGTTTATCCCCAGACTTCCGAAGTCTCTCAGACTTCGGAAGTCTCACTGACCACCTTCTAGACTACTGAACCACCAGACCACAGGACCATACGACTAATACTTCTACCACGGCCTGCCTTTCGGCTTGTCGCTGCCCTTGCCGCGATCAGGGCCGCGCGGCCCGTCGTCCTGGTTGTGGCCGGGCGCGTTTCCGCTGTTGCCGGGTCGAATACGATCGGGCGCCGCGCCTGTCGCGCCTCCCGCGTCGTCGCCGTCACCATCCGGCGACTTGCCGCGCATGATCGCGCCCAGACCCTTGCCGCCCGGATGGGCAGCGGCGCCGAACTGCTGCATGATCTGGCCCCACCCTACACCCGCCTGGTGAAGCGCCAGGATCGCCTCGGGCGAGGTTTCCTCGCCGAGCGCCTGCGCGGTGAGATATGCTCGCGCGATCACGCCGAAGCCCAGGCCGCCGTCGTGCAGCTCCGTGACCTCTGCGCACGTCAGATCGAAGAACCGCGCGATCATGCGCGCCACCGGATGGCAGAACTCCGGCGTCGGCGTACCGATAGGGCTGGCCGGTTCGGTCGGCGTCGGCGTGGACGTCGGTGTCGACGTACTGGTCGGTGTCGGCGTCGGCGTGGACGTCGGAGTGGCTGTCTCTTCCTGCAACGGCGCTTGCGGGAGGACGACCCACCTGGCCAGGGCAGTCTCACCCGATGTCTCGACGCCGACGACTGCGCCGCTTTCCTCGGCGGCGGCCGTCCCGAGAGATGCAACCAGCAGGACGAGCGCTAGGATCAATGTGGCGGTTATGCGATGTCTGAGCATGGCTCCCCTCATATCGTGTGAGATTGCTTCTATGTAGATAGAACGAACGACCAGGCGCTGCGGATACGCGCCGCGCAGAAATTTGGGAGATTGGTACCTCTTTGCAAATCAATTAGTCAAAAATGGTATAATCCCGTTCACCCACAGTCAGGAGTGAGCACATGATCTGCGAGATTGCGGGCCGGCCCGCCATCTGCATTGGGCCGGTGCCCATCAACTTTTACGGCATCATCATCGTCATCGGCGCGCTCGTGGGCGGCTACATCGCGGCGACGCAGGCACGCGTGAACGGCGACGACTCGGACGTAGTCTGGGATGGCTTGTTCTGGGTCGTGCTGGCGGGCATCATCGGCGCGCGGCTGTATCACGTCTTGTCGACGCCCGCCGGCTGCACGGCCGACTTGCCGTACTGCGGCTGGCCGTGGTACCAGAACCATCCGCAGGACATCGTGCTGGGCATCCGCGAGGGCGGGCTGGGCATCTTCGGCGCGGTCCTCGGCGGCTTCGTCGCGGTCGTCATTTACGCGCGCCGCAGGCGCCTGCCGCTCGCGCGATACATCGACTACGCTGCGCCGGCTCTGCTCATCGGCCAGGCCATCGGGCGCTGGGGCAATTTCGTGAACCAGGAGCTGTACGGCCCGCCGACCGACCTGCCGTGGGGCCTCTCCATCGACGCGGCGCACCGCACCTACGAGTACGTCGACCTGACGCGCTACCCGGTGGACGTCACGCGCTTCCATCCGCTATTCCTGTACGAATCGACGCTCAACGTGCTCGGCTTCGTCGTGCTGATCGTCGCCAGCCGCCGCCTCAAAGGGCGCTTGAAAGCAGGCGACCTGTTTCTGGCGTACCTGATCTGGTACGGGCTGGTGCGCATCTTCGTCGAGTCGTTCCGCTTCGACGCCTGGACGTCGCTTGGCGGCATCCCCACGGCGAGCCTGATCTCGATCGTCCTCGCCGTCGGCGCACTCGCCGCGCTGATCGTCCGGCATCGCCCAGGCGCAGGTCGAATGGTCGAGTAGTCGAATGGTCGAGTGGTCGAATGGTCGAGTGGTCGAGTAGTCGAGTGTCGAAGTAAGAACTCTGTAATCTGTGTTGAATACAATCAAACCGCTCTCAGGTGAGAGCGGTTGCTATTCCTTTGTTGCTGAGCCGCTGGGTCACAGACCCAGCGGGAGTGAGAAGAAGGGTGAGTCAGCATGACGAAGATCCGATCTTCCGAGATTACGCCTGAGCACGTCTACCTGTCGCGTCGCAGGTTCATGGCCGGCGTTGGGACGCTGGCCGCTTCGGCGGCGCTGGCCGCGTGCGGCGCGCCGGCGCCCGGGGCTGCCGCGCCGCAGCCTGCGCCGGTCGGCCTGGACGCGCAGGCACAGACGGACGAGCTGGGCGATCCACTCAACGCGTATCAAGCGATCACTAATTACAACAACTACTACGAGTTCACGACCGACAAGCAGGGCGTGGCGATACTGGCGCGCAACTTCAAGTCCGAGCCGTGGAAGGTGCAGGTCGGCGGGCTGGTCAACAGCCCCAAGACTTACGACATCGACGATCTGCGCAAGAAGTTCACGCAGGAAGAGCGGGTATACCGGCTGCGCTGCGTCGAGGGCTGGTCGATGGTGATCCCGTGGATCGGCTTCCCGCTGGCGTCTCTGCTGAAGGAGGTCGAGCCGACCTCGGCGGCGAAGTACGTGCGCTTCGAGTCGATCTTCGATCCGCAGCAGATGCCGGGGCAGCTCAATACGTGGTACAGTTGGCCGTACGTCGAGGGGCTGCGCCTGGACGAGGCGATGAACGATCTCGCGCTCCTGGTGACCGGCCTGTACGGCAAGCCGCTGCCGAACCAGAACGGCGCGCCGCTTCGACTGGCCGTGCCGTGGAAGTACGGTTTCAAGAGCGTCAAAGCCATCGTCAAAATCGACCTGGTCGAAGAGCAGCCCGTCTCGTTGTGGATGCGGGCCGCGTCGCACGAGTACGGCTTCTACTCGAACGTCAACCCGGAGGTGCCCCACCCGCGCTGGTCGCAGGCCACCGAGCGCCGCATCGGCGAATCGGGTCGTCGCCGGACACTGATGTTCAACGGTTATGCTGACCGGGTTGCGGACTTGTACGCAGGCATGGACTTGAGGGCAAACTACTAATGCGAGGCATCAAAATCGACTGGCTGCGCGTCGCCGTCCACGCCGGGGCGCTCCTGCCGCTCGCGCTCCTGATCTGGGACGCGTCGCAGAACGCGCTCAGCGTCAATCCGATTCAAGACGTCACCTTTCGCACCGGCCGCACGGCGCTGGCCCTGCTGGTGCTGACGCTCGCCTGCACGCCGCTCAACACGCTCTTCGGATTCAAGAAGGCGCTCGCCGTGCGCCGCGCGCTCGGC
Organism: Anaerolineae bacterium; assembly: GCA_035283185.1. Taxonomy (GTDB): domain Bacteria; phylum Chloroflexota; class Anaerolineae; order Fen-1058; family Fen-1058; genus DASSFZ01. Next base: position 6,739 of record DATEUJ010000218.1, on the reverse strand, counting down.
CTCTACGCGTTCGCGTACGCCGGCCTGCACCTGTTCACATTCGTCTACCTGGACTACGGCCTGGACCTCGAGCTTATCGCGCAGACGATCGCCGAGAAGCGCTACGTCGTCGTCGGCTTCGCCGCGTTTCTGATCTTGCTGCCGCTGGCGCTCACCTCGACGAAGGGCTGGCAGAAACGCCTGGGCCGGCGCTGGAAGCGGCTGCATCGCCTCACGTACCTGGCCGGCGTGCTAGCTGTGATACACTTCGTGTGGCTGGTGAAGTCCGACATCACCGAGCCGGTCCGGTTCGGACTCGTCGTCGCGCTGCTGCTGGCGCTGCGCATCCCGATTGTGCGCAAGACGATCAGCGGCGCGCGCGCCCGCGCGACGGGGTCGATACGCAGCGCGTGGGAGCGGAGGCAAGCCAGCCTGCGCGCGAGGATTCTAGCGCCGAGGCCGCAGGGAACGCCGAGGGAACCTTGATGAAGCCGCGCCCGCGCGGCTTTCTTCGTCTTCTGCTCGTTGCGCTGCCGGCGATTGCACTCCTGGGAGGCGGGTTCGGCGCGTACACCAGCCTCGTCCTCGAAGAGAGCGACGAATTCTGCATCTCGTGCCATCGCCCGCCGGAGCAGGCGTACTTCGACCGCGCGCGACAGGCGAAGGACGGCGGCGCGCCCGCCGACCTATCCAGCCTCCACATGAACACGCGCGAGATGGCTTTCAACTGCATTGCCTGTCACCGCGGCGCGAGCCGGATCGGCGATCGCATCCTGAGCGTGATGCTCGGCGCGCGTGACACGCTCATCCACTTCGCCGGGGCGGGCGATCCGGCGCTCGAGAAACGCAGCGCCGCCCTGCCCGACCTGATCGACCGCAGTTGCGTAAAATGCCACGTGGACGCGATCGTCGTCGCCGGGTTCGAGAATCACTTTCACGTCAAGCTGCCGGCGGCCTGGCAGGCGATCCAGAGCGGCGTCACGCCCGTCGTGCCGCCCGACCTCCCGCCCGGTTCCCCCGATCCACTCGCCGATTCGCAAGGCAAGCCCGAGCTGCTGGAGACGACGGTCAACTGCCTGTCGTGCCACATCGCGCACGTGACTGGCTTCGAGTCCGTCAACTACCTCGACGAAAGCGCCACCCTGCCGGCGTGCGACGCCTGCCACGTCGAAACGGATCGCGGGCCGAAGGGACTGGCGCCGTAGTCAATCAATCCGCAGGGGAAATCAAATCAAAACTCCAAAGGTCAAAGTTCAAAATCTTCGTTCGGCGCGGATCTCTGACCGCGCCCGTTCTGCTCTGCCCCTACCTGCGCGATGTCAGGTCCGGGCGCGGCGCATCGCAGAAACCCGGCTCTCGCGGTCCGAGAGCCGGACTTGCGTTTTCAGATTGCCGCATCAGCGTGGCCGAACGATGGCATACAAATAATCGAACTCCGACCACGCCAGCATGAAGGCTTCACGTGGAACCACCTGGGGCATCGTAGGAAAAGCCGGGTCATTGACGACCACTTGTTCGCCGAATTCTGCTACAACTACGGCGTGCGCCGTGGCCTGCTTCCAATGGGGCAGCGCACTGGTGTGAACCAGCGCGATCGGAGGAATTCCAGCCGCCAATGCTTCGATGAGTGGACGCTCGTTCATCGCAGAGGCGTATACCACGTCGTAGCCGTGGTCGCGCAGATTCAGCAGCTTGAAGCCCGGTGTCCCAAGCCAGGTCGTCTCCAGAATTTGGGACAGCCAGTCACGCGACACATCGCGGCCCAGGAATCTCGAAACCATCTCGACGCAGGCCGGCAAACAGTCGGCGCGGCTAAGCTGTGGCAGGAGGGGTATGTTGAGCGGCATACTGCGCGTAAGCGCGGATCTCGTCCAGTTGCTCGGGCGAGGCCAGCACCTCGCCGGTCTCGACATCCACGTCCAGAGCGCCAACCTGACCAACCGGGCCGATATCCGGGTAGGCCAGGATGATCGGCACGCGCCAGCGAATGCGCTCGCCCATTACCAAAGATGGCTCACCGCCGTGAAGTAGATTGCCGATCTCGCTGATCACCATGCGGCTCACCCGCCGCCGGGCGGTGGTCGCCGTGATGTGCAGATCGGCCGAAACCCGTATGTCGACTTCAACTCGCCCGGAGCCGGGCAACGACATGCCTTCCAGTTGGATGTTCATGCTCAACCTCTTCAGGCCTTGCTCAATCGTAACGCTATTATACACGATGCGCATTCAAGGAGGTAGTATTTGGTAGAGTCGGCTAGCTGAACGGCTGGGCAGGCGGCGACGGGTGTGGGCAAGTAGTCGATCGCGATGCGCGCCAGCGCTACGTATCTTGACGAATCGCGCGTTCGCATGTAGAATCAATCGCTGTGGATGGGCTGGCGCAAGGCCAAGCCCATTTTTGTGGCATGACATATTCAGAGGGCAACATGGCCGAGCCGGAACCCGTCGAGATCGCCGGTCGAACCATCGAGCAGGTGCAAGGTGACATCGTGCGCTTGCAGCAGTGCGCGGTGCAGCACATCGACGCCGACCAGGTGCAATTGGTGCGATCGGCGGCGGCCCGCATCGAGGCCGAGTGGGTTGAGATGCTGCAGGGCGCGGCGCAGGTCGTCGAGGCCGACACCGCCCGCATGCGCAACAGCGTGGCATTCAGCGTCCGGGCGGAGGCCATCGCCGCCGAGCAAAGCAGCGCTATTGCGCTGCGGGCTGGCGAGATCACGCTCGCAGAGTGCAACACCGGGGTGCTGATCGGACAGAACGTCCAGGCCGGCAAGGTGAACGCGGTCGTCTTCATCGGCCGCAACGTCGACGGGCAGGTCAACACGGCGCTCGACGCGCGCGGCGCGCTGCTGCTGGGTTTAGCCTTCGGCGCGGCGCTGGGCGCGCTGTCGCTGCTCGGCGCGCTGCTGGGACGGTCGCGGCGCTAGAAACCAGATTTCTTCGAGAAACCTGGTTTCCGAGGGAGCTATCACGCATGGATCAAATTGTACTGAATACTTCGACTCGAACCGTCATCGGCAAGCAGGTGCGGGCGCTGCGGCGCCACGGCCAGGTGCCGCTGGTCATGTACGGCGCGCAGACCGATGCGGTGTCACTGCAGGCGGACGCCAAGGAGCTGGCGCGCGTGCTGCGGCAGGCCGGCGGCAGCCGCCTGATCGCCGTCAGCACCGGCGGCGCGACACAGATGACGTTGGCGCGCGCCGTGCAGCGCGAGCCGATCAGCGGCCAGATCCTGCACGTCGATCTGCTGGCCGTGTCGATGACGGAGCGGATCACGGTCGAGGCGCCGATCGTCCTCGAAGGCAAATCGCCGGCCGTCCGACGCGGCGAGGGCGTCCTGGTCACCGGCATCAACTCGGTCGAGATCGAGTGCCTGCCCGGCGACCTGATTGACAACATTCGCGTCGACCTCGAACGGCTGGCGAGCGTCGGCGACGCTCTGTACGTGAAGGATCTGGACGTCCCGGCAGCCGTCAAGGTGCTTGCCGATCCGGAAGAGATGGTGGCGCGCGTCACGTATCTGGCCGCCGAAGAGGTCGTGGCCGCCGAAGCTCCAACTGCCGAAGCCGAGCCGGAGGTCATCGCACGCGGCAAGGTCGAGGAAGAAGGCGAAGAAGAGTAGTTCACTCACCACCCTCCGCCGTCTCGTCTGTCTCCCGCTCTGCCTGCCAGGTGCGATCGATCTTGCGTGCGAACAGCAGGAATCCGGTGTGCGCAACCATGCGGTCCATCGGGCGCAGCCGCTCCGGCACGGTCTTGTACGCCCGCAGCAGCAGCTCTTCGACTTCGATCAGCCCGAACGGCTCATCCCTGAGCGCATCCAGCAGGCGAATCACCTGGTTCGCGGTCGGGACGATCGTCCCGAAGAAGCCGCCGCTGCGCAGCGCGCTTGCGGCCTGCGCCAGGCAGCGCCACGGCTCGGGCACGTCGAGGAACAGCGCGTCCACATCCGTCTCGTCAAAGCCCGATTCGACGTCCTTCAACTTGAACTCGACACAGCCAGCCAGCCCTGCTTTCTCCAGATTCTTCCGGGCGAGATTTTGCATCTCCGGGCGCACCTCGTAGCTGATCACGCCTCCGGACGTGCCGACAATGCGAGCCAGCGCCAGCGTCAGCCCGCCGGAGCCGGTCCCGGCCTCGATGACGGTGATGCCCGGCTGGATCGACAGCTTCATCAGGATGTAGCCGACGTCCTTGGGGAAAATGATCTGGGTCGTGCGCTTGATCTGGCGCACCAAGTCGGCCGTCGACGGCTCCAGGACCACGAAAGGATACCCCAGGTGCGAGCGGATGTCCCGCCCCCACGCGCTGCCGATGCAATCGTCGAAGGCGATGATGCCGCGATGGGTGTGCAGGCTCTCGCCGGGCTGCAGTTGGGTGAGGAACTGCTTGTGATCGCGGCTGATGAAGAGGGCCAGGTCGCCCGCGTGCGCTAGTCGCATAGGCGCATTATAATGACCCTAACGCCCTATTGCAACTTCGCCGCTTGCAGCCTCAAATAAATACCGGACTTTGGCAAGTGTCACATCTTGGGTTGGAGTCGAGGCTTTAGCCGATTTTGACCGCCGGGGATGACCGCTAAAGGCTCGACTCGTGTGCACGCAAAACAAGTCAGGTGGCTCACCGCCCGCGTCCCCGCGGGCGGCCAACCGCGAGGACGCGGTTTGGCGAGCACGCCCTACGGTTGATGACAACCTTTGCGTGCACACCTCGACTCCAGTGATTTGCCAAACTCCACATAGATAGGGTACACTTGCTCGTCAAGATCTTTCTGCGCCCTCCGCGCGCCTTCGGCGTCTGCGGTGAAGCGCTCGTGTGGTCGAGTCGATGATCGCCCTTGATCCGCCCGCCGTCCTTGAAGAAGCCGTGCGCCATCTCCAGGCGCTGCTGCGCATCGATACCACTAACCCGCCCGGCAACGAATCCGCCGCGGCGGACTACCTGGCGAGCGTGCTGCGCGCCGGGGGCTACGAGCCGCTGCTCCTGGAAGCGGAACCGGGCCGCGCCAACCTGATCGCGCGCTACCCGGGCGATGGTTCGGCCGCGCCCCTGCTGTTGTACTCGCACACGGACGTCGTCCCCGCCGAAACGCATAAGTGGACTCACCCGCCCTTCTCGGGCGCCGTCGCCGACGGGCAGATATGGGGGCGCGGCGCGCTCGACATGAAAGCCATGGTCGCCATGGAGCTGATGACCATGCTGCTTCTCAAGCGCAGCGGCGATGCGCTGCGCCGCGACGTGATCTTCGCCGCCACGGCCGACGAGGAAATCGACAGCGACGCCGGGGCGGAATGGCTGGTGAAGCATCACCCCGATCTCGTCCGCGCCGAGTACGGCATCAGCGAATTCGGCGGATACTCGCTGCATTTCGAGGGGCGGCGTTTCTACCCCGTGATGACGGCTGAAAAAGGCGTGTGCTGGATGAAGATTCGCGCCCGGGGGCAGCCCGGCCACGCGTCCGTGCCGAAAGAAGACAACGCCGTGCTCCAGCTCGCCCGCGCGATCGACCGCGCCGCCGGCAAGCCATTGCCGCTGCACGTCACGCCGACGGCCGCCGAGTTCATTCGGCGCGTCGCAGCCGCGCTCGACTGGCCCCAAGCGATCAGCCTGCGCGCGCTGCTGAACCCGCTCACGTACCGCATCGCGGAGGCGCGCGTGGCCGGGGACGGCATCGCCGACAGCCTGCGCGCCAGCCTGCACAACACCGTGTCGCCCACCCAATTGGCCGCCGGAACGAAAGTGAACGTTATCCCGTCCGAAGCCGTGGCGGCGCTGGACGGACGGCTGCTGCCCGGTTTCGATCGCGATTCATTTCTAGCCGAGCTTCAGCCGCGCCTGGGCCAGCACATCGAGGTCGAGGTCGAGCACTACTCGCCGCCGCTCGAAGTTTCCGCAGACACGCCGCTGTTCGGCGCGATCGAGTCCGGCCTGCGGCGATACGATCCGGACGGCATCGTCGTGCCGCACATGCTCACCGGCGCGACGGATGCCAAGCTCTTCAGCCAGCTTGGCGTTCGGTGTTACGGCTTCTCGCCGCTCAGGCTGCGCGCCGACGAGCCGTTCGACCGCCTGATCCACGCGCACGACGAGCGGGTGAGCGTCGACGCGCTTGCCTTCGGCGTGCAGGTCTTGTACGAAACGGTGCGCGACTTCTGCCGGCAGTAGGCGCAGCGCCCCGACAGACGAGGAGTCATTATCGCCATGCCAGGCCCCAAACACCGCGTCGTGTGGATCGAGGATGACCCGGAGCTGCTCCGACTGGGCCGGCTCGTCCTGGCCCACAAGGGATTCCAGGTCGTCACCGTCAACGACAGCCGCGAGGGATTCGACATCATCCGGCGCGAAAAGCCGGACCTGGTGCTGCTGGACCTGATGATGCCCGAGGTGGATGGCTGGGCGATATATAACCAGATGAAAGCCGAACCCGACCTGAAAGACACGCCGGTCATCGTCGTGACGGCCAAAGCGCAGGCCGCCGACAAGGCGCTGGCGCTGTACCTGGCCAAAGTGGACGGTTATCTCGTCAAGCCTTACGATCAGAACCAACTGCTCGACATGATCCACCACGTCATGAGCCGCAGGCAGCAGTCCCAAGATTGGTGATCGCACACAGGTTGGGCCGACAGTAGCACCCTGGCCCGCTGGCGCAAGCCAGGGCGGGCTGTCGCCCGGCGTCCGCGGTGCAACTGCGGACGAACGGACTTGCGGGTAGTAGTGTGCACGCAAAACATGTCAGGTAGCTCACCGCCCGCGTCCCCGC
>DATEUJ010000217.1:0-11941 GCA_035283185.1 Anaerolineae bacterium | reverse complement strand
TGGCCGCGAGAGAGATTGAACGCCCAGCGGCGTCAAAAAGGAGACAGCTCTCTGCACAGCAAGCGAAGTTGTTTGTAACTACATTATAGCGCACTCGAACTGCTTCGTTAGACTTGTCGGTTTGAGGCGAAGCTTCGTTAGGCAATTACGGCACGCAACTTCTCACCCGCGAACTTGGGACTGCTATCAGAGCTGACGTGGCAGGCCAGTTGGCGGCTGGGCGCAACGTGAAGGTAACGCTCGATGGGATCGAAGACATCACGCCCTCGTGCGTCGACGAGGCATTCGGCAAGCTTAGCGAGGTGATGGGAGCGGAAGCTTTCGGCACGAGGGTTTCCTTCGAAGGCGGTCAGCCCGTGGTGAAGACGCTGATTCAGTTCGTTCTCAGAACCCGCCAACGATCGGCCTAACAACCGACTGATCCTGAGGATCGCTGGTGCAACCATGCGCGGCCGCGGGTTAGCCGGTCTGCGTTAGGCTGCATTAGAACCCGTATGCGAGGTATTAACGTCTGCGGCCTACCGATGATTTGCGTTGTCAACGCTGCATGCTTTCAACTGTACAGCCCGGCAAGCCTGAGGGGCGGTCCGCCCTGAGGGTTCGCAATGCTCCTAAGCGTAGTCGAAGGATCAACTCAGGACCTCTGCTCCCAGGCCAGGATCGCCGATGGCGCGAAGCGGACAGACGGTGACGGATCATCACCCCGTTCTGCGCGAAGCATACCCTCATCGGCCTCCCTAAGTCGAGTATAAGGTAACAGGCTTAACTCCGTATCCGTTGGTGCACGCACGCGCATCCGAATATCAGGGTGATGACATATGCCGACACTAACACTGGCTCAAGCAATCGCCACAATCAAGGCCGGTCGGCGGGCTGAGGGCCGTGCAATGCTAGAGCAAATTTTGGCATCCGATCCAGGTAACGTAAACGCTTTGCTGTGGATGACCGAGATAGCAGATACATCCGGTGAGCGTCGCGAATACCTGGATCGCATCTTAGAAATCGACCCCAATAATGCAATGGCCCTCCGTGGACTCGAGGTACTGGAGGCAGCAGTAGATGACCAAGTGTCCTGGATTACACAGGCGAAGCCTGCAACCATGCAGTCAGACTCCGCTTCCATTAACAGTCCAGATACAGAAATCGTTTACTATACTGATGATGCTGTGACGGTGACCAATGCACGCGCCATGTTTCGAGGAAAGACGTATGCGCTCGCCAATGTCACGTCGGTCGAAATGGTAATAAAGCAGCCGGAGAACCAATTCGTCGTATTTCTTCTTATTGCCATAGGCTTGGGGCTTGTCCTCGGAGCAGTGGGGATTATTGGCTCGTCGAGCATTGGAACTATCGCAGGATTACTTTTCTCCGGGGTGATAACAGGCTTGCTTGGTGTGTGGATCATGCGCCATGAAAAGCCAAGTTACATAGTCCGGATCAGCAGTTCATCCGGTGAGGCTGACGCGCTGATCTCAAAAGATCGGCAATACATCCAGAATATTGTCAATGCAGTGAATGAGGCTTTCGTCAAACGAGGATAAACACAATGCAGGGAGTCGAAGGAGGAACGTGCAACGACTGCGCGCCTAAGTTGCAGTCGTTGCGACACGGAGTCGTAGATGTAGCTGTGATACTCATATGAAGAAACATCACCTGCTGTGCTGCCGGTAGTCTCCTACCAGCACGCGCGTCACTGGCAACGGTGAGGTGCGAAGCGGCGTCCTATTCATCCTCATGCCCACGCCCCCACCCTGGGCACTCAAACCACGGCCCCCGGATCTGTGAGTACCATTGCCTTCCAGCCGCCTAAGTTGTGGTAGGCGGGGTCGACGACGCCTACGTGTCTTCACTGGCGTTATCCATCTTGGTGAAGTACACTTGCCGTCAGTCGTGTCCAGCCCGCCGTCGTTCGGACTTTTCTGTCGCGCTTTGCCCGCAAAGTAGCCCGCGCGTCACGGCGGCGGCAGATGCGCGGGCCGTTGGGCGCGCACAGAGGAGCACTGTGCTCACCTTCAGACACTTATCCAGAGAAGAGATCGCGCAGGTCTGGTCGATCGACCGCAGTGAAGTCATTGACAACATGTCAGCAACGCCTACCGGCGTCAGGGGTTGGGTAGGCGCTTATTCGAGTTGGCGAAAGCCACCGCGCGTGAGCAAGGGGCGAAGCAGTTGTATATCTCGGCCACACCGTCGGAGAACACCGTCAACTTCTACCTGCGGTTAGGGTGCCGGGTGACCGCGCAACCCGATCCGGAGTTGCTTGAGCTTGAGCCAAAGGACATTCACCTGGAATGCGATGTGTAACGGTGATCGAATATGAGTAATGCTCAACCAATCCAAGCATTTTCGGCAACGGTTCGGAAGATAGACATTAACCCGTACGTGCAAGTGCCCGACGGTATTGTCCGGAAACTACAGCAAGATGCCAAAAAAGTGAAAGGGCCTATACCGGTGAAGGGAACGTTGCAGGGCGAGTCATTTTCGGCCACGGTGGTCAGGTTCAGAGGGATGTGGCGGCTGTATCTCAACACAGCCATGCGGCACGCCGCGAGTGTTGAGGTGGGCGACAAAGTCAGGATGGGAGTGCGGTTTGATAACACACCCAGAACCGTCCCCGCGCCGCGAAAGTTTACGCTAGCGCTTTCAAAAAACAAACGAGCCAAGGAAGCTTTTCAGAAACTGGCCCCCTCACGTCAGAAAGAGATTCTCCGATATTTGAATGGCTTGAAACGACCGGAGACCTTGGAGCGGAATATTGAAAAAGTCATCCAATTTTTGCAGGGCGAAAAGGTACAAGGGCTTGTGGCTGTGACACGGGCAAGGTGACAGGCCCTTCCATCACACCTTTATCACGACGAGTGGTCAGACCATGAGCAAGGGACGCATGGAAGCTTTCAGCGATGGGGTGCTCGCCATCATCATCACCATCATGGTCCTGGAGTTGACCATACCCCATGAAGCCGACTTAGCCGCCCTGTCGCCGCTACTCCCGGTCTTCCTCAGCTATGTGCTGAGTTTCGTCTTCCTCGGCATCTACTGGAACAACCACCATCATCTGCTTCAGGCGATCCGGCACGTGGATGGTCGAGTCTTGTGGGCGAATCTGCACTTGTTGTTCTGGCTGTCGCTCATCCCCTTCGTCACCGGCTGGATGGGCGAGACGCAATTTGCCACCGGGCCGGTCGCCCTGTATGGGATCGTGCTGCTGTTGGCGGCGGTCGCCTACTTGATTCTGACGCGAGCGCTCATTGCGCTGCATGGTCGGGATTCGGTTCTGGCGACGGCCTTGGGTCGCGACGTGAAGGGCAAGGCATCGGTGGTGCTGTATCTGGTGGCGATTCCTCTGGCGTTTGTGAGCGCGGGGCTGGCTTGTGTGGTATATGTTCTGGTCGCGGTGCTGTGGCTCATTCCAGACCGCCGCATTGAGAAGACGCTGTCCTCCTGAAGCGTCTGTCCAGTGGCAAGTTGATAAAGGAGGGGTGGCGCATCGTGGCTCTTCTCGCACATCCTGCATCATATCAACCGCCCGCTGCTGCGACTCCCGCACGGTCGATGGTCTGCAACAGGTATCCTCACCGGCCTGCCTGTGCCCTTAGTAGAAAGGTTGCGCAATGTTCGCCTTCGAGAATACTATCGTGATCGACCGACCGATCGAGGAAGTCTTTGCTTTTGTTGTTGATCTACCCAGCCTACCTAAGTGGAACTACTATGTGTTGAGTGTGTCGCCCACCTCACCCAAGCCGGGCGCGGTGGGATCCACATATCGCCAGATTCGCAAGAACGATGAGCAGGATCTGAAGATCTCGCAGCTCGAACCGAACCGGTTACTTGTGGTGGAGACCATTCCGCCGTCAAGACCCGAACTTCGCCGCGAAATCATGTTTGAGGCTCAGGGCGATAGCACGCGAATTATCGACATGTGGCAGTTGGATATGGGCGTGCCGAAGTTGCTAGAACCGCTCGCGGCCAATCGGGCCAAATCAGGGGTGCGCGAAAACCTGGAAAAGCTCAAGGTTCTTCTCGAGTCCGGCAAGGTCACACTTCAGGACGGAAGGTCGTTCTCGCTATGACCGTCAAAGCAGTCCAGTGCAGAAGACTTTACCCATGTCGGCGGGCGGCCTAGTCACGGCCGGCGGAGCGGGCGCCCGCTCCGCCGCCGTTCCTCGTGGTCGGAATCCGGGCCTGAGCAGGTCGAAATCGTGGATTATCACTGAGTTTTGTGGAGGCCAAGACTATGATCCGTATTCCAACACACCGTCCGCCCACTCATCCTGGCGAGATGCTCCTAGAAGAATTTTTGACCCCCATGGGGCTAACTCAGCGTGAACTGGCCGACGCCATTCATGTGCCCTATCAGCGCATCAACGAGATCATTAATGGGCGGCGGGGCATCACCCCGAGCACCGCCTTGCGCCTGGCCAAGTACTTTGGTATGTCGGCTGACTTCTGGATGAATCTCCAGTTGCGCTGGGATCTCTATCACGCCCAACAGTCAGAGCGGGAAACACTCAAGGCTATTCGCCGGCATCTGCCGGCGTCCGCCGGCTGAGCCAAACGGGCCGTCCAACTCGCGCAGGCAACCGACGAGGCTATGATAGCGTACCTTCTGATGATTTTGCCGCCACGGGTCGGCATGGCTGGCTGGCCAATCAGCCGCCTTATTCTCAGGAATGCGCTGGACGGTCGCGCTCAGGAGAAACACTGCTTGAAGGACAAATTCAGCAATTCCAGCGAGGCTGGCTGCTGTGGAATGGGAATGTTTGTTTTGTCCTCTTCGAGAATGGCACCTGGACGATGTTTTGAGGTGCGTAAGGCTTTTCCGTGGTGTCGGCAAAGGTATCGTGCTCGGACTAGCCAAAGCCGGAGCAACCGTCTACGCAACGGGCCGCACTGTCGCGGAAGATACTTTCCCTATGAACCGGATGAATATGGAGACCCATGACTCAGCACGAACCAAACCAGATCAGTTTTGCCCGGCGTGCATCCCTTCCGACTGCCGCTCAAGGCTGGCTCGACAAAGCCCTTCCCCACGCACACACATCTTGGACTTGACGCCAGTCGATTCCGATGTACACTGTACTGCGGATCACTATGCTCCTCACAGACAAACAACGCCAGTTCCTCAATCAAGTGCACTTTGCCGTCGTTTCGACCATTGCCCCAGACGGTCTGCCTCACCAGACCGTCATGTGGTATATGCTCGATGGAGACGAATTGCTCCTCAGCACGCCCCGGGGGAGCGTAAAGCACAAGCATCTCCGGCGTGACCCGCGCCTTTCCGTCTGCGTGGAACAAGGCTACACCTACATCACCCTCACCGGCACCGTCACCCTGGATGAGAATCCGGCCACGACACGCGCCGACTACCAGCGCCTGGGGCAGCGGTATAGGAATACGTTCAACGTTCCCTCGTCGCCGCCTCGTGGCGGAGGGGGGCGAGTCCAGGATCTGCTATCCCGCGAGCGCGTCACGTTGCGCATGAGGATTGAGAGAGTTCAGAGTAATGGGCTGGATTAGCACCCTGACACCTATGCACCTGACACCCGTGCACGTAAAGATTGAGAGAGTTCAGAGTAACGGGCTGGATTAGCAGATGGATCGTCTTCTCAGCGCACTGAAAGTTCGGTCCGGCGAAGGCCGTCTGGCCGTTTTGCTGATCGGCTTGATGTTCTTCGTCTCGGCGGGCGGCGCGATCGGCGGCAACGCCATCGACGCGCTGTTCTTCTCGCGCTTCGGCACGCAATACCTGCCCACCATGTACATGGCGCTCGGCGTGGTCGCGTTCGTCACCCTGCTGGGCACGTCGGCGCTCCTCGGCCGCGTCACGCGCGAGCGGTTGTACGTCCGGCTTCCCATCGCGCTCGCGCTGATCCTCGCCGGCGAGCGCTTTCTCCTGGCGCTCGATCTCTTCTGGTTCTATCCTGTTCTGTGGCTGGGCATGAACGTGATGGGGGCCTTGCAGGCGCTGTTCACGTGGGGACTGGCGGGCGCCAGCGCCGATGCGCGCCAGGCCAAGCGGTTGTTCCCGTTGTTCGGGGCGGGCGGCATCCTGGGTGCGGCGATCGGCGGATTCGTCACCGCGCCGCTGAGCAAGGCGCTTCACACGGAAAACCTGCTGCTGGTTTGGGCGGGCGCGCTCGTCGCGGCGTTTATCCTGGGACGTGCGTTGGCCGGTCGCGCGCCAGGCCGCCCGCTCGTGCACCGCGCCGGCATCAGAAAACAAGCCAGCCCCGTCGACCAAATCCGGCAGGGTTATCGCTTCGTCCGCGAATCCCGGCTCATGCGCCTCATCGTCATCTCCGCGACGCTGGCTCCCATCATGATGTACTCGCTCGTGCTGCCCTTCTCTAGGGCTGCCGCGACGGAGTTCCCGAGCGAAGACACGCTCGCCGGTTTCCTCGGCACGTTCCAGGGCGTCACGACGGCGGCAGCGTTCTTAACCTCACTTCTGATAGCCAATCGCCTGTTTGCCCGCTTCGGCATTATGGCGGCGCGCATGGGCCTGCCGGTGATTGGCGTGATCGGCTTTAGCGTGCTCGCCGTTTATCCCGTCTTTCCGGCGATCGTCGCCTTTCGCTTCTTCGATTCGACGTGGACGCAGGGAGTTTCAACCGCGGCCTACCAGGCTGTTTTCAACGTCGTCCCACCCCAGCGGCGCGAACAGACACGCGCTTTCATCAGCGCCGTTCCTGATCAGATCGGCGTAATCGCCGCCGGCTTGATCCTGGCCGTCGGCCAGCAAGCCCTGCAGCCACAGCAGTTGTATCTGATCGGCCTCGGCGCGGCGCTCATGATCACGTTCGTTCTCTGGCAGCAGCGGCGCGCGTATCGCGGTTCGCTCGTCGATGCCCTGCACGCCGGCCAGCCGCAAGTGTTCTTCGACGAAGAAGAACCCTTCGGCGGCTTTCGGCGCGATGCCTCCGCCGTTTCAGTCGCCGCTACCGGCTTGCTCCACCCCGACACGGCCGTCCGCCGCGTGTCGGTCGAGATTCTCGGTCATCTGCCCGTCCCGGGGGCGAGCGACGCGCTGATCGACGCCTTGAGCGATCAGGATGCCGAGGTACGGGCGGCCGCGCTGCACGCCTTGGCCTGCGCCAAGGCAACGCCGGCGCTGCTCGACATCGCAGCCTGCTTGAACGACCCTGAGCCGGAGGTCCGCACTGAGGCCGTCGACGCGCTGCGCCAATTAGCGGGCTACCGGCGCGGCCTCGTCGCATGGATTCGTCCTTTGCTGGCCGATCCGTACCCGGCCGTGCGGGCGCGTGTCGCCGCCACCCTCCTGCGCGACGACGCGGATCCGGAGGCGCGGGGCGTACTGGCAACTATGGCTGAGGCCGGCGACGCCGAATCGCGCATCCAGGCGATGAACGCGATGGGCGAATGGGAAGCCCCGGCATCGCTCGAATGGATTGCGGCGGGACTTCACGACCCGCTTCCCGGCGTTCGCCGCGCCGCCGCATCCGCATTCGCGCCGATAGGAATCCGTCTCACCGCCGAGAAAGCAGAGAGCACAGAGAAATTGATTCAGGCGCTGGGCGACGACGACTCGTCGGTGCGCGAAGCGGCGGCCGCCGCCATCGGCCGGATCGGCCCGTCGATGCTCGATGCGACGGTGTCTGCCCTGTCCGATCCGGCGCTCGAAAGCGGCGCGCTCGCAGCGCTCGATCATCTTCCCATTCGTCGAGCGGCGGACGCCATTCGGGAGTACGCGCGTGAGAGCGCATCCCGGGCCGCCCATTACCACAGCCTGATGCTCAGCATCAAGACTACCCGACCACAAGACTACTCGACCACCTCCCCCGCTCCGCTTCACTCCGGGGGCTACAGTGCGCTGCGCTCCCCCTTCGGCTCCGCTCAGGGCATGGCTCAGGATGCGACTGACCACCCGACCACTCGACCACTCGACCACTCGACTACACCGGCTCTGCGACTGCTGGCCGATTCGCTGAGCGACGCGGCCCGCCGCCGCGCGATCAACGCGCTGCGCGCCGTCGGCCTGCTCGCCAATCGGCACGCGATGGCGACGGCGATCGATAACTTGAAAAGCCGCGATCCGAATCAACGCGCGTATGCCATGGAGACACTGGAATCCATCGGCGAGCTGCCCATCGTTCGACCGCTGCTGTCTTTGTGGGAAGCGGGAGAAGCCACGCCGGCCCGCTCGGATGGATGGCTCGCGCAACTTCTGCAAGATTCGGATGCGTGGCTGCGCGCCTGCGCGGCGCTCGTCGCCGGCGGCTCTGACGATCCACATGCCCGCGACCTGCTGGCCCGTATCGTCGAATCCGACACGGACACGCTCGTGCGCGAAACGGCTGCATCCGCGATGAAGGGAGACTTACCCGTGCATACCCTGCAAACGCTATCGTTGATGGAGCGTGTCCTGTTCCTGCGCCGCGTGCCGCTGTTCGCCGACCTCTCGCCGGCCGATCTCAAGCACGTCGCGGCGATTGCCGACGAGCGCTTCTTTCACGACGGCGATGTCATCGCCTGGCAGGGCGACCCGGGCGACGAGATGTTCATTATCGTGTCGGGCGAGGTGCGCGTGCTGGAAGCGGCGGACGGCGGGCGTCCTTCGACCCTTCGCGTTCGCTCCCCGCTCCCTTCGGTCGGGGACTTCGCAGGGCAGGCTTCACTGCGTTCCGCTCAGGATGCGCCCGGCGCGGAAGTCGCGCGACGCAGGCCGGGCGAATTCGTCGGCGAAATGGCGCTCATCAGCCAGGGGCCGCGTGTGGCCTCGCTCGTCGCCTCGGGCCACGTGCGCGTGCTGTGCATCGACCAGAAGCAGTTCGAGGGCATGCTCAGGGAAAGACCCGAGATCAGCCTAGCGGTGATGCGGGTGTTGATCGCGCGCCTGAAAGAAAGTGAGACGAGGGTGAGGAGTGATCAGTGATCAGTGATCAGTGATCAGTGATCAGTAATCAGTAATCAGTAAGGGGTCGCGCTTATAGATCAAGTCGATGGAGGAAAAGCGCGGGAGCACCCACCTTGAAATCGGCAATGAGGATCGATGCTATGACCGAATCATCCAGGAAATATCTGATCGTCGTCAACGATGGGCCGTACGGCAACGAGCGCCCATACAATGCGCTGCGGCTGGCGCTCAACCTGGTCAAGCGCCCCGAAGCTGGGGTACGCGTGTTCCTGGTCGGCGACGGCGTGCAGTGCGCGGTCGCCGGTCAGGAGACACACGAGGGTTACTACAACGTCGAGCGCATGGTCAGGGCGCTTGCACAGCGCGGCGAAGTCGCCACCTGAGGCACGTGCGCCAAGGCCCGCGGGATCGGGCCAGACGTGTCGATCGACGGCGTCAAGCTGGGCAGCATGGACCTGCTCGCCGAGTGGACGCTGGAAGCCGACCAGATCTTGATTTTCTGAAGCGCCGACAGACGCTCGCAAGCGCTCAGTTAGGACTGGATTTTGGCAACAGCCATATATGACGGTTGGAGTGCAAGCCTGCTTGACCGCCACATATGGCAGCCTGAAGGCTGCACTCCAGCGATTTGCCAAACTCCAGTTAAGAGAGGAAGCCATGAGTGGCAAAACGATCTTGATTCTCGGCGCAGGCATCGGTGGGCTGGTGGCGGCGCACCGCCTGCGCGAACGCCTGGGCCGCGAGCACCGCATCGTGGTCGTGGACAAGAGCGCTCAGCACGTCTTCGCGCCCAGCCTGCTCTGGCTGATGGTCGGCTGGCGGCGCGCGCCGCAGATCACTCGCGACCTTCACCGCCTCGCCCGGCGCGGCATTGAGTTCGTGCAGGCTGATGTCCAGTCGATCGATCCCGCCGCGCGCAAAGCGACGACGAGCGCCGGCGAGTTTGCCGCCGACTACCTCGTCGTGGCCTTGGGCGCCGAACTGGACCCGGCAGCCACGCCCGGCCTGGCCGAATCAGCGCACTGGTACTTCGATCTGCCCGGCGCCGAACGGCTGCGCGAGGCGTTGGCGAAGTTCGACGGCGGGCGAGTGGTGTTAGCCATCGCCGCACTGCCCTACAAGTGCCCTGGCGCGCCATGGGAAGGCGCGCTGTTGCTCGACTACGCCTTCCGCCAGCGAGGCATTCGGGATCGTGTGGAGATGAGCGCGTACACGCCTGAGCCGCTGCCCATGCCGGTGGCCGGCCCGATTGTCGGCAAGGCGCTGAAGGAAATGGTCGAGGCGCGCGGCATCGCTTTCAATCCGCAGGCCAGGCCCACATCGGTCGATGCGGGCCGGCGCGAGCTGACCCTCGAGGACGGCCGGAAGGTCGAGTACGATCTGCTCGTGACTGTCCCGCCGCATCGCTGTCCCGTCGTCGTCAAGAGCGCCGGGCTGGCAGGCGAAACGGGGTGGGTGTCGGTGAACGCGCGAACAATGGCGACTGCCTTCGAGCGGGTATACGCTTTGGGCGACGTGACGATGATCAAACTCGCGAATGGCAAGCCGCTGCCGAAAGCCGGCGTGTTCGCGCACGGGCAGGCCGAGTCTGTCGCTCGCACGATCGCCGCCGATATTGCGCGCAGCGGCAAGCCGGTCGAGTTCAAGGGCGAGGGCTACTGCATCGTCGAGACGGGTTACGGTCAGGCCGCGTTAGGCGCGGGCAATTTCTATTCCGAACCCGATCCCACCGTCGCGCTGGAGCCGCCGTCGCGATTCTCCCATCTCAGCAAAGTCGCTTTCGAAAAATACTGGCTGTGGCGCTGGTTCGGCGGCAAGTTGCCGGGCCTTCAGGCGCTCTCCGATCGACTTGTGTTCGGGTCGGTCCTGCCGCCGGAGTGAAGCCATGCCTCCCGTTCCTCGAAGCATCTCGTTCGCCGAGCTCCCGAACAGGAGAGGGCCGATCGGAGTGATCGCGATGCTGTGCGTGCCAGTCACGACGCCTGCCGCGTTTTGCGCCGTGACGGTGATGACGTGATCGCCCGCCAGGGTCCAGCTCATCACGGCGGTGTCGCTTAGCACGAAGCTCTGGCGTGTGATTGGCGATGCCTGCCCGGTTGCCTCCCATGTGTACGTGATCGGCATCGTCGCATCGGTATTCGTGACGGTGACGGTGAAGGCATAGGCTGTGTTCAGAGCGCCAGTGGACGGCCCTTCAATCGTCAAACCCATCGGGCGCTGCTGCACCGTCAGCGTCGCCGCAGCGCCACTGCTGCTGGCCCCGCCGTTGGCGGAAGTGACCGGGCTGCTCGTATTCGTGTAAGTCCCACCGGCCGTCGCGGTCACGTCCACCACAATCGTGCACGTCGCGCCCGCTGCAATCGCGCCGCCCGAAAACGAAAGCGACGAGCTGCCCGCCGCGGCCGAGAGCGCTCCCCCACCGCAGCCGGACGCTACGCTCGCGTTTGGCGGATCGGCGACCATCACGTTTGCAGGCAAAGCGTCACTGAATGCTACTCCCGTTAATGTCACCGCCGCGTTCGGGTTGGCGATCGCGAACGCCAGCGTCGACTTCGCCCCGGCGACGATCGAGTTGGGCGCGAACGACTTCGCGATGCTCGGCGGCGTGACCGCGCCCACCGTCAAGGCAGCCGCCGCCGCGTTCCCCGTCCCGGCGTTGGCTGACGTCACCGCACTGCTCGTGTTGGCATACGTCCCGCCAGACGCTGCCGTTACGTCCAGGGCGACCGTGCACACGCCGCCCCCGGCAAGCGTCCCGTTCGAGAACGCGACCGACCCGCTGCCCGCCACGGGCGAGAACGACGGCAGCCCGCACCCCGCCGACACGCTCGGATTCGGCGGGTTGGCCACGACCATGCCCGCCGGGAACGTGTCGCCGAACGCTACCCCGCTCAGTGTCACCCCCGTGTTCGGGTTCGTGACCGTGAACGTCAGCGTCGACTTCATCCCCGCCACGATCGAGCTGGGCGCGAACGACTTCGCGATGCTCGGCGGCGCCGCCGCGCCCACCGTCAACACCGCCGTCGCCGTGTTCCCCGTCCCGCCGTTCGCCGACACGACCGCGCC
>DATEUJ010000216.1:0-17308 GCA_035283185.1 Anaerolineae bacterium | reverse complement strand
ATCGCCGAGATTGACCACGATTGATGGGCGACCGCCCTTTCCACTCACGGGTTGCGCCCATGCCCGCGCAGCCCGTTTTCTACCTCGGCAGCCCGCCATTTATTCCAGCCTTACACCTCCAAACAATTCGGCCCGTAACATCATAGACCTGATTGACCTCCGTGCCGTCAACAATTAAAATGCCGTTTTCGCCAATATGGAGAATGTTTGGCGGAATAACTATCTCCACCGTCTTGGGATTGATGGTCTCTTCTTCAAAGTATCGGTTTAGAAAATCGATAAACTCGCCATTGAGATAAATACGTACAGGGGCTTTGATCTCATCTGGATCAACATGTTTAGCGGACAACTGAAGATAGGCCGATCCGCCCAGTTGATCGATGTGGAATCTTCTTTCAAATGGATTGGTCTGTGGCACAGGATGACAGAACCAGTCTCGCGTCACATCGCCTAAGTGATAGCATTCTTTGTATATCACAATATCGACTGGCGCAGAAAGGGGCGGTAATGGGTTGCTCGGGGAGGAAAGAAAGTATGTGACAACAGCAAGAATTGCGAGGATTATGATTCCGATGAAAAGGTTGTTTATAGTTTGCGCAATCAGCCATTGAACGACTCCTCTAAGTGATAGGTCGAGCTTCTTCTGCTGCTTGCCCATGCGCTTCTCAACCTTTCAGGCTTGTATCGAACAGGGTTTATACGATTAGCCTGTCGTCCGAGTAGACATTATCGAGAAAACTGCATTCTGAAACGTCCTGTTTGGTAACACATATATTCTCCCATCTTCACTAGTGACCTTAGTTCGCATAATGCCTATCTCTCGAATGTGACCTTTGATGCTTATGGCATCCTTTACCTCAACCTTTACACCTTCTTGAAAGTCGCTATCGGATGCTAGCATTAACCCGATAAGCACATCTTTGCCGAAGCCGTAGGCTACGATGAATACGAGTAAAACTCCCATTATTACAGTCAGCGCTCGAATCAGAGACAAGAACTCGAACCCAACGGATTCCAAGATGATAATAGCAGTAAGCAGCCAACAGAGTACGATAATCGTGGGCCTAATAACTCGACTGATCTCCTTTCTTTGACCTGACAGAATTAGTAGCCGTTCAAACAAGGCAGCTATTATTGGAATCACTACAACCGCAGAAAGGAATAGTAGAATCGGCATTGGAATGGCGTGAGCGTTCATGTGTCACCACTTTCTATAGTTGTTCTAGATCCGCTACGTTAGGTTACAGGGGAGATCACTACTCGCACAATTTGCTATTATATGGAAAATCCGCAATGTAGCAACTCGCTCTGCCTGCGCGCCTGCGCTGCTTGAACGGTTACAGTAGGCAGGGGAATCCCTTCCCCCACCCCTGATTCAGAACCGGACGTGAGACTTTCGCACTTATCCGGCTCCTTGCCACACGAGCCGTTGTCAATCGGCACTCTCTTAGAGAGTGTTTTGAAATTCCAATTCAGCCTGCCAGCACACGCAACATGCGGTGAATGCTAGCGAGATACACCATCGCCTCACTGGAATCGGTCTGATGCTCAAAGTCTTTGCTCAAACGGCGATAGCGCCCCAACCAGCCGAAGGTCCGTTCGACGACCCAGCGGCGCGGCAGCACCTGGAAGCCCTTGCTGCCTTCAGGGCGCCGCACGATTTCCAGTCGCCAACCGTAGGTCTGCTTGACCCACGCCACAATGTCTTCATACGCGCCATCGGCCCAGATGAGCTTCAGACGACACCATCGGTTGTAGAGGCTGCCCTTGATGTGCTCGAACAGTGTCTGCAAAGTGCGCTTGCCGCCATTCCCGTCGGGCACACCCGCGCTGTGCACCACGACGAGCCACAGCAAACCGAGGGTATCCACCACAATATGGCGTTTTCGCCCGCTGACTTGCTTGTACACATCCACGCCGCGCTCTTCGCCACCTTCGGCGGTCTTGACGCTTTGGCTATCAATAATCGCCGCGCTCGGTCGGGCCTCCCGTCCTTCACGCGTGCGGACGGCTTCGACCAGGACGGCATTGATCTTGTCCCACACGCCCTCATTGCGCCACTTCCAATAGTAGCCATAGACCGTCTGCCACGGCGGAAGGTCATGCGGCATCAGCCGCCACGCACAGCCGCTCCGGAGAATATAGAAGATGGCGCATAGAATCTCGCGGGTCGACCACTTACGAGGTCGGCCTCGGCGGCTGGTCTTCTCCTGGAACAGGGGCGCAACTAAGGCCCATTGTTTATCATTGAGGTCGGTCGGGTACGTTTGTCTCGGTTTCTTGTCCATGGAGACAAGCTTACCCGATTTTCAAAACACTCTCTTAGGATGATTACTCATCCGCAGAGCTTGACGCCCGTGCTCTTGGAGTTGGACGATTGTCCGGCTTTCGATACGCTTTCGCGTTCGCCATAAAGCTCAGACTCCTCCTGCTCCGGCGTCCTCTCGTGCAGCAGCCCCACGTCAGCCTATCTCTGGCATTACCCAGAGCCTTTGCTTCTTGGGGTATCCTACACCGTCAGGGCATCCGGCGTGGTGGCCTACTCCAATCCAGCACCGCACGGAGACCTCTCTCCGCTCGCCCGGTGTGTGAGAGAGCCTTGACGGGTTACTCCATTCCGTGTGTCCATTTTCCGTGACCGTAGGACGACACTCTACGCCGCGTCCCTCGTATCGAGTGGAGACCACGTACCTTAATACTACGTGGCCGAATGGGGACGTTTCCCGTTTGGGCTTGCCGTCTGCCAAGCAGGCAGGTAGCCGTTCGGCAAGTTATCAATCACGACGCTTACGTGCCTTTGTCGAATATCCTGTCCCTAGTCACCGGCTGGGGGCGGTCACTGCTTTCGGCTAGTAGTTTATCCCCTTTTCACCCTTGCACTCCCACGCTTGAGAACCAGTCGCACGCAGTAGGGTGAGGCTTTCACTCCTCCACCTGGAGGATAGGAGTAGGTCATTCAGTGGGTCAAGCTGAATGGCCGCACCTATTTGGACACACAGTTGTCAAAGTTCTTGTCAACCTGTCGGTTGACGCCTCCTTTGCCGCTCATCCTCCCATCATCTACCTGATGGTTTCGAGCGAACGGGTCGCACAATAAGGATTCATGCGGCGCGGATCAGCCCGTGCGCACGGACGAAACCGGCGAAAGCCGCCGCATGATCCTGAGTTGAACTAAGCCGTGGGCGATCGCTCGCCTATTTGGAATTTGAGACGATCCGTCGCGGACGACAACCCACGTCATAGTAAGCGGCTGGAGGTAATTGTAGTCCCGTGCAGTGCGTCAAGTCAAATCGTGAATGAACTGGCGGCAGGCGGATCAGGATCGCGCTCGGTTAGATCAGGGCCGCGCGAGGAGAGGCTCTGGTCGGCAGGCAAGCAACGACACAGGTGCAGGACGCCAGCCTTGCCTCCTGAGCCGAGAGAATTGTCATGGAAGTGGACACGCTACCATTCGTGGTGGCGAGCGTCCGTACTTGGTGTTGCTACACGCCCACTGTCACGACCAGAAACACGGAACGCGGTGTCAGTGACAATGGCCCCTGCGACGAAGAGCTGTGTAAGTGCGAAAGCCATGCCCTGCCTGCACCTGTGGCGCAGGCACAGGTGAGCGAAGTCGAAGGGTCTCACGCACGGCCCGAAGGGGAGGAACGGTGGCGGGGTGGACCACCCCGCCGACCGTAACTAGGCGGTCCCCTGCTTGACAAGACGCGGACTTGCCGCTGCCCGCGCCTTCGCTTTTGGAGTATGCGCCACTTTTGCTCTGCGCTTACTTGGAATCTTCGCAATCTGCATGACCAGTCGTAAGGCTTCGTTCACGCTTTCATCGGACGGAAATGCCCGCACGACGTCAGGAGCAAGTAGAACCACATTCTTGCCTAGCCGCCGATGCGGCGCGTATCTACCCTTCGCAACGATGGTCATCTTGGAGAAGTCGTATTCGTCACGCAGTTCGTAATCGTTAGGATCCCTCGGCTTCCGCATAGAACTTGGCCTCCTTCTTGGTCGCTTTGCGCGCGCTGATGATGCGAATCTCCCCCTCACGATCCGTGTGCGCTACAACCAACAGCCTGCCATGTTTCGACAAGGCAATGGTGATGTATCGTTCCTCATCAACGGAATGCTCCTCATCCACAAAGGTGATGAACATCGGGTCGTCAAACGCTGTTGCGGCTTCATCGAACGAAACTTTATGCCTCCGCAAGTTCTTGGCGGCTTTGTTCGGGTCCCATTCGAATCGAAGTGTCGTCATCGAAGCCTAGTTCTGATAGGAGTGTGTATAGCCGCCTAACGAATAAGGATTCATGCGGCGCGGATGAGCCCGTGCGTGCGGATGGAACAGGTGAAAGCCGCCGCATAATCCTGAGTTGAACTAAGCCGCGCTAGATCGCTAGCCTATTTGGAATTTGAGGCGATCCGTCTCAGGCAATGGCCCACGCCTCAGTGGACAGCTAAAAGAAATTGTAGTCCCATGTGGGCGTCAGGTCAAATCGTAAATGAAATTTGAACTTGCCGCAGCGGGATGAGGATAGCGCCCGGCGTGTTCATGCGCATCACTTTGTACTTGGGGAGAATGCTTACGCTGGCTCAGGGACGACCTCGCCCTTCTCGTAGAACGTGGCACCCACGCGCCGAATATGCTCGATCACATCGGGGTCGCTGATGTCGTCGAAAATGGACAGGTCAATGGTGTACGGCAGGAGCAGTTCGTCGAGATCGGTGAGGATTTTGTAGATCACGTTCAGCGTCAAATCCGCGCCGCCGCGCAGAGTCAGGTCAATGTCGGAGCCGTTCTTGTAGTTGCCTTTGGCGCGCGAGCCGTACAGAATTGCCCGTTCCACCTGCGGGTAGCGGCTGAGAACGGCGCAGATTTTCTGGACGGTGGATTGCGGGAGACCGTATTTCATGCCCCTTCCTTCAGCGTATTCCATTTGGGGCTATACCAAGCTATGCTGACTTGGGCTTGACCTCGAATTCAAGTTTGGAGCGATAAAAACAGATATCGAATTGTTCAGCTTCTGTCAGCCATTTCCATGGCGTCCATCAATGCCTTGCCTGCACCAAACGCATTGAAAGGTGTCGGCAAATAATAAATCTTGTATGGCTCAAAAGGAAAGAGCTCCTTCTCCGTATCAAGTTCCTCAGCCAAGATGCGAATCAGCCGAATCTTGTCTAGCGTTGGCAGTTGTCGAATAGCGGGAAGAATCTCAGTGAGCGTCATCACTTCCTCCTCTCAGTCAACAATTAAGGATTGATGCAGCGCGGGTTAGCCTGTGCATGGGGATGGAACAAGTGAAAGCCGCCACATGATCCTGAGTTGAACTAAGGGCGGCGTCGGCACGACGGTCTTTGGAGTTTAAGCCGGGCGCCTCCACAGCTAACCGGCTGCCACCTTGGCGCTGGACGCCACTTTTCGCGACATCAGCCAACGCTGAATCGAGCGTTCGCTTTCAATGCTTTTGCCTCCTTCCAGCAGACGCAAAAGCTCCACGTCTTCGTCCAAATCCGGCCAGTGAATCACGTCGTCATCGCCAAGCACTTGGTAATGATTGCGTTCAGCCAGTGTGCCGTGCAGGAGTCGCGGAAACCAGGCTAGCGGGCAGGACAACATGCGGCCATCTTGCAGGTAGACATTCAGAGCGCTATCTGTTACATGAACATGGTCAACCCTGAGCGGACGACGGAGAATGAGCAACTGAGTCTCCCCCGGTAAAGGTTCAGCCTGACTCAGTTGACTCGCCAACTGAAGTGGAATGGCCACCGTGCGCCCATCTGCCAGCGTGACCACCAACTGGTCGCCCTCCACGGTGACCTGGGTCGGTTCACTGCCCAAGTAGAGGTTACTCAAAGTACTCATGCCATGCCTCGAGAAACTCCTGTCGATTTTCTTCCACCAGACGGCCAATTTCGGTAAGTTCGTGCTGGCGAAATCGTCCAGCGCGTGCCAGGCGAACCACGGGGGTCAGCCAGAATTTCGCCTCCAATCGCCCACTGCGCACATGAATATGGGGCGGCTCGCCAGCTTCACCCCGGCTGTAAAACCGAAATTCGTACTGCCCGACGGTTTTGACTAATGGCATTCAATCGCTCTGCATCCTGCCCTGTCGTGCACCGTGAGCCGATCGTCCTTGCGCCGCTTACCCTCCTGCTTCTTGCAGGGTGGCGTGAGACCTTTCCATGTGGCGGAATCGAGAAAGCCGTCCAACTTCACAAGAAGTATAGGACAAACTTAGATCCAAGTCAATCGTCGACAAGGCCGCAAGGCCGCTCGACTAAAAACCCTCCCGCAGGCTGGGACACCTGCGGAAGGGTCTCTGTTCGGCGCACGTCTCCCAAGCGCTCGCGTTTCCTACGCTACATTGACCACCTGCAGCGGAATCACCTCCGCCGCCGACTTCGGCTTCGTGCCCCGCCGATCGTACGGCTTGACTTCCGGGCATTCCCACGCATCGCCCGGCGTGTTCATGCGCATCACTTTGTATTTGGGGAGAATGCCGCAGGCGAAGCAGTGCTCGCGGCAGTCCACGCGCGTCTTGCCGTCGGCGCTCCATAGGAAGTCCTGCAGCAGGAACTTCTTGGTCACGCCGATGTCGATGTGATCCCAGGGGAAGACCTCGTCGATCGGGCGCGGGCGGCGCGCGTACCAGTTTGGATCGAGGCCCTGCTCCGCGAACGCCTGATTCCACGCCTCGGGCTTGTGATGCTCCTGCCAGGCGTCGAACTTCGCGCCGAGCTGCCAGGCCCGGTAGATGACCCCGCCGAGTCGCCGGTCGCCGCGCGAGAGATATGCCTCCAGCAGCGTCTCTTCCGGGTCGGTCCAGCTCACCTTCAGACCCGGTTTGCGCAGCTCGCGCCGCAGCAGCGCCTGCTTGACGCGCGTATGGCTTTCGTCGTCGAGCGGCACCCACTGGAAAGGCGTGTGCGGCTTGGGCACGAATGTGCTCGCGCCGATGTTGACCTGCGCCGCCTTGCCGTGGAACCGGCGGCCCTCGGCCAGCACCCTCTTCGCCAGGTCGACGATCGCCTGCACGTCTTCCATCGTCTCGGCGGGATGCCCGATCATGAAATACAGCTTGATCGTGCGCCAGCCGCGCGAATAGACTTCGCGCGCCGTCTCGATCACTTGCGGCGTCGGGATGTACTTGTTGATCACGCGGCGCATGTGCTCGGTCGCCGCTTCGGGCGCGAAAGTGAAGCCGCCGCGTTTGTTGTCGCCCAGCGCCTCGAGCAGGTCGGCCGACGCGGTCTCGATGCGTAGCGACGGAAGCGAGATCGACAGGTTTTTGTCGCCGAGCTTGTCCGCGAGCGCCCGGACCAGCGCCTTGACGTGCGTGTAGTCGCTCGACGACAGCGACAAGAGCGCGATTTCTTCAAAGCCGGTCTGCTCCAGAATCTCTTCGGCGGCCCGAACGACCTCCTCGACCCTGCGCTCGCGCACCGGGCGGGTGACCATGCCGGCGTGGCAGAAGCGGCAGCCGCGCGTGCAGCCGCGCATGATCTCGATCGGCGCGCGGTTGTGAGTGATGTCGAGGAATGGGACGACGAGCTTCGTGACCGGCGGCGGGAGGACGGGCACGATGCGCTTGGCGATGCGCGCCGGCGCTTCGGGGACAGCCGGCTTGACTTCGGCGATCGTCCCATCGAGGTGATACGTCGCTTCGTAGAGCGAAGGCACGTACGCGCCGTCGATGCGCGCGATGCGCCGCAGCAGCCCCTCCCTGAGTTCCCTCAGTTCCCACTTCTCGCGATTCGATAAATCGCCGATCTCCTCTTTCCACGCCTTGATCACATCGGCAAAGTCGAGAATGATGTCCTCGCCTTCTCCAATTGCGAAGGCATCGACGAAATCGGCCATCGGGTCGGGGTTGTAAGTCGCGTGCCCCCCGGCGACGACGATCGGATGCGTCGCGTCGCGGTCGGCGGCGAAGATCGGCATGCCCGCCAGATCGAGCAGGTTGACGACGTTCGAGTACAACTGCTCGTAAGGCAGGCTGACGCCGATCAGGTCGAAATCGGCCAGCGGGTGGCGCGTCTCGAGCGAGAAGAGCGGCATGCCCTCGCGCCGCATGATCGCTTCCATGTCGGTCCACGGGCTGTACGCGCGCTCGGCCAACAGGTCGGGCCGCCGGTTGAGGATGTCGTACAGGATCGCCAGGCCAAGGTTAGACATCCCCAGCTCGTAGACATCGGGAAACACCAGCGCCGCGCGCACCGAGGCGGCATGCCAGTCTTTCACGACCGAGTTATGCTCGCCGCCGGCGTATCGAGCGGGCTTCTCGACGCTCGGGAGAACTCGATTCAGGAGGTTTGATACTCGTTCGGGTGTCCAATGCCTATGTGCCATCGCCGTAATTTGTCACTCCCCGATCGTAACTGCTCAACCGTCATGCCCGAATGCTTTTGTCGGGCATCCGGGCCGGCAGATTACTGGATTCCCGCCTAAAGCGTGCGGGAATGACACCGCACGGTGCGAGCGCAACGGCTGAGCAGTTACCCTCGATCTTCTAAACGCAGACCCATTTTACCACATGAAAATGTGATTGACATTTGCTGATACGGCTGGTAGAATGGCTGCTAGTGCTTGGCAGCAGGGACATTCCCAGCCGTATCCGAGCTTTCGCCGCGCTGTGCCTGTGCGGGGCGGTCGTGCTGTCCGCTTGTGGAACCGACAGGGATCAGCCCGTCGACGCCGTGCGTGGATGGTTCGAAGCCATCGTCGCGCTCGACCTGGCGCGGGCGCAGGCGTTGACTTGCGCGGCGAACAATCGCGCCACCGACGATGCCCTGTCCGCCTCCGGCGGCCTGAGCCGGGAGATCGACCTCAGCAATTTGCGGGCGCGAATCGCAGTCGATCTGTCCGGCCTTCAGTTTGAGGAAAAGAGCGCCGGCGACGGCTCCGCGATCGTGCGCGTCTCCGGCGCTTTGAATGGACGGCCCGTCGACCAGGAGATTCGATTGGTCAAAGAAGACGATGCGTGGAAGGTTTGCGCACAGGAGTTGCCCGATCAATAGATCAGCATTCCAGCATACGGCCCATTCGTCTAGCGGACTAGGACGCCGCCCTCTCAAGGCGGAGACCGCGGGTTCGAACCCCGCATGGGCCACAGGTTTATCACAGATGACCGGCACTTTCAAAGTGCTGGTCATCTTCTTTTGTGGCCCACACCGTAGACCTGGCAGGTCTTATCTTTCGGCGCTGGCTAGGCGCCGAATCGTGGAGACCTGCCAGGTCTATCCAATCGCGGTGGTATAATGGTATAAGCGTCACAGGCAACCAGGACGCACCCTACAAAAAAGGAGACCTTTCATGAATCGACTATCGAAGGCGCTCGCCGTGCTGCTTCTGGCGAGCGTAGTGTTATCGGCCTGCGGCGGAGGCGGCGCCGGCGATCCTACGGCGACGGTCAAGAGCATGATCCAAGCTATCCAGGACAAGAAGTTCGACAGCCTCCCCGACTACGTGTGCGCCGAAAAGAAAGACGAGTTGACACAGCAGCTCGATTTTCGATCCAGTCTGGGCGGTTTAGGGTTTGATGCGCAGAAGCTCATCGATGCGATGACCTTCGATCTATCGAGCATCCAATACACCAAGGTCAGCGAGAGCGGCGATAATGCCGTCGTCAAGATCGAGGGCGACATGAAGATGAAGGTCGACCGCGACAAGATCAAAGACTTGATCGTCGAGTTGCTCAAAGCGCAGGGCATCGCGCAGGTCACCGATGACATGGTCAACAGCACGCTCGACATCATGGCTGCGCAGTTGGAATCCGGAATCGACATGTCTGCGGATGTCGAGCTGGTCAAAGAGGGAGGCGCCTGGAAGGTTTGCAGCGACATCGGCCCGTAAGCCCTACCCACTCCACAACACCTCCGATGACCGGCGCCTTCCGGGCGCCGGTCATCTTTTCTCCGAAACGCGATTTGACGCCACAGGCGCACCGTTTGTATAATATAGGTGTTTCCAGCGTCTGCATCCACAACTACATATTCTATACAAGGAGGTAACTGCCGGAACACACGCGATCACGAGACCGCCCCGAACGACTCGCCGAATTCAATCCGTTAAGGAGGAGAGAAGATGCGTAAGCTATTTGCAGTCGTATCCATGTTGGTTGTCCTGGCGGTTCTGGCTGCCGCGTGCGCGCAGCCTGGGGCCGGACAGACGGTGGAGGTCACTCGCGTCGTCGAAGTGACGAGAGAGGTCGAAGTGACGCCGGCAGGCGGCGTCCCGGTCGAGCAGCCCACCCAGCCGCCGGCGCCGCCACCTACCGGGGCGAACACGCTCCGAACTGTGCTCGACCGTGGCAAACTGGTCTGCGGTGTTCACGGCACCTTCAACGGCTTCGGCTACCTCGATCCTAGCGGCAACTGGAGCGGATTCGACGTCGACTTTTGCCGCGCCTGGGCCGCCGCCCTGTTCGACGATGCGAATGCCGTCGAGTTCCGCAGCACGAGCGCCCAGGAGCGCTTCACCGTCCTGCAGGCCGGCGAAATCGACGTGTTGAGCCGCAACAGCACCTGGACGCTGTCGCGTGATTCCGAGCTGGGCCTCGACTTCGGCCCGACCGTGTTCTACGACGGGCAGGCGATGATGGTCAGGAAGGAGTTGATCGACGATCCGACCGTCGGGCTTGACGGGCTGGCCGGGGCGAGCATTTGCGTGCAGACCGGCACGACGACCGAGCTCAACCTGGCGGATCAAATGCGCGCGGCCGGCGCCGAGTACACGCCCGTCGTGTTCGAAGATCAGAATGCCGCCTTCCAGGCCTACGACCAGGGCGGCTGCGACGCCATCACGTCCGATCGCTCGCAGTTGGCGACCCAGGGCCAGGCCGTGCTGCAAGACCCGTCGGCGCACATCATTCTTGACGTGGTCATGTCCAAGGAGCCGCTGGGACCGGTCGTTCGGCACGGCGACAATGCCTGGGGCGATATTGTCAACTGGGTGGTGTTTGGCATGATCCAGGCTGAAGAGCTGGGCATCACGTCGGAGAACGTAGACAGCTTCCTCGCCAGCGAAGACCCCGTCACCCGCCGCCTGCTCGGCGTGGAGGGCGACATGGGCCTGAAGCTGGGCGTCACGAATGACTTCATCTACCGTGCGATCAAGCACGTGGGCAACTACGGTGAGGTCTTCGAGCGCAACCTCGGCCCGTTCGGCCTGTCGCGCGGGCAAAACGCATTGTGGACCCAAGGCGGCCTGATCTACGCACCGCCGATCCGCTAATGGCATGAACTTACAGGTGGCCCTGTCACCGATCGGCAGGGCCACCCCACTTGATGTTCGCCTCATGAGCGTAGCAGCAACGGCATCCAGGCAACGCGTTGCACCCTTCTGGCGCGACATTCGCTTCATCAGACTGGCGGCGCAGATCGTCTTCGTGCTGGCTCTCGCAGCAGCGGCAAGTTTTCTGTACACGAACCTGCAGGCCAATCTGGCGCGCCGAGGCATCGCACTGGGCTACGGATTCCTGGGATCCACCGCCGGCTTCGACATCGGCGAAACCTTCATTCTCTATCAGGCTTCCGACACATATGCGCGCGCCTTGCTGGCCGGGATGGTGAACACCCTGGTCGTGGTCATATACGGTATCTTCCTGACGACCATCGTGGGTGTCCTCGCGGGCGTCGCCCGACTTTCCTCCAACTGGCTCATTCGGCAGGTGGCTGCAGCCTACGTCGGCCTCATTCGCAACACGCCGCTGATCATTCAACTGATGTTCTGGTATTTCGGCGTCGTCCTCACGCTGCCCAATGTGAAAAACGCCATCGTTCTGCCCGGCCCGAGCTATCTGAGCCAGCGCGGCCTGTACCTGATCTGGCCCAAGCCCACCGAGAGCTTCCCGGCCTGGGCGCCGTTTCTCATCCTGGCGCTCCTGTCGCCGTTCCTCACCAAACTCGTTTTCAAGCAAATCCAGATGCGGACTGATCGCCCCATCTCGCCCTGGGCCAAGCTGGCATACCTGGTCGCGCCGATCGGTATCGCGGCGTTGGGCGCCGCCCTCGTGTCGCCTCCGTCGCCACTGGCTATGGAAGAGCCTGTTCTGAAGGGCCTCAATTTCCAGGGCGGCTTGCGGCTTTCTGCGCATTTCGTCGCGCTGCTGTTCGGCCTGGTCGTCTACACCGGCGCGTTCATCGCAGAGGTCGTCCGAGCCGGCATCCAGTCCGTGCCCCGGGGTCAGGTCGATGCGGCGCGCGCGCTGGGTCTCAGAAACGGGCAGACCTTGCGGCTCGTCGTGATGCCGCAAGCCTTGAGGGTGATCATCCCGCCGCTGACCAGCCAGTATCTCAATCTGGCCAAGAACTCTTCGCTCGCCATCGCCATTGGCTATCCCGACCTGTTCAGCGTCGCGGGCACCGTGTTCAACCAGACCGGCACGGCGATCGAGATCATCACGCTCCTGATGTTGAGCTATTTGAGCATGAGCCTGTTCACCTCTCTTCTGCTTAACCTGTACAACCGGCGAGTTCAGATCGTCGAGCGCTGAACGATGACGACGCAGACTGAAATCCTCCGCCCACCCCGCCTCAGCGTCGACCCTGTCGCCTGGCTGAAGAAGAATCTCTTCAGCACCTGGTACAACGCTGTGTTGACGATTCTCGCCGTCTTGCTGATCGGCACCCCGCTGCGCTCGGCGCTGGCCTGGGCGACAACCGATGCCCGCTGGGGCGCGATCACGTCGAACCTGACGCTGTTTATGGTCGGCCAGTATCCGCGCGACCAGTTGTGGCGCATCTGGCTCGCCATCTATCTGCTGGCTGCGCTGATCGGGCTGAGTTGGGGCCATTGGCGGAGCGCCGTGCGAGGTTTTGCCATCATTGCATTGGGGGCCGCCGCCGTCTTCGCTTTGACGGCGATCCAGAGCGATGTGTGGCTGAATTGGCTGACCGTGATCATCATCCTGGGCGTTTCATATCTTGGAGGGCGGCGCATTCCCCAGACCCGCCGCGCGACAATCGTGGCGTGGGTCATCTACTTTCCGGTATCCATCTTCCTGCTCGCCGGTTCGCCGGCCGTGCCAGGCGTCCCGCCGGTCGAATTGAGCCTGTGGGGAGGGTTGCTGCTGACGCTGACAATCACCGTCGTCGGCAATCTCATCGCGCTGCCGCTGGGGATACTGCTGGCGCTTGGCCGGCGCAGCCGCCTGCCGGCGGTGCATTACTTCTGCGTCGGCTACATCGAGCTGATTCGCGGTGTGCCCCTGATCACGATACTCTACATGGCCGCGAACATGCTCCCCTTCTTCCTGCCCGAAGGCGTGCGGCCAGACAACGTCATTCGCGCCTTGATCGGGTTCAGCCTGTTCGAAGCAGCCTACCAGGCCGAAAATGTGCGCGGCGGGCTGCAGGCCATTCCGCGCGGGCAATACGAGGCCGCCGCCGCATTGGGATTCAACACGACGTTATCCACGGTGCTGATCATCCTGCCCCAGGCACTCCGCATCGTCATCCCGGCGCTGATCGGCTCGTTCATTAGCCTGTTCAAAGACACCAGCCTGGTGGCCATCATCGGCCTGTTCGACGTGCTCCGAGTGGGTCGCTCGGTGCTGGCGCAAGAGGAATGGCTCGGCACGCACCGGGAGGTGTTTCTCTTTGCCTTTCTCATCTACTGGGGATTCAACATGGCCTTCAGCTACGGCAGCCGCCGTCTAGAACAAGCATCCGGTGTGGGCAAACGCTGATCGCACATCGCGTATCGCATATCGCGTATCGTCTTTCACGCATCACGTTTCACGCATCACGCTCTAAGGGATTATCTGCATGTCCGATCAATCCGACGACATCATCATCTGCGAAGACGTGCACAAGTGGTACGATAACTTCCACGCCCTCAAAGGCATCAGCCTGACGGTCAAGCGCAGCGAGGTGATCGTCATCTTCGGACCGTCGGGTTCCGGCAAGTCCACGTTCATCCGCACCATCAACCGCCTGGAAGAGCACCAGCGTGGGCGGATCGTCGTGGACGGCATCGAGCTGACCCATGACATTCGCAACATCGAAGCGGTGCGCAGCGAGATCGGCATGGTGTTTCAGTCGTTCAACTTGTTTCCACACCTGACCGTGATGCAGAACATCACGCTGGCCCAGGTCTGGGTGCGCCGCCGCAAGCGGAAGGATGCCGAGGAGAAAGCCCTGCAGTTGCTCACGCGTGTCGGCATCCCCGAGCAGGCGCACAAGTATCCCGGCCAGTTATCGGGCGGGCAGCAGCAGCGCGTGGCCATCGCCCGCGCGCTGGCGATGGACCCCAAGATCATGCTGTTCGACGAGCCGACCTCGGCGCTCGACCCAGAGATGATCAAGGAAGTGCTCGACGTGATGGTCGAGCTGGCCCGCACCGGCATGACCATCGTGGCGGTGACGCACGAGATGAGCTTCGCGCGCAGCGTCGCCAATCGGATGATCTTCTTCGACGACGGCGTGATCGTCGAGCAGGGCACACCCCATCAAATCTTCGACGACCCGCAGCACGATCGCACCAAGCTGTTCCTCTCGCAGATCCTAAAACACTAGTGAAGACTTCGGAAGTCTCCAGGCGTAATTCGGCAGGCAAGGCTACTCCTGGAGACTTCCGAAGTCTATCCCCGCTGAGGAGATGATTGAAGTGAAGACTTCGGAAGTCTCAAGGCGTAACTCGGCAGGCGAGGGAGTCAGCCTGACAGGCTCGTCTCGCAGGCGAGGCTACTCCTGAAGACTTCCGAAGTCTATCCCCGCTGGGGAGACCCAGTCGTTCGTTTGCGCTAATCTGCCATAGTTTCGACGCGTCCGGTATAATCAGACCTGCCAGGTCTTCGCCCCCTCCGCTGTGCTTCGGGGGAGCTTCGCAAAGACCTGGCAGGTCTGACGATTTCTCGGGAGCGCCACGTGCAAAATAAATCGATTCTGGTCGCTTGCGTCGCATTCCTGATCGCCGCTTGCGCGACACCTGCGCCCGAAACTGTCACGCCGACACCTACGTCGATCAGGTCGCAGCCGACGTCTACTCCCATTCCACCGACGCCGACGCCCAGCCCGACTCCTGAACCGACGGCTACGCCCGTGCCAAGACGGGAGATCGTCCTCGAACGTGGTAACGTGATCTGCGGCATCGACGTGGCCCGGCCTGACCTGGCCCGCTTCGACGTCGACTTCTGCCGCGCCGTCGCCGCCGCCCTGTTCGACGATGCCGAGGCGATCGACGTCCGCTCGCTCGATCTGCCGTCCGGCGCTGCCGCGTTGAAATTCGGCGCAATCGACGTCTTCATTGGCGGACCGGCGCACACCGGCGTGCTGGAAGGCCCCTTCGGCTCCCAGGACTGGTTCTTCGACGCCGCAGGTGCGATCGCCCGTATCGATGTGGGCATCACGCGACTCCCCGATCTGAAGTTCGCAACTGTGTGCATGATTCAGGGCTCGATCGAGGAACGCCTCTTCGACGAGGCAGCCGGAGCCGCGCGCGTGCGGGTGCAGCCGTACCGGTTTAATCCTGGCGACGACGACGCGATGTACAGAACCTATGACGAAGGGCACTGTGATGCCGTCGTTGACAATCGCGTGCGACTGGCGCAGATGCTGCCCGCCCTCAGCGCGCCACGCGAACACGCGTTGATCGATCTGACGCTCCCGATCGGCTGGCACAATCCGCTGACGGCCTTAAGCGACGCCCAGTGGAGCGGTGCCATCGCGTCAATCGGTTACGGTCTGTTCCGCGCCGAGGAACTCGGCGTAAGTTCGGTCAACGTCGACGCTGCGCTCAGCAGCGACGATCCCACCGTGCAGGAGCTGCTTCTTGGCTCCCGCCCGGGATTCAGCAGCGACTTCGTCGCGCGTATCATCCGCCACGTCGGCAACTACGGCGAGGTCTACGCGCGGCACTTCCCCGACCTTCCGCGCGGCCCCAACGCCCTCGCGAAGGATGGCGGCGCGATCGGCGCGCCGTAGGGCAGGTTTCCATACCTGCCTTCACCCAAGGGCAGGTTTCCATACCTGCCCCTTGCGGCGGCTATGGAAAGCCGCCCTACGCAATGGGTCTGCCCGCGCCATGCGACACGACAACGGCATCCCGGCGCTAACGATACTCGAAGATCACTTTGATTGCCTTCGCGCCTCGCTTGTCCATGCTCGCCGCCACGGCGCGCTTGTAATCCTCGAACCGGAAGCGATGCGTGATCAGTCCGTCTCCCGTCAACTTGCCTTCGCGAATCCACCGCACGACCCAGTCGTAGGAATGTCGCCGCTCGCCCTGCCACTCGTCCGTCCCGTGGGCCTTGGAGCCGATCAGATCGACTTCCTGATACCAGATCGAATTCAGGTCGAGTTTCACGCGCTCGAGGTCGATGCCGACGAGGACGACGGCGCCGCCTGCCCGCGTCCAGCGCAGGCTGTCTTCGATCGTGGCTCCGCTCCCCACACAATCGTAAATCACGTCGAACCCGCCGAGCAGCATACCCTTATTCATCCAGGCCGTGTAGTGCTTCGCCCCGGCGGCGCGCGCGACAGCCGCGTATCCATCCGATCCCATGATAACTTCGTCTGCGCCCAGGCGGCGCGCCGCCTCGGCCTGGTGCGCGTATTTCGCCAGCGCGGTCAGGTGGCAGTCCGGGCATGCGGCCCGCGCCGCCTGCAAGGTGAGCAGGCCGATGATGCCCACGCCCAACACGAGAATCTTGTCGCCGGGATTCGGCGGCCGGCGCAGGACGGCGTGCACGCCCACCGCCATCGGCTCGACGAGTGTCGCCACGTCGTCAGAGATATCGTCGGGGATAGGGTAGACCTCGGTATCGTGCGCCGTATAGCCATCGCCCCACCCGCCTCCGACGCCTCGCGGTCCGACGTTGGCCGCCACGTTCTCGCACAGATTCCGCTCGTCGCGCGCGCAGAACCGGCAGGGCGGTTCGATTTCCTGGCTCAGACAGTTCGCGCCGTGGAAGCGCGTGTCCATGATCACTCTCTCCCCCGGCTTGACCCGCGCGGCGCCCGGTCCCACCTCGACGACGGTACCGACCACCTCGTGTCCGAGAAAGATACGATTGTACGCCGGCAGGGCAGCCGGCCCGACCGCCGGATCGACCTTCACGAGCAGCAGCGACACGTCCGTGGCGCACACACCGCATTGATGATTCTGTACCCTGATCCACCGTGGGCCGGGCAGCGGCGGATCGGGCAGGTCTCTGACCGTGGCCGGGCTGAGCGGCGACCAGCACACGCCGGGCCACACTCCGCTGAGCGCCTTGACGGCAGCCATTCTGGGCAGCTTACGATCGACGTAGATCGCGCGCATGATGACTCCAAGATGACATCGCCTGAACGAGGCGCGGGGATCTTAGTTCGAGAT
>DATEUJ010000215.1:0-35886 GCA_035283185.1 Anaerolineae bacterium | reverse complement strand
CTCCCCTTTCGCTCGCCACTACTCGGGGAATGGTCTCTTTTCCTGAGGGTACTGAGATGTTTCAGTTCCCCTCGTTCCCCCCGGACCGCCTATGGATTCAGCGGCCGGTGCCCAGGGTTGAGCCTGGGCGGGTTTCCCCATTCGGGCATCCCCGGATAAACGCCTGCACACGGCTACCCGAGGCTTATCGCAGTGTACCGCGCCCTTCTTCGGCTCTTGGCGCCAAGGCATCCACCGTACGCTCTTAGTAGCTTAACTCACACGTGATGCGGAGAAATTGAAGTTCTCGCGTTCTATTCAGTTATTAAGGTGCTCGCAGGTGCTCGCAGTTCACTCTCTGCGCCAGCGTCTGCCGCTGGCGGCTGGCTCCCTCGGCGAGAGCCACCCGCCAACCGCACACGGTTCGGACACAGACGAAGCGACCCGGCATATCGCCGGGTCGCCCAGACCGCCGATATGACCAGGGACTACCTATTCAGTTCCAACCACCGCATCGATTTCGCGAATCAGATGAACCCTTCCCTCAAACGGGTGATCGAGAGCGCCCGACACTTTTGGATGGAGCCGAGGGGATTCGAACCCCTGACCTCCTCCGTGCAAGGGAGGCGCTCTCCCAACTAAGCTACGGCCCCGCTGCGCAGCGTGCTCATGCGCCGGTGAGCTGGTGGGCCTTTCTGGACTCGAACCAGAGACCTTCCCCTTATCAGAGGGATGCTCTAACCGGCTGAGCTAAAGGCCCGTCGTTTGAAAAGAGCACACTTCAACAACTGAGAAGTGATAGGAACGGCGCGGCTCGGAAAAGTGGGCACACCGCTGGCCCAATTGACCTGGGAATATCGACGCTCGACCGTGGCCGATGCGTCAGACTCCCTAGAAAGGAGGTGATCCAGCCGCAGCTTCCGCTACAGCTACCTTGTTACGACTTCGTCCCAGTCACCGATCCCACCTTAGACGGCTGCCTCCTTGCGGTTAGCACACCGGCTTCAGGTGTTACCAGCTCCCATGACGTGACGGGCGGTGTGTACAAGCCCCGGGAACGTATTCACCGCACTATGGCTGACGCGCGGTTACTAGCAACTCCGACTTCATGCAGGCGGGTTGCAGCCTGCAATCCGAACTGAGACCGGCTTTTAGGATTGGCTCCGCCTCGCGGCTTGGCAACCTATTGTACCGGCCATTGTAGCGTGTGTGTAGCCCCGGATATAAAGGCCATGCTGACTTGACGTCATCCCCGCCTTCCTCCGGTTTACGACCGGCAGTCTCGCCAGACACATGTAACTGACGACAGGGGTTGCGCTCGTTACAGGACTTAACCTAACACCTCACGGCACGAGCTGACGACAGCCATGCAGCACCTGTGCAGGCTCCCCGAAGGGTCGTTCCGCTTTCGCTTCACTACTACCTGCATGTCAAACCCGGGTAAGGTTCTTCGCGTAGCATCGAATTAAACCACACGCTCCGCTGCTTGTGCGGGGCCCCGTCAATTCCTTTGAGTTTTAACCTTGCGGCCGTAGTCCCCAGGTGGGATGCTTAACGCGTTGGCTTCGGCACCGATGGGGTCAATACCACCGACACCCAGCATCCATCGTTTACGGCTAGGACTACCGGGGTTTCTAATCCCGTTCGCTCCCCTAGCTTTCGCGTCTCAGTGTCAGAAACAGGCCAGGAGGCCGCCTTCGCCACTGGTGTTCCTCCCGATATCTACGCATTTCACCACTACACCGGGAATTCCACCTCCCTCTCCTGCCCTCCAGTCTCGCAGTATTGAACGGCCTCTCCCAGTTAAGCCGGGAGATTTGACGTCCAACTTACGAAACCACCTGCACGCGCTTTACACCCAGTGAATCCGGATAACGCTTGCACCCTACGTTTTACCGCGGCTGCTGGCACGTAGTCAGCCGGTACTTATTCCTGAGGTACAGTCCTTGCTCGTCCCTCAGAAAAGGGCTTTACGACCCGAAGGCCTTCATCGCCCACGCGGCGTTGCTGGTTCAGGCTTTCGCCCATTGACCAATATTCCTCACTGCTGCCTCCCGTAGGAGTCTGGCCCGTGTGTCAGTGCCAGTGTGGGGGATCACCCTCTCAGGCCCCCTACCCGTCGTCGCCTTGGTAGGCCATTACCCTACCAACGAGCTGATGGGCCGCAGGCCCCTCCCGAAGCACTCCCCGAAGGGAGCTTTCATCTCGCGATCACATGGGGTATTAGCGGTCCTTTCGGACCGTTATTCCCCACTTCGGGGCAGGTACCTACGTGTTACTCACCCGTCCGCCACTGAAGTACCCCCGAAGGGGCCTCTTCGTTCGACTTGCATGTGTTAGGCACGCCGCCAGCGTTCATCCTGAGCCAGGATCAAACTCTCCGTCAAGTACGTGAAGTGATCCGAAGACCACTTGTTATTGACGAGGTTCCGAACTGCGCTGTGTTCCTATCACTTTTCAGTTGTTAAAGTGCTTCACGCTCTGTGTCCAGAGCGGGCGGATTCTACCACTCCGCCGATTCCTTGTCAAGGGACAAAAACGCCGATGATCGACATCGGCGCAGCGCAACCGTCCTTCTTGTACACTACGGTGTGCGGTTACGTTGCGCTATGTCTCCCTTGAGGATTCAGTTGTTTGATCTTTCCGGCAACCTCAAGCCGGACGAGATCGCATCCCATTGGATGCTTATATTATAACGATCGCTCGACGGATTGTCAAGACCGAATTTCTGGCGATTGCACACATCTCGCGCTCTCCGCGCCAGCCACTCGCTCCCCCGGCCAGCAATCTGCGCGATCCTGCAAACCGGCGCGACTATGGTTACTCCGGCAAAACGGGCCAGCTTCGACGAAGCCGGCCCGCTGCCTGTCCCAGGCTGGGGGTGAGGGATTCGAACCCCCCCATACGGATCCAGAGTCCGCTGTCCTGCCGGCTAGACGAACCCCCAGCGCGAGCGACCCTGATTCTACCACGCCTGCGAGGGTGTGGCAAGGTCGATACCGGCCATTTGCCGATTTGACGGATAATCAGTCTCTAGAGTAAAATGTGCCTGATCTTCGCAGGCGCGGAGGATGCGCTCGATGACCGAGAAGGTGCTGGTAGTCGAAGACGACAACTCGATTGCCACGCTCACCCGATTGCAGCTCGAATCTAAGGGATACGTGGTCACCGTTGCCCATAACGGCACGGAAGGCCTGCGCCTGGCGTACGCCTGGCAGCCTGACTTGGTCATCCTGGATATCATGATGCCCGATATGGACGGCTGGACGGTCTGTCAGCGCCTGCGCGAAATGAGCGACGTCCCTATCGTCTTCGTCACGGCGGTCGGCCAGGAGCGCAATATCGTGCGCGGGCTGCAGCTCGGCGCAGACGACTACATCGTCAAGCCCTTCAGCACCAAGGAGTTGCTCGCCCGCATCGAGGCCGTTCTGCGCAGGCGCGGTCGCGAGCCGACCGAGCTGCCTCAGCACTACACGAACCGATGGCTGAGCGTCGATATGGAGACGCGTCAGGTCAAAGTCGACAGCCAGGTGATCGAGCTGTCGCCCATCGAGTTCCGGTTACTCGCCACACTGATTCGCAACGAAGGCAAGGTGCTCACGCATCAGTTCTTGCTCGAGCAAGTCTGGGGTCCCACGTATAAAGACGAAAGACATTACCTCAAACTGTATATTTGGTACCTGCGCCAGAAGCTCGAAAAGGATCCGAACCATCCCCTGCTATTCCTCACCGAGCGCGGCGTCGGCTACCGGCTGGCGCGTGCGGGCGAGCCGGAAGTTTGAATCGGGTTTAAGCAACCTCCGAGTCACCACCCACTCGCCGCGAACAGTGCCGACAGCAAGCTGGCCCGCTCGGCCGGCGTGAGCGGCCGCGGCTGAGCGTAATGTTCGCGGATAAAGGTCAACACCTCCAGGCTGAACACCCGATTGTCGTAAATCACATACCGATCCAGCAATCCCTGGCGCTGGCCCGCCGTTGCCGACTGGTCGAAAAATAAGTTGCCCAGGCCCCAGTGAATCACCGCGCCACTCGCAAAATCGAAGCCCTGTGGATGGTGAGCCTGGCTGCCACTCACGATCGCCGCGCCAAGCTCTGCGGCCTGGCGAAACTCCAGTGCCTGTTGATAGGTAGGCTCGTAGGTATAGAACTCCCAGTATTGTATGGTCAGCACCGGCAGAGCGCCTTGCGCGCGTAGTTCGTCGATCTGCGGCTTGACCTTAGCGAAATCGATCCCGCCACCCTCGCGACAAGGATACGAGCCGGGCGACAAATCAGTGGCCCAGTCGATATCGGGGCCGTTGGGATTGCAGCCGACGAAGCCGATCAGGTTGCCGTGATCTTCGATGGTGATCGGTCGAGCCGCGTCGGCCAGATTGTAACCGCCGCCGAAGTATGGGATGTTATTCTGCACATAGAGATCGAGCGTGTACGAGAAGGGCATGCTGCCCCAATCGTTCAGATGGTTGCCAGTATTCTCGATCACGTCCACACCCAGGCTGGTGAGCAGGTCAAAATACTTAGGGTTAGAGCAGAACACAACCGAGCCGGTGCCGAGAATCGGCGCCGGGCAGTTTGGGGTGAACGACACTTCGTTGCTGACGTGAAGAATATCGACTTCTTCCAGCCAGGGCCGGATGTGCTCCGCCGGCCACAGCACGCCGTTCTGCTCCATCATCCACGCCAGATCGCGGGTGAGCGCGGTGACGCCCGTCATGCCCAGGATCGTCATGCGTGACTCGTCGCGATTGGTGTATGCCTCACCGAACGCCGCCTGCAGCTTCGCCGCCGCATTCAGGTCGCCGCTCAACACGACGTCCGTGACCAATGGATAAGCCGCCAGGTCGAGGTTGCGCCTCAGCGGTGAGCGGCCGTCGACGTACAACACCTTCAGACGCGGATCCAACTCGTCGAACGGGACGATTCCCCACGCATCGCGGTCAGCCCATAGAGCATCGGCGATCCGATCGGCCTCGAGCACTTCGACTGCGCCGGGCGCTGCCTCACCCAGGCGCGCGCTCAGCGCAGCGTAGGTGCTCTGCGTCATGTGGAGCGGACTGTGCTGCGCGCCAGACGCTCCCTTCCAGGATACTTCCACCTCGACCCAGGTGGCTTCGTCGGCGACCGTCGGAAACGCGGCTGCCAGGGCGAACACCTGCCGGCCAAGCACCGGCAAGCCGGCGGGGATGCTGTAGCCGACTCTCACGCTCGCGCCGGACGCGTCTGAAACAAGGAAGAAATCATTCGGAAGCGCAGCTAACGTCTCGTCGAGGTGCGCCTTGAGGCCAGAAGGGAGCCACGGGACGACGTACACGCCAATCGGAACCGGCGTCGGCGTCGGCGAGAGTGTCGGTTCGGGTGTAGCGGTCGGCGCTTCGGTGGGAATGGGTGCTGCCGGCAGGGCAGGCGTTGGATCGCTCAATGCGCACGCGCAGGCGAAAGCGGCGAGCGCGAGAAGGGCAGTCGCGGTGCGTATCATGATCACTTTACGCGCCGTTTGGCGCAGCGCGGGATTGTAGCATCACGGCAAGCACGTGACAAGGATGGGGAGGAGCGTGATTGGTAATTGGGGATTGGGGATTGGGAGGTTATGGTCCGGCAGGCTGGATGTGTTCGGCGATGTAGGCGATCGCTTCATTGACGGTGGGCACGATGACTTCGCAAGGCCCGGCGAGCACCTCGGCTTTCGGCCCGCCGGAAGATACGCCGAGCGCGCGCAGCCGCACACTGACGCCGTGCTTCCCCAGCAGATCGACCGCGCCCGCAGCCGCATGCAGGCCGGGCGTCGCATCTTCCACGACCCACAAGTCGACTGGCTGCTCGATCATGCGCGACATGAGCGGCACCGATTCACCTTCAGATACGAGCCGGTACGCCGCCTCCAGAGACTCGGATTCGCGGCAGGATATGGCGCTCAGGATAGCGGCCAGCGCCTGCACCGGCGCAGGTTTGGTAAGATACTCCACCTTCGAGCCGACGCGGCGGGCCAGCCACTGCATGCGACCCATCCCGATCAGGGGAAGGTCGCTCAAGTCGACGAGCCGCAGCGCAAGCTCGGCCTC
Source organism: Anaerolineae bacterium (assembly GCA_035283185.1). GTDB lineage: Bacteria > Chloroflexota > Anaerolineae > Fen-1058 > Fen-1058 > DASSFZ01. Next base: position 29,848 of record DATEUJ010000215.1, on the reverse strand, counting down.
TGGAGAATAGCCGACCGGCGCGCGATCGGCGTTGCCCAGCCAATCCAGCACGTCGGTGGGCGGGAGGCTGGGACGTGACGTGTAAACGCAAACGTGCACGCCGGCGCGCGACATCAGATCCAGCAGCGTCGCCCGCGCCGAAGCGCTCAACGCAGCCCGATCTTCGTCAAACAGCAATGAACGCAGATCGAAGCGCGGGCGCCTGCGGTAGATTTCCTCGAACATCGCCGAGCCTAAGACGTGCTCTTGAAACATCTGGGTGACCGGCGCACTGGCGAAGTCATACGGATCGCCCAGCAGCTTGGAAAAGGCCACGGCCAGGCTTGCACGCGTGGGATCGGATAGAGGCAGAGCGCTCAGCACGTGGGCCAGCGCGCCCATCGCGCGCTCGGCAGGCCGGCCGGACCAGTCGTCCGTGGCGGCGATCCACTCCCGATAGTCGACGGGACCGATCGTGACTGATCGAAACTGCGACAGAAAGTCGTCGAATGACGCGGCCGCCAGCGCCAGATCGGAATTCTCTCTTAGCCCGGCCGTGATCAGGATGCCGATCGCCAGCGGGCAGATGTCCCACTCGTTCGTGAAGCCGTGCGCGTGGAACACCTCGATCGCCGCCGCATCGGGCGCGCGATCGCCCTGCCCCATCATTTGACTGTAGTGATTGATCGTGGCGGCGACGCCGGCGCGATAGCCACGGTCGTCCACCAGCACGCCGTCGACGTCGAGGAGCAGGATATTCACACGCGCCTCGTCTGCGCCCGGGCAACGATTGCGTCGATGCCATCGCGCACGCACCGCTCGATTAAATCAACGATCTGTTCCAAGGTGACTTCCACCTCCACGCCTGGATCGGGAATGTCAAACGACTGGCCGATCGCCTCGGAGAGCAGCATGGTGCGCGCTCGCGCCTCGGGGTAGTGCTCGGCGATCCAATCGCAGTGTTCAGCCGCCATGGCCAAAATCAGATCGGCCCGCGCCACTTCGTCGGGCGTGACGTGATGTGGCGTATGAGTGAAGCCGGGCGCGCCGCGCTGGCGGATGACCTGGATCACACGCGTATCGGGCGGCTTGCCTTCTTGGGCACGCGTCGTGCCCGCGCTGGTGACGCGGAACCTTCCATCGCAATGCGCCTCGAGCTGCTTGCGGAGCAGTCCCTCGGCTATCGGCGAGCGGCAGTAGTTGCCGTTGCACAGGCACAGGATCGTCTTCGCGCCGTTAGACCCAGTTGCCATCATGCTTCACTGCCGAGGAGAGCTATACTACTCATGGCCATAAACTGCGCCTCTTGGTCATTCCCGCACGCTTTAGGCGGGAATCCAGCAACCCTATCGGCATAGAGTACCCATCGTCCAACTGGATGCCCGACAACAGCATTCGGGCATGACAGTGGCCGTCACAGTAACGCTAACAAAAGCGCACATTGTGCCCGTGCTGAGCATAGGGATGGCTGGCATAGGGATGGCTGGCATAGGGATGCCAGCCCTACGTTCCCGACAAGAATGAGCTAATGAGAAGCTGATTGTAGCACAGTCAGGCGCATTTCTGATTGAGCCGATCCAGGCGATGAGCCAGTTCGGCCTTCAGGCGATCGCGCGCATATCCGGCCGGCAGCCTGCGTGCGATCCGGATAGCCCGGCGCGTCCACGCGCGAGCGCGATCCGGGTCGACCTCACGCCATTCGTAATGCTTCGCCAGCTCGACGCATGCCTCGGCGCCCTCCCACGTCTGCGACGCACTGAGAGCCTCCCATACACCGAGTGCCTCCGCGTGCCGCGCCGTGCGCTTGAGCAGAAAGCTGAGCCGGTGAAGCGCACGCGTCTGGGTCTCCAGATCCGGGCGCGCCGCAAGACAAGCTCGCAGAGCCGCTTCGGCCTCGGCGACCCGGCCGGAATCATCGTGCCACTTACCCAGCGCCAGCCAGTCGCCGGCGACCAGCGTCCCGTTCGCTGCGCCGGAGCCACCCCGTGACGATGCGGCAAACAGGGTCATCAGCCGCGTCGAAAGCGATACCATCGACAGGACGTCGACGGCGTTGTGGTACAGGACGCGCGGCATCTCGCTGGCGTCGCCTGAGCGGATATAGTCAATATACATATAGGGAATCTCGGAGCCGTCCACGTCGTCCTGCTCGCGCCATACGTCGAGGATATCTCGCTCAAGCGTCTTCAGGCGGCACGACTCCAGCCGCCCGCGCCACACGCGCCGCGCAGGCGTGAGCAGGTCGAGGTGCGGCGCGCGCAGGATGCGCGGCCGCATGCGCGCCAACTGGAAGCGGGACGCCAGAAGGGGCACGTCGAAACCGCGGCCGTTGAACGAGACGAGCGCGTCGAACGTGTCGAGCCAATCGGCCAGCGCGTGCAGCATAGCCGGCTCTTCGCCGGGCGTGCGAAGAAAGAACTGGCGCAGGACGAAAGTTGGAGATTGGAGATTGGAGATTGGAAATTGGAGGTTGGAGGTTGGAGGTTGGAGGTTGGAAGTTGGAGTTTGAAGTTTGGAGTTTGAAGTTTGAGATTTGAGATTTGGATTTTGAAAGGCTCCGACGCCGACGAGGAACGCAAACGTGCCCGTGCCGCCCGACAGGCCGGTGGTCTCCGTGTCCAGAAACGCGACTCGGCTGAGATCGACGTTTTCAAAAGCAGGCTCGTTGCCAATCTGCGCCGCGATCGACGGCGACAAACTCAGCACGTCGCCCAGCGCGTGGCTGCCGTGTGAATGATCGACGGCGTAGGTTTCTTCGTGGACGAAGGCCGCGCCGAGCGGCGTGTCAATCAGATAGCCGTCGACGAGCGACTCGATGCTCCCCGGCTGGCGGCCTCCGCGCTCGCGACGAGGCGGCTGAATTTCCGCAGCGCCCTTCTGGACGCCGAGCCGGCGGAGTTTTGCGCGCAGATCGGTGGACATAGGCAACGGATGTCGAACGGATAAACGGATGAAGACGCCATGATTATATCCTCGGTGTGAAGATGTCACAATTTTGACCCGGCCATTTCTCAGCCGCCGCGATTGCCTTCCAGGTACAGGAACACCTCAATCAGGTAGCAGGCCCTGCCTCCCGCCGCGTGCGCGTCATCCATTGCCCTTTCGATCAGAAAGAACCCCCAGCCTCGAGTCCAGCGCCGGCTGACACGGTTCGCGTTAGAAACCAGTACGCGAATGGACACCCGCGCGCCGGGCTGATGCAGGGTGTTGCAGCGTTGCATCGCGTTCAGTGCAGCATCGGCCACGATCGCCTTGAGCCGCTCCAGTTGCGCCGAAGGCAGGTGAAGATCGCTCACGGCCTGGGTGACCCCTGCCGCGGCCAGGCTCTCGCTGCCGGGCTTGCCGGTCAAACTGAATTCGGCGAGCGTCCGCCAGGCGCGATCGTTAGAAGTTGTGCCATCGTTTTGTGCCATGCCGGTCTCGCGCCGAGACTCAAGCGGCGAGGCCCGAGTGCGCCCGGACCTCGCCGCTGAAATTCGAGACTTCCGAAGTCTTACTATTATTTGACGCTGAAGAACTGGATCATGCCCATCTCGGCGTGATCTTTTCCCGTCGCGGGGTCGGGCACGTGGCACAGCGCCACATAGCCGCCCGCCGACAAGTCGAGATTCACCCAGCTAGTCTGGCCCGGCCCTATGGCAGCCACCCCGCCTACAGCTGCATTCTCGACCGGCGGTTCATCTTCATACGTCTGCATGAACGCCATGACATCGTCCAGCGTCTTGCCGGGCAGCAACTTCAAGATGAAGACCTCGTGCGGCTGCGGGCCTTGATTGGTCACCTTCCACGTCAGTCGGCCCGCCTTGATCTCCGCCGGCATCTCGAAGCGGAAGTCTTTCAGGACGATCGACACATCGGACTTCGGTTCCTGCACGACAGCCTGGCTTTTGCGCGCGACGACCTGGATCGGCTTGAGCATGCCTTTGGCCACGTGCGGCACGCCGTCTTCGCCGGAGACCAAACACAACATCACATATTGGCCTTCGGTCAGGTCGAGCACAGCCTGCTCATGATGATTCGGCGCCGCAAGGCCGACACCGCCGGCCAGGGTCACCAGCGGTAGCGCTGCTTCGGGGCCTTGCTGGAGCGCGGCCTCGAGCTGCTCAAGCGTCACGCCATCGTTGAGCCGGACCAGTTGCACCTGATGGTCCTCGTGGCCGACGTTCTCCAGCTTAAGCGAGACCCGGCCGGCTTCAATCTGGTCGGGCGCGTCGAACGAGAAGTCGGCGGCCTTGATGGTGACTTCGGGGATCGGCGCCGGCGGCGTCTGGCAGGCGCTGAGGATCATGAGCGCTCCCACGAGCGCAGCGATTGCAGCAATGAGTCGGTTAAGTGGTTGCATGGTGAGTTCTCCTTCATGGATAGCGCGGCTTTTGAGTCGGGGGGCGGCGCGCATTGCGCAGATAGTGATGAGACTGTTGCCGCAGCGGCTATGGAACCGCTTCGTAGACGCCCGGGATATCCGTTGCTCTCTGGAAGCACGTGTCGCTGATCACGGCAATTTGGATGCCATCGCCCTCTAGGAGACGAACCTCATAGATGCCGACATCGCTGCCGCAAGAGAGCCCCGTGGCGTTTGAGATCTCCTTGACGCGTATTTGCGAGCCATCGAATGCATAGGTATTTGCGATAGGCGGCATGCTATCAAGGCTGCTCAGGCTGAACCCTACGTGCCAGGTTCCGTCATCGTAGAATCGAATGTATGAGCCACGCCGATGCCGCCACGTTCCGATGAGATCCTTGGCCTGAGCTGCAAGCGTGAAGGGAAGTGGAGCTGTGGCGGTGGGAGACGCGGACGTTCCTGTAGCCGTGGGAGGCGAGGGCGTTTCTGTGGCGGTGGGAGGCACGGATGTTCCTGTAGCGGTAGGAGGCGCGGACGTTTCCGTGGCTGTGGAGGGCGCAGGGGAGGGTGGCCGGCTTGTGCACCCCGCGACGGTCACTATGAGCAGGATGAGGCCAAGGGTCTGATTGCGTGTTCTGTAGTTAGTCATTCGATCACTCCTCGCCCTCGCTATCCGTTCGCGCCGCAGTTGAACTGAGACGCGAACGGATGGTGCTGCGTGCCCGAGCTTTTTTAGACAGACACGCGACTACTTGAGCCGGACCGCCAGACCGTGCGGGTCGGCGCCTTCGACGCCGCTCACGATGTGCGTGATGGGGGCGATGGCCTGCAGCACGCCCCGCTGTCCATTCCGCTCGACCCGCATGATGCCTACACCGGGCGTGCTGCCGACGGCGTTGTTCACGCCGGAGACGTTGGCCGTGAGCGGGTTGGGCCCACGCAGCGCGATGAACACCCGGTTGCCACTGGGCGAGATGGCCATCAGGTCCGGCGCCGGATCGCCGCTTACCGCGCCGGCCAGGTCAATCTCGTTGACCACCGCGCTGCTCGCCGTGTCCACGACGACGATCCGATTGGCAGCCCGGTCGGCGACCCATAGGAAGCCGCCCTGTTTGGTCAGCACTGCGCCGTGAGAGTCAACGAAGCCCCGGGCGTCGTGGCTAAAGACGAGTGTCGGCGCCGGCGTGTTGGGTGGACTGGGTGCGGTCGTGAAGCCGCTCAGGGGGAAGGCATACAGGTCGGATTCGAGTGGGTTGGCCGCCGTCCCGCCACCGGCGTTGATGTACATCTTGCCGCCCGTTTCGGCGCCGCCGCAGCCATTCGGGTGGATGGTCGCCTTGTCATACTCGGCGACGATAGCCATCGGCGTGACGGTGCTGTCCACGACGAACAGACCCCCGCCGCGCAATGTCACAAATGTGAAGCGGCTGGTCGCATCAATAATCGGGCAGATCGGGGCATTGTCCGGCCGCAAGATAGCATCCTGGCAGGCCGTCCCACTGGGCGTGGTGCACGTCGCCAGGTTAAGCGTGGCCGCGCCGTCCAGCGTGAACGTGTTCGTCGCATAGTTCGTGTTGATGCGCTGCAGGAGCTTTCCGTTTTGATTTGCCACGACGACATACGTCTGGTCGGGGGAAGGGAACGCGGCGTGAGCCTGCGCGCCGACATCCAGGCACGCGATTGGGGCGCGTGTCGCCGCGTCCATGAACAGCACGTGGCCCGTTGCGACGAACGCCAAGACAGCGTGCGAGTGAGCCGCGTTGAAAAGCATCATGTGCGGCCGGCGGGGCGCAGTGCCGGTCTGCGCCAGGCACAGGCTGCGGGCCGCGCCACCGAGGTCGATCACCTCAGGCGCCGCTATGGCCGCGTCCTGGCCGGTGAGCGTGTTGCCCTGATAGGTATACAGTGTGCCGCCGCCGTCGGCCGTCGTGTCTGACTGGTCGATAGCCCAGACTTCGTAAGCGGCCTCGTCGGCGACAGCCGGCCGACCGACCAGGGCAACCACACTGGCCGTAACCAGGGCCAGCAGCAGACTGATGGCGAAAACCATCTTACTGTTCATTGGGACAACCTCCTTGTGGCGATCGCCGACAGCACCGCCAAAATCGTTATATCGGTTGGCCGTTGCATTGCAAACCTCCTCGTACTGAATCAGAGACTGTCCGAATCATGGGAGCCGTTTTCAGTGGCTCAGTTGTGGCCCATTAAATGACAAAATCATCCTCCCTAGGTAACGGTAAGTGAGACAATAACTGAGACAAAAAGTGCTACAATTGTCGTGTCCTCATAGCCCAATCAGTTTGTCCTTTTGCTGTTGAGGAGGACACGATGGATGTCGGAGCCTCGTTCGGCGCGTGGCTGCGGCAGCGCCGCAGGGCGCTCGACCTGACGCAGGACGCCCTCGCCCAGCGGGTGGGGTGCTCGGTGGCGACCATCCGCAAAATCGAGGCCGACGAGCGCCGGCCCTCCCGCCAGATCGCGGAACTACTGGCCGAGGTTCTGGAAATTGCGCCCGATGAACGCGACACCTTCATGAAAGTGTCGCGCGGCGAACGGCGCGTCGACCGCCTGGCTCCTCCCATACAGACCACTCGACTACGTGACCTTGCAACGGCCGGACTACTCGACTACACGACCGCCCGACCACGCGACAACCTGCCGACACCCCCCACACCGCTGATTGGCCGCGAGCCGGAGCTGATCGAGATGGCCCGGCTGCTGCGCAATCCGCAATGCCGGCTGCTGACGCTGGCCGGGCCGGGCGGTATCGGCAAGACGCGCCTGGCGATCGAAGCGGCTTACCATCAGCGTGAGGCATTTGCCGACGGCGCGCATTTCGTGTCGCTCGCGCCGATCCGTTCAGCCCAGTTCATCGTCCCGGCGATTGCCGAAGCGATCGGGTTCGCGTTTTATGGCGCGGAGGATCCGAAGGCGCACTTGCTCAACTACCTGAGCGGGAAAGCGCTGCTGCTGGTGCTGGACAATCTGGAGCATCTCCTCGAAGGCGTCGCGTTACTCGCCGAGATTCTTGAGCGTGGACCGGCGGTGAAACTCCTGGCCACCTCCCGCGAACGGCTGAACCTGCACGGAGAGTGGGTGCTCGACATCCAGGGGTTGCCGTTTCCCGACGAGGCAGGCAGCGCCGAAGTCGAGGGCTACAGCGCCGGGGCGTTATTCGTGCAGACCGCGCGCCGCGCGCACGTCAATTTCGTGTTGGCTGCAGAGGAACGCCCTGCCGTGGCGCGCATCTGCCGGTTGGTCGAGGGGATGCCGCTGGGGATTGAGCTGGCGGCCGCCTGGGTGCGGGTGCTCTCGTGCCGGGAAATTGCGCAGGAGATCGAGCGCAACCTGGACTTCCTGGCCGTGTCTGTGCGGGATGTGCCCGCGCGGCATCACTCCATCCGGGCGGCGTTTGACCACTCGTGGAATCTGCTCTCGGCAGAGGAGCAGCGCGCGATGCGGCAGTTGTCCATCTTCCGGGGTGGCTTTCGGCGAGAGGCGGCCGAGCAGGTGGCGGGAGCAACCCTCCCGCTGTTATCGGCGTTGGTAGACAAGTCGCTGCTGCGCCGGACGGAGGCGGGGCGCTACGACCTGCACGAACTGGTGCGGCAATACGCCGCCGCGCAACTCCAAGCCGACCCACAAGACGAATTCGCGACATGCGAGCGGTTCAGTTATTACTATGCGGTGTGGCTCCAGCGGCAGAAGGGGCAGATTCTGAGTCTGAAGCAGCCTGAGACGTTAGCTGAGATGGGCGCAGAGATTGACAACCTGCAGCTGGCCTGGGACTGGATGGTCGCACACCGGCAACTGGCCCACATCAAACAGTCGCTGCACAGCCTGTGGTTATTTCATGAAATCCGGAGTCGGTACCAGGAAGGCGAGGCCCTCTTCCGGCAAGCGGTGGAGGCGCTCCAAACCTCGGATGAAGCGGGGACAAGTGCCGAGCGTTCCATGGTGCTCGGGCAGGTGTTGGCGCAGCAAGCCTGGTTCTGCCTTCGCCTCGGCCAGCACGAGCAGGCTCGCGATCTCTTACAGCTAAGCCTCAGCCTGCTCCGCTCAGGAGCCGACCAGGCCGCGCTGGCAGATACGCTTGACCATCTGGGGATTGCGGACCTTCTGCAGGGCAACTTTCCGAGCGCGCGTCAATATTTGCAGGAGAGCCTCGCGCTGAATCGGGCGCTTAACCGCCAATCGGAGGCTAACGTCTGCCTGACCTTGTTGGGCTACATCTGCCAGGTACAGGGGGCGTACGGGGAGGCTTATCAGTTGTTAAGCGAAAGCCTCACCGCGTTCCGGGTTATCGGCGACCCGGATGCGATGGCCTTTTGCCTGCAAATCCTCAGCAGGACGGCCACCGTCCTGGGCAAACACGCCGAAGCCCAGCGGCTGTTGGACGAAAGTCGGGAGATTTACCGGGCACTCAATAATAAATGGGGGATAGGGAACACGCTCATCAGTTTGGGCCAGATGGCTCTCACCCTGGGGGAAGCCACACCGGCCGAGAGCCTGTTCCGCGAGAGTCTGGCACTGTTCACAGAGATCGGCGACCGGCGGAGCGTCGCGTACGCGCTCGATCATCTGGGAAGGGCGCTCAGCGAGCAGGGCGCTGATCATGAAGCACGGTATTGCTTCCTTGACAGTTTCAAGGTGGCTGTGGAGGTGCAAGCCGTTTCCGTCGCCCTGGACACGCTGGTGGGGCTTGCCGCTGTCCAAGCGAAGGAATGGGCGACTGAGCATGCGCTTGAGCTGCTGACCTACGTCTTGGGTCATCCTTCCAGCAGCCGGCAAACGAAAGACCGGGCCGAGCGGCTGCGCGCCGAACTGGAGTCCCAACTTTCTCCACAGCAGATTGCAGCGGCCCAGGTGCGGGCGCAGGACAGAACCTTCGAGGCAATTGTGGCCGAAATTCTTGGGGCTTAGAACCTATCAGAGGTGAGCGATGAAAGTCCTGGCCGTCGACATCGGCACCGGTACTCAGGATATCCTCCTCTACGACAGCGACCGAGAGATCGAGAACTGCCTGAAGCTCGTCATGCCTTCGGCGACGATGCGCGTCGCGCGCCAGGTGAAGCAGGCGACGCGCGAAGGCCGGCCGGTTCTGCTCACCGGCGTGACGATGGGCGGCGGGCCGAGCGCCTGGGCGACGCTCGATCACGTCCGCGCCGGTTACCCTGTGTACGCGACGCCCGAGGCCGCGCGCACGTTCGACGACGAGCTGGAGAAGGTCGAGCAGCAGGGCATCAAAGTGATCGGCGACGACGAAGCCCGGCGGCTCGACGGCGACGTCATCCGCGTCGAGATGCGCGATTTCGACTTCGACGCCATCCGATCAGCCTTCGACGCGTTTGGCGTCGACCTGCAGCCCGACGCGCTGGCGCTGGCCGTCTTCGATCACGGCAACGCCCCGCCCGGCTACTCCGACCGGCAGTTCCGCTTCGACTACCTCGAAGCGCGAATCCGCGCCCAAAACCGGCTGTCGGCCTTCGCCTTCAGGCGCGGCGATCTACCCGAGCACTTGACCCGCCTGCAAGCCGTCGAAGCGACGGCGAGCTTCGACGGCCCGTTGATGCTGATGGACACCGCGCCCGCCGCCGTGCTCGGCGCGCTGCTCGATCCGAAGGTCGCTGCGCACCCTCGGCTGCTGACTGTGAACGTTGGCAACTTCCACGTGCTGGCCTTTCGCCTCGGGTCAGGCGGCGTCGAGGGCGTATTCGAGCACCACACCGGCGAGATCGACCTGCCGCAGCTCGACGGCTTCATCGACAAGCTGATCGACGGCACGCTCCAGCACCGCGACGTGTTCGACACGATGGGGCACGGCGCGCTCGTCTTCGATCCGGTGCCGATGCCCACGTTGAACGGCGAGCCGATTTTCGTCTCGGTCACCGGCCCGCGACGATCGATCATGCGTGAATCGAAGCACAAACCGTACTTCGCCGTGCCCTACGGCGACATGATGATCGCCGGATGCTTCGGCATGCTGCGCGCGTTCGCCGACGTGTATCCCGAGCACGGGGAGACAATACTCTCTTCGCTGAACGGATCGCCGCGCGGCGCGCCGTGGGATTACCTGTGACCGAGTGGCGTTCACCGCCGCACGTGGAAAGAATCCACCATGGAGACACGGAGAGCGCAAAACACCACGTTCGCCAGGCCATCGAGAATGTGCGGCGCGGCGTGACGTTTGACAGTCACGGCTGGGACGGATGATACGTTGCCGTCGCAGTGGATTCGGGGTAGTATTAGAGGGGTGTCGCTCTCTGACTCCTGGAGGCGGGAACTTGAGGCAAGTTATCATTCATCGCGGTGAAGACGATTACTGGGTGGTTGAGTGCCCTAGCCTTCCTGGCTGCATCAGCCAAGGTCGAACGAAGGAAGAAGCCATCGCCAATATATGTGAAGCCATTGAAGGATACATCGCTGTTCTGGAAGAAGATCGCCTGCCCGTACCCGAGGAACGATTTGAAGCACTGGTCGTTGCGGTATGAGCCAGTTACCTCGCCTCACAGGCAACGTTAGGCCCGAGTCAGCAACAGGAGGGAATACAATAGCTCTGCAAATCTCGGGAACGATTAAGGGGAAGCAAATCGAGTTGGAAGACGATGCTGGATTGCCCTTCGGATCGCCGGTGGTCGTCAGAATTGAGCCTAAGCCGCTTAGCCCAGAGGCCAAGCGCCGTCTGGTCGACACGCTGTGCGGTTCGTGGGCAGATGACGCCAGTCTCCGCGAGATATTCGCCGAGATTGAGCAGCGCCGTGCGACAACTCCGCCTCGCGCAATAGATTTCCATGTGGCATCTTGACACTAACATCGTCGTAGCGTATCTGAATGGCAACCTCGAAAACATCGAGACGCTGAGATTGGAAGATTGGCTTGCGTAATCCGACGTGCGTTAACGAGGACAGTGTGGCCATCATCAACCCCGACGATATTGTCATCACCATACCGAAACGAGATCGTCTCATCGACCCTCAAGCCTCACCTCGCCCCCAACGCCGGCCGGATTGGCTGAAAGTCCGTGCGCCGAGCGGCGAGACGTACGAGAACCTCAAGCGTCTCATGCGGGTCAAAACGCTGCACACTGTGTGCGAGGAAGCGCTGTGCCCAAACATCGGCGAATGCTGGGGGCGCGGCACGGCGACTTTCCTGATGATGGGCGACGTGTGCACGCGCTCGTGCGGCTTCTGCGACGTCAAGACCGGCCGGCCCGCGCCGCTCGACTGGGACGAGCCGCGCCGCGTGGCCGAAGCCGTGCGCGCCATGAGCCTGCATCACGTCGTGATCACCTCGGTCAACCGCGACGAGCGCAAAGACGGCGGCGCGCCGATCTTCGCCCTCGTCATCCGAGAAGTGCGCCAGTTGCAGCCGGGCTGCACGATCGAGGTCTTGATCCCCGATTTCAAAGGCAGCCTCGACGCGCTGAAGACCGTCGTCGACGAGCAGCCGGACATCCTCAACCACAACGTGGAAACCGTGCCGCGCCTGTTCAAGAAAGTCCAGCCGCAGGATCGCTACGAGTGGGCGATGGCGACGCTGGGCAACGCCAAGAAGCTCAACCCCGCCCAGATCACGAAGAGCGGCATCATGGTCGGGCTGGGCGAGACGGACGAGGAAGTGATCGAGGTCATGCGCGATCTCGCCGCCCTGGGCATGGATATCCTCACCGTCGGCCAATATCTCCAGCCGAGCAAAAAACATCTGCCCGTCGAGCGCTTCGTGACACCGCAGCAGTTCGCCGAATACAAGCGCCTCGGGATCGAGATGGGCTTTCGCTGGGTCGAGTCCGGACCGCTCGTCCGGTCGTCGTATAATGCGGATCGGCAGGCGCGCGAGTTGAAGGTCGCCGCGTAGACGAGGCAGGCATGAGTGACAGCATCGACCTTCTTGACGTTGTGGCTCTGATCGAAGAGTTGCCCCAGCGCAAGTTGCGCCGTGGGCAAGTCGGCACGGTCGTCGAACTGCTCGCGCCGGATGTGTTTGAAGTCGAGTTCAGCGACAATGAAGGGCGCACGTTTGCCAGTCTGGCGCTGCGTGCTGACCAGTTGATCGTGTTGCACGAGCAGCCTGTTGAAGCCTGACGCAACCCTCGCCTGATTGCCACACGGAAAAGTCGCTCCGCGCAACCCCTTGCTCGACAACCGCTTCGATCCGTTCGAGAAGTTCGGGCGGCCGTGGCCAGCGGGCGAATACGCGTGGCAGTTTGAGACGTTCCGGGCGTGAGGTCGCGCCGTTCAGCTCGGCTCTGCCGAGTCCCGGAGCACAGCGGAGGCTGCCCCGGCCCGTTTCGACCGGGCCGAGGCGGCTAGCATTTCGAAGGTGATACTGTTCAGCCGGGCGCGCAGCTCGTCGCACAGCGTGCGCCAGATAGGAGACACGGCGCACGTTGCATCGAGCGGGCAGTCGCTGGGACGGCGAGTGCAGCGGTTAAGCGCGATCGGACCGTCGATAGCCTCGATGACTTCGAGCATCGTGATCTCGCTCGCCGGGCGCGCCAGGCGCACACCGCCTTTCACCCCCCGGCGCGTTGTCACAATGCCCTCGGCCGCGAGGCGTGAGAAAATCTTGGTGAGGAAAGCCGCAGGGATATCCTGCCGGCCGGCAATCGCCTCCGAGAATGCACGCTCGTCGTCTGAAAGCATCGCCAGGTCCAGCACGGCGCGAACAGCGTAATCGGACTGTCGAGTGATCTCCATAGCACACTCCTGACAAAGCGGACAAGAAGAGTCAGGAGCAGCATAGTCCAGTCGAAGCGGCCGGGACAGTGACAGACATCACGGCTGAAAGCGATACACATCACTGCGAACCCAGGTACTCATTGTACGTGCCAGGATACTCGGCGATGACGCCGTCTCTCAACTCGACCAGCCGGCCCGCGTACCGATCGACGAAGTAACGGTCGTGCGAGACGGCCAGCACCGTGCCCTCGAAGTCGTCGAGCGCCGACTCGAGCACCTCCGCCGAAGCAATATCGAGGTTGTTCGTCGGCTCGTCGAGCAGCAGGAAGTTTGCCCCGCTCAGCATCAGCAGCGCCAGTTGCAGCCGGCTGCGCTCGCCGCCCGACAGGTCGGCCACACGTTGGCGTGTCTGATGGTATGAGTACAGGAACTTGAGCAGGAAAGCTACGGCCGCTTCCTCGCTCATCGGTTTGGCGCGGCGGACAGCATCGATCAGCGTCTGCGAGAAGTCCAGCGTCTCGTGATGCTGGGCATAGTAACCGATCTGCACACTGGGGCCGACGGCAATCTCGCCCCTGTCGGGCGTTTCCTGTCCCAGGATCGCCCGCAGCAGCAACGACTTGCCTGCGGCGTTCGGCCCCACCAGCGCGACGCGCTCGCCGTGCCGGATGAGCAGGCTCACGTCGCGAAGGACGGTGTTCGCGCCGAATGCCTTGGAGAGGCGCTTGATCTCCAGCACCTTGCTGCTGCCGCGCCAGCCGTCAAGCTCCAGCCCGATGCGCTTGCGCTCCAACACGGGACGATCGATCTTGTCCATCTTCTCGATGCGCGTGAGGATATTCTTGCCGCGCCGGATCAGCTTGGGATTGTCGTAGGTGCGCCCCCACACCAGCAGGCGCTTGGCCGCCGTATCGAGGCGCCTGATCTCGCGCTGCTGTACCTGGTACAGTTGCTGCTGCCGCGCCAGGCGCATCTCCTTGTCGAATGCGAACTCCGAATAGCCGCCGGGATACACCTGGATGCGCCCACCTTCCAGGTCGGCGATCTCGTCGACGACGCGATCCAGCAGGTAGCGGTCGTGCGATACGATGACCACCGCGCCTGGATAGCTCTGGATGAACTTCTCGAGAAAGACCTTACCGTTCAGGTCGAGGTGGTTGTCCGGCTCGTCGAGCAGGAGCAAATCGGGCTGGGCGACGAGCAGCCGCGCCAGACCGACGAGTTTCCTCTGCCCGCCGCTCAACATGGTGGTGTATGTGTGAAGGTCCGCTTCGTCAAACCCGAGGCCGGCCAGCGTATCGCGCACGCGCTGCTCGAATGTCGCTCCTGCAAGCGCGTCGTAGCGCGCATGCAGCTCGGCCTGCTGGTCGAGCGCACGGGCGAGTCTCTTCGCATCGCCGTACACGGTCGGGTCAGAGAGGCGCGCCTCGATGCGCTGAAGCCCGGCTTCGATTCGCGCCAGCTCAGGCACGGCGGTCATCGCCTCCGCGAGCGCCGTCTTGTCAGGAGCGAGAACGGGTTCCTGAGCCAGGTAGCCGATCGTCAAACCCCTGGCGCGGGTCAGCGTTCCGGCATCGGGCGCGTATTCTCCGGCGATGAGCTTCAGCAGCGACGACTTGCCCACGCCGTTCGGCCCGACCAGGCCGATCACGCGGTCGGCGTGAATCTCGAGCGATAAGCCGGAGAGGATCGGCCGGCCTGCTAAGCTCAGCGACACGTCGACGAGATTGACTGCGATCACGAGGGCCTCCGCAAAAAAAAGACCGCAGGCGGTGCGCCTGCGGTCCGAGCGTCGAAGTGCAGTTACGTCAACCGGTCACCAGGCGCAATACGACAAAGACGTGCGACGACCCAGCCACGCAGCGTGCGCTGAACCATCCAGGACAGGTAGACCACGTAAGACTCCATCGCTCGGCTCGCATGCTGCTTATCGACGGCGCCGATTATACACGCCTTCTTTGAGATAATCAACGACGCCATCCGCGCCGAGGAAGCGCTCCAGCGCAGCGAGCAGAGGCTCGCGGCGCGGCGGCTGAACGATGACGGGTGTGTCACGCGCGGTTGTGTAGATCGCTTCGGCGGCGTCGAACGCGGCGCGAGGACGCGCGGCCGCGCGTGCAGCCGCCGACATCCGGGCCAGCGTTTGCCCGTGATCCGACAGCCAACTGCGAAGCACGCCGACGATGCGATCAGGCTCTTCCGCCAGAACGCCGGCTCCCGCGTCGACCAGATACGTGACGTTCTCTTCCTCTTGCGTTGGGATGAAGCCGCTGAGGATCGTCGGCAGCTCACGGGCCAGCGCCTCGGCCACGGTCGTCGGGCCGGCCTTGCTGATCAATACGTCGGCGGCATTCATCAGCGACGGAATCTCTTGTGTGAATCCATAGATTCGCGTCGGGATCGGCCACTCCGTTTCTGCAAATTGCTTCCTGAGCTTCTCGTTGCGGCCGGCGACGACGATCATCTGCACGTCAAGTCCCGAGAAGCCGATGGCGCGGACGATCTCGCCCAGGTTGCCCAGACCGTCCCCGCCGCCCATGAGCAGCACGGCGCGCTTGTCCACCTGAAGACCCAGCCGGGCGCGCGCGGCCGGGCGCGGCTCGATCGGTTCGGCAAACTGCGGCCGAATCGGCATGCCGGTCACCCGTATCTTCTGGGCAGGAACGCCATGCTGGATCGCGTAGCCCCGGCTGGTTGTGGTGGGAACGAGCATGCTGTCTGTTCCCGGATCGCACCACAGGGCGTGTACGACGATCAGGTCGGATACCATCGTGATGAAGGGTAGGCGCCGGCCGGTGCGATGCATGGCCCACAGGCATGGGTAGACGAACAGGGGATGGACGGCCACAATCGCATCGACCGGCTGCGCGACGATGTCCAGCACAGCCGAGCGCACGAACGGCCAGGTGGACTTCATGAGGCGCTTGGCGCGGACGGCGTCGTTCAGCACCCGCCAGGCCATGCCGTAACCATCGCCGCCCAGCTTGACCTGGAGGGGATACGTCGTTTCGATGAGTACGAATGGAAAGGGTGCAAAGTCGCGCAGACCGTCGGCGACTCGCGGCTCGACGGCATCTCCGTATAGTTGCTTGAGCGTCTGCGCGATCGCATCGGCGACCGCGCCATGACCACCGCCGGTCTTCGCCATGAGCAGCATGATACGCAGCGGTTTGTTCATTGTTAACCTCGGATCGATCGAGCTGCACTCCCGTGGGGCGCAGCGATTATACCATGTCAAACCGGCCAGAACGCCTGGCCGATTAGCACCACGGTACCATCCGCCCTCGGTCGATTCTAACCATACTGTTGTGCACAAATCGGCCAATCTGGTTTATCATGTGGCTGTCGGTATGGGATACCGAGCCACGGGCAAAAGCCCCACATTCATTAGAAAGGAGATATAACCATGTTGTTCGCGCCGCGTGAAGAGGGACAGGGATTGGTGGAGTATGCGCTGATTCTCGTTCTGGTGGCCATCGTGGTGATCGTCATCCTGGCGGTCCTCGGTCCGGCCATCGGCAACATCTTCTCCCAAATCGTCACCGCCGTCTAGTCCCGCCGCTTCACAACCACGCCAAAGCCCGCCTCCGAAGCACTGGAGGCGGGTTTTGCTTTGGAACCCGGTGAGTGTAACGAGCGCGGCCTTCGCAAGACTAGAATGTGGATGAAGGCGGGCGACCGCAAGCGTCGCCCGCTGTTAATCTCCGCGTAAGGGTCTGCGATATAATTGAGCCAGAAAACGTCAGGGAGGATGCCATGCTAAACAGCTTGCTGGGCCGCCGCGAGCAGGAGGGCGTCGTGCGTAAGATGGGTCGCCTGCCCCCCGGCCAGTCGCTCACGCAGAAATTCCCGGTGCTGCACTACGGGCCGGTCCCTCCATTCAACCCGGCGACGTGGGACTTTCGCGTATTCGGTCTGGTCGAAGAAGAGAAGCGCTGGACTTGGGAGGAGTTCAATCAACTGCCCCGCCGCAAGATCGCCATGGACATTCACTGCGTCACGCGCTGGAGCAAGTTCGACACAGAGTGGGAGGGCGTCCACATCCAGGACTTGATCGACCAGGGCACCATCAAGCCCAAACCCGAAGCCAGGTTCATCATGCAGCACTGCGAGTATGGCTTCACCGTGAATATTCCCATCGAGCTGGCGCTGGGCGACCAGTTCATCATGGCGACGCACTTTAACGGCCAGCCGCTCGACGCCGAGCACGGCTATCCGCTGCGCGGTGTGGCCGGGGCGCTGCCCGGCAGGCCCATGGACGCGAACGATCGGTACTTCTGGAAGGGAGGTAAATGGCTGCGCGGGCTGGAGTTCATAGCCAAGGATCGTCCCGGCTTCTGGGAACAGGCCGGCTACTCGATGACGGCAAATATTTGGAAGGAAGAACGATTCGGGTGGTGAACACAAAGTGACCGGCACCTTTGAGGTGCCGGTCACTTTTCAGGCTGTATGCGCCGCACCTTGAGTCGCAGGCCGTCTCTGCCCACCACCTGCACAGGCGCGCCATCCTCCACTGCACCATCTTCCGCAACGGCCCGCCAGCGCTCTCCCTGCACGAACACGAGCCCTTCCGGTTTGAGATCGCCGCGCGCGACGCCGGTCGAACCGATGAGCGCCTCCCCGCCGAACGCGGGTTTGGCCAGTTGAGCGCGCAGTCCCTTCACGACGATAAAGCCGAAGAACGCGGCTGCACCCACTCCCAGACCGATCGCCAGAGGAAGCGACAGCCGTCCGAACTGCTCCGCTCCAGGCTCGCTGAACAGAACCAGCAGGCCGGCGACGAGAGTGCCTGCCGCGACCGCGGTCAACACCCCGTGCGTAGGTGAGGTGAGGTCGTAGATAAAGAGTGCGAAAGCGATCACGATCAGGGCGAGGCCGAACCAGTTCACCGGAATCACGCCCAGTCCATACAGCGCCAACGCCAGGCACACGACGCCGATGAAGCCTGCTACCCAGCCGCCGGGGTTCGACAACTCGATCAGGATTGCCTGTATGCCGATGAACAGCAGAATCGCCAAGACATTTGGGTCGATCACCCGATTCAAGAGCTGCTCGAACCAGGACATCTCAAGCGTTTGAATCTGCGCTCCGGCCGTGTTCAGCGTCACCGGGCGATTGGCCACCTCGACGGTGAACCCGTCCAGTTGCCGCAGCAGGTCAGGCTCATCGACTGCCACGAAGTCGATCAGAGCGGCCGCCAGCGCCTCGTGCGCGTGGACTGCCTTGGCCTCTTCGATCATCGCCTCCGCGAGCGACGTAGCCTGCTCGCCGCGTCGACCGGTGAGCGCGCGCGCCAGGGCGCGAATGTCTTGCTTGACTTTCTGCTCGAGCGTCTCGCCGATATCTTGCCCTTCACCGCCGACCGGGCTGGCTGCGCCGATCGTCGTCTCCGGCGCCATCGCCGCGACGTGAGCCGCGAGTGTGATGAGGGTGCCGGCCGAGGCGGCCGCCGCGCCGCGCGGCGAGACGTACACCACGAGCGGCACGTCGCTGGCGCGCATGATCTCCACGAGCTGCTGCATCAGGTTAATCTGACCACCCGGCGTGTCGAGCACGATTAAGAGGGCTTCTGCGCCATCTCGCTCGGCCGCGGCGATGCTGCGCTCGATGTGCGTGGCCCACACCGGCGTGAGGGGACCCTGCAACACGATGCGATACACGCGCGGCGCTTCATCCTGCGCCGCCGTGGCCACCGTCGCCACTAACACGGTGAGCAAGCTGCATATAAACAACCCGAGTATGCGCCGTATCATCGCCAGCCTCAATCATATACATTATATCCCCAATTGCCCGCGACGGGTCTCACGGCCCTGTACGCCCTGGCGGAATGGGAGTACAATGCAGTCAGACCCGTTTTAGATAGCAAGGAGGCATACATGTTAGACGCACTCTTCAGTTCGGGCGGCCTGGTGCTGCTGTCTCTCCTCATTCTGCTGGTCGTGATCCTCACGGCGGCGATCAAGATCCTCCCGGAATGGGAGCGCGGCGTAATTCTGCGCCTGGGTCGCCTGTCGAGCGTGAAGGGGCCGGGACTGGTCGTGATCATCCCGTTCATCGACAGGCTCATACGCGTCAGCATTCGTGTGGTGACGCTGGACGTGCCGCAGCAGCGGGTGATCACGCTCGACAACGTGACGATCGAAGTGGACGCCGTCGTGTTCTACCGCGTCGTCGATCCCGCAAAGTCCGTCGTGGCCGTGGAGGACTTCCGGCGCGCCTCTTTCTTCGTCACGCAGACGACGCTGCGCAACGTGATCGGTCAATCAGAGATGGACGAGCTGCTGGCACGCCGCGAGCGCATCAATGAGAAACTGCAGGTCATCATCGACGAGGCCACCGAGCCGTGGGGCGTCAAGGTCGGCGCCGTCGAGGTGAGAGACGTCCGATTGCCCGACACGATGCAGCGTGCGATGGCCGCGCAGGCCGAGGCGGAACGCGTGAAGCGCGCCAAGGTCATTCACGCCGAGGGTGAATACCAGGCGGCGCAGCGGCTCGCCGAAGCCGCCGGCCGCATGGCCGAGCAGCCGGCCGCCCTCCAGCTGCGCTACCTGCAAACGCTGACCGAGATCGCAGCCGAGAAAAACTCGACGATCATATTCCCTCTGCCACTCGAATACTTGAAGGGGTTTGAAAGGCTGCTCGGCGAAAAGCCGAAATAGACCAGCCGCCATCCGCGAAGCGTCTCGCACCTTCGAGCGGGATGCTTCGCTACTCACTGAGGCGCTGAGAGGTTGAGAACGCTGATAAATATGGCGCGATGCTAGGCCGGCGTCGGGGTGTCGCCGGTGGCCGGCGATGGGTGTTGCGGCTTGCCGCCGGCGATCCGCCACCACAATCCGTCGACGATCGGCGACCACTCCCTCGGCAGGGGCACGCCCGCCAGGGCATGGTCGTCCTGGATCGATTTGTGGATCTCCGCAGTAACAACGCGAGGCAAGACTCGCAGCGCGGCGACGATCAGCAGAGGCGCATAGATCAGCGCGAGGCAGCACGCGATAGATTCGCCAGGCCCGAGCACAGTGAGCAGGGGAAGCGCGCCTACGGCAAGCGCGTTCCAGGCTGCGTGGACCACTGCCGCGCGTCCCAGGCCGCGCCACAGTGCGCGCCGGTCACCCGACAGTCGCGCCCGCGCGTAACCCGCGCCGGTCAACCCGGTTGTGCCGCAGTGTGCGACCAGGGTAGCCAGGCGCACCCACATCAACACGAGCACCGCAAAACTACCCACACCGTCGAGGATAAAGAACGCGCTCTCCAGAAAGCCGAACCCCAGGCCGATGGACCTACCCAGCAAAAGGCCCGGTGCTGAGCATTCCCCAGGCAAACGCCACAAACACGGCCCACTCGTGGACCCGCATGCGTATGGCCTGCGATGGCTCTGCGGGAGGCCATGCGCGCTCGACCCTGGCGCCAATCCAGCGGGAGATCCACACTGCGCCTGCGCCCGCTACGGCGAATCCGATCGACGTTGCCACCAGCATCGCCGGCCCGACGCCGATCAACATTTCGTCTTTCGTCTGCGCTTCGGCGCATCGGACCGGTCGCCGTTCGGTTCGTGGCTCGACTTGCTGTTGCCTTTATCTTCCGCCGATTTGCCGGCTTTCTCCATCCGCTCGGCGATCTCCTTGAGGCGCGCCTCGACGCGGCCATGCACCGAGTCAGGAGGAAACTTCCCTTTTGCGCCGCGCTTGCCCGCCTTGACACCTGTTAGCAGCTCGATGCCTTCGTCGACGGTGCTGACTGCCCAGATGTGGAAGCGACCCTTGTCGATCGCCTGGACGACGTCTTCGCGCAGCATGAGGTTTTTCACGTTGGTGGCCGGTATCATCACGCCCTGCTCGCCGGTCAGCCCGCGCTCGTGGCACAGGTCGAAGAAACCTTCCACCTTGTGCGTCACTCCGCCGATGGCCTGCACTCGCCCGTGCTGATCGACCGATCCCGTCACGGCGATGTCCTGCCGGATGGGCAGGCCGGACAGGCTAGACAGGAGCGCGTACAGTTCAGTGCTCGACGCGCTGTCGCCGTCGACGTCGCTGTACGACTGCTCGAAGACCAGGCTCGCGCTCAGCGTGAGCGGGCGCTCGACGGCGTATTGGCTGCCCAGATACCCCTGCAGGATCAAGACGCCCTTGTCGTGAATGCGGCCGCTCAATTTGACTTCACGCTCGATGTTGATGACGCCCGCCCGGCCCAGGTACGTCCGCGCGCTGATGCGCGACGGCAGCGCGAACGCATGATCGCCGGCGATGCGCACAGATAATCCATTGATCTGGCCGACGATCGCCCCCTGTGTGGCGATCGTAATCGTGCCGTCGAGAATCAAGCGGCGCGACTGCTGCTCGATTTGATCGGCGCGCTGGCGCGCTTCGCGAATCGCCGTGCTCACGTCGCCGAGCGTCACGACGTCGCGGCCTGCTTTGCCGGCCCAGTACGACGCTTCGCGGACCACGTTCGCCACTTCGCCGAAGCGCGTGCTGAGCTTGTCTTGATCCTCGGCCAGCCACGAGCCGTATTCGACGACATACGCCACGGCGCCCCGATCCAACGGGCGCAGGCTCTCTTCGTCGCAGCGCGCCCGGATGAACATCGCGTAGGCGTGCTCGTTTTCCGGCGTGCGATCCATCTCCGGCGCGAAGTCTGCTTTCACCTTGAACAGCTTCTGGAAATCCTCGTCGACCGCGTAGAGGAAGTAGTACAGGCTGGGGCTGCCCAGCATAATCACCTTCACGTCGAGCGGAATCGGTTCAGGCTCAAGCGTGCGAGTTGAGAACATCTGAAACTGAGTGCCCGGATCGTCGATCTGCACCTGGCCACTGTCGAGGGCGCGCTTCAACGCCGCCCACCCGATCGGGTCGTTGAGCACATCCTTGGCGCGCAGGACGAGGTAGCCGCCGTTCGCGCGGTGCAGCGCGCCCGACCGCAGCATAGTGAAGTCCATGACCGTCCCGCCGAAGCGCACGTCGCGCTCGATGCGGCCGATCAGGTTCATGAAGGAGGGATTGCGCTCGTTCACTACCGGCGCACCGACCGTGCGCGCGTGATCGACCAGGACATTCACCTGGTAGCGCAGGCGCGCGGACGGGCCGCGCAGCGGATCGGGGGGTTGAGGCTGCTGCTGTTGATTGGGGCTGAACTCCCCGATGTGGTCGATGATGTCCCGGCGCACTTCCTCGAGATACTCGGCGACCTCTGGACAGTCGGCCTGGTAGCGCTCGATCAGCGCATCCACGACGTGCCCGGCGACGTTAGCCGCCACCTGGCGGTCAAGCTCGGCCACGGCCTCTTGAGCCTCCTTCTCGTAGATACGCACCTTGCGCACCGAATCGGCCAGAATCTGCTGCAGGTCCATACCCGTCTGTTCCATCTGCTGCCGCTGATCGGGCGGCAGGCCGGCGAGCGCTTCGATCGGCGCCGGCTTCCCGTCCACGAGCGGCGCGATCAGCAGGCCGCCGGGCGTGCGCACGATGGCGTAATTGCGCTGTGCCGCCGCCGATTCCAGCTCGTGATACGCCGCCTGCTGCTTTTCGTCGAGCTCGCGCGATACCCGGGCGCGCGCCTGATGGTACTCCTCGGACTCAAACGCGCGCGGCACATCAGTTTCCAGATGGCCGACCAGCGACTGCATATCTTGCCGGAACGCGTTCGCCCGTCCGGGTGGCAGCCGCATCGCGCGCGGCTTGTAGGGATCGACGAAGTTGTGCACGTACACCCAGTCGTCGGGGACCTTCCCGCGGGTAGCCTTGTCAGACAGAAAGCGCTCGATAGTGGTGGCGCGACCGCTGCCGCCCGGCCCCAATACGAATATGTTGAAGCCCGGCCCGCCGACGTCGATGCCGAAGTCGATAGCGCGCGTCGCGCGCGGCTGCCCGAAAATGTCGGTGGCCGCCGGCAGCTCAGCCGTCGTCCCGAAGGTGAATCGATTTGGCGGGCATGCCCGGCGGGCTTGCTTCACGGTCAGTTTCTTGATGGCCACTGCATACCTCCCCTATCGGTGGCGGGCGACCCTTCGGCTTCGCTCACCTGTGCCTGCGCCACAGGTGCAGGCAGGGCAGGTGTCGACCAACAACAACGCCCCCAGACGGCGTAGGGTCCGGGGGCGTCCAGTCAACCGGCAACCTCGTTCTATCGCCCGCCGATGTGCATCGGCATGATGACGTGGGTGAAGGCGTCGTCGCCGATCGGACGGATCATGCCGGGCGACGAAGGCGAAGTCGTCTCCAACGCTATCTGAGACGTGCCGGCGACGCTCAGGACCTCGATCATGAACTTCACGTTGAAGGCGATCTCGACCTGCGCGCCTTCCACCGAGGCGTCCAGCTCGCCGGCGTTGTCGCCGGTCTCGGCGCTGGTCGCCTGCACAGTCACGTGCCCCGGCGCCAGCTCGCTCCCAGGGGCGATCGTCACCCGCGCGATGTTGGAGTTCTCGCGGGCGAACACGCTTGCCGCCCGGCACGCCTTCAGCAGCGGCGCGGTATCCATCACGGCGCGCGTCTCGTAACGCTTAGGCACGATGGCGCTGTAATCGGGGAACTTGCCGTCGATCAGTTGCGACACCAGCTCGACGTTGCTCAGGTGAAACAGGACCTGGCTGCGCTGCGGCGGGAACAGAATACTGATCGGGTCTTTCTGCTCGCCGGAAACGCGGCCCAGCTCGGCCAGCGCGCGCGCCGGAATGATCACTTCGATCGGCTTGCTCACCGGCGTGAGCAGCGGCGCTGCCCGCACGGACAGCCGGAAGCCGTCGGCGGCGGCGAAGACGAGATTGTCGCCGCTGAACTTGGCCAGCACGCCGGTCAGAATCGGGCGGCTTTCGTCCGTCGCGGCGGCGAAGACGACCTGCTCGATCATCTTCTTCAGCGCGTCAGGTGCGATCTGGACGGCGCTGTCTTCTTCGAAGCTCGGGATGATCGGAAACTCCTGCGCGTCGATGCCTTTGATGTTGTTCTCGAAGCGTCCCGAGCGCACGTTGAGCGTTTGGGTGCGCACCGCCAATTCCATGTCGACGCGATCCTGCGGGAGCGCGTTGACCAGGTCGATGAAGGTGCGCGCCGGCACCGTGATCGCGCCGTCCTCCTCCACTTTCGCGCCGATCCAGCACGTGATGCCGATCTCCAGATTCGTCGCGGCGAGCCGTAAGCGACCGTTGTCGGTCGCGAGCAGCACGTTGCCCAGCACCGGCAGCGTCGAGCGCGGCGCGACGGCTCGCCCGACGATGCTCAGCCCTTTGGCCAGGTTCTCTTGCAGGCAGGATAATCTCATGGGATGAAGCCCCCCCGGTTAATTCGGCGAATGCAAAATAAGTATAGTCCCTGCCAGGCGAAATCGCAAGAGGGTGACGACTGGTGATTATCCACAAGTCCGTTCGTCCGCAGTTGCACTGCGGGCGCTGCGCGACAGTGCAACTGTCGCCCCAACATGTGTGCAATTACCAGGGTGACCAAGGACGAATTTCGCGATGTGAAGCGGTCATTCGTCCTTCGTCATTCGCCTGTCGTCCTGAACTCGTACACCCCATCACGTACTGGCCAGACATGCCCGTTGGCGCACGTCAGCGCCTCGGGCGCTTCGCGCCATTCGGTCGATCCGCACTCGGGGCACTTGAAGAGGCCGGCCACTTCTCGTATCGCGGCGGCGCGGCGCATCGTGCACAGCAGGAACTGGCTGGGCGCCAGCGCCAGCGGCGCGAGAGGTCGCTGCAGCGCGCCGTCGGCCGACGCCAGTATCTTCGCGCGCAGCAGTCGCTTCAAGGAGCCGACGCGGAAGAAGGATACCGATCGACCCTGCCCGATGTCGAACCCCGCCGCGCGCAACTGGTCTTGCATCCAGGCCGGGTGAAAATCGAAGTTCAGCTCGACGAACTCGACCGGCTCGCGGGAATAGGGCGACCAGGGCTGGCGGCGGAAAGCGTAGCGCAGCATCGCCTTGAGATTGCGCTTGTTGGCGAACTCGACGACGAATGTCCCACCGGCGCGGAGCGCCGCCGCGATTTGGCCCAGCGCTTTCGGAACGTCGACCAGATGATGCATCACGCGCACCATCACGAGCGTGTCGAACGCAGCGTCGGCGAACGGGAGGCGGTACGCGTCGGCGGCGACGAACTTGAAGCGCGGGTCGCCTGCCCAGCGTGCACGCGCTTCGAGCAGCGTCGAGCGCGCGTAATCCATCAGCACGATCTCGTCGTAACCGAGATACAGCGCTCCCAGCCGTCCGGCGCCCGCGCCGATCTCGACGAGCCGCCGCCCGCGCGGCGGCAGCATCGCCCGCAGCGCGATGCGCTCGACGCGGTCCTCGTACTCGCGCGCCGGGCTCCAGAACTCTGTGCTGTAACGTGAACCTTCGTAGTCGATGACACGAGGGGGCTGAATCATGTATCCGCCGCGGGCACATAGAGGCGTATTTCTGGCATGGGGAAGTGCCTTGAATTAAGGGTAACCAGCGTCAAGCTATGGCGCGTGGCTGTGGCAGCGACGATCGCATCAGGGATGCTCGTGCCGCGCTCGCGATAGCGCCGCACGTACTCACCTGCGCGCTCGGCAATCTCGCGATCCACATCATGCGCGACGAAACGAGAGAGCAACTTGCGAGTCTGATATGCCTGTTGCGGCCGCATCCCCGCATACACTTCTAGATGTGTCACCACTGATATACCCAGGCGTGCGCGGCGACTGAGTTCGCGCAGCATTTGCACAGCTTCTGGATCGCCGCGCAGATGGCGAATGACGAGACCGGAGTCAAGAAGATACCCGGCCATAGTTCAGGCTCGGCGCGTCGGACGCTGTTCGAAGCGCTCAAACCAGCCGCCGCGCAGTGCCGCCAGCCAGCGATCAATATCTTCAGGCGTTTTCAGCTCAGGATAATCGGACTCCTTCCATACCCCCGCTGTTTCTTCCAACACTGCTGTCTGCTCAGCTAGGGCCAGACTCTCTTCGAGCGCGTGCGCGACAAACTGATCGCGCACGCGCGCGGGAACCTGCTTCCGAAGCCGCCGAACCAGCGCCTTCGGCAATGTCACTGTAATCTTGAGCGAATCATTGGCTGTGCGAGCCATACATCCTCCTCGCAAAGATTATAGCATGCCCGCGGCAGGTTGTGTTGAATTCAAGGTCCGACAAAGGGGCACATATCCTGCGCCACGTACTGCCGATTGGCGTATCCGAACGCGTTCAGGCCGTCGAGCACATCGGTCTCGTTGTTGGCGTGAGCGTTGGCGGCGAGGCACGCCACGCTGAGGCTATTGCTCTCCTGATACTTCGACCAGAAGATCTGCGCCAATTCTTGATATTCGTGGCCGGGCGCGCCAGCCGGGAAATCGGCGCTCAAGCGATCGAACGCTGCCTGCGCCGAGGCAACGTCGCCCAGCCGCACCTTCGCCATCACGATCCGATACCAGGCATACGCCGTGAGATTGGCGCGATCATTCGGCCTTTCCACGCCAATCTCCAATAACCAATCTCTCAGCATTTCGTCGCCGATGACACGGTTGTACAGCTCGATCGCGTCGGCGACGTCGCCGCGCAGCAGCAAATCGTCGGCGTCGTGGACGACGTGAATGCGATACTCCGGCGGCGAGATGGATTCGGCGACTTTGACGTACTGCGAGCCGTTCCAATCCCAGGTCTCTGTGGCCGTGCGCTGCGGTCCCGCGCCGGCCGACGCGATTTGACCGCTCACCGCCTGGATCTCGAGCGCCGGATCGCCGTCCAGATCGACGAACGCATAGGTGGGATGCGGCATCTGCAAGCGATCGCCCATCAGGCTGACGAAGCCCGCGCCGTCCCAGCCGAGCACGTCGAGCGTGTCAAAGCAGGTATGCGCGCCGCAGTCCGAATGAACCACCGCGATTTCGCCGCCTCGCCCTGCGCCGACGAGATCGGCCATGCGCGCTACTTGCGGCATCGGCGGGCCGGCATCGTGATACAGAAGCAGCGCCAATTGATCGGCGCAGCGGTATACCAGCAGCAGGCCAGTCGGTACCGGTCCATATACCTGGCCCAGCGGATCGTAGATCGAGACGATCGTTTCGGGAGCGCCGTCGCCGGTCAGGTCAAACGACCATACGCCGCCGAACTGCGCACCGATCGAGCTGGCGTTTGTCAGAATCGCTCTCAGCGCGTCCGCCGAGCCTCCGGCATCGAGAAAGCTGCCAATCGCGCCGGGATAGCCGCCAAAATCCGGCGGCGCGATCCAGGCCGCGTTCGGGTCAGGCGGCGGACACGCTTCGCGGGGGACGCGCGTCGGCGTGGGAGTCTGCGTAGGCGCAGCCGTAGCGGTCGGCGTGGGGATCGGCGTCGGGCTGGGTACGGGTGTAGGTGTCGGCTCCGGCGTGCGCGGCGCGCAGGCCGACACCAGCCACGTCGCAGCAATGAAAAGCCAAACTGCGCATCGCATAGTGGAACGATTGTAGCATGATCTACCTCACCCCCAACCCCTCTCCTGGCGACGGAACAGATGTCGCCAGGAGAGGGGAGCAGCTTCGTGACGCAAGACGTGCTCCCCCTCTCCCGACATCGGCAGTGTGATGTCGGGAGAGGGGGCCGGGGGGTGAGGCCGTTTGCCCCATCATGACAAAGAGGAGTAAAATCATGTAGGATTACCGGAGGCACACATGGACGCACCGAACCCCTTCACCGAGCGCGGCATCATCCGCGATCCGAAGCGCTTCTTCGGACGAAAGCACGAATTGAGGCAAATCTTCGAGCGGCTGGCGGCGATGCAGAGCGTGTCGATTGTCGGCGAGCGGCGCATCGGCAAGTCGTCGCTGCTGGCCGTCATCGCCGCGACCGGCCCGGACAGGCTGGGTCAGGAACACGAGTTTCACTACATCGACTTAGAGCGCGTCGAAAGCACCGAAGACTTCATCGCCCGCGCGCTCGACGCGCTTCACACGGAAGGCGAGACGATCCGCGACCTGGAACGCGCTATCCAGGGCCGCAAGGTCGTCCTGTGCCTGGACGAGTTCGAACAGTCCGGAGAGTTCTCAAAAGAGTTCTTCGGCGCGCTGCGCAGCCTGGCCTCGACGGGAGACCTGGCGCTGGTCGTCGCCAGCCAGGAAAAACTGGCCGATCTCGCCCGCGACGGCGTGACGACGTCGCCTTTCTTCAATATCTTCACCTCACTGCGGCTCGGTGAGATGAGTAGAGCCGAGTCGGGCGAGCTATTGAACGGCCTCGGGCAACTGGGGGGTCGAACGTTCTCTGCGGACGAGGTGCATGCGGCTTATGAGGAAACCCACGGCAATCCGTGGAAACTGCAGATCTTCGGCTATTACCTGTACGAGACCGGCAAACTGGCTGAAGCCATACGCCACTACCGCGAAGAAATGGCGCTCAACGGCGTGGAAGGCGCAACACTGAAGCGCCTGTTTGCGCCGCGTCGCACGTCGCCTAAGCCGGCGGAGGCACGACTGCCCGCGGCGCTGCTCATAGCCGCGGCCGTGATCGGTCTGGTTTCGATCGTGGTGAATTTCGGGCCGGGCATGATCCTGATGCTCGTGCTCACACTGATCTCATTCCTGCTCGAAGCGCTGCGCACGTTGAGCCGGCGAGGGGCGAGCTGATGGCCAAGCGCGTGGCTCGGCCGCCGGCGCCCGCCGTCCTGACGCTGCCGCCCGATGCGACGTTCAAAGTGCAGGTCGTGCCGCCGGAGAAGAAGCCCGGCGCCTGGGATCGCTGGCGGCCCTACGCCTACTACGCGCTCGGCGGCGTGTTGATGATCGCCGGCCTGATGGCGTTCTTCTGGCTCTTCCCGATCGAGTATTCGCCCGCGCTCAGCCACCCCGACGCGCCGCAGATCGCGATCACGCTGACGTATCCGCGTTACATCGCGCGCGGCGACGAGGGGACGATCGAGATGACCGTGACGAACGTTGCGCAGGAGGCGATCAGCGGCACGGTCGTGCTGGCCTTCGGCGACGCGCCGGTGGTGCGCGTCGCCGAAGATTCGAGCAACACCATGAAACTGGACAAACTGTCGCCGGGCGGCAAGCAGTCGCTGCGGGTGCGCTACAGCCTGGCGCAGGCGCCCGTTTTCGGCAGCGGCTCCCTGGAGTTCACGCCGCGCGCGACGATCGAGGGCAGCGGCAGCGTGGACTATTCCCCCCCACAGCGGGTAGACATCGCCTTCATCCCGCTCTTGCGAACCGTCCTGCCCGGCATGATCCTGGGTGTGCTGGGCCTGTTTTGGGATCCGATTAAGAAGTGGCTGTTCCCATCGGGCTGATGGCTGGTAGCTGATGGCTGATGGCGGATGGCTGATGGCTTATCGCTTATGGCATATCGCTGATAGCAATTCGTTACACACATGATGCAGTCTACAGGCACTCCGCAATCCCCAATCCAAAATCCACAATCCGAGATCCGCGATCCATTATCGCCTTTCTTCTTCAGCGGTTTCTTCCGCCTGCTGTACTGGACGTTCTTCAAGCCCAGCGCCTACAACGACTATATCCACTCCATCCTCGGCGACGCCGCCGATCGGGTAGGGTGGCGACACTTCTGGCATGGCATCGGACAGCCGAGGATGATACGCCTGGCGTTTGAGTGCCTGTTCCTGATCGTCGCCATGACTCTGATTGTCTCAATTGCGACCGGCCTGCTCGATCCGGATAGACTGGACATTAGCAGAGTCCTCAGAGGCGCGGCCGGCGGCGTGGCCTTGGGCGTGGCCGTTGGTGTGGCCTGGGGCGTGACCGGTGGCGTGGCCTTGGGCGTGGCCTGGGGCGTGGCCGGTGGCGTGGCCTTGGGCGTGGCCTGGGGCGTGTCCTTTGGCGTGGCCGCGGGCGTGATCTTGGCCGTAGGCATGGCCTTGGGCGTGGCCGCGGGCGTGGCCGGTGGCGTGGCCTTTGGCGTGGCCT
>DATEUJ010000214.1:0-25534 GCA_035283185.1 Anaerolineae bacterium | reverse complement strand
CGGGCGTGAGAGAGACCTTATTGTATGGCAAAGCAGCGGTGTGCGAAAAACGCCAGAGGAAGATTGAAGCGGAGGGGCAAGATCACCGGCCTGAATCAGACCCGTCGGTGTGCGAAGAAAAAGGATTCTTCAGGGCTGTGCATGTGCTTACGTGCTTGATCTGGATACCCGAGCATCCAGAGGCTCAGGGCCTGAAAGGGCACGATCGCGCTCCCAAACTCATATCCGAACAAGATGCTCTGTGAGCCGAGTTGCCCGGGATCGAAGCCGGCCAAACCTTGTTCCGCATACTGCCGCGCCGCAAGAAAGTCTCCGCGAAAGAGGGCTGTTGCTGTCAGCGCAAAATGGGCCATGGCATGGAACTGCGCATTTGATGTGGTCCGGACTTCGCGCTCCAGATGCTCCGCCCAGACCGTCCTTTGTGCCAGATCGGCCCTCATGTGGTAACACAACCACAGCCCTGCAAGCACCGGAATGGTCTGTTCATGTTCGCCCAGCGTTCGACACAGAGCCCAGGCACGCAGGAGAGTTTGCTCCACCTCCGGATGGCCAAAGCCTTTGGACGACATCAGCGCCGTTCCCAGCGTGATCAGCATCGTGAGTTCAGTTTGGGTTCGCTCCAGCGTGTCGGGAAGCATAGAGAGCAAAGCCAGCGCTCGGGTGAGGAGACTGATCACTTCCGCATTACTAAACGTTTGTTGCGCCACCCTAGCCGCGTGCTGATAGTAGGCGATGGCTTGTGCTGCTCTACCAGCCTGCTCATAGTGGACCGCGATCTGACCACTGACCGCATCGAGGTTTGCGGAATAGATCTGTTCGAGCGCCGCAGCAACACGCCGGTGGAGCACCTGCCGCCGCGCTGCGCTGACTTCGGCGTAGGTCACCTCGCGAATCCGGTCGTGGCTGAAATCGTAGGCATTGCTGCCTTGCTCGCGCACGATCCGTCGTCGCCACAGCTCGTCCAGTGCCCGCAGCAGCGTTCCTTCGTCGCTCTCGCTGGCTCGTGCCAGCACGTCAGAAGTGAATGCGCGGCTAATTGTCGCGGCAAGGCCGGCCAGCTCACGAGCAGATGGCGAGAGTTGGCTCAGGCGAGCCTGAATGAGTGCCTGAACCTTGGCCGGCATCTCTGTGGAGAAGGGCGGTCGTGGAGACGGAGGAGGGTTCGGGAGCACGAGCGCGCGATATGCCTCGCCGCCGCTCACCTCCGCGCGTATCGTCTCGACTACAAAGAGCGGATTGCCTTCGGTGTAGCGATATAGCCGCGATGCCTGCCCGGCGTCGAGTTTCCTGCCGGCCATCTGCTCCGCCAACGCCGTTGTATCGCCGGCGTCCAGCGGCCCAAGGTCTATTTCGGTTAATTGCTCGCGATTGCGCGAATCCAACACCAGCGGTGTCAGCGGATGGGCCTGATCCACCTCTTCAAAACGCACGGCGCCGATAATGAGCAGCATGGCTTCTGCGTCGAAATGCAGAAGGTAATGGAGCCACTCGAGAGTATCCTGATCGCACCACTGCAAGTCGTCCAGCAATAACAACAACGGGCCTTTGTCGCCGAGCGCCGCTCTGGCCAGGGCCTCAAACAGGCGCTTGCGCTGCCAACCGTCGGTGATCGGTTGGGGATTGGGCAGGTCCGGATGCTCGACCAGCAGTTCGGGCAAGAGCCGCGCCAGCTCCGTCAGCCAGACATCCTCTAACCTGGACAGCCTCGTGCGAAGGGGATCTGCCCGCAATAATTCGGCTACCGGCGCATAGGCCAGTTGGCCCTCGGCGGCGTAGGAACGCGTTCTGGCTGTCGTCATCCCCTGCTGGCCCGCCCATTCCAGGAACTCCTCCGCCAGCCGCGTCTTGCCGATGCCTGCTTCGCCGGAGATCAGCACGAATGCCGCATGGCCGGCGGCCGCGCGCCGCCATGCGCTTCGCAGCATCATCCATTCGCCGTGACGTCCCACCAGGGCCGGTCGTGCCCCGGACATCGCAGGTGGTCGTGCACGCAACACCGCCGGCGCTTCCATGTTCACCAGACGCCGGTATGCTTCCTGGGTGTCGGCGTTCGGCTCGACACCCAGCTCACGTTCCAGGACTGTGACGCAGGTGTGATAGACGCGCAAGGCCCTGGCACGCTCGCCATTCAGCGCGTGCAGGCGTATCAAGCGCCGACAGGTCGTTTCGTGCAAGGGATCGTGGCGCAGCAGGCGCTCAGCATGGCCGATAGCGGAACGGTAGTCGCGCTGGTCTTCCGTCAGGTGAATCAGACGCTCCAGCGCCCCAAAGTAGGCCTGGCGCAGGCATTCCCGTTCTGGAAGTATCCAATCGTCGTAGCATCCCGGCAGGAGATCCCCGCCGTAATGCTGGACAGCAGATTCCAGCGCCGTTCGTTCCGATGCAGGGCGCCCTGCCTTCGCGGCGGCGGACGCCTCAGTGAGGTCGTGTTCAAACTCCGCGACGTCGAGGGCAAAGGGGGCATCCAGCCGCCATTGCACTGTTTTGGTGTCGATCTGCAGGAACTGGTCAGCGGCGGGCAAAGAATGGCGCAGGTGGTGCAAGAGCTGGCGCAGGTTGGTATGTGCCTGGGGTTCGGCGGTATCGGGCCAGAAGAGAAAGGCAAGCCGTTGGCGAGGCTGGGGGGAGTCGCGGTGAAGCAGAAGGTAGGCGAGCAGGGCTTGCAGTCGTGCCTGAACAACAGTTGTCACCGGCTTGCCGTCATAGACCAGACGGAAGTCCCCCAGCAGATGAACGTGCAAGGTCGGCATGGCGGACATACTTCTGCCGACACCTCGACAATAACGCTTAAAAGGGACAAAGAAGGTCTGAATTATACGACTCTGTCGATGAATTGTCAAAAAACTGTCAAGCGCACAAGCGCGCAAGCGTGTGTGCACGCAAAACCTGTCACACGGATTGGCAAGAATTCCTGCCGCAGTCTGTCAACGAATGGGGAAACGAATAAACGAATAACGCCAGCGGCCATAGGTCATTCGTTTATTCGTTGGACATTCGTTGACAGAGTTACTTGCCATTTCGAACACCCAAAATACCTCACAGGGAAATCAGTGTGTCAGCGGCGTCGCCACACGGCTGCGGACGCGGAGCGAGGCGTGCCCACATGCCGCATCTAGGGATGCTGGCTATTATGAGTTGTCAAGCGCTTGTATTGACACACTCCCCAATCACCCGTATAATCCGCTCAACTTCGGCTGCTAATTCAGCAGCCGCAAAAAACAGGTTCAGTAACTGCTCAGCCGTTGCGCACGCACCGTGTGGTGTCATTCCCGCACGCTTTAGGCGGGAATCCACCCCCGATCTAGTCGGGGCGGCCTGGATGCCCGACAAAAGCATTCGGGCATGACGGCTGAGCAGTTACCAGGTTCATTCATGAAGCGCCGTGCCCAGTCATCTATCAGCCCGTGCCCGCCAGACCATCGGTCTGGATAGGATCGCTGGCGCTTGGCGCACGCCGAATCATCACCGCCCAGTCCTCTCCAGATCGATCCGAGAGGACTGGCTTGTTTTTCACAGCAGACTTCGGAGTAGCATAGGGCCTCGTGCCCGCCCACAAGGGGCTAAGCTACGCTTCCGAGCGGCGAAGCGCCTTGAAGACTTCCGAAGTCTTTCAGTCGAAGGTGAATGATGGCCGAACGTGAGAATGATGCCGCGCCCTGGCAGGTGCTGGGAAAACGGACGATCTATTCGAGCGAGTGGATCACCTTGCAGCGGTGGTCGGTGCGGCTGCCGGATGGCAGCGTGATCTCCGACCATCACGTGCTGGACTTTCCGCGCGAGGCGGTGGCGTTATTTTTGGGCGAGACTTCGGAAGTCTTCACACGGCTTCCAAGCGGTCAAGCGCCTTGAAGACTTCCGAAGTCTTTTAGGATTTTGATGATCGATCACTATCGCTTTATCACGGGCACACGCGGATGGGAAGTGCCGAGTGGCCGCATCGACGCGGGCGAGTCGGTGGCGCAGGCGGCGCTGCGCGAGCTGCTGGAGGAGACCGGCTACTCGGCGTCGAGCTGGCGGGCGCTGGGCAGGTATCACCCTTCGAATGGTTCAAGCAACCAGGTGTTTCACGTCGGCGTGGCGCGCGGGCTGGCGCGCCGGTCGGATCCGCTGGACACCAACGAGACGCTCGGCATCGGCTGGTTCTCGCCCGGCGAGGTGCGCGGTTTCATCGCGCGCAATGAGATCCTCGACGGGCTGTCGCTCACCGCGCTGTGCTGGGGAATCGCAGCGGGGATGATCGGATGAAGATCCTCGCCGTCAGCGATCAGGTCGTGGACAGCCTGTACACGACGCAGGTCATGAATCGCTTCGGCGACGTCGATATGATCCTGGGCTGCGGCGATCTGCCGTATTACTATCTGGAGTTTCTCGTGACGGTGATCAATCGGCCGTTGTACTATGTGCACGGCAACCATGACCGGTCGTACGAGATCGCGGCCGACGGCGTGCGACGCATCACGCCGGCCGGTTGCGACCCGCTCGACGAGCGCGCCGTCGCCCTTGAAGGCTTGATCATAGCAGGCCTGGACGGATCGATCCGCTATAGCCGCGAGGGCGAGTACCAGTTCACGCAGGCGCAGATGAACCGGAAGGCGTTTCGGCTTGCGCTGCGCTTGATGCCCATGCGATTGCGGCACGGTCGCTGGCTCGATATCCTGGTGACACATTCGCCGCCGTTCGGCGTGGGCGACGGCCCCGATCCGGCGCACATCGGCTTCAGGGCGCTCAACGCGCTCATGCGCTGGTTCAAGCCGCGCTATCTGCTGCACGGGCACCAGCATACCTACCTCGGGCCGAAGTCCGGGACACGGGTCGCATCGACGACGGTGCTGAACGTGTTTCCTTATCGCCTGATCGATTGGGAGCAGGGCGATGTTCGGTGACGAGGCGCGCGCCGACGCCGACTTCCGGCGAGTTCGGCTGCGCGCGTTCTTCCACGACGTTCTGGCGCGACTGTCGGGCCGGCAGAACCGGCTGCTGTCGTTCGACGAGGTCAAGCAGTCGCTGCGGCTAGGCGGGCCGGTGTATCGCGGGACGCAGCCGGTGCCGGTGGCGCAGATCGTCGGCAGCGTCGACCGCTATCGCGATTTCGACCGGGAGTTTCTGCCGACGCAGGATCACACCGCCGCCAAATGGAAGAGCGTCGCGCGCGCCTTCTACGATGACGTGAGCCTGCCCCCGGTCAAGCTGTACAAGGTCGGGGATGCCTATTTTGTCCTGGACGGCCATCACCGGGTGTCGGTCGCCCGCGAGCAGGGCCTCGAGTACATCGACGCCGAGGTGAAGGAAGCCTATTCGCGCGTGCCGGTCAGCGCCGACCTGCAGGCTGAGGACCTCCAGGTGTTGCACGAGTATCGCGAGTTCCTGGAGCGCACGCGATTGGACGAGATCCGCCCGCAGCAGGGGGTGATGCGCGTGACGATCGCCGGCGGCTACCAGCGGCTGATCGAGCACATCGCGCTGCACCGTTACTTCATGGGGCTTGACTTCCAGCGCGACATCGGCGAAGAAGAAGCGGTCGCCCACTGGTACGATACGGTATACATGCCGATCGTCGAAGCCATCCGGAAGCACGACGTCATGCGCGAATTCCCCGGCCGCAGCGAGGCCGATCTGTATCTGTGGATCGTCGATCACCTGCACGCCTTGCGGGCGAACGATCAGGCTGCTGGCGTCGAGGACGCCGTCGAGGACTTCTCCGGGCAGCTCGACGAGCGCCAGATGAACAGGCTCGAGCGCGATGCTGACCTCTGAGGTGAGGTGATGGATACGATGGAAAAGATGATTGCCGTGTTCGGCACGAGCAAGGCCCTGAAAGAAGGGGATGCCGAGTACGACGGCGGGCGGCGGCTGGGGGGACTGCTGGCGCGAGCCGGCTACACCGTCGCGACGGGCGGATACCACGGGACGATGGAGGCCGTCAGCCGCGGCGCGAAGGAAGCCGGCGGGCACGTCGTCGGCGTCACGACCTCCCTGTTCGACGCCGTGCGCACGGGGCCGAATCCATATCTGGACGAAGAGATCAAGTTTCCTACGCTGTTTCAGCGCCTGCACTACCTGGTGACTTCCGCCACGGCCTGGGTGGCGCTGCCGGGCGGCATCGGGACGCTGAGCGAGGTCGCGCTGGCGTGGAGCCTGATGCAGGCCGGCGAGCTGGCGCACCGGCCGCTCGTCGTCGTCGGCGCGATGTGGCGCGAATGGCTGCAGAGCTTCTCGCGCAACGGGCACGTTCAGCCGAAGTACGCCGAACTCATTCAGTATGCAGATGATGTGGAGCAGGTTATCATGTTGTTAAAGCCGACTGCTTAATACGTAGGTGCTCATACAGGTCTAAGTCAAAGAGGTGGCTGACGTATTGTTTGGTATTTCTCCCACACCGCGCGTTTGCGGGATAAGCACGGAACGTCGAGCGAATAGTAGATCCATTCGCCCAGAGCAGCGGCATAGCGAGTGTTGAACCGCAAATCCCATTGTCAAGAGGGAGTGACTCCATGCCAGAGCTTAAACTCACTTCACAGGCAAAGGACTTTTCGAAGTGGTATAACCAGATCATCCTTCGGGCCGAGTTGGCTGATTATGCGCCGGTACGTGGCTGCATGGTCATTCGTCCCTACGGGTATGCCTTGTGGGAAAACATTCAGCAGGCGCTCGATCGGCGCTTCAAGTCCGTTGGTGTCGAGAATGCTTATTTCCCCTTGTTCATCCCCAAGTCCTTTCTCGAAAGGGAAAAGGAGCATGTCGAGGGATTTTCACCCGAATTAGCGGTGGTTACCGTCGGCGGGGGCGAAGTGCTCGAAGAGCCGCTGGTCGTGCGTCCAACCTCCGAAACAATCGTCGGGCAAATGTGGGCTAACTGGATAAAGTCTTATCGCGATCTGCCAATGCGGCTCAACCTCTGGAATAGCGTTGTTCGTTGGGAATTGCGCACCCGCCTGTTCTTGCGCACGCTCGAGTTCCTCTGGAATGAGGGACATTGCGCGTATGCGACTTCTGGAGAAGCCGAGGCCGAAACGCTGCAGATGCTCGACGTGTACACCGACTTCGCCGTGTCGGACGCCGCCCTCCCGGTGATCCCCGGGCGCAAATCGGACCTGGAGAGATTCGCCGGGGCGGTGCGCTCGTACACGATCGAAGCGATGATGGGCGACAAGAAGGCGCTTCAGTCCGGCACGTCCCATTTCCTGGGGCAGAACTTCGCCAGGGCTTTCGACATGAAGTACCTCGATCGGAACAACGAGCTTCAGTACTGCTGGACGACTTCTTGGGGACTGTCGACGCGCATGATCGGCGGCATCATCATGGTGCACGGCGACGATCAAGGGCTGAAGCTGCCGCCCCGCCTGGCGCCGATCCAGCTCGTCGTCGTCCCGATTTACAAGACGGACGAGGAGAAGAGCAAGGTCACGGCCGCCGTCGAGCGCATCCGGGCGATGCTGGAGAACGAGGTGCGCTTCAAGATCGACGATCGCGAAGAGGTTTCGCCGGGCTACAAGTTCAACGACTGGGAGATGCGCGGCGTGCCGCTGCGCATGGAGGTCGGGCCGAAAGACGTGGAGAAGGATCAGGTGGTGCTGGCGCGGCGGGACGCGCCGGGCCGCGGCGGCAAATCGATCGCGCCGCAAGCCGGCCTGCTGCACGCCGTGCACGAGCTGCTGGACACGATCCAGGCCGACCTGTATCGCGCCGCCGTCGCCTTTCGCGACGCGAACGTCCACGAGCCGGCGAGCTATGATGAGTTCAAGGCAGTCGTCGCGGACGGCTTCGCGCGTGTGTGGTGGGCCGGCAGCGACGAAGACGAGCTGAAGGTGAAGGAAGAGACCAAAGCGACGATCCGCTGCATCCCGATGGATCAACCCGGCGGCGAGGGCAAGTGCTTCTACACCGGCCAGCCGGCGAAGGAGACGGCGATCTTCGCCAGAGCGTATTAGTAGGTCGTCGGGCCTGGAGGCATGTCATCAACGGCGAGACCTTTCACCACAAAGACACGAAGACACCCAGCTGGGTTTTTGTCTCGAACGCACTTGGGTTCTCCGGGCAGACCTGGCAGGTCTTCGCGATCCAGCCTGCGCTGACACTGGCGGACAAGACCTGCCAGGTCTATAGGCCATGAGCCGGCGCGATCTGATCGCGATCTACTTCTTGACCCTGCTGGCGCGCGTCGTCGTAGCGGCGTTCCAGGTGCAGCCCGGCTACATGGATGCGTATTACACCACCGTCGGCGCGCAGCGGCTGGCCGAGGGGTACGGGTTCACCGAGCCGTACGTGTGGAATTACCTCGACGATCCGTCTTCGTTGCCTCACCCCAGTCATCTCTACTGGATGCCCATGCCGTCGATCGTCGGCGCGCTCCCGATGGCAGTATTCGGGCCGACTTTCCGCGCGGCCCAGGCGCCTTTCGTCTTGCTGTCGGCCACGCTGCCGCCGATTGCATACGCCATTGCGTGGCGCGCGACGTCGCAGCGGCGCGCGGCGTGGATCGCCGCACTGCTCATGGTCTTCAGCGGATACTACCTGCCGTTCTGGGGCGTGCCCGAGAGCTTCACGACGTATGCTGTAGCCGGCTCGCTGGCGCTGCTCCTGGCCGGCGTGGGGAGATCGAAGGCGGCGGCGTTCGCGGCGGGCGTGTGCGCCGGCCTGGCGCACCTGTCGCGCGCAGACGGGCTGCTGCTGCTGATACCGGTCATGTTAAATGCAGAATTGAGAAAGCAGAATGTAGAATTGAGAATGCAGAATGAGAGAAAGTCGTTTCTGCATTCTGCATTCTGCATTCTGCATTCGTCAATCATCGTTCTCCTCGGTTACCTTGTCGTGATGCTGCCCTGGTTCTTGCGCAACCTGGCCGTCATCGGCATGCCGCTCTCGACGGCGGGCACGCAGTCGCTGTGGCTGTGCGACTACGACGAGCTGTTCTCATTCGACGTCACGCTCGACGTGAATCACTGGCTGGGCTGCGGGATCGATCGCATCCTGGCGGCCAAGGCGCGGGGGCTGGGAATGGGCATCGTGCATCTGGCTGCGGAGAACGGGCTGATCTTCGTCGCGCCGCTCATGGCCGTGGGGCTGTGGGCGCGAAGACGCGATCGGCTCTTCCGGCCGGCGATCCTCTATCTCGCCCTGCTGTTCCTGACGATGACGCTGGTGTTCACGTTCGTCGGCGGCCGGGGCGGGTTGTTCCATTCGAGCGGCGCGCTGATGCCGTTCCTGTGCGCGGCTGCGCCGATCGGGTTGGATGCAATCGTCGGCTTCGTCGCGCGACGGCGCCGGACGTGGCATGAGGCGACGGCGAGCCGCGTCTTTGGCGTTGGCATGGTGGCGCTGGCGGCATTCCTCTCGCTCGTCGTCGTGTGGAATCGCGTGATTGGGCAGGACTGGAACGGGGCCGACACCGCTTACCGCCAGGTGGGTGCGTGGCTGGCCGGGCAGGGCGACGCAGACTCCATCGTCATGGCGGGCAACCCTCCGGGCTTCACCTTTCACACCGGCCATCCGTCGATCGTGACGCCGAACGGCGACGTCGACACGCTGGTGGAAGCAGCACGGCGCTTCGGCGCGAAGTGGCTCATACTGGATGCAAACCGTCCCAGGCCACTGGCCGCGCTTTATGACGATCCCAACCTGGACGCACGTCTCAAACTGACCCAAACCTTTGGCAAAGCATCTGTGTTTGAGATCGTCGGGCCATAGCCGATCGCCCGATCGCGGTCAATTAGTGACAAACGTCGATTGACAGGCGCGCCATGCCTCTCTTATACTGTTGCCATCGCACATAAAGGTGTCCGCGTTCTGGTCGAGAGAATGACACTCTTTCAGGGCGAAGCGGCATCCATCCCTGGTAGGAGCTCTTGCCGATGACTGAATTTCGACTTCTATCCCGAGTCCACCCGCGAGCAGCCAGCAAATGCTGGCGCCTCCTTATCGCCGTAGCGATAGTCGGCCTGGCAATCTCATCAAGCCCTATTTCGCTCTTATCAGCGCCGGCCGTGCCGCCCGGGCCGGTGCTCGTGCATCCTTCCGATGGCACAGTGGCGACAGTCGCCAACTATCCCCCGGCAGCCGTGCCGTACTTCGAGTGGCAGCCTGTGGCCGGTGCAGCGACGTACCGGATCCAGATCGATGACGACATTGGATTCGGTGACCCTATTCGGTACAATGTGCCGACGCCCAATACGCGTTATATACCGACTGTAAACAGCTTGTTGGCCGACGGGAGTTGGTACTGGCGGGTGCGCGTCGAGACTCCTGCTCCTGTAGGAGACTGGTCTGAGGTCAGGACATTCACCAAGAGCTGGGGCGACCCGGCCAACGCCCCCACGCTTCTCGCGCCGGATGCAGGCGCTACGATCGAGTTCTTTGAGGACCCGATCTTTTCATGGACGCCCATCACGGGCACGGCGGAATACGTCCTGAAGATCGACAACGACTTCGGCTGCACATCCCCGTCCTCGACATTTACGACGCTGACTACACATTATCATCTCGCGACCCGTTTGGTCAACGGGACATACTATTGGTGCGTCACACCGCGCGATGTTTACAGTCGCGACGGGCAGACAAGCGAAAGCCGGCAGGTGACTGTTCAATATGCCCAGGCTCCCCAGTTGGTCGAACCGGTCAACGGTTCGCAGCCGACCTATACGCCGCGCTTCCGGTGGACGGCCGTCAAAGGTGCTACGCGATACAAGCTGTACTACAGCACGGATCCCACGTTTCTGACCGGCGTGACATCGGCAGTTGTCGATCAGACGAGTTATACACCACTGAACTCGCTGCCGAACGACGTCAACTACTATTGGAGGGTGAGCGCCATCTACGGTCCGGCCTCTGTGGAAGGTCCCTTCAGCGAGGTGTGGAGCTTCCTGAAGAAGTGGTATCATCAGCCGATCAATCTGACGCCGCGCAACAACGAACTGGTTAACGTGACGCTGTTCTCGTGGACGCCGGTGCGCGAGGTGAAGTATTACCGAATCGAGACGAGTTTCGACCCCGGCTTTGCCGCGATCCGATGGTCTGCAGACACGCCGAACACATTTTACTGGCGCACTCAGTGGGATGGGACCGACTGGGGCAAGACCGTATTCTGGCGAGTCAGGCCGTATGACAATAACGGGAATGCCGGGCAGGCCAGTATCGTGGCCAGTTTCCGGCCTACATACACGGTGGCGCTTCCGGAGGCGATTTACCCGCGCTATTTCTACCCGCCGCCGTTCATCGCCAGTGGCAACTATGCTGTGCCCCGCGATATTCCAGTGTCGTACGATTACACCGTCGACACGCCGACCTTCTTCTGGTCACGCACGTTCGTCCCCGGCGCTACGCCGCGCGTCGAAGCCGATCGCTACCGGATCGAAGTCGACGACGATCCGAACATCGGCAGCCCAGACTGGACATATGAGACGCAGAATCTGAGTGCCACACCCACGGACGGCACGCCGTTCGTGCCGGTCGCCAGTACGAATTACTACTGGCGCGTCACACCGCTTGCGCAGTCCGGTGCCGTCTTGACCAATTCTGCGCGGAACGAGCCATGGCTGACCCAGATCGACGTCTCGCGGCTGATTGCGCCGACGGCGACGACTTCTCCCACGCTGCAGCGCCCCGCCGACGCCGAAAAGGTGATGGACACGCTCCCGTCGTTCCAGTGGCTGCCGCAGCAGGGCGCTGTGCGTTACCAGTTCGAGCTGAGCACGGATCCGGCCTTCGTCTCGACGACCTACGTGACCCGCACAGTCTACACGCACCATACCCCGCCGATGCGCGTGCCGAAGGGTACCTATTTCTGGCGGGTGAAGGGACTGAATGCGTTGGATCAGACCGTCGGCGTGCCCAGCAGTGGCCGGCGTCTGATCGTGGCTTATCAAACACGTTGGGACCTGCAGAGGAATTATCCGACCGATCTGCTCGTATCGACCGTTACAACGACTTCCGGCACGCTGCTGGCGTCCGACGCGGTCGAGGGAATCGGGGCCGCCGAGTTGACCTCGCTGTACGCCGCTCAGGACAAAGACTACTGGTACGTTGGATTCCACGTCAATCCGACGCTGAGCGGCGAGATCTGGTATGGTCTGTACCTGGACGGCGATCAAGTAGATGGGTCGGGCGCCTCCGCGCCACCGCCCGGCCGCCCGGCGGTGACGACGTCGTCGTACTACCGGCCCGAGCACGCGATCTACGTCGTCTATTCGAACACTCAGTTCATCACTAGCACCGTCTACTTGCACGAGTGGGATAAGATCGCGGCCGCATGGAAAGCTCAGGTTCGCAATCTGGTTGACCCGGTTCAGGTGGGTGGGTCATTCCATTACAGTTCCACGCTTAACTACGTCGAACTGAAGATTCCCAAGACGGCCATCGGCGACCTGGGCTTCAGCCCATTCGTGCTGTCGGCTGCGCTGTTCAGTGCGACCTCGGATACGGCGCCGAGCACTTCTGATACCGTGCCTGACAACGGCAATTCGACCACGGCGCTGAACGAGTTCAAATCGATCGCCGACCGGATCACGCTTGCCGTCCCTGGCGATAGCCCTCCGGGTGGCCCACCTCGATTGCCGTACACGCCCTACGTCTACGCCGAAACGCCGAACGTCGACTATCTGCGCGGTTACAAATTGGAGGTCGCCCGAGATGCATTGTTCACGAGCATTCTCGAGACACAGGACCTCGATTGCTGGGGCTGCGAGACCTACGTGGACATCTTTCAATACCTCTACTCGACGCTGCGCATCTACGAGGATAACACGTTGTATTGGCGTTTCTCGATCAAGCACCGGAAGGGCACCGACTCGTTCTCGCCGCCCAGCGATCCGCACGCCTTTGTGAAGAACGGCCCGACGCCGGCAAACTTGCAGACCGAGAGCGAGTATTCGACGCCTACGTTCAAGTGGGATGCGGTCGAGGGCGCAGCCGCCTACAGGTTCGAGCTTGCCACGAATCCGGATTTCTCACCGCTCCTCCACAACGCCACGGTCAACCACGAGAACTATACGCCAGTTTCAGCCTACGCGCCGGGCACATACTACTGGCGTGTGCGTGCCGAGAACTCGCAAGGGGGAGCGTATCAGAGCGGATGGTCGCTGACGCGCACGCTGAATATCACGCTGCCCGTGGTCACCCTGTCCCAGCCGGCGTCGGGCGGCGTCGTGAACTACGCGCCAACTCTGAAGTGGCAGATAGTGCTCGCCCCGGCCGGCCAGCCGACCTGGGGCGCCGCCAAGTATCGTGTGCAGGTCGCCAACTCCCCGACGGGCTTCGGCGCGCCGTTTGAATCCTTGGATGTTGACACGGTTAACTGGACGCCGGCCAAATCCTACCCGGATGGTACTTACTACTGGCGAGTGGCCGTGCTGGACACCGGTGGTCGGCCTGGCCCGTTCTCGTCCGTCTACACGCTCACGAAGCAGTACCCCGTCGTCAGCCTCGTCTCGCCCCTGACCGGCA
Organism: Anaerolineae bacterium; assembly: GCA_035283185.1. Classification (GTDB taxonomy): domain Bacteria; phylum Chloroflexota; class Anaerolineae; order Fen-1058; family Fen-1058; genus DASSFZ01. Next base: position 12,100 of record DATEUJ010000214.1, on the reverse strand, counting down.
CGACGACCGGCGCATTCCCGACGTTCATCTGGACACCGGTGTACGGAGCAGCCAGGTATCGAATCGAGATCGCGAAGAATCCACAGTTCTCGCCACTGTACGACTCTGCAACGACTGATAACACCCTTTTCATCCCGACCAAGCGTTATGATACGGCTCAATACTACTGGCGGGTGGCGATCATCGATAAGAGCGGCAACTACGGACCATGGACAGACTCGATCCTGCTGGTTAGCCCTTATTCTTACAGCACCTTCCTACCGGTCGTGTTGAAGAATCCGTGAACCGGCGAGAGTAGCGGAACTCGGATCATGGCCCCGGCTCGCCCGCCGTAAGGGCGAGCAGCCAACGGCATCGAAACACAGGGGCGGCCTGCGTGTCGCCCCTATTTTGATGCTCGTATTCACCACCATGGCCTTCAGGCATTTCCTCCTCTTCGCCGCGCTTGCGGTGCTCGGCGTCGCTTTCTATGTAGGTGCGTCGGCGCTGGGTAACCCGGCCGGCTTCCCGCTCGACGACGCCTGGATCCATCAGACCTACGCGCGCAGCTTCGCGACGACCGGCCAGTTCGCCTTCGTGCCCGGCCAGCCTTCCGCCGGTTCGACTTCGCCGCTGTGGACGCTGCTGATTGCCATCGGCTATCGTTTGAACGTCGATTATCGCCTGTGGACGTACGCGCTGGGCGCGCTGTCGCTGGCGCTGTGCGCGCGGTTCGCCTCGCAGTTGTCGCTGCGCTTGTGGCCGGAACGACGGAGGCCGGCGTGGGCCGCCGGGTTGCTCTGCCTGTTCGAGTGGCATCTGGCCTGGGCGGCGGCGTCCGGCATGGAGACGACCCTGTTCGCTGCGCTCACACTGGCCGTCCTGGAGCGCGCCGCTCGGCCGAGCCTGCGCCCACGCGACGGGCTGATGCTCGGCCTGATGGGCGGGCTGCTGACGGTGACCCGACCCGAAGGGCTTCTGCTCGTCGTGATGGCGGGCATTGCCGCCGTGGCCGGACGTGCGCGCTTCATACTTGCATTCGTCGCAGGCTTTGCGGTTCCCGTCGCGCCGGCTGCCTGGCTCAACCTGCGGGTCAGCGGCGCCGTGTTCCCCAACACGTTCTACGCCAAGCAGCAGGAGTACGCCGTGTACTTCAGCAGCGTCGCAGCCTGGCTGCCGCGCGCGCTCGAGGTGCTCGGCGCGCCGTTCGTCGGCGCTCAGTTGCTGTTGCTGCCGGGCTTCCTCATCGAGGCGCTTGCAGCGCTCCGCCGGCTGCGTGACCGAGCGACCTGGGCGTATGTGCTGCCCATCGCATGGATGGCCGCGCACCTCGGCGTGTACCTGCTGCGGCTGCCGGTTGTGTACCAGCACGGGCGATATTTGATCCCGATCATCCCTGTCGTCATTCTCTTCGGCGTCCACGGCACGGCGCGCGTCCTTGAGAGACTCAGATCACGATTTCGCAGTGACGACTTCAGTCGTCCGAACAAACCAGCGACTAAAGCCGCTACTACGAATCCATTCCGCGATCTACTAATACTCGCGCGGCCGGTGTGGGTGGGATCGGCGATCGCCGCAACGGCTGCATTTTGGCTCGTCGGCGCCGGCGCGTATCGCGTCGACGTGAACGTCATCGAGAACGAGCTGGTCGCGTCGGCGCGCTGGATCGAATCGAACACGCCGCCCGGAGCGCTGGTCGCTGCGCACGACATCGGCGCGATCGGCTATTTCGGCCGCCGGCCGCTGCTCGACCTGGCAGGGCTGGTCTCGCCCGAAGTGATCCCGATCATTCGCGACGAGGCGGCGCTGCTGGCGCTGCTGCGGTCGCGCGCAGCGGATTTCGTCGCCGCGCCGCCGAATTTCTATTCGGCAGCGCTGCTCGACGCGCCCGAGCTGGAACCGGCGTTCGAGGGAGATTCGCCCTTCGCGCCAAAGCACTGGCTGATATTTCGGGCGAGGTGGGGCTGGCCGTGAGCGGGAGCGCGGCGTGGATCGAAGAACCGGTTTGCTACGAAACTGCAACGCGCCCGGCATACCGTCTGCTTGCGCCTGACTAGCCTTTTTGGTATACTCGGATTGAGTTGCCGCCTGGCGCGCACTTGAAACCTCCGGTAGGAAGGGTGTATTTGAACGGTAGCGGCGAATAAGCCATGCAACAGAAGATCACGATTCTCATCGTAGACGATCACCCTCTTTTCCGCCAGGGCCTGCGCGAGGTCTTGAGCGCCGAGCCTGACCTGGTCGTGGTCGGCGAAGCGGCCGACGGCGAAGAGGCGCTGCGCGCGGCGCGCGAGCTGTCGCCGCGCGTCGTGCTCGTGGACGTCAACATCCCGACGCTCAACGGCCTGCAGGTGGCGCGCCGGCTGCGCCAGGACGCGCCCGGCGCGCGCGCCGTGATCCTCACCGGCTACGACGACGACGAGCAGATGTTCCACGCCATCAAGGCCGGCGCGCATGGTTACTTCCCCAAAGACGTCGAGCCCCACAAGCTGGTCGAGGCGGTGCGCGAGGTGAATGTGGGCCGCTACATCGTCAGCGGCCTGGTCATGGACGACGCTCAGCTCGCGCCGTGGCTGTACAAGCAGAGCGAGCGGTTCGGCATCGTCGAAGGCGAGTTGGGCGACGAGGCGTTCGTCCCTCTCTCGCCCCGCGAAATGGAGATCCTGCAGCACATCACACGCGGCCTGAGCAACAAGGAGATCGCCCATCAGTTGGGCATCAGCCACCAGACGGTGAAGAACCACATGACCTCGATCCTGCGCAAGCTGAACGTCGAGGACCGCACGCAAGCCGCCGTGTACGCCCTGCGCCGGGGATGGGTGCGCCTGCAGGATACTCAGATCGGTCAAGGGGACCGGCTTGGGCTGCGGCCGCCCCTGTCTAAGGATCCATAGGCGCGCCGCGCGCTGCACGGGAGGCGGCATCGATCATGGACGCACTGCACGGCCGGGCGGCAGGCTCAGGGTCTTCCTCTCACCTCCTCGACGAGCTGAAGGCCGAGTACGAGCAAACGCAGCGGGAACTGAAGGAGATCGACCTGCTGATCCAGCAGACGGGCGGCGAGGTGGATCGTCTGGCGCAGCGCAACGCGCAGGCTGCCAGCCGGGTGAAGCAGATAGAGATCAACATCGATACCGTGCCCCGCAGCGATCTGCAGGCGGCTTACGCCGAGGCGCAGGAGGCGCAGAAGCGGCTGGTCATGATGAAGAGTCAGTTGGAGAAGCTCCAGAGCGATCAGCAGAATCTGAGCCGTCTGGCCAATGCCCTGAACCGCTCTGTGAGCGCCGTCTCCGACGCCGCCGGTGTCGCGGCGCCCGGCGTGGGGATCGATTCCGGCGCCGCCGATGCGGGCCAGCCGGCGATCGTGCGCATCATCGAAACGCAAGAGCAGGAGCGACAGCGCCTCGTCAAGCAGTTGCACGACGGCCCGGCCCAATCGCTCACCAATCTGATCTTGCAGGCCGAGATTTGCGAGCGGCTCTTCGACCACGATGCCAAGCGCGCGCGCTCCGAGTTGAGCAATCTCAAAACCGCCGTCACGAGCACGTTCCAAAAAGTGCGCGACTTCATGTTCGACCTGCGGCCGATGATGCTGGACGATCTCGGCCTGGTGCCAACGCTCAAGCGCTACGTGGACGGCTTCGTGGAGAAGAGCGGCGTGCCCATCGCGCTGACCGTCACGGGCAACGAGCGCCGGTTCACGGGCTACAAGGAGATGGCGCTGTTTCGTATCGTCCAGGACCTGCTGAGCAACGTGCGCCAGCACGCGCACGCCACCCGGGCACAGGTGTTTCTCGATCTGACTGAGGATGCCGTGCGCGTCTCCGTCGAAGATAACGGCAGCGGCTTCGACGTGGTCGAGACGCTGGCCGTTCGCAAAGGCATCGGCTTGAGCACGCTGCGCGAGCGCGTCGAGATGATGGGCGGCCAGGTCCAGATCGATAGCGCGCCGGGACGCGGCACGAAGGTCAGCCTGATCCTTCCCCTGCCGTAGCAGAGCCCCTCCGAATACCGGCCCGCGCGCTTGTGCGCACCGGCCGGATAGCACTTCTGTCCTGTTCTAATTGCTTCTAGCTTTGATTTCTGCTAAAATTACGTCACTTTGCGCCGCCGGGTCGGCGATCGGGCCGAACTGGCAAACCGGAGAGGTGAATGCGCGATCGCTTGGCGCTCGGTGTTGCAACCGCCTTTGCGCTACTGGTGGCGATAAGCAGTCTCGGATTCAGGCCGTCTCCGCACTCCAGGCTGGAGCAGGTGCCACCGTCGCCCACACCGACGCAGGTCGTGATCAGCACACCGACCAGTACTCCGGCGCCGCCGACGAGCACTTCGGCGCCGCCGACGAGTACATCGACGGTCATTGCCACGGGCGTGCCGCCTCAGCCGACAGGCACCCCGGGCGCGCCGCCCCGCCCGCCAGGCCCGCCGGCCACGCCCAGCCTCGGTATTCGAGTGAATGCCTGCGCGCGTGTGGTGGGAGCGCAAGGACTGATTTTGGGCGACGCGCCGGGTTTCAACGCCAACCACGTGCAGACCGTGGGGCGAGACGACGTCGTTCTTGTGACGGCCGGGCCGGAGCGCGCCGACGGCTTGTGGTGGTGGAGAGTGGCGACGCGGACCGGCGTCGTGGGATGGGGCAGCAACGATCAGTTGCTTCCGCAGGCCGGCGCCTGCTTTGGGCTTACGACCGCCACGGCTTTGCCGACGCCGTCGCCTACGGCGAAGGCAGGGATCACAGCCACGCCCGGAGGTCAGGCAGGCAGTCTGCCGTCGACCGGCACGAATGCCGCCGGCCTGGCCACTGCCGGCATCTTGATTCTCGTTCTGGTGGTTGTCGGCGTGATCCGTCGAAGGACTCAGAGCGCGACTTGAATCGAGGGCACAGCGGCATCGCCCGACTCTTGTGAGGAGGCTTTCCATGCGACGTAGTCGCACGTTAATCCTGCTAGGTGTGGTGATGCTCCTGGCTGCGGTGGCTGCGTTTATCTTGCTCGGCCCGGGAAACATCGGCCAACCGCCCACGCCGGAGGTGACGGTGGAGCCAACGCCCGCCGTCCCGATGGTCGAGGTTGTGGTCGCCGCGCAGAACATTCCGCGCGGGCGACTGATCACGGCAGACAGTGTGACTATGGCGAGCTTGCCGGCGAACAACGTGCCGCCGGGCGCTTTCACGAATGTAGAGGATGTCCAGAATTTCATCGCCCGGACCGATATTCTCTACAACCAGCCGTTGATGGACGTGATGCTGACGCGCGATCCCGCGCTCTTGGCTGCGCGCGGCTCCGACGCCGCCCTGCTCATTCCGAACGACAAGCGCGCCGTCGCGCTGCCCGTCGATCAACTGTCGAGCGTCGGCTACGCTATCCGGCCCGGCGATCACGTCGACGTGCTCGCTTCGTTCTGGCTGGTCGACGTCGATCGAGAGGGGCAGTACAAGACGATTCCTTTCAATCGCAACCTGGTTGACGAACTGATCGCCGCCGGGCTCGAGCCCCCGGCGGCCGCGCAGCAGGCGTTGTCCAGCCTCCAAAACGCATCGGTTTTCCCGAGGTTGTCGTCGCAGCTTGTTTTGCAGGACCTCGAAGTGCTGAGTCTCGGCGACTGGGTCGAGCCGACGCCGATCCCGCGCTTCACGCCGGGCGTGCCGGAGGAGCCGACGCCGACCACGGTGTCGGTGCCGGGCGCGACGCCGACCGCGCTGCCGCCGCGCCCCAACGTCGTCATCCTGATCGTCGATCCGCAACAGGCGCTGATCCTGCAGTGGCTGCGCGAGAGCGACGCGATCATCGATCTGGCCCTGCGCGGGGCGCCCGATCGCGCGCCGGTGAGCACGACCAGCGTGACGCTACAGTATGTGTTCGACAGCTTCAGCGTGACCCTGCCGCCGAAGCTGGACTTCGCGATCAACTACCCGCCGCCGCCGAACGAAGCGATCTGCCCCGAGCGCTGGACAAAGGATGCGTGCCGTTGATTGAGTTCCTTCAGTTCCTTTATTTCCTCAAGTGCCTGGTGGGAACTCAGGGGGCTGAAGGAACTCATTAAGCTGAGGAGTGTCAACGTGGGATCGGACAAAATCCGCGTGCTGATCGTGGACGACATTCCCGAGACGCGCGAGAACGTCCGCAAGCTGCTTGCGTTCGAGAGCGATATCGACGTGACCGGCGTGGCCGGCACGGGGCACGACGCCATCCAGGCGGCGCATGAATACCAGCCCGATATTGTCTTGATGGACATCAACATGCCCGGCCTGGACGGCATCAGCGCAGTCGAGGCGATCACCCAGGAAGTGCCGACGGTTCAGGTGATCATGATGTCGGTGCAGAGCGACACGGACTATGTGCGCCGCTCGATGCTCGCCGGCGCGCGCGATTTCCTGACTAAGCCGTTCAGCGGCGACGAGCTGGTGTCGACGATTCGCCGCGTCTATCGCATGAGCCAGCAGCGGGCGGCCGCCATGCCGGCGCAAGCGATGGTGCAGGTGGTCGGCCCGTCGGGCAAGCGCATGACGGTGCCGGCCCCCATGGCCGCGCCGGAAGGCTCGGTCATCACCGTGTACGCGCCGAAGGGTGGCGTCGGCACGAGCATGGTGGCGGTCAATCTGGCCGTCGCGCTACAGCGGCCCGACGTCAAGGTCGCGCTCATCGACGCCAGCCTGCAATACGGGAACGTCGACGTGATGCTCAACCTGCACGTCAGCCGGAGCATCGCCGACATCTCGCAGTCGATCGACGATCTCGACGCCGACCTGCTGTCCACGGTCATCACGCCGCATCCCTCCGGGGTCAAGGCGCTGCTCGCGCCGAACCGGCCCGAGCTGGCCGACCTGGTGCAGCCGGACCATCTGCAGCGCATCGTGGACGAGATGCGGCTGCAGTTCGACTACATCGTCATCGACACGGCGTCCACGCTCAGCGATCTGACGCTGACCGCGCTGGACATCGCGGATCGGGTCATCCTGCTGACGGTGGCCGAAGTGCCCGCCATCAAGAACGCGCGCGTGTTCTTCCAGGTTACCGAGGCGCTTGGATATCCGTTGCAAAAGATGATGCTGGTGCTCAACCAGGTGGACCCGCGCAATCCCATCACGTCCAAGCTCATCGGGGATAATCTCAAGCACAAGGTGCTGTTGCAGATTCCGCACGATGCAGACACGGTGGCCCAATCCATCCGGCGCGGCTTGCCGCTGGTCACCGAGCAGCGCAACAAGCCGATCGCCGCGGCCATCAACCAGCTCGCCGAGCGACTGGCAGCCGACCTGAAAGCGTCGCAGGAGGCGGCTGCGGAGGAGGCGGCATTGGAGGACGCGTCGCGCAAGCGCGGCGCGCGCTTCTTCCGCCAATAAGCGACGCGTGAGGAGGATAGAGCATGTCACTGTTGAAGCGAATCGAGAAAGGTCAGCCGCAAACGCCGCAAACGCCGGCGCCGGGGCAGCCCGGCGGCAGCGCCGCGCGCAGCGGGCCGCCGGCTCCCCCCGAGTCGTCCAAGCTCGCCGAGATGCGCATGCGCCGGCCGACGATCGCCGCATCGCCGGCGCGCGACGCTTACCTGGAGCTCAAAACGCGCGTGCAGACGAAGCTCCTGGCCGAGCTGGACCCGTCGATGGACGTGACGAAGACGGACGAGGTGCGCGCCTCGATCGAGGAGTTATTCGACGCGGTGCTGACCGAGGAGAACATCATCCTCAGCCGCGTCGAGCGCTCGCGCCTGTTCGAGTCGATCGTCGCGGAGATTCTGGGCTTCGGCCCGATCGAGCCGTTCATCGCCGACGAGACGATCACCGAGATCATGGTCAACGGCCCGAAGAACATCTACATCGAGCGCGCGGGCAGGATCGAGCGCACGAGTGCGACGTTCGAGAACGCGGACCACGTGATGCGCATTATCGACCGGATCGTCGCGCCGCTCGGCCGGCGCATCGACGAGTCTAGCCCGTACGTCGACGCGCGCCTGCCCGACGGCAGCCGCGTCAACGCGATCATCCCGCCGCTGTCGCTCGTCGGCCCGGTGATCACGATTCGTAAGTTCTTCAAGATCCCGCTGACGATCGAGCGCCTGATCGAGCTGGGCACGGTCTCGCCGGAGGCCGTGGAGTTCATGAAAGCGTGCGTTCAAGGGAAATGCAACGTCCTGGTGTCGGGCGGCACCGGCTCGGGCAAGACGACGCTGCTCAACATCCTGTCGTCGTTCATCCCCGAGGACGAGCGCATCGTGACCATCGAAAACGCCGCCGAGCTGCAGCTCCGCCAAGAGCACGTCGTGACGCTGGAGTCGAAGCCGCCGAACATCGAGGGCCGCGGCGAGGTGACCATCCGCGACCTGGTCATCAACTCGCTGCGCATGCGCCCGGACCGCATCATCGTCGGCGAGGTGCGCGGCGCGGAAGCGCTGGACATGCTGCAGGCCATGAACACCGGCCACGAGGGATCGATGACCACGCTGCACGCCAACTCGCCGCGTGACGCGCTGGCGCGCATGGAGACGATGGTGCTCATGGCCGGCATGGATCTGCCGCACCGCGCCATCCGCGAGCAGATCTCGTCCGCCATCGACGTGATCGTGCAGCAGGAGCGCATGCGCGACGGCTCGCGCAAGATCGTGAGCATCAACGAAGTGCAGGGCATGGAAGGCGAAGTCATCACGATGTCGACGCTGTTTGAGTTCGAGAAGATCGGCATCGAGAACGGCAAAGTCGTCGGGCGCTTCAAGCCGACCGGCCTGCGTCCCAAGTTCATGGAAAAGATCGAAGCCGCCGGCATTCGCCTGCCGCCGAACATCTTCGGCCTCGGGCAGCGCCGCTAACGAGCGAGGGCGGGAGCATGTCCCCACAAATCATCGCGCTCGCCCTCGGAGGCGTGGCGCTGGCCGTTCTATTCTTCGGCGTGATCTCTTCGCTGCGGCCCCGGCGCGAGATCGAGCAGCGCCTGGAGCGCTTCGCCACCGTCGAGACAGGGGCGCGCCAGCCGGCCCAGGAAGCGCGCCCGCGAATGTCGCTGGTCGGCGACTCGATCAACAAGGCGCTGGCCGGCCGGAGCTTCGCGGACGACATTGCTACGCAGCTCGCCCGCGCCGATCTCAAGCTGACCGTCTTCGAGTACCTGATCTTTCTGGTTGCGTCGGTCGTCGTGGGCGGCGCGCTCGGTTTCCTCCTGTCGTCAGGCTCGATCGTCTTCGCGCTGCTCATAGCCGTCGTCGGGTTCTTCGTGCCGCGCACGCTGGTCGGCATGGCGCAGAGCCGCCGCTTGAGGGCGTTCAACAATCAGCTCGGCGATTTTCTCAACATGATGGTCAATGGCTTGCGCGCCGGCTACAGCGCGACGCAGGCCATGGAAGCCGTGGCCAGCGAGCTTTCGCCGCCGCTCGCGACCGAAGTGGGGCGCGTGGTGCAAGAGATGCAGCTTGGCCTGACCCAGGAGCAGGCGCTGGCGAACATGCTGCGCCGTGTCAAGAGCGACGACCTGGACCTGATCGTCACGGCGATGAACGTGCAGCGCGAGGTGGGCGGCAACCTGGCCGAGATCCTCGACACGATCAGCTACACCATTCGCGAGCGGGTGCGCATCAAGGGCGAGATCAGCGTACTCACCGCCCAGGGGCGCATCTCGATGTACGTCATCGTGCTCCTGCCGATCGCCATCACAGGCTTCTTGTACCTGATCAACCCGGCCTATATCTCGCAGTTGTTCACCACGGGTTTCTGCGGCTGGTCGATGGTCGTGTGCAGCGGGTTGAGCATTCTGACGGGTTACTTCATTATTCGCAAAATCGTCAGCATCGAGGTATAACGGCTCAAGGAGTGCGTGATGGAGTTTCTGGGGGTTGGACTGCTCGTCGCCATCGGGTTGGCCGTGGTCTTGATCCTCATCGGGCTGAGCGCGCGCGATCCGAGGGAGGCGCTGCAGGCGCGGCTGGCTGAGTACAGCGCGCGCGAGCAGGCCGCGACGCTCGAAGAGATCGAGCTTTCCCTGCCGTTCAGCGAGCGCGTCATCGCGCCGCTGGTGCGCAGTATGGCCGAATTCGTCAAGCGCTTCACGCCGGAGCGCACGCTCGAAGCTGCCCGGCACAAGCTCGACCTGGCCGGAAATCCGCAGAACTGGTCGGCGTCGGAATTCTTCGGGGTGCGCGTGCTGGCCGCCATCGTGCTGGCGGCTCTGATCTTCGTAGTGCTGTCGATCACGGACGCCGAGATCGGCATGCGGCTGCTGATGACGATCGTCTTCGCTTTGTTGGGCTTCTTTCTGCCGGCGCTGTTGCTGGGCCGCCGGATCCGGTCGCGCCAGTCGAGCATCGTCAAGTCGCTGCCGGACGCGCTCGACTTGCTGACGGTGTGCGTAGAGGCCGGCCTGGGCTTCGACCAGGCGATGAAGAAGGTGTCCGAGAAGTGGGATAACGAGCTCAGCCGCGCCTTCACACGCGTGCTGCAAGAGATCCAGCTCGGCCGCATGCGGCGCGAAGCCATGCGCGACATGGCGAACCGCATGGAAGTGTCGGAAGTCACTTCCTTCGTGGCTGCCATCATTCAGGCGGAGATCCTGGGCGTGAGCATGACGAAAATCCTGCGCATCCAGTCGGACCAGATGCGCATTCGCCGCCGCCAGCGCGCCGAGGAAAAAGCGCACCAGGCGTCGATCAAGATGATCATCCCGATGGTCTTCCTGATCTTTCCGTCGATCTGGGTAGTGCTGCTCGGCCCGGCTATTCTGCAGGTCATGCAGGCGGGCATATTCTAGCGCGCCTCGTCGACTGTCGCCCAAAACCGGAGAAGGACCGGCCCAGCGGTGGCTGAGTTCACGTTCTCTCCTGTCGCTCGTTGGCGCCGCATCGTCGATCTCATCTTCCCGCCGCGCTGCGGTGGCTGCGGCGCGCCAGGCTCGCTGTGGTGTGCAGCCTGCCAGGCCAGCGCGCAGCCCATCGCCCCTCCCTTCTGTGCCCGCTGTGGCAAGCCCGACACTCCATCCAATCTGTGCGCGAGCTGCCGCGCCTCACCGCAGGCGATCGATTCGATCCGGGCGCTGACGCTGTTTGACGGCCGCATGCGTCACGCCATTCACGCATTCAAGTATCAGGGCCTGGCCGCCCTGGCCGATCCGCTGGGCGATGCCCTGGCTTCATTCTGGCTGGCGGCGCCGGCGCCCGCGCGCGCGATTGCGCCCGTGCCGCTGCACCCGCAACGGCAGCGTGAACGGGGTTATAATCAAGCCGAACTGCTGGCGCGGCGCGTCGGCCGCAAGGCCGACCTGCCGGTCTACGCCGGCGCGCTGCGGCGCGTGCGCGCCACGGCCGTCCAGATGACGCTGGGTGCGGAGGAACGCCGGGCCAACGTGGCGGACGCGTTTCGATGCAGCACGGACGTCTTGCGCGGCGACGCCGTGCTGCTCATCGACGATGTATGCACGACCGGCGCAACGCTGGACGCCTGCGCCGTCGCATTGAAAGAGGCGGGCGTCACCGCCGTCTATGGGCTGGTGCTGGCCCGCACAGCGTGACGCGAGCTCAAATCACGACCCGGAGGATGGGATGGAAGTCACCATTCGCGGCAAGAACATCGTCATCAACGACCGGATTAACGACTACGTCACCAAGAAGGTGACCAAGCTCGATCGCTACCTGCCGACGATCGACGAAGCGCATATAGACCTCTCGGTGGAGAAGACCCGATCCGCTCAGGATCGACACGTGGCGCAACTGACGGTGCGCAATCGCGGCGCACTCCTGCGCGCCGAGGAGCGCGATCAAGATATCTTCGCCGCGATCGACGCGGTGTTGGACAAGATGCAGCGCCAGATCTCGCGCTACAAGGAGCGGCGCACCCAGCGCGGCGAGCGCGCCGCCGGCGAGAAGCCCAACGTGGCAGCCGTCGAGGCGACAGCCGAGCAGGACGCCGAGCCGCCGCCGGGCGACATCGTCCGCATCAAGCGCTTCGAAGTGTCGCCGATGCACCGCGAAGAGGCGCTGGAACAGATGGAGCTGCTGGGCCACGATTTCTTCGTGTTCTTCGACGCAGAGACCGAATCGTTCAGCGTGCTATACCGGCGCAAGGATGGCAATTACGGCCTGCTGCAGCCGGAACTAGCCTAGAAACCCGTTCGTCTCGGCGCGGCGCGGGGATCTCGAACTGAGATCC
>DATEUJ010000213.1:0-2857 GCA_035283185.1 Anaerolineae bacterium | reverse complement strand
GATGTAGCCGACGATTCGCCGGAGCTTCTCCGCTCGTCCGACCTCGATGAGTCGCCGCAGCAGCTCGGTGCCCACCCCCTGCCCCTGGAACTGGTCGCTCACGAGCAGGGCGAACTCGGCCTCCTCCGACAGATGCACCTTGGTCAGCCGGCCCACCGCGACGATGCGACGGCCGCCGGGCGCGGTGCCCGCATCCTCCGCCACGAGCACGATCTCCCGATCGTAATCGATGAAGCAGATGCGCGCCAGGCGCTCGTGCGCCACGCGCTGGCTCAACAGCATCGGATGCAAGAAGCGCAGGTAAACGCTGCGATCTGACAGGCTCTCGTGGAACTTGGCCATCAGCGGCTCGTCTTCGGGCCGGATCGGGCGTAACGTGATCGGCGTCCCGTCTTTCATCGTCCACGAAGTGATGTACTGCGCCGGGTAAGGGCGAATCGCCAGCCGGGGGAGTCGATCCTCGGTCATCTGGGGATCGTGCAGAACGACGCGGGCATCCAGCGCGATTAAACGCTCATGCGAGACCAGCAGAGGATTAATGTCGATCTCCTTGATCCAGCGCTGCTCGACGACAAGCTGGCTGAAGCGCACGAGAAGCTGCTCCAGCGCCGCGAGATCGACAGGCGGCCGGCCGCGCACGCCCCGGAGCGCATTCAAGATAGTCGTTCGCTCCATCATGCGTCGCGCCAGCGTCGAGTTGAGCGGCGGCAGCGCCAACGCGCGATCCCTATACACCTCTACCAGTTGCCCGCCTGAACCGAACAGCAGCACCGGGCCAAACTGCGGATCGACGCTGCTGCCGACGATGATTTCGTAGCCGTCGAGCTGGATCATCGGCTGAACGGCTACGCCCTGAAAGTGTCCTGCCCCTGCTTTTTCGCGGACGGACGATTCGATGGCGCGATAGGCGCGCCGAACCGCGCCGGCGTCGGCCAGATTGAGGTGCACACCGCCCACATCGGTCTTGTGCGTAATCGTCTCCGAGTGGAGCTTCAGCGCGACCGGGTAGCCCATCTCAGATGCCATTTCGATTGCCTGGGCCTCGCCGGCGGCGATCCGGGTGGGAACGGTGGAGATGCCATAAGCGGCGAGCAACTGTTTCGATTCGAACTCGGTGAGAATCGTCCGGCCCGCCCGGCGCGCAGCATTCACGATCTCGTCTGCATGAGCGCGATTAAGGGAGTGATCATCTTCGTCGTCGGCAATCGTCGGCGTCTCATACAGCGCGCGCAGGTTTCGCGCGAAACGCCACATGGTGGTGAACATGCGCGCCGCCGTGTCCGGGTAACCGAAAGTGGGTATGTTGGCCCGGTTGAGAATCGTCTCGCCGGCTTCGACGTCCGTCCCGCCCATCCAGCTTGCCAGCACCGGCTTGCCCGTCGACTGCGCGAACGGCTCGAGTTTCTCGGCAGTCGGCGTCGGATCGGTCATCGCCTGCGGCGTGAGGATAACCAGGAGTCCGTCGCTGTTCGGATCCCGGGCGGCGATTTCGAGCGCCCGGGCGTATCGATCGGGGCTGGCATCACCGAGAATGTCGATCGGGTTGCCGTGGCTCCAGTGTGGAGGCAGGAGCACGTTGAGGGCCTCGATCGTTTCGGGCGACAGGTCGGCCAGCTCGCCGCCGCTTGTGATCAACGCGTCGGTGGCGAGCACGCCAGGCCCCCCGGCATTGGTAACGATCGCCAGGCGCGGCCCTCCGGGGCGCGGCTGCTTCGCCAACACCTCGGCCATGTAGAAAAGCTCTGAGATCGTGTCGACGCGCAGCACGCCGCAGCGGCGGAACGCCGTATCCAACACTTCGTCGCTGCCGGTCAGCGACCCCGTATGGGAGGCCGCCGCGCGCGCCGCGCCTTCCGTGCGTCCCGGTTTGATGACGATAATCGGCTTGGTCAACGCAACCTCTCGCGCCGCAGACATGAACGACCGCGCGTCGCCAATAGTCTCCATGTAGATAACGATGCTCTGCGTGCGCGGATCGTCGCCCAGATAGTAGATGAGATCCCCCCAGCCCACATCGAGCATCGAGCCGATCGAGACAAACGCACTGAACCCGACGTTCTCTCGAAAACTCCAGTCGAGGACGGCCGTGCACAGCGCGCCGCTCTGGCTGACGAAGGCGACATTTCCGGGGCGCGCCATGCCGGCGGCGAAAGTCGCGTTAAGTCCCGTCAGCGCGTTCATCACGCCCAGGCAGTTTGGCCCGATGATGCGCATCCGTCCGCGCTGCGCCTGTTCGAGGATTTGCCGTTCCAGCTCGGCGCCGCGCTCGCCTATCTCTTTGAAGCCGGCCGAGATGACGATCGCGCCTTTCACGCCCATGTCGACGCAGGCGCCGATGATTTCAGGCACGGTTGGCGCGGGCGTCACGACGACGGCGAGATCGACCGGCTCTGGCACGCTGGCGATGTCCGGATACGCCTTGATGCCGAGCACGCTCGAGCGCTTAGGGTTGACGGGAAAGACGATGCCGCCGAAGGGATTGCTGATGAGATTCCACAACACCGTGCGGCCGACACTGCCGGGATTCTCGGTCGCGCCGATGACGGCCACATTGGGCGGCGCGAAGATGGGATCGAGGTCACGACGCTCGTAATGGTAGACGTCGTGTGAGGGATCAAAGGTCGGTGTTTGAGTCACGCCCATGGGAAACTCCAATGTTTCGGTAACTGCTTAGCCCAACGTCATTGCGAGCCTCTTTGTGCGAAGCAATCCCCCAGCCGGCCAGGCGATTGCTTCGTCGCAAAAGACGCTCCTGCTCAGAAACTTGCGTCTCGTTGAGCTTAGGCAGGTGTTTCGACAATCGTGAATCCGAGTTTAGCCGCTTTCTTTTTGAGATGCGCGACTTCGCGCTGGCGCA
>DATEUJ010000212.1:0-36225 GCA_035283185.1 Anaerolineae bacterium | reverse complement strand
CGGAAGGCAAGGCAACCGATTCAGCCGAAAATGTCCCATTGACGTTAACGAGGTGACGCCTTAAGCTGCAGGCTTGACCAAGACTGACACCGCTTTGTCGGTGGGAACACCGTCACAGATTCCTCTCCGACAGCCTGCTAGCGCGCTGGCTCTCGCGCTGACCGCTGCCGTGCTGGTGAGCGCCTGCCAGCCTCAAACGGTGACGGTGACCCGCGAAGTGCAGGTCACCGTCGAAGTGCCGAAGGAAGTCGAAAGGATCGTGGAAGTCACGCCGACGCCGGTGAATTACGGCTCGCTCGTGTGGTTGTCCACCCAGTTGCGGCCCGTCGGCGAGGCCGAGCGGGTGCGCGGCGTGATCCTCGAAGACTTCCCCGGCTCGGTGGACTTCGTGCCCGACGATGAAGGGCCATTCCACGATCGCGTCGCCGCCGAAGTGCAGGCCGGGCAGGGCACGGTGAGCGTGCTGGGCGCGCTGCACGGCAACTTCTCCACCATGGCGCCCGCCGGGCAATTGCAGGACCTCACCGCGCTCAGGAGCGAGTTGGCCGTCCGAGGTATCCCCGACGCTTTCTGGAGCGTCGCCCAGCTCAACACGGACGCGACCTACTACGTGCCCTGGATGCAGGCGACGTACATCGTGGCCATCAACAAGCAGGCGATGGCCTACAAGCCGGCCGACGTGGACGAGAATGCGCTGACGTACGATGGCCTCGCCGCCTGGGCCAAGGCCATTTTCGACGCGACGGGCGAGGCCAAGCTGGGCTTCCCGGCCGGCGAGAGTGGGCTCCTGCATCGCTTCTTCCAGGGTTACTTAGTGCCGGCCTTCAGCGGCGGTGTGGTGACCACCTTCGCCAGCGACGACGCGGCCGCCGGCTGGCAGTGGCTTGTCGACGTGTGGCCGTACGTCAACCCGCAATCGACCACGTACAACTTCATGCAGGAGCCGCTGCTGGCAGAAGAAGTCTGGATCGCCTGGGATCACACCGCCCGCCTGAAGGACGCGCTGGAGCAGCGCCCCGATGACTTCCTGGCGGTTCCGTCGCCCGCCGGGCCGCAGGGCCGGGCGTTCATGCCGGTGGTGGCCGGCCTGGCCATTCCCACCACGTCGCCCAATCAGGCCGGGGCCGAGGCGCTGATCAAGTATCTTACCGAGCCGAATGTTCAGGTGGCGACCCTGCGAGAAGTCGGCTTCTTCCCAATGGTGGACGTGGACTTCCCCGGCTTCGTCTCACCCGGTGTCAAGGCGGAAGGTGAAGCCGTAGCGGCGCAGTCCGCAGCGCCCGACGCGCTGCCATCGCTGCTGCCGCAGGGCTTGGGCGGGAAGAGTGGCGACTTCAGCAAAGTGTACCGCGACACGTTTACGCGCATCGTCCTGAATGGCGAAGACATCGCTACCGTCCTTGCCGAGCAGAAGGATGTGCTGCAGGCGCTCATGAACGAGACCGGCGCGCCGTGCTGGCCCCCGGATCCGGACAGCGGTGGTCAGCCTTGTCAGGTCGAGTAACACCGCGACATTCAGGTGCGGCGCACGTCTGACCCTCTCTGCTTCGCCACGAGAGCGAGCGTGCGTCGCACCTTGACCTGTTGAGCGGTGATGCGGGCACACGATGCTTGCAGGTTGAAGCCGTTGGCTGAAAGACCGCCCGAAGGAGATCCTGATGACCCCACGCCGCTTCCAGCAGGTTATACCGTATCTCCTGCTGATCCCATCGATCGTCTTTCTGCTGATCTTCTTCGCATACCCGATGGTCGAGGCCTTCGGGCTGGCCTTCCGCTCGGAAGATGGCAGCGGCTGGACGCTGGAGCACTTTCAGACCATGATCGGCGACGTGGCCTTCGGTCCGGCGCTGCGCACCACGCTCGTCCTGATCGTCGTCCTCATTCCCGTGCAGTTCGTCGTCGCCTTCAGCATGGCCCTCGTCGTGCAGGCCAAACTGAAAGGCTCAGGGCTATTTCTCTACATCTTCGCCATTCCGCTGGCCATCTCGGAGCTGGCCGCCGGCATCGTGTGGTTCGCCATTTTCACCGAGCGGGGCTACCTGAACAGCTTGCTGACGACGACCGGCCTGCTGTCAAGGCCCTTCATCTTTCTCAGTTATCAAAGACTGGAATGGCTGTTGACGGCGGTCGTGCTGGCCGAAGTGTGGCGCGCCACGTCGATCATCATGGTGATTCTGGTGGCCGGGATGCAAAGCATCCCACACGAATTCCTCGAGGCGGCGGATGTGTTCGGCGCGACGCTGTGGCAAAAGATTCGGCGCGTCATCCTGCCCATGCTGCGCCCCAGCCTGCAAGTCGCGCTCATCCTGCGCACGATCCTCGCCTTTCAGGTGTTTGCCGTCGCGTTGGCGGTGGCCGGGCGGGGGATCACCCTGCTGGCGGCGGAGGCCTATCGCTGGTACAACACCTACCGCGACCCGAATGTCGCCGCCGCGTTCGCCGTGCTGATTATGACCCTGTCGATCGCCACGACCGTATTTTATCTGGGGACGCTGCGCACGCGGCCAGAGGAGATGGCGTTATGAAACCGGGCGCGCGCTCACGTCGACTGGGCCGGGCCGGCGTATACCTATTGGCGATCCTGATGGCGCTGTGGGTGCTGGTGCCGATCTATCTCATCGGCGTCGCCGCGTTCAGCGAGCAGCAGGCCATCTACCAGTTTCCCAAGCCCGCCATCCCGCGGCCGTTCTCGACCGACACGATGGCGTTCTTTCTCCAGTCGCGCGGCGTGCTGGACGCGACGAAATCGAGCGTGATCGTCGCGCTGATCACCCTGCTGGTGTCGATGGTCATCGGCGCGCCGGCCGGCTACGCGATAGCGCGCTTTCTCTTTCGCGGGCGCGACACCTTCCGCATCCTGATCGTCTCGACACGCGCATTCCCGATCGTCATCCTCTCGATTCCGCTGGCGGTGACATTTATCCGCTGGGGGTTCTACGACTCGGTGTACAGCCTGGCGCTGATGCACACCGCGCTGGCCTTGCCGTTCACCATCCTGATCACCGGCAGCGTGTTTGCCAGCGTGCCGAAAGACCTCGAAGAGGCGGCGATGACGCTGGGCTGCAACCGGGCACAGGCGTTCCTGCGTGTCGCGCTGCCGCTGGCGCTGCCGGGACTGGCCGCCGCCACGCTGTTCACGTTCGTTTTGTCGTGGAATGAGGTGTTCGCGGCGGTGATCCTGACCGTGCGCAACCGCACGCTGCCGGCGCTCGTGCTCACTGTGCTTAACGAATCACCGCTGCCCTATCGCTTCGCGGGCGGGTTCTTCCTGCTGCTGCCGTCACTTGTGTTCATGCTGTTCATCCGGCGCTACCTGTTCAGCCTGTGGGGAAGGGTGGTGAAATAAGCGATGGCCGAGATTCGACTCGACAACGTTCGCAAGACCTTCGGCAAGGTCGTCGCCACGCGCGACGTCAGCCTGAGCATCCACGATCGCGAATTCATGGTGCTGCTGGGGCCGTCGGGCTGCGGCAAGACGACGCTCCTGCGCGGCATTGCCGGGCTGGACGCGATCGACGCCGGGCGCATCTTCATCGGTGGGCAGGACGTGACCGACCTGCCGCCGCGCCGCCGGCGCATCGCGATGGTCTTTCAAAGTTACGCCGTCTTCCCGCACCTCACTGTATTTGAGAACATCGCCTTTGGCTTACGCATGCAGCACGTGGCGGACGCTGACCTGAAGAAGCGCGTTCAGTCAGCGGCGGAGTTACTCCAGATCGCCGATCTGCTTCAGCGTTACCCGGCGCAGGTGTCCGGCGGCCAGCGTCAGCGCGTCGCCGTCGCCCGCGCCATCGCCGTGCAGGCCGAAGTGCTGCTGATGGACGAGCCGCTCAGCAATCTCGACGCGCTGCTGCGGTTGGAAATGCGCGCCGAACTGAAACGGCTGCTCAAGGAACTGAACGCGACCGTCGTGTACGTCACGCACGATCAGGTCGAGGCGCTCAGCCTGGGCGATCGCATCGCGGTGATGAAGGACGGATCGATCTTGCAATGCGACACGCCGCTGAACGTGTACGATTATCCGGCCAGCGATTTCGTCGGCGGCTTCATCGGCAACCCGCCGATGAATTTCCTGGCGGGCCGGGTGGTGACTAACGGCTCAGGCGTGCGGGTGCAGGCAGGCAGCGTCGAGTTTGATCCACCGGCTCATCTTGGTCCAGCGTTGCGCCAGGAAACCGAGGCGGGTATCTGGCTGGGCATTCGCGCCGAGAACATCCAGGCCAGCCCAGCGCAGGCCGACGGCGCACTGCACGGCAGCGTGCTCGTCGTCGAGCCGCTCGGCTCGCACAACCTGCTCACCGTGCAAGTCGGGAATGAGCGAGTCAAAGTGAACACGCACGCGGACGCCGTCTTTCAGCCGGGCCAGTCGATCTGGCTGCGCCTGGCCGTGGACAAGATTCGCTGGATGAGGCGTGACACCGGGCAAGCGTTACCGTGACCGACTGGCCCGATCTCATCTGGCGCGCTCGAGAGGTCCTGCGCGCCAATGATGCCGGCGCCTTCACCAAGCCCGGCCCCCGGCAGTATCCGCATCAATGGAACTGGGACTCGGCGCTCATCGCGCTCGGCCTGTCGCACTTCGACCTGCCGCGCGCGCTGGTCGAAATCCGCTCTCTCCTTGTCGGCCAGTGGCGCGATGGACTGCTGCCGCACGTAGTCTATCACACCGGCCCATCGGATTACTTCCCCGATCCGGACTTCTGGCAAATTGGAAATAGTCCGCACGCACCGGCCATGCCTACGTCGGGCATCACCCAGCCGCCGATCCTGGCGACGGTCGTGCGCCGGATTCACGCGCGCACGCCGATTCCCGACTTTGTCCGCGAAGTCTATCCGGCGCTGCTGCACTGGCATCGCTGGCTGCACACGGCACGCGACGCCGACGGCACTGGACTGGCCTGCATCGTCCATCCCTGGGAATCGGGCACTGACGATTCGCCGCGCTGGCTGCGTGCACTGTCGCGCATCACGCCGGTCGGCCGGCCCGCCTTCCGTCGTGGAGATACGACGCACGTATCCGCCGCCGAGCGTCCGCGGGATGCCGATTACGAGCGATTCATGCACCTGATCGATGTCTTCCGACGCCACCGCTACGATCCGGCCTCTCTCATCGCGAACTCGCCTTTTCTCGTACAGGACGTGCTGTTCAACTCGATCCTGTATCGCGCCGACGAAGACCTGCGCGCGCTGGCGCTCGAACTGGGCGAGCCGGCGGAGGAGATCGACGAGTGGCTCTCACGCATGCCCGCCCGCTTCGACGCGCGGTTCTGGGATGAGGAGCGGGGCTTATATTGCGATTACGACATGCGCGCGCGCGCGCCGATTGCCGTGAACACGGCGGCGACCTTCATGCCGCTGTATGCCGGTCTCGCCGGCGAGCGGCAGGCACAGCGCCTGATCGACGA
This sequence comes from Anaerolineae bacterium, assembly GCA_035283185.1. Classification (GTDB taxonomy): domain Bacteria; phylum Chloroflexota; class Anaerolineae; order Fen-1058; family Fen-1058; genus DASSFZ01. Next base: position 30,820 of record DATEUJ010000212.1, on the reverse strand, counting down.
ACATTGGCTGAACCCTGCCGAGTACGCGCCCGATGAGGCCGTGCGTTACCGGATCACGACCACAAGCAAGTCCGAGCCTGAGTGGGAAGCGCGCCGCTACTGGCGCGGGCCGGTATGGATCATCCTCAACTGGCTGCTCAGCGACGGTCTGCGCCGGTACGGCTTCGTCGATCTGGCCGAGGCGCTCCGCCGCGACTCGCTTGACCTGATGGAACGCTCCGGTTTTCGGGAGTACTACGACGCACGCGATGGAACAGGCTGTGGATCGCCGCAGTTTTCCTGGTCGGCAGCTCTGGCGATCGAATTCCTGGCGCAAGCCTGAAGGCCGCCGCCTGAACGCCCTGTGGTGACGTGCTATACTGGATGTGCGGACGACGTCGATGATCTGGATCGAATTCGTGATATGTGCGGTTCTGCTGGTGGGGGCGGCGACGCTGCTTTCGCGCTACGGCGACGTGCTGGCCGAGAAAACTGGGCTGGGTCGGGTCTGGGTAGGCGCACTCCTGATTGCCGGCGTGACGTCGTTGCCGGAATTGGCTTCCGGTATTACAGCGGTCACCGTGTTGAACGCGCCGAATCTGGCAGCGGGCGGGGTGCTGGGCAGTTGCCTGTTCAACATCGCGCTGATCGCGTTCATCGATCTGGCGTACCAGCCCGGCTCCATTCTGGCCAAGGCGCAAGAAGGTCACATCTTGTCAGGCGGCTGGGGCATCCTGCTGCTAGGGCTGGCAGCCGGCGCCGCGCTGCTCAAGCCGGAGATCAACAGCTTCGGGCTGCTCGGGTTCAGCCTGTTCAGCCTCGCCATCGTGCTGCTGTATCTGATCGGCGCGCGACTGATCGCGCGTTTCGAGCAGCGCCGCTTGTCTGAAGTGCTCGAGCGCGAAGCTGAAGTTCGGCACTATGAACAGATCAGCAGACAGCGGACGTACGCTATATTCGCGCTCAGCGCACTCGCTGTCGTCATTCTGGGAATATGGCTGGCGTCGATCGGCGATCGGCTGTCCACAGAGACCGGCCTGTCTCGCAGCTTCGTCGGCGCACTGTTTCTGGCCGTCAGCACGTCGCTGCCAGAAGTCGCCTCCAGCCTCGCCGCCGTCCAGATTGGCGCGATCGACCTCGCCATCAGCAACGTGCTGGGCAGCAACCTGTTCAACATGATGCTGCTGGGCGTGTACGATCTGGTCGATGGACCAGGCAATTTCTGGGCCACGCTCAGCCTGTCGAACGTTTTCACCTCGGTCGTCACGATGATGATGACCGGCGTGGTGATCGTCAGTCTGATCTACCGCGCCTCGCCGCGCACGCCGTATCGTATCAACTGGGACGGCGTCGCGCTGATCGGCATGTACCTCGGCGCGATGGTCACGCTGTACATTCTGGGTTAGAGCGAATTACTGTTTGGTTTACGCCGGAGTCGAGGCTTTAGCCGGAAACCGCCTAAAGGCTCGATTCCAACGGAGCGTAAACGGAATCGGAAACCGCTCTAGGCGCCAGGCGCGTTCGATCGCTGAGCGCGTCGAGACGCGAGGAGTATACGCATGAAGATCGCCGACTGCATGAAACGCGACGTAGTTTCGATCACCGCCTCGGCCAGCATAGGCCAGGCAGCCGCGCGGTTCGCTTCGCGGCACATCGGTATGCTGCCCGTCGTCCATGCCGTCGGCCATCTGGTGGGCGTGCTGCAACTGCGCGACCTGCTGGCCCTGGTGATGCCTGATTTCGTGCAACTGGTGGACGACTTCGACTTCGTGCATGACTTCGGCGCGGTAGAGAGCCAGCAGCCCTCGCCGGAGATGCTGGCCCGCCCGGTGACGGAAGTCATGCAGCCGCCGATCTCTGTCGAGGCCACTTGCGGCTTGCTGCGCGCGTTTGCCATGCTGCGCGAGCACGACCTGCACGACCTGCCAGTGGTCGACGCCGCCGGCCGGCTGGTGGGCATTGCCTCACGCGTGGATATCGGCACGGCGCTTCTAGCGAACTGGCGCTCAGGGGAGGTCGATGCGACATGATCCCCGGCATCGTCTCCGTGCTGATCTTCGCCGTCAGCCTGTACCTGATCTTCTCCGAGAAGCTCAATCGGACGATTACAGGTATCGCGGGCGCTGTGGTGATGGTCGGCGCGGGCCGGCTGCTGGGCTTCTATGCCGAGGAGCAGGCTGCCACTGCTATTGACTTCAACACACTCGGCTTGTTGTTGGGCATGATGATCCTCGTGGCGCTGTTAGAGCCGACCGGTTTCTTTCAGTATCTGGCCGTGTGGGCGGGGCGCCTGTCGCGCGGCCGCCCGGTGCGACTGTTGGTGCTGCTTGGCACGGTAACTACGGTGCTGTCGATGTTCTTGGACAACGTCACGACGGTGGTGTTGATCGCGCCGGTGACCATCCTGATCAGCGAAATCCTGGGCATAAGCGCCGTGCCCCTCCTGATGGCCGAGGCGCTGCTCGCGGACACCGGCGGCGTGGCGACCCTGATCGGCGATCCGCCGAATGTGCTGATCGGTTCGGCGGCCGGCTTCTCGTTCAACGATTTCCTCACCCACGCGCTGCCGATCGTCGCGGTGGCGTGGCTGGCTGCGCTGGTGCTGCTGCGCTATCTGTTTCGCAGCGAACTGAGCCGGCGACCGCCCAACGCCGACGCCGTACTGCAACTGAACCCAGCCGAGGCGCTCGACGACCGACCGACGGCGCGCAAGGTGCTCGTCGTCCTGGCGGCAGCCATTCTGCTGTTCTTCGTCCACCATCTCCTGGGCATCAGCCCGTCGTTCATCGCGCTGGGCGCGGCGGCAGCGGCGCTGGTCTGGGTGCGCCCCGACGTTCACAAGACGCTCCAGCGCGTCGAGTGGAGTGTGCTCATCTTCTTCGCGGCGCTGTTCGTGATGGTCGGCGGACTGGAAGCCGCGGGCGTGCTAGGCGGCCTGGCCGGGCTTCTGGCCCACGCCCAGGGCGTGCCGCCGATGCTGTTCGGCGTTATTATGTTGTGGGCCGTCGCGGTGCTGTCGGCCGTCGTGGACAACGTGCCGATCACCATCGCGCTGATCCCGGTGCTCGAGGGACTCGGCGCAGCCGGCATGAACATCCGGCCGTTGTGGTGGGCGCTGGCCTTCGGCGCGGGCTTTGGCGGCAACGGCACGATCATCGGCTCGACTGCTAACATCGTCGTCGCTTCGATCTCCGAGCGCACGCGCACGCCGATCACCTCGGCGCTGTGGAATAAGCGCGGCCTGCCGGTGATGCTGGTGACCTGCGCCGTGGCGAGCGTTTTGTACGTGCTGGCGTTCCCGTTGCTGAGTCGCTGAAGATGGCCGATCTCTCGACCGCTCTGGATCATCTCATCGCGCTTTACGGCGATATGGCCGGCCGCGCTGCTTTCGACCGGCTGCGCGCGCGCCTCACCCCCGTCCCCGGCTTCGCCACGGGGGTAGGGGGTGAGGGCGACGCGATCCTGATCACCTACGGCGATCAGTTCCGTGCACCGGGCGAAGCGCCGCTGCGCACGCTCGCCGATTTCGCGCGGCGTCACCTCGGCGGTCTGATCAGCGCGATCCATATTCTTCCGTTCTACCCTTACTCGTCCGACGATGGCTTCTCGGTCGTCGACTACCGCGCCGTCGATCCGGCGCTCGGTTCGTGGGAAGACGTGCGCCGCATCGGGCAGGGCTTCCGCCTGATGTTCGACGCCGTAATCAATCACGTCTCCGCCCAAAGTGAGTGGTTCCAGCGATTCCTGCGGGACGATCCGGTGTACCGCGATTGGTTCATCGCCGTCGATCCCGGAACCGATCTGTCCATGGTCGCCCGCCCGCGTGCGCTGCCGCTGCTCACGCCCTTCGAGACGCCTTCCGGTGTCCGGCACGTGTGGACGACATTCAGCGGCGATCAAATCGATCTGAATTACGCCAACCCCGACGTGCTGCTGGAGATCGTCGACCTGCTCTTGTTTTACGTGTCGCAGGGCGCGCAACTGATCCGGCTGGACGCCATCGCCTACCTGTGGAAGGAAATCGGCACGCCGTGCATCCATCTGCCGCAGACGCATCGCGTGATTCGACTCTTCCGCGCCGTGCTGGACGAGATCGCGCCGCACGTCTCGCTCGTCACGGAGACCAACGTCCCGCACGCCGACAATGTGTCGTACTTCGGCGATGGATACAACGAAGCGCAGATGGTGTACAACTTCGCGCTACCGCCGCTCGTCCTGCACGCCTTTCATACGGCAGACGCCTCTGTCTTGTCACGCTGGGCGGCGAGCCTTACCAGTCCCGACGGGTTTTTGAAACCCGTCGGGTCTAAAGCGACATTCTTCAACTTCCTCGCCTCGCACGACGGCATCGGCCTGAACCCGGCGCGCGGCACGCCGGGCGTGACCGACACAGAAATCGACGCGCTGGTGGAGCAGGCGCAAGCCCACAGCGGCCTGGTGTCGATGAAGAACAATCGCGACGGCACGCGCAGTCCGTACGAGCTGAATATCAACTACTTCGACGCGCTCTCCGATCCGGGCGCCGGAGAGCCGATTGAGATACAGGTGGATCGCTTCATGGCCGCGCAGGCGATCATGCTCGCGCTCGTCGGCGTGCCGGGTGTCTACGTTCACAGCCTGCTCGGCTCGCGCGGCTGGCCGGAGGGCGTGAAACAGACGGGGCGCTATCGCACGATCAACCGGCAGAAGTTCGATCTCGCTCAACTGGAGCGCGAGCTAGCCTATCCCGATTCGTTGCGCTCGCGCGTCTTTCGGCGCTATGCGGGATTGCTGCGCGCCCGCGCCGCGCACCCAGCGTTCGATCCGTATGGCCGCCAGCACGTCATCCAGGCCAACGGGGCTATCTTCGCATTGCTGCGCTCGACGCACGATGACAAACGTCGGGTGTTGTGCCTGCATAACGTCTCTCCACAGCCCCGACCCGTTGAGATAGCATTGAATCAGCCGGCACGTGATGCGACCGACTTGCTCACCGGCCTCACTTTCGATATCGACCGACACGGACGTTTGTCGATGACCGTTCACCCGTATCAAGTCGTTTGGCTATCGCTGACTCGCTGATGAATGGCCTGGGGTCGGCATCTGGAGATGCCTCCTACATCCGTTGATTCGTTGCCTATTCGTTGACACCATGACCCGAATTGCCATCCTGCACTTCGCCGGGCCGCCGACGGTGGGCGGCGTCGAATGGACCATGCTCCAGCATGCGCGGCTGATGGCCGATGCCGGCTACGCCGTGCGCATCGTGGCGGGCACGGGCAAGCCGTTCGACGATCGCGTCGAGGTCGTCGTCGTGCCTGAGCTAGGCTCGCGCCATCCAGACGTACTCGCCGTGAAGAAGGAACTCGACGCGGGACGAGTCACTCCACAGTTCGATGCCTTACGCGACCGAATGACAGCCCGATTGCGCGAATTGCTCGCGGACGTGGACATTCTGATCGCGCACAACGTCTTCACGCTGCATAAGAATCTCGCCCTCACCGCTGCGCTCAGCCAACTGATCAGCGATCACGGCAGCAGGCGTTACCTCGGCTGGCATCACGATTTCGCCTGGACCAATCCACTGTATCGCGATCAACTGCATGACGGCGAGCCGTGGGACTTGCTGCGCCGGCCGTGGCCGAACGTCGGGCACGTGACCGTCTCCGAATCGCGGCGGCGCGAGTTGGCGGAGCTGTACGGCGTCGACGAGTCGGCGATCGACGTCGTGCCGCCCGGCGTCGATCCAGCCGAGTTCTTCGGGTGGCAGCCGCTCACGCGCGCCATCGTCGATCGGCTCAGGTTGCTCGACGCTGACATGATCTTGCTGCTGCCGGCGCGCATCACTCGTCGCAAGAACATCGAGCTGGCGATACGGGCACTGGCCGAACTCAGGCAGCAGACCCGACACGACGCGCGGCTGATCGTCAGCGGACCACCCGGCGCGCACAACCCGGCAAACGATGCCTACCTGCAAAGTCTGCTCGTGCTGCGACGCGAACTCGGCATTGAGCAAGCCGCCCACTTTCTCTACGAGCTCGACGCCGCCACGCTGATCAGTGGTCAGTCACCAGTGATCAGTCATCAGTCATCAGTGATCAGTGATCAGTTATTAGCCACCAGTCGCCACTTATCGATCCCCGACTCCGTTATCGGCGATCTGTACACGTTGGCCGACGCTCTATTCTTCCCCAGCCTCCAGGAAGGCTTCGGCATCCCGGTGCTCGAGGCGGGGCTGGCGCGGCTGCCTGCTTTCTGCTCCGACATCCCGCCGCTGCGCGAGACCGGCGACGAGCTGGCGCACTATTTCGATCCGAGGGCCGAGCCTGCGCTGGTGGCAGCATTGATCGCAAGCACGCTCGAAGCGGATCGGCCCGGCCGGCTGCGCCGTCGCGTCCGGCGTGACTACACTTGGCCACGCATCTTTCGGGATCGCATCAGCCCCCTGCTGGAGGTCGCATGACCAGCCGATCCGCGAATGCGTATCGGATCGTGATCCCCATTCACGACAATACGACCTCACCTGTGCTGCTGCCGCTGGCGCAGGCGTTGCTGGCCGAGCGAGCGGGCGAGATCGTCCTGATCGGCGTAGTCACGGTGCCCGAGGGGCGCAGCCTGAGCGAGGGCGCGGCCGAGGCGCAGGCGCGCCGCCAGACGCTGGCGAACATCAAGACGCGCCACGCCGATCTGCCAATCCGCGTGAAGCCACGCGTTCGCGTGAGCCATGCGCCGTGGCGCGAAATCGTCGGCAGCGCGCGACGCGAAAATGCCGACATGCTGCTCCTGGCGTGGGACGGCGATCCGTCGGCGTGCTTGATGGGCGCCTCGCTCGAGATCGTGCTCGCCGAGACGCCCTGCGACATCGTGCTTGCGCGCATACCGTATGGGCCGCCCACACGGCGTATCCTGCTGCCTCTGCGTGGCGGTCCGTACGTCGATCTGGCGGTCACCGTAGCGCTGGCGCTCGCCGAAGCGAATGACGGCGCGATCACCGTGCTGCACGCCGCGCCGGCAGGCCGCGTCGACAGCCCGGCCCAGGCCTTCCTGCCTATCCTCCGTCACCTGCCGCGCAGCCGCCAGATCGAAGTGCAGGGCGACGTCGCCGGCAGCATCGTGCGCGAGGCCGAAGCGCACGACGTGATTGTGATGGGCGCCTCGTCGCGCGTGGGCGAGATCGGGCCAAAGCCGCTCGGCCCGCTGGCAGCGCAGATCGCGCGCAGAACGTCGGGCGGCCTGATCATGGTCAAATCGCCGACGGCGCACGCGCCCGCCGAAGACGAAACCGAATACCACGACCGCGCGCTGTCGATCCTCACCGACAAATGGTTCGCCGAGAACTCGTTCGACGCCGACGAGTTCGCCGTCCTGTCGCAGCTCGTGGCGATGAAAGAGGAGCGCGGCCTGACGATCAGTCTGGGGCTGCCGGCCTTGAACGAAGAAGCCACCGTCGGCAAGGTGATTCGCACGCTCCAGCGGGCCTTGATGCACAAAGTTCCGCTGCTGGATGAGATTGTTTTGATCGATTCGAATTCGGAGGATCGCACACGCGACATCGCGCGCCGGCTAGGCGTGCCGGTTTACGTCCACCAGGAGATTCTGCCGCAGTGCGGCGCGCATAGCGGCAAGGGCGAGGCGTTGTGGAAGAGTCTGTACGTGCTCAAAGGGGATCTGGTCGCGTGGATCGACACTGACATCGTCAACATTCACCCGCGCTTCGTGTATGGCCTTCTCGGGCCACTGCTGCGACATGACACTATCCAATACGTCAAGGGCTTCTATCGCCGCCCGATCCGCATCGGGGACAAACTGCAGGCTGGCGGCGGCGGCCGCGTCACCGAACTGGTCGCGCGCCCGTTGTTCAATCTCTTCTTCCCCGAGCTGTCCGGCCTGGTGCAGCCGCTGTCGGGCGAGTATGCCGGCCGTCGCTCGGCGCTAGAACGCTTACCCTTCTTCACCGGCTATGGCGTGGAGACCGGCCTGCTGATCGACATCCTGAACGAGTTCGGGCTGCGCGCCATCGCACAGGTTGATCTGCAAGAGCGCCTGCACCGCAACCAGGGGCTGCCTGCCTTGAGCCGGATGAGTTTTGCCATATTGCAGGTGTTCTTCAAGCGGTTCGAAGATCGGCACAAGCTGACGCTGCTGGAAGAGGTCAATCGCAGCATGAAGCTCATCCGCCACGAGCCGGGCCGCTACTTCCTGGATATTGAAGAGATTGGCGACGTCGAACGGCCGCCGATGATCACGCTGCCGGAATACGTCGCCGCACGCAAGTGACGAGCGCGGGAGCGCACCGTCAGCCGAGCCGAATACCGTCGAGATCGTCCAGGAGTTGCTTCTTGTCATCAGGCTCTGGCACGGCGCCGGCTGCCTGCCTGGCCTTTTCGGCGTAGTCCTCCATCTTCGCCCTATTCCCGGCCACGGCTTCGGCCCGCGCCAGCGCCTCGTAGGCGTAGCCGAGGAAGAATGGTCCCACGTCGTCTCCCTGGCTGGACTCCAGGCACAATTGGCCGTATCGTCGCGCGTTGTCGGCTTGTCCGAGAATCGAATAGATCCGCGACGTCTGCCAATGCGCGATCGACTGGGTGGCGTGGGTATAGTCCCCTCGCTGCGTCCAGTGCCAGTGCGAGGCCAGGCTCAATCGGATCGTCTCTTCGTCCTCGTCCGGGCTGCGGGCCATCTTTTCGATCAGTTCCCACGCTCTGTTGAAGCACTGGACAGAGAAATATCGGTGCGCCGCTTGCATGTCAAAATCGGCTGTGTCCGCCATCCGTAGCCTCCTGTGTGATTATTCGCCCCAGGAGTTTAACTGTATACCGGATCGCAAAGATGTGCCAGGTCTACTTGGCACATCCGAAAAAAAGCTTAGCGCGCCAAACCGATGGGGCGGCATGTAGGGCAGGTTTCCATACCTGCCTCTCCGCGCGGCGGCTATGGAAAGCCGCCCTACCATATCCCATCACTTTGGCGCGCCTACAAAAAAAGCACCCGCCGGCAGGACGGGTGCAGTGTGCGCGACGACTCGGATCGATTCTCAATCGGTCAGGCTTGCCGCGCGTTCGACCAGTTGAGCAAACTCGGCGACGTCCGCATCGAACGGCAGTTGGCGCTGCACGGACCAGGCCAGATCGACGACGCGGCGCAACTGCTCACGCGATGTCCACGGGCTGATGCGGAGCGTCTCGGCGTACTGCGCGACGGCCGCGGCGAGCTGGAAGCGTGGCGACGTGCGGTTGAAGTCGCGTTGCAGCTCGTCCGCGCGAATCGCCTCGCTCTGCTCGGCGACGGCGTGCGTGTCCGGGTCCTCGTAGCGCACGCGCACGATGGCGATCTCGCCGCCGACCTCCAGGGACAGGCGCACTTCGTACAGCGCGGTCACGTTGTGCCCGGCGCCGACTTCGCCGGCGTCGACGGTGTCGTTGCGAAAGTCCTGGTCGGACACGGCGCGGTTCTCGTAACCTAGCAAGCGATAACTGTGGACGACGTTCGGGTTGAAGTCGACCTGAATCTTGGCATCCTTGGCGATCGTTTGCAGCGTGCCTTCGAGGTCCTGGCTGAAGATGCGCTCGGCGGCCTGCGGGCTGTCGAGGAAGGAATACACGCCGTTGCCTTTGTCGGCGAGCTGCTCGAGCAGCACGTCGTTGTAGTTGCCGTGCCCGACGCCGACTGTCGACAGGAAGATGTTGCGGCCGTAGTAATCCTGCGCGTACTGCGCCAGCACGCTCGGGTCCGTGTTGCCGACGTTCGCCACGCCATCCGAGGCCAGGATCACGCGGTTGATCGCTCCGTCGCGGTAGTGGCGATGCGCCAGCTCGTAGCCCAGCCGCAGGCCGGCTTCGGTGTTCGTGGAATTCATCGGGTACAGGCCGTTGATCGCGTCGAGGATGCGGTAGCGATTCTCGACCGAGGTCGGCTCGAGCACGACCCAGGCCGTCTCGCTGAAGGCGACGATGGCGACGCGGTCATTCGGGCCGAGCCGATCGACCAACCGGCTCAGGCCGGCTTTCACCATGTCGATGCGGTTTTCCTCCTGCATAGACCCCGACACGTCGATCACGTAGGTGAGCAGCGCATCCTTGCGCTCCCAACCGGCGATGTGCCTGCCCTGGATGCCCACGCGCAGCAGCCACGTGCTTTCCCCTCCGAATGGCGACGGCCCGCCCTCGAGATTGATGCTGAAAGCGCCGGAAGTCGGGTCAGGGTACTCCATGCTAAAGTAGTTGACGAACTCCTCGACGCGCACCAGATCGGCGGGCGGGAGTTGGCCGCTGTTGATGTAGTCGCGCATTTTGGTGTATGATGCGGTGTCCACATCCATCGCGAAGGTCGACAGATGATCCTCCCGTGCGTCCATGAAGGGGTTTACACCGATGTCGTAGGACGGACGCTCGGGCCAGGGTGTGGCGTAAGGCGGGTAGGTCGGGTAGGGCGGCCAGGGCGGAAGCAAGCCGGGTGCCTGCGGCTCGGCACTTCGGTACAGGTCGGCGGCCGGTGGAGGTGGATACGTCGGGGCGGGGGCGCCTGTGGCCAGCCCTGCCTCCGGCTGGATTGGCTGTCCCGACTGCCGGCCGGCGAGCGGCGGTCCCTGCACTTCAGACGTTGCGACAATGGGTGGTCGCGTGGCTGGTGCCGCCGGGGCGCACGCGGCGGCGAGCAGCGCGGCGAGCAAGCTGATGACAAGTAATTTGCGGGCGTTCATTTTCTCATCTCCTGCTGATTTAAGGAGCGCTCAGTTCGGCTTCCGGCCGTTTCACGGCGAAGGCCGGGCGCTCATCGTTTCTGCCTTGTAGATGCCAGAGCGCTCGCGAAAGTTCCCTATTGGCATTTAACCTTGCGAAGGTTTCCGAACCTTCGCAAGGTTGGCGATCGGCTCTAATCTCCTTCTAGCACATCTGGGCTATAATCCAGGCCATCGCATAAGCCCAATCCAATCTCCAATCTCTAATCTCCAACTTCTAGCCGGAGTAGCACCATGAGCCAAGACACTCCCTCCCAATCTTACGAGTTCCGCGCCGAGGTGCGGAAATTGCTGGACATTCTGGTACATTCGCTGTACACGGAACGCGAGATTTTCCTTCGCGAATTGATCTCCAATGCCTCGGACGCGCTCAACCGGGTACAGTTCGAGCTGCTTACCAACCGCGAAGTGCTCGATCCCGACCTGGATCCGGTGATCCAGATCGACTGCGACGAGACGTCGAGGGCGCTGACCGTCTCCGATACCGGCATCGGCATGACATGCGAGGAGTTGATCGAGAACCTGGGGACGCTGGCGCGCTCGGGCGTGGCGGCGTTTCTGAAGGAGGTGGAAGCCGGCGCGCCGATCAAGGCCGACGTCATCGGCCAGTTCGGCGTCGGGTTCTACTCCGTCTTCATGGTCGCCGAAGAGGTCAAAGTCGTCTCGCGTTCGTATCGCCAGGATGCTGAGGCGTGCGCCTGGATCTCGCGCGGGGACGAGACCTTCCGCGTCGAGCCGGCCGAACGCGCGCAGCGCGGGACGACGGTCGAGATCAGGCTCAAAGAGGACGCGGCCGAGTTCGCTTCGGCGTGGCGGCTGGAACAGATCGTCAAGAAGCACTCCGATTTCACGTCGTTCCCGATCAAGGTGAAGGACCGGCAGGCCAACCGGCAGACGGCGTTGTGGCGCCAGTCGCCGCGCGAGGTGACGGACGAGCAGTACGACGAGTTTTACCGGTCGCTCACGCTCGACGTGGAGAAGCCGCTCGCGCGTGCCCACGTCTCGGCCGACGCTCCGGTGCACATCCAGGCCGTGCTATACGTGCCGGGCCGGCGTGAGCGCGGAATCCTGAGCCTGCGCAAGGACGACGGACTCACGCTGTACTCACGCAAGGTGCTGATCCAGGAGTACAACAAGGACTTGCTGCCCCAGTATTTCCGTTTCGTCGTCGGCGTCGTCGATTCAGAGGACATGCCGCTCAACATCTCGCGCGAGTCGGTGCAGAGCAACCGCGTCGTCGAGCGGGTGCGCGTAGTCCTGACTAACCGCCTGATCGACGAGCTGGAGCGCCTGGCCGCCGAGGAACCGGACAAGTATCAAACTTTCTGGACGGAGTTCGGGCCGTTTCTCAAGGAAGGCATTTCGCTCGATCCGGCTGCGCGGACGAAACTCGACAAGCTGCTGCGTTTTCCGTCCTCCAAGACGGATGGCGACAGGCTCACGTCGCTGGCGCAGTACGTCGAGCGCATGCAGCCGGATCAAAAGGCGATTTACTATCTGCTTGGCTCCGATGTCAAGTCGGCGGCACACAGCCCGCACCTCGACTACTTCCGCAAGCACGACCTCGAAGTGCTGTACATGGTCGATCCGCTCGACAGTTTCCTGACGACCGTCCTGCGCGATTTCCAGGGCAAGCCGCTGCAGAACGTCGACGATGCGGGGCTGAACCTACCGAAAGACGAGCCGCCGGCTGTGAGTGAGGCGCTGAGTGACGAGGAACTGAAGGAACTCTTGGAACGATTCCGCAAGGTGCTTGGCGAGCGCGTTGTCGAAGTGCAGGAAGGCAAGACCCTGAGTGACAGCCCCGGCCGGCTGGTCTCGCCAAAGGATGCGGTTGACCGCGATATGGCGCGGGTGAGGCGGCTGCTGAACCCGGAATACGAGGCGCCGAAAAAGATTATGGAAGTGAACCGCGCGCACCCGCTGATGCGCAACCTGGCGCGTCTGGTGAAGGATAGTCCAGACGACCTGATCATCGACGTGACGATCGAGCAGCTTTACGACAGCGCGCTATTGGTCGACGGCCTGCATCCAAATCCAGCGGAGATGGTGGGGCGGATCCAGCAGTTGATGGAGGCGGCAACGGATGTGAAACGGATAACCGGATAGGGTTCTTGCCTTTCGGCTGATATCAAACAGGTCGCGCGCCTGCGCGACGGTGATTGAGCGATTGATTTCGCCTCCGTCTGGTCGCCGTAGCCGTAGGAATTGCGGCGAGAACAGATCACCCCTGGACATAGTGTTCTTGATAGTACCGCTCTCGTTCTTCGTCCAGGGCTTTCAGCATGTCTTCTAGCTTAACCTGCTCCTCATCCATCATCTGGCTAACTCGGTCACCCTGACGGGCCACTTGGGAGATGCGAGGCGTCAGCAGGAAGGAGCCATCGCCCAGATCCAGCAGGGTTAAAACATCTCCCTCGTCCAAGCGATACTGGCGACGCAATTCCACCGGCAGTGTGATAACCCCCTTGCTGCGAATCTGGATTGTCATTGTAGACATGGGCCATCCTATCTGGAAGAATTTCCGAATTTCTGCCATAGTTATAGTTCCTGGCGTGACGAACGTCAAGGATAGTTCGCTTAACTTCCCTTTGTTCCCATCACCCTCTCATCCCCCACGCGCTTCGTGATCCCTTTCGCATCGAGATACTCCATCAGCGCCAGCGCATATTTTCGACTCGTGTCGAACATATCGCGCACCTGCGCGACAGTAATCGTCCGGTTTGCCTGCAAGTGCGCCTCGATCCGGGTCACGGCTGCCTGATACGTCTCTGGCAGCAGCAGCACGTCCTCGCTCAGTCTCACGAGTTGCCCCAGTTCGATCAGCGCTGCGAGCACGTCTGCGCCGACCGCCGCCTCGGACTCCTTGACCGACGGCGCGGCCCACGGCTGCGATGTGAATCGGGCCAGCAGCACGTCGATCGATTTCTGCTGCGCGGGCGTGAACGTCACCGCGAAATCGGGCAGGCGCAGACTTGTCTGGCTCTCGACCAGTGCGCCGTCCACCACCGCCTGCGAGACGATTGCATTGAACACCCTGGCGTCGAGCTTCAAGCGGCTCTTCAATTCCTCACGTGGCATGCCGCCCCGCAAGGGGTGAGCTTTGTGGTAGGCGCCAAGCTCGCTCGCCAGACGGGATCGCATCGCGTTCCAGCCTGCGCGCGACGCGACGACGGCGGATGCGCCGCCGATCTTCAGAATGTCGCCGGTCGCTTCTAGTTCGGCCACCGCCTGGCTGGCCGCGTCGGCAGGCATATTGACACGCTTGAGGAGATCGACAGTCGTGATCGGCCCACTCGCGTCGAGCGCCTGCAAGAACAGATCAGCGGGTGAGCCGCGCGACAGTGTTTCAAGCCGCGCGATCGTGTCCGGCCTGAACCGGCGGTGGCGGCGTCCAGGCTGTGGATCGATCACTATTCCGCCGCCCAGCGTGATCGACGGCGAGGGCAGGCGCACGATGAAGCGGTCGCCTTTCACGACTGCGAGCGGCTCCCGCAGCGCGAACTGCACCCATCCGGCGCGCCCGGGCGGCAGACTTTCGTCGCCGATCAGGCGCGTGTGAGCGGTGACTTCGGCTGCGCCATGGAAGACCTTGACTTCGTCGTTGTGCTTGAGCGGGCGTTCGATGGAGAAACCCGGTTTCTCCGATCCCCTCTGCTGTGCTTCGAGGGCACTCGAGAAACCGGGTTTCTTAAGCGGTGTCAGATGCTCGAAGCGCGCGTCGAACAGCAGGGTGGGGCGCAGCCAGCCGGGCGCGGCGACGACGTCACCGCGCTTCACGTCGCTCACCTCGATGCCGCTCAGGTTGACCGCGACGCGGCTGCCTGGCACGGCGCGCTCGACTTTGGTCTTGTGCGTCTGCAGGCCGCGAATGCGCGCCGCCAGCCTGCGCGGAAGTATCTCGATTTCGTCTCCGACGCCGAGCGAGCCGTCGATCAGCGTGCCTGTGACGACCGTGCCGAAGCCGGCTATCGAGAACACGCGATCGACGGACAGGCGTGGGCGCCCGCGATCAAGGCGGGCTGGCGTTTGCGCCAGCACGCTCTGCAGAGCATGGATAAGCTCGGGAATGCCGTCGCCGCGCCGGGCAGAGACCGGGACGATCGGCGCGCCGTCGAGTACAGTGCTGCGCAGCGACTCGGCCACGTCGCTCTTCACGAGCTCCAGCCATTCGGGATCGACCAGATCGGTCTTGGTGAGGGCGACGACGCCGGCTTCGATCTTGAGGAGGTCGAGGATGGCGAGGTGCTCGCGCGTCTGCGGCATCACGCCTTCGTCGGCGGCGACGACGAACAGCGCCGCGTCGATGCCGCCCACGCCGGCCAACATGTTCTCGATGAAGTCGATGTGCCCGGGCACGTCGACGATGCCCACCGGCTCGCCGTTCGGAAGCGTCATCCAGCCGAAGCCGAGGTCGATCGTCATCTCGCGCTCGCGCTCTTCCTTGAGCCGGTCGGGATGCACGCCGGTAAGCGCTTCCACCAGCGTAGACTTGCCGTGATCGACGTGGCCGGCAGTACCAATAACGTGCATAACGAAGTTCCTTTAGTTCCCCGAGTTCCTCACCAGGCCCCAGGGAACTCATGGAACTCAGGGAACTAACTGGAGATGCCTCCTCCCCTGTCAACTTCGCTTGCGGCCCCTGGGGTCCGGGATGCCCAATCCATCCTCGGGCGAGGTGGCCGGCGGCACGCTAACGCTGGGTAGTGTGCTCTTGCGCGTCTCGGCCAGGCTGGTGCCGAAGTCGACCAGGTAATGCACCAGCTCTTCGTGCTTGTGCCTTATCTCGTCGATCGCGTCTGTGATCGGGTCTAGTGCCGCCTCCAGGCGATCGACGCGGCTGACCTGTTCGGCGTTCAGGCGGTCGTGATCGTGCCAGCGCTCGTCGACGCGCGTCGTATATTTCTGCCAGCGCTTCTCGTCCCCCACTTGAGTCTCTTCGAGCATGCGCTTGATCCGGTTCTCGAAGATGCGCTCGACTTCGGCGATCTCGGCGGCGCGCTGTCGCAGCCTCTCTTGAAAGGCGGCCAGATCGGACGCGGCCTTCAGATTGACCTGCGCCTGCTCGCGCAGGTGGGCCACGACGTCGCCGTAGTCGGTGATCTGGGCGCGGAACTTGGCCAGCTCCTCTTCCCAGGCGCTCATCTGCTGCTGGCGGCGGAACTCCATCACGCGAATCTCTTCGATCGTCTTGTCTCTCGCCTTGAGGAGCTCGTAGAGAGGGTCGAACTTGGGCGGAATCTTGCTGAGCGCATCTTCGAGCAGTTGGAGCTTGCCGGTGAGTGTCTCCAGGCGCTTGCTGTGCTCGACCGTCTCGCCCTCCAACTGGGCGATGCGCCTGTTGTCCTGCCGCCGGCCCTCCTCCAGGTATGGGATGCCGCGTGTGTGCTCTTCGAGCTGCTTCAGCGCCAGTTCAGCCTGGAGTATGACGTGCTTGACCTGATCGCCCAGCCGCTTCTCCTCCGCGCGGCGCGTCGGCATCTCCTCTTCCAGTCTCCCGATGCGCGGCAGCTCCTTCTTGATCTCGCCGATGGCGCGGTGTAGTTCCTCGATTTCTACGGCGCGCAGCCGCGCGGCCTCGCGCTCACCCTTCTTGCGCTCCTCGTCACGCCGCTCCAGCAGTGCCCTGGTTTCCAACTTGTATTCGTCCAGAATGCGGTCGATCTGGTTCACCTTCGACAGGAGGGTCTTGGCCACGGCCAGTGAAGCGTCCAGTTCCTGCATCCGGCGCGCCTGCTGTTGCAATTCGACGGCCAGGCCCTGGATGCGTTCCTCGAGCGTCGCCAGCAGCGCCTTATCTTTCTTGCGTTCCGATTCCAGCCAAGCCAGCAACTGCGAGACCTGGGTAAGCTCCATTTCCATTGCCATCGGGTCTATCTCCCTGGAAAATAATCACCGAGGCACGGAGACCACGGAGATTCTTCATGCTCTGCGTTCTGCGTGCCTGTCATGGGAATCAAGCCAGTTTTCGGCTGGTCCGGGTGCCGGGCGCAGTACGCGCCGAAGGCTAGCTTCAGAGTGATGCGGCGATTATAGCGTCGAATGCGCAAATCGTGAAACGTGATACGCGGCGGCCTGCCGACACTTTGCGATTCCCACGGAACGCTTATAATGGCTGCGTGACCCGCATTGCCCTCGACGCGCGGCTGGCCTATTACCGGCGGGAGAGTGGCATCGGCCAGTACATCGTCCACCTGGCGCGCCTGCTGCCGCGTCTCGATCCGGCTCGCGAATACGCGATCCTGCACAGCCGAAAAGATCGCGTCGACTTGGCCGGCGCGCCGAACGCGCGGCGTCTGAGCCTGTGGACCCCCTGTCACAACCGCTTCGAGCAGTGGACACTCCCGATCGAGCTGTTGCCCGCCCGGTTCGGCTTGCTGCACAGCCCGGATTTTATCCCGCCTTTTCGTGGCCGTTTCCGGCGGGTGATAACCGTGCACGATCTGACGTTTCTGCATTACCCGCAATTCCTCACCTCCGAGAGCCGGCGGTACTACAACGACCAGATCGCGCGCGCCTGCGAGGTGGCCGATCACATCCTGGCCGACTCGCACGCGACGAAATCCGATCTGATCGGCCTGCTGCGCGTGCCTGCCGACAAGGTGACCGTCGTCTGGCTGGCGCCCGATTCGCGCTTCCGGCCGCAGGCGGCGCAAGCTGTCCGCGCATGGCTCGACCGCCTGGGTGTGCCGGCGCCGTACTTGTTGTTCGTCGGCACGTTCGAGCCGCGCAAGAACGTGGCAGGCCTGCTGAATGCTTATGGCATTCTGCGCGAGAGTGAAAAAGACAAGCCGCCGCTCGTCCTGGCCGGTCGTCGTGGCTGGCTATTCGACGAGACACTGGCGCAGGTGGATCGGCTGGGCTTGCGCGATCACATCGTCTTCCTGGATACACCTTCCGACGACGACCTGCTTGCCTTGTACAGCGGTGCGATGGCCCTGGTCTTGCCATCGCATTACGAAGGGTTCGGCCTGACCGTTCTCGAAGCGATGGCGTGCGGCGCGCCGGTCGTGATCAGCGATCGCGGCTCGCTGCCGGAGATCGCGGGCGACGCTGCCCTCGTCGTCGATCCCGACGACGTGGATGCGCTCGCCGGGGCCATGCGGCGCGTCGTCGGCGATGCCGAGGTTCGTGCGCGCCTGCGCGAGCGGGGTCTCGCCCGCGCCGCCGAGTTCGGCTGGGAACGCTGCGCGCGCGAGACGCTGGCGGTCTATGACAGAGTGTTGGGCGATGCGTGATAACGTGATAGCGTGACGACGTGAGGGTGAAATAACGTGAAGCTGCTGTTTCTGACGCCCCAGGCGCCGTACCCGCCTCACAAGGGCACGACGATGCGTAACTACAACCTGATCGCCGGCCTGGCGGAGCGGCATACAATCGATCTGCTCACTTTTGGAGACGCGACGATTACAGCGCCGCCCTTGAGCGCCTTATGCCGGCGCGTGCGCACGCTGCCGGCGCCGGCGCGCTCGATGGCTCGCCGCGCTCTCACGACGCTGGCCTCGCCGTGGCCGGATATGGCGTTGCGTCTCTGGTCGCCCGCTTTCGCCGGCAGCCTGGAGGAGTGGCTGCGAGATGACGAGTACGAAGTCATTCAAGTAGAAGGCATCGAGATGGCGCGCTACGGCTTGCTCGCACGGCGACCGGGGCTGCGCGCGCGGCTCGTGTTCGACGACCACAACGCGGAGTGGCTCTTACAGAAGCGGACGTACGATGCCGAGCGACAGCTCAACGGATGGAATCTCGGCGCGGTTTACTCGCTGATTCAGACCTGGAAGCTGCGACGCTTCGAGCGTGCCGCGTGCCGCGCGGCCGATCGGGTGGTCGCCGTGTCGGATGCGGACGCGGCGGCCATCCACCAGCTTGATCCGGCGTTGCTTCTCACCGTCGTGACGAACGGCGTGGACACGGCGCATTACACGCCCGGCGCCGTCGAGCCGCTTTACTTCGATTTTACCGCCCTCGTGTTCACCGGAACGATGGACTTTCGCCCCAACGTCGACGCTGTGTTGTGGTTCGCCGAGCGCGTGCTGCCCCGGGTGCGCGTGGCGATGCCGGAGGCCCGGCTCGTCGTGGTCGGGCAGCGACCGCACGCGCGCCTGGATGCGCTGCGCGGACGCGGCGACGTGCTCATTACCGGCGCGGTAGCCGACGTGCGACCGTATATCGCAGGCGCGTCTGTCTACGTCGCGCCGCTGCGCATGGGCGGTGGCACGCGGTTGAAGGTGCTAGAAGCCATGGCGATGGGCGTGCCGATCGTCAGCACGTCGATGGGTGTGGATGGCTTCGAAGTGCAGAACGGGCGCGAGGTCGTGATCGCCGATGAGCCAGATCGGTTTGCTGCGGAAGTGGTGAAGTTGGCCGGCGATTCTCGCCAACGCCAAGCTCTGCACGATCATGGCCGGCGCTTCGTTGAGGCGAGTTACGACTGGCGAGTGATCGTGCCGAGACTGGAGCAGGTGTACGACGCGCTCATGCAGCGCCGTTCGAGCCTATCCGAAAACCCCAGCTGAGGCTGCTCCTTGCGAAGCACCCCGTAGCGCAGCGGCGCGAAGCGGGCACGCCGCCGATTCAGCGCGCGGCGAACGAATACGCCGCTACAAACTCGCGTACGAGCGGCGCGAGAATGCCCGGAAACAGGCCCGCGAACAGACAGACGGCCAGCGCCGCGATGATGAGAGCCGCCTCGCTCCGGCGCTCGCGCTGCTGAACACTGGCCGGCTCGGATGGCGGGCGGAGCATCTCGCGCAAGCCGCGTAAAACGCCGACCGCCACGCTCGCGCTTGAGGCGAGCAAGACGACAGTCGCGGCAGGATACAGGCGGCTGGTTTCCTGAAGGAGTCCCCATCGTCCCGCGAATCCGGCGAGCGGTGGAAGCCCGGCCAGCGATAGACCGCCGGCAAGAATGGCTATCGACGCCCACGGCAGCCGCCGTGCGGAGCCGGTGAGCGTCGTAAAGGAGTCATCTCCCAGGCGCGCGCGCGCCAGCGTCATGCCCATCGACATCAGCCCGACGCTGAGCGCGCGAATGGCGATCATGAAGAACGCCGCCGCCAGACCGGTGCTCGACGACAGCCCGATCGCGAATAAGATCGCGCCCATGTCGCTGACCGCGCCGTAGCCAAGCAGGCGGCCGAAATCGGACTGCGCCCAGGCAAAGACGGCCCCCAGGCCGGCCATCAAGAGCGCGGCGCCGCGCACGAGCTCAAGCGTGCGCGGATCGCTCGTGAACACGCGATTCTCGTTCAGCACGTCCAGGAGGAGGATAAGAGCGGCTCCCAGAAACACGGTCAGCGCAAATGCAGCGGAGAGCGGCGGCGCTTCGCGCGATACCGCCGGTACCCAGGTGTGGAAGGGAAATATCGCCAGCAGGAACGTGAAGCCGAGCGCCAATAGAAGAATCGTGCCTTGCACGAGGCTTGTCGAGTCCGGGCTCTGCGCTGATTGCGCCAGCACCCAGTCGGCCAGTAGCAGCGCGGGTAGCGACAGCATGGTCAGTGTGATGAAGCGCGTTGCGCCGCGCGTGACGCCCGGCTGACCGCCCTGCAGCGGGTACACCGTGAGCGCGATGGCGATACCCATGAACAGCGCCGAGTAGACAAACGAGGGATAGAATTCGTTGAGCGGCGGCCGAATGATGAGCGCGGCAGCCAGCGCGGCAAGCGCCATCAGCACGATCGGATAGGATGACCAGCCCGGCGATGAACGCCACACGCCGAGGAAGATGGCGGACGTGATGGCAAAGAGGAGCGCGACTGCTATCCGATCGCCGCCGCTCAGCACGACGACGCGGCCGAAGATGGCTTGTGGCTCGTCCAGGGGCGCCCATAACGCCCATGCGGCCAGCGCGAGAGGCGCGAGCACTGCCAGGAGCGCAGAAACCGCAGTGAATCGGCGCAGTAAGAAGGTCGCTGCGGCAACAATCAAGAGTACGACGATGAGAACAAATGGCCCGCCGATCATTGGGCCGCTCCACGCGGGCGCGCCGCCCACGCAGCAATCAGGTATGAAAAGGCCAGCGCGATGAGCAAGTTCACCATGCCCAGCAATGCGACGATCAGGAACGATGGCTCGACAGGCGTGTACAACAGCTCGAACCCGGCGATGACGGTGAGCAATCCCAGGCCGATCTTGAGCGGATTTTCACTCAACGCCACGTTCAGCGTGCCTTGGGCGAACAGCACAAATACGGCAATCGTAAGGTCGCGCGCCGCCGACTGGGGGGTGATGAACTGAACCGGGCTGCGGAGCGCCAGACTCAGCGCGACGGCGGCGCCGAGCACCGCGACGATAGTGTGCAGCGCCAGACCCGGCGCGCGAAGCCAGCCCAGAGCCTGTCGAAGGGGCCGCGCGGGCGTCTCGACGTCTTCGTCCGCGTCGCTCGCGCTTTTGCCCCAGCGGGCGCGCCGCGCGGAGATGTAAAGCGCCGGCACGATCATCACGCCGACCAACGATTTGACGATCGCCAGCACGACCGGGAATCCGTCGATCTGGGCGACGATCAACAGTGCGCCTATCAGCAGGTACTCGACGCCCAGCAGCAGATTCAGCACACGCCAGTCTTCCACAATGACCAAGAGACTGACTGTAATGACCAGCGCGGTCAGGATGGTCGTGGACGGCAGGCTGGATAGCGCAGAGAGGAAGTCGGTCATCGCTACCGGATTGCCCCGGTCAAGACGACATAGGCAGCGAACAGGATGAGCAGCGCCCACACGATCGCGCCTTCACCTTCGATCACCACCGACAGTCCATTGAGGGCGCTCGCGACCATATTGGCAAGGCGAAAGATTAGATGATACAGCCAGTCAAGGCTGAGCAGACGGGTTGGATTGACGTGTATGCTGATGCGTCGCTCGCGCCGCAGCCACTCCAGCATCACGGCCAACGCAAGGGGCAGGATGAACATTACGCTGCCGGGAACCCCCAGGTCCGGCAGAACCACGGCGAAGGCAGGCGGTGTGATAGCAGGGACGGCCCGCCGGGCGATAGCCGGGAGCAGAAACGGCGGCAGCGCGACCAGAGCGATTGCCGACGCAAGGCTGGCGATGTCCCGCCAGCTTCGAGGTATTTTGGATGGGTTGGGTGTCGTCAGGAGTCGAGCCATTGTGGCGAAAGCCAGTGTCTCGCCGGCCAGCAGGCACAGCAGCAGCAGTACATTCCCACCCCATGCAATGGCTGAGGCCAGGCTGGTGCGCACGGCGAAGCCAGCCGAGGCCGGTATACCCACCAGCGTCGCAACGGCGAGCGCCTGCCCAAACGACCACCACAGCGCTCGCCGGTGAAAGCCGTGATTCAGGCTGAGCGTCACGATCGCCAACGCCCAGGAAACCGCGCCGGACGACAGGATGGCTTGAGGAGCGGTCGAGGTGCGTCCGGCGATGCCGGCAAACACCACAATTCCCAACGTGCTCAAGGACAAGTAAGGCAACGCGTCCTGCGGTGCGCCGCGCCACCAAGCCAGCGCGCCGCCTGCCAGGACGCTGAGCGCCGCAAACCAGATCGCGGCGGGTTCTTGGGGCAGCGCGTCCAGGCTTGCCATCCGGATCAAGAGATGTAATCCGGCCAATGGAGGAAGCACGTACAACAGCACAACTCGCCCAGGCACATCCTCGCGCTCGGCCGACAGCCACTGACTGAAGGGATAAAGCCCTAGCCGCAAGACGGCAGCGAGCGCCAGGAATTGGCGCGCCCCCTCAGGGAGTTGGGTCAGGTGCCAATACTGACTCTCGTTGTCCTGGTTGATCGCGAGCGCGGCGATCCACAAGCAGAGCGTCGCCGCGATGTTGAACCCGATGGCGAAAGCTGCACGCCGGCCGGCAGCGGACTCGTCGCCCTGCATCAGCGCCGCAATCACGAAGAACGCATCAAACAGCCCCCAGGCCAGCGCCAATGTAAGTACATTGGCCGAGAAGGCGGCCGCCACCAGGCCGGCGGTCATGCCCAGCGCCAGTGCGCGTGGTCCGAAGCGGCGCCGGCCGGGGTAAGCGATACCGGCAACCGCTGTCGCCCCACAGGCGAGTATCGCCACAAGACCGATCATCCAGTCCACACGATCGACGCGGAGTGCCACCGGCGTGCCGAACACGGATGTAGGTTGCCAGGACGATATCAGTGTCTCGCGAACCGGGAGATCGGGGATGGCGAGCAGCGTGATCGCTACCAGAGCCAGGAGCGCTGCAACCGACGCCACCGCATCGTAGTGCACGAAACGTGCGGCGCGGCAGAGCAGCAAGGCAAGCACTCCACCGAGCAGGATCAAGATCGGGACCAGGGGAAGAATCGACATGGGGGTCTGAAGCTGCGCCATTGTAACGCGCTCGGCGCGATCGCGCAAGAGTAACGATTGATGCTATAATCGCAATACTCCCTGCCCGTGACGCCGGGCGATTCGTTCACGATCATGTCCATTCAGTTGCCGGACGGCTCCATTCTCAGTTTCTCGCTTCCGCAGCGGTTTGACAGCACCGTCATCGTCGCCACCTATGTGCTGTCGGCGGTGCTCGTGTTCGTCATTTCGCTGCCCAGCTTTCGCGGGCTGCGCCGAGGCCAGTGGGCGCTTCTGGCATGCCTTGCGGTGGCTAGTGTTCCACTCAACGCCATTCTGCTCGTGCCTGCTTCTGCGTTGGCGTCCAGCACGCTCGCGCCTCTGCTCGGCAAGCTCGCGGCGGCGACGCTGCTCGGTTGGTTCTGCATGCTGCTGGCCGGCGCATGGCTGGGCGCCGGACCGGCAATGCTCGTCGGGTTCACTGGGGGTCTGGGCAGATGGCTGCTGGCTGGCGGTCGCTTCACACAGCCGGCCGAAATGGCGCTGATCGCCGCTGCCGCCGCCTTTCTCATGCAGCAGAACTATCGCGGCCGTCTGGCCAGCGCGGTACGGAAACCGCTGGTCGCCGGGCTTCTCGCCGGGCTTCTTGCCGCATTTATTTCGGTGTTCGCCGTCTTCGCCACGATGCCGGGCGAGGCGCCGACCGCCGCCGATTACACGCTGTCCACTCTAGGGTATGCGACGCTCCTTACGCTTGGCGAAGGTCTCATCAATTCCCTACTGGTTCAACTGGCCTGCCTGGCTTTCCCGACTATGCGCCGCACGGTCGGCGCGGCAGGCACTCCGTTCTATGCGCGCAGCCTCAGTCGTCGCCTATGGACGTCGATATTGCCCATCACGTTCGTCACGATCACCGTCCAGGTTGTCGTCGTCGGCTTGACGGCGCTGGACGTGGCTTACCGCCAGGCTGAGACGCAGTTGTTGCGTTACGCTCAGGCGACGGCGGAATTGCTCGATTTGTTTTTCCCAGATGGAGAAGCGATCCTGCAGGAGTTTGCCGACGATGGCAGGCTACACAGCGATGAGGCACGGGTGCGGCAAGCCTATCTTGAATCGGCGCTGCGTTCTGTCCCTTTCTTCGACGAACTGCTGCTCGTGGATGCGAAGGGTCAAGTGCTGGCCGCAGCGCGCTTGCCGGCCGCCGGTGACGAGTCTCCGGCCCAGGTCACCCCTCAAGAGGAAAGCCATCTGGAGCGCACTCTTAAGACCGGCGCGCCGCAGCGCACCGGCGTGTATGTTGATGGGCAAGGCCGTCCCATGATGTCGTACATTCAGCCGAGCACTTCCGCCGTTCCACCGGGCGGCGCCCTGGTCGGCCGGACTCGACTGTCCAGTAATCCGCGCATGGGTGCTATCAGGCGCACTCTACCCAATACATTGGACGCGGGTCTGGGCTATGTGGTCGACGACAACTCCCTCATCGCCATTCGTCCCGATCCCGATCCCGACCCTGAGAGGCGGCAGTGGGTATTTGATCGGAGCCAAGCCCCGATCGGTGACAGCGGCAGCGCTTACGTTGACATGTATGCGGACGGCAGGCGACGTCTCATCGTGGTACGGGAAATCGCGAACGCGCCCTGGCAGGTGGCCATCGAGATGCCCTATTCCAATATCGTGCGCGCCGCGGGTGAGATCTCTGTGCCGCTGATCGGCATGTTCGCCGTGATCATGATCGGCGCGTTCGTGCTGATCCCCCTCATCAGCCGGCGTATCACGCAGCCGCTGGTACACCTGACGCAAGCCGCGGGGCGCATTGCCGAAGGCGAGTTGGACCGGCCGGTCACCGAGGCGGGGGAAGACGAGGTGGGGCAGCTCGGCGTGGCTTTCGAAGGAATGCGCCAGAGCCTGAAAGGCCGGCTCGAGGATCTCTCTCTCCTGCTTCGCGTCAGCCAGTCGGTCGCCGATTCACTCGACCTGGAACGCGGTATTCCTCCGATCCTGGAAGCTGCGATGCAGGTGACGTCGTCACAGGGCCAACCGCCTGCGGCGCGCACGGCCCGCCTGCTCGTATTCGACGAGGACGGCAAGCCGTTGCGCGCGCTGACGTGCGGCGACGGGCCGGCACGTGTAACGCCTCTCGACGAGGCGCTGGCGACTGTCACCGTGCGGGACGAGCGGCCGCTCATCATCGAGAACGTCGCCCGATCGCGCGGCGCGCTCGATGCGAATCTGGCCGGCCCCGGCGTGCGCGCCATTGTCACGCTTCCCCTGTGGCGATCCAACCGCGCTCTGGGCGTCATGTGGCTGGGCTATCCCGAGGCGCGCCGATTCTCAGATTCAGAGGTCGGCTTGCTTGTGACGCTGGCCGGCCAGGCGGCGGTTTTCCTCGAGAATGTCGGGTTGTATGATGCCGCCGAGGGCGGGCGGAAGCGGCTGCAGGCCGTGCTCAGCTCGACCATTGATGCCGTGTTGGTGACGGATAGCCAGAACCGCATCCTGTTGTGCAATCCGGCGGCCGAAGCCGCTTTCGGACTCTCTTCCGGCGATACCGCTGGCCGTCCGGCCGGCGAGGTGATTACGGATCCCATCGTCGTCGATCTCTTGACAGAACGCGGCGATCCGGTCGTGCGCACGGCGGAAGTGCTGATGCCGGACGGGCGGACGCTGTACGGTTCGGCGTCGTCCATCTTGTCGGGGGATAACATCCGGATCGGCCGCGTGGCTGTGCTGAGGGACATCACGCACCTCAAAGAGCTTGACGCGATGAAGACCGAGTTCGTCGCGACGGTCAGCCACGACCTGCGCTCCCCGCTCACGTACATGCGCGGCTACGTGACGATGATCCCGATGGTCGGCCAAGTGGAAACTAAGCAGCAGGACTATCTCGACAAGATCACGCGTGGCATCGAGCAGATGACGGCCCTGATCGACGATCTGCTCGATCTGGGCCGAATCGAGGCGGGCATTGGCCTGGTGCCCGAGCCGACGCGCCTGGCCGACATCGCCCGCGAGGCAGTCGAGTCGATGCAGCCGCAGGCGGTCGCGCGGGGTATGAAGCTGCGCCTGGTCGAATCGGCCCCCGGCGCATTGCGCGGCGACAGGCAGTTGCTCAAGCATGCCATATCGAATCTGATCGATAACGCCGTCAAGTACACGCCCGCGGGCGGCTCGGTGGAAGTCGCTGTGGACGAGCGTGATAGCTGGGCCATCGTGCGGGTGACCGACAACGGCATCGGCATCGCCGCCGTCGATCAGCCGCGCCTGTTCGAAAAGTTCTATCGCGTCAAGCGTCGTGACACGATTGACATTCGCGGCACCGGGTTGGGGCTGGCTATCGTCAAATCGATCGCCGAATGGCATCACGGGCGCGTGTGGGTCGAGAGCCACTTGGGCAAGGGAGCGACGTTCTACATCGCGCTGCCGACGGAAGGATGAGCGGTCGCCGTCATCCCGTGCGGTTTGCCACAATCGGTCCACTATGGTAGAATGCGTGCCGCTTTGAAGACAAACGGCGACCGGCGTGTCCGGTTGTCTCGCGTCTTTCCGCTCTTGACATTTGGATCAAGGGCAATCCCGTGGAAAGGAGGTCTATCGCGAGCATGCGCCCATATGAACTCATGTTCATCGTCCGGCCCGAGGTCGAAGGCGGGGACCTGAATGTTGTCGTCGACAGAGTCAAGAGTCTGGTGACTGGCGGCGGCGGCCAGGTGACCGAAGTCAACGCCTGGGGGCGACGCCAACTGGCCTATCCGATCCACAAGATCACGGAAGGCCAGTACTTTTTCGTGCGCGCCCAGTTGCCGGCGCACGCCCTCGGCGGACTGGAGCGCGATCTACGGCTCACCGAGCAGATTGTGCGTTATTTGATCGTCCGCGCCGACGAGTGAACAAGCGTTACCGGCGCGAAGCGAGGTGGATCGATGACACGCGGCTTGAATAAGGTCATGATTATCGGCCAGTTGGGACGGGACCCGGAAATGCGCTATACGTCGAGTGGACGCCCCGTCACTTCGTTCAGTCTGACTTCCAACCGGACCTGGATTACCAGCGAAGGAGAGCGGCGCGAAGAAACCGAGTGGTTCAAC
The DNA here is from genome assembly GCA_035283185.1 of Anaerolineae bacterium. GTDB lineage: Bacteria > Chloroflexota > Anaerolineae > Fen-1058 > Fen-1058 > DASSFZ01. The sequence goes on along the minus strand of DATEUJ010000212.1, from coordinate 3,771 downwards.
GTGGTCACCTGGGGCGGTCTTGCCGAAATCTGCAAGCAGCACCTGCACAAGGGTCAGACGATCTATGTGGAGGGCCGGCTCCAGACGCGCGGCTGGGAAGACCACGAAGGCAAGAAACACTTCCGCACCGAGATCGTCGCCAGCGAAATGATCATGCTGGGGGATCGGCGCGGCGAACCGGCGGACGCGCACCTCGGCGAAGGCGTTCCGGCCGACGAAGACTTTCCATTCTGACTTTCACGCCCGGCTCGACGCCTCGCGCCGGACTCGATTTAGGGAGGATTCTACATGGTCGAAGAGTTGAGGAGCGCTGAGCCTGGCAACGGCGCGCCCGAAGAACGAAGCGGCGCGGCGCCCAGCGCTCGGGGCGGCTCGGGCCCGCGCAGATCGCGCGGCGGGGTGGGCAAGCGCTTTCAGGGCAAGCCCAAGGTTTGCCTGTTCTGCGTCGAGAAAGGCCAGCGCATCGATTACAAGCAGGCCGATCTGCTGCGCCGCTTCGTGAACGAAAGCGGCAAGATTCGGCCGCGCCGCCAGACGGGCACGTGCGCCCGCCATCAGCGCTTGCTGTCGGTCGCCATCAAGCGCGCACGGCATCTGGCGCTGATTCCGTTCACGACACGCCCGGCGCGCTAGAACCATCGATGAATCGCGCTTCGTCCGGCTTTGACAGCCATCGCAGAGCTCGATAGCACAGGGCATAGGTCAACCTATGCCCTGTTTACCGGGTTAACCAGTTTATGTCCAAGCATCCACAGTCAGCGCCACTTCCTAAGGAACTTTCCCGTAAGCATGTTTCGCGCGCCCAGCGCGACGCGCAGCGAACCCGCATCCTGCTGTTGGCCGTGAGCGGCGCCGTCGCCGTTGCGATCCTGCTGATCGTCTTCGGCTTTGTGCGCGAGACCTTCATCGCGCCGAACGAACCGGTGGCCATCGTAGGCAATGAGCAGATCTTGACTCGACAGTTCCAGCAGCGCGTCCGCCTGAACCGCTATCAACTGATCCAGCAATACAGCCTGCTTCAGAGCTTCGGTTCGAACGACAGTGCGGCGCAGGTGCTGCAACAACTGAACGATTCGATCAGCCTCGGCTCGCAGGCGATCAACGCGCTCGTCAACGAGGCGATCTATCGGCAGGCTGCGCCCGGTTTGGGCGTCGCCGTCACGCAAGACGAGGTGGACAATCTCATCGAGGAAGGGTTCGGGTATTTCCGCAACCCGCCGACGCCGGCGCCGACGAACACGCCACGCCCCACGCCGACAGTGCCACCGGATGCCACACCGACGCCCGCTCTGCGCGTGACGGCAACAGCAACCGTCACGCCGCGCCCGACGTCCACCCCTATCACCGCCGAGGGATTTCAGTCGCTGTACCAGGCGCGCTTGAGCGAGCTGGCCAGCTTCGGATTCAACGAGGCAGACTTCCGGCGGCTTTTCGAGATGCAACTGATCTCAGAGCGCGTGCAGGACATCATTGCCAGCGACGTGCCGACGATGACGGAGCAGGCGACTTTCCAGTTTATTCGGGCGCTCTCCCAATCCGACATCGAAGCGGTGCAGCAGGCTATCGCGGAGGAGGGTTTCGACGCCGTCTACGCCCAGGCGCTGTCGCAGACCCTGCCGATTTCAAACGTGCTCGGATCGGAGCTGCCGTTCCTGCCTAAGGATGACCTGATCGAATCGCCCGCGTTCGGCGCGTCGGTCGCCGATGCCGTGTTCACCACACCGATCAGCGACACGTTCGCTATCGTCACGGATCCCACAGGCGTGTATTTCTACGTCGGCAGGGTGCTAACACGCGAGGTGCGCGAGCTAGCGCCGGATGCGCTCCAGCGCCGGCAGGCTGCTGCCATTGAAGACTGGTTGACTCGGCAGCGCGAGCAATTGAAGGCGCAGGTATTGACCTGGGAAGATCGCGTGCCGAACGATCCGTGAGCCCTCACCCCAACCCCTCTCCCGTCCGAACCCACGACGGGAGAGGGGAGATTCGGCGTGCGAAACAGACTTGACCTCCCGCAAGCGGTAGCCTGCGGGAGGTTTTCTTGTGCGCCCAGCATGGGCGTTGGCTAGCAGTTTGTCGGAGAGAAACGTCTTGAATCGGTTTGATGGTAAACTGCAGGCATGAGCCGAAAATTCAAAACCCCTGATTACGAAGCCACTCTCAATCAAACCATCCGTCTGCGCGAAGCGCTGCCACTGAATCATTTGGCCCGGTTTGTGGTGGATGTCATTGCCCAACTGGACTTGAGCGCCATCTATGCGCGGTATGCGTCAGTCGGTGGCGAAGCGATTGCGCCGGAAATCTTGTTGGGACTCTTGTTCTATGCCTATGCCACTGGACTCTTTAGTTCGCGCAAGATCGAGCGTGCCACCTACGAGAGTATCCCCGTTCGCTTTGTGGCCGGTGGGGTGCATCCCGACCACGACACGATTGCTCACTTTCGTAAAACCTTTCTGGCCGAGATCCAAGAATTGTTTGTGCAAATCCTGCTGCTGGCACAGGCGGCCCAGGTTTTGAAACTGGGCAACCTCAGTTTAGATGGCAGCAAGATTCATGCCGATGCTTCCAAGAGCCACGCGGTCAGTTACAAGCGCCTGCTGGCCTTGGAAGTCCAAATCCGTCAAGAAGTCAGTGAGCTCTTGACGCTGGGGGAGCGAGCGGATCAGGGTGAGCTCCAATTGCCGGACGAACTGATCATCCCGGATGAGTTGGCGCTGCGCCAGGAGCGACTGACCAACCTAGCCCGAGCCAAAGCGGTCTTGGAAGCGCGGGCGCAAGAACGCTACGCCGCCGAACAGGTCGACTACGAAGCCAAACTGCGTGAGCGGGAAGAGAAAGCCCGCGCCACCCGACGCAAACCCGGCGGACGCCCGCCGCAACCCCCGGAACCCGGACCGCGGGACACGGATCAGTATAACTTCACCGACCCGGAGTCGCGCATCATGAAAAACAGCACGAATGACGGTTTTGATCAGCACTACAATGTCCAGACCGCAGTCGATCAGGCCAGCTTGTTGATCGTCGCGACCGCCTTATCAAACCATCCCAACGATAAGCGCGAAGCGGAGCCCACCTTAGACGCGCTCTCGTCCAAAGTGGGCCAGCCCACGGCCGCGGCGTTGGATAATGGCTACTTCAGTGAAGCCAACGTCGAGGCACTCGAACGACGGGGCATTGAGCCCTACATCGCCACGGGTCGGGAACCGCATCATCAGAGTTGGCAAATCTGGGGCACAGAACGGCCTGCCCCGCCAGCGGAGGACGCCAGCCCGAAGATCAAAATGGCTTACAAGCTTCAGACGAAGATCGGTCAAGCCATCTATCGCTTGCGCAAGTGTACCGTCGAGCCGGTGATTGGCCTCATCAAAGAAGTGCTGGGCTTTCGTCAGTTCTCCTTGCGCGGCTTGCTCGCCGCCGCGGGCGAATGGTGTCTGGTCTGTCTGGCCTTCAATCTCAAGCGCATGCATACCTTGATGATGGGGTCAGTGTAGGCTTCAACGCGCCTACTGCCCAGAAAATGGAGCAATACCAGCCATCACACACATCAAGGAGGCTTCATTGACCAAGATCAATGGCCCATTCGACTCCGATCTTCGACCAAAGTTGTAGGAGTGCTTGTCTCTCCGACAAACTGCTAGAGGGTGAAAGACCCTTACGGACGCCGAAGGCGGATTGCACCAACCGGCAGCGGAAGGCAAGGGCGTCAGCGTGAGGTGAGGTCTGGAGGAAGCTGGACGCAAACCGGCGACCCTTCGGCTGCGCTCAGGGCAGGCT
>DATEUJ010000211.1:0-120546 GCA_035283185.1 Anaerolineae bacterium | reverse complement strand
GCTCCGCCAGCGTGAGCTTGCGCCCGTCGAGGACGGTCACGTTGAAGTCGCGCACCGTCGCATCGCCGATTTTCTCTTTGAACGCGGCGACCTGCTCGGCGCGGCTGAATTCGTCTTCGCCGTGGAGGATGTAGAACATCGGGTGATCAGTGATCAGTGGTCAGTGAACAGTTATCAGTGAACAGTCATCAATGAACAGTGCTCACAGATGACTGAACACTGATTACTGATGACTGATTACTGATCAGGTGCTGCGCGTCGCAACGTAGTGCATCGGCCCGCCCGGCAGCTTGCGCACGGACAGTATCTCCAGATCGGCCATGTCACCCGTCGTCGTGACGCGCGCCTGCAGCATCGGGCCGAGCGGCGCAGCGAGGAACAAGGCAAGTGTGGCGGCCGTGATGGCGTTGGGCAGCCGCTCCCAGCGGCGCCGCCCGCCGATGTTCAATGCGGCGAACGCGCCCAAACCGGCGAACACACCCGCCGTGACATAGTTGGTGCCGCAGCCGGGGTGCACGGCCAGATGCGGTTCTCCACCGCGCAACCGCCGGAGCGCTTCGTCCGCCGCCGAAGCGACGTCGCCGGTGTCGAGGTTGCCGAAGATGTAGAAGCCGTACGGCGTCGAGCGGCCGGCTATCGCCTGGCCGGGATGCCGGCCCGACAGCACGTGAATCGTGGCGTGCTCCAGCCCGTGATTGCGGCGCGTGCGCAGCACAGGCGCCAGCTCAAGCAGATTCATTCATTCCGCTCCTAGGTCCGGCGGCGGCGGCGCGTCGGCCGGAAGCGCGACGACGATCAGGCGATGCGTGTTGTTCGTGTACGGCCAGCACGTCACGAGCGTCACGCGCTCGTCTTTCGTCGGCTGGATCCACCTGGCATTCTCCAGCCGCACCGCGATCGGCTGGCCTCTTTCCGGCAAAATCTTCAACAACGACACGATGTACTCGCGGGACTGGCTGCCCACCCACAACTGAATCGTGTCGCCGGCCTTCAGTTGGACCAGATCGCGGAAGACCTCGCCGGCAATGTTGTGATGGCCGTCGAGCACCGTGTTGCCCCTCTCGCCGGCGCGCGCGCTGGTCTTCAACCAGCCCGCCGCGAAGCGATTCGGCACGTCCCACATGCTGACCTGCTGTCCGTTCTGTACCTTCACGCTCCAGCCGACGGTCTCCACCGGCGCGTCCAGGCCGATCGCCGGGATCGTGAGGCGGGACGGCACATCCGGCGCAAAGTCGGCGCTCGTCGGCGTTGGGGCTGGGGCGCTCCGGGAGGCAGGCGTCGGCTCAATAGTCGGCGCCGGGTCGGCAGGAGGCGAGGTCGGTTCAACGGTTGGCGCCGGGTCGGCAGGAGGCGACGTCAGCGCCAGCGTCGCCTGCGCGGCCTGCATGTCTTCCTGGAGAGGGGTTTCCGGCAGGATGGCCGGAGGGGGCACGATTTCGGCTTGGGCAGGCGGCGCACCCAGCACACTCTGCGGCAGCGACTCGCCCGCCTGGACGATGGCCGCACCCAGCGCCGCCTCACTGCCGAAGCCCTGCGGCGCGACATCCAGGTCAAGCGATTCCCGAAGACTGGGATACGCCAGGATACCGCCAACCAGCAAAAGCGCGAACCCCAAGAGCATGATGAGGTTCGCGAGCGCATTCGCCGGAGCAGGAGGTTGGTCTCTCATGTGGGCAGATTATACCTGCCTTCCCCCTGCCCGCCAATGGGCAGCCCCGGCCATTCATTATACTGCAACAATACAGGCAAGCTTCTGAAACGGTCAGGCCGTTCAGAAGCTTGCCGAAGAAAGAGAACCCGATATCAGGCCGCTTGCGTCGCGGGCACTTCCACCGGCTGTTGGCGAGTCGCCAGCACGAAGCCGATGAAGATTACGATCACACCGACCAGCTCGCTGACGTACAGATACTCCGGCGTGCCGAGGCGCGCCAGCGTGCCGCCCAGCGCGGGCGATAGGCCTCCCACTGCGATGAACACGTTGCCCAGCACTCGGTTGGGCATGACGCGCTTGCGCCAGAACAGATAGCCCGAGTACAGCGCCCCGCCGACCAGCCCGATCGTCCCATAAATGTTGAACAGGAAGGAATACGATCGCACACCGCCTTCCGGCATGATGCCGACGATCATCTGTGTGGATTCGCCGTCGCCCTGCACGATCTTCACCGTACGCGTCGCGTACTGCTCGCTCAGCGACTTAGTCGGCGTGAAGATATCCTCGTTCAGCTTCGTGCTGAACGTGTGGAGGGCGGCGATCAGCGTGCCGATCAGCAGCAGCGCCATCAGTGCGTGCGCGACACCGGGCTTGCGCACCAGCAGGTAGATCGTGCCCTGACCCAACCAAGCTGCCGCCAGCACCGCGCCGCACAAATACCACAGGCGGAAGATCGTCGCGTTCCATGCCTGGCTCGAATAGAACTCGGCGAACGTGCCCGTGCCGTAAATCAATAGACCGATGCCCCATACTAGCGAGTGCGCCCGCCGGCGATCGGCGTAGCGCCGGAACAGCACCAGCGCGAAAACCAGCGAGATGATCGTCGAGCTCAGCGGCAGAATCGTGCTCAGGTTCATCGTGAACTCCTCATATAGAGATGGGTTTCATTTGACCGCATTCACCAGACCGATCACGGCGATCGCGATCACCACAACCAGAATCAGCGCCATCACCACGAAGGCGATCGGCACGACGCGCTCATACAACATGTTCGAGGGCACGCGCGGCGTCCGCTTGCGGGTCTTGGGCGGCTCATCCACTCCGGTTCTCTCCGTATGCCCTGACGAGCGCGAACAGCACCTCGTTGAGAAACGCGCAGATTTGCCGGTGCATCGTCAGCCAGCTCGGCGCGGCAATCGGTTCTAGCGCGCCGGACATCTGGATGATCGAATCGACGATGTTGTCCCGGAAGAACAGGAAAGCGCGGATCGCTTCGACGAGAGGCATGACCTCGCCCAGCGACAAAGCCGCATATTCGCGCCCGATGTCATCCGCGGCCGACCTCACCGCATCGGTCAACCCGGGAGCCGAAGCGGCGTGAGCCACTTCCTGCAGCAGGCGGCGGCCCAGCTCGCGATGAGCGCGGCGCATGGCCTCGTCGAAGCGAGACAGCCACGGCGCGTCTGTGCTTTCCAGCCCTACGCGCATTCGCCCCAATGCGTTCTGGATCAGCACCTGCGCCCCGGCATCGTGCGAGCGGCGCGCATCGATCCACGCCTGCAGCTCGGAGCGGCTGAAGCGCCGATGTCCTCCAGCCGTGCGCCGGCTCGCGATGCGGCCCTGATCCGCCCAGGAGCGCAACGTCGCCGGATGCACTCCCATCACCTGCGCCGCATCCCGCAAAGAGAGCCATTCGTCGATATTCTTCGAGCCGACACCGGCCTTGTCTGCCATAGGCATGACGGGCGAGAAAAAATCTACAAAAACCTTTGTCTTACGGCGCAGATTGTAGCGGGTTCACAAACATTCGTCAACTGACAAATGTCATCATAGCATGTTTAGCGGATCGATATCGATGCGCCAGTGGGGGAGCAAGGTGAAATCTCGCAGCAACGACGCCGGATCGTCAGCTCGCACGACGATGTGCCAGCGCGATTGGCCGGCGATACGTGAGAAGAAACACGGCGCCGGCCCGATGATCGATTCGCGCTCGCTTCCGCGCCGCGCGAGGAAAGCATCCAGGCTGGCGGCCATCGTCTCCGCCGCGCGCCGCGCTTTGCTCGCATCCGGGTCGCGGACGATGAGCCGCGCCAGGCGCGTCGCCGGAGGATAGGCGTGCTCGGCCCGAAAGGCAAGCTCTTGCGCGGCGAACGCGTCGTAGTCATGTCGCGATGCGGCGACGATCGGGTAATGGTCGGGGTTGTACGTCTGCACGATGGCGCGCCCGGCGTGCAGCCCGCGCCCGGCCCGGCCGGCGACCTGCGCCAACAACTGAAACGTCCGCTCGCCGGATCGGAAATCGGGCAGGTTCAGCGCCGTGTCTGCCGTGACCACGCCGACCAGGGTGACCAGGGGCAGATCGAGGCCCTTGGCGATCATCTGCGTGCCGACCAGCACGTCCGCCTGTCTGTCGATGAAGCGCTGCAGAAACGCCTCGTGCGCCGTCTTGTCCCGCGAAGCGGTCGTATCCCGGTCCCAGCGCAGCACGCGTGCGTCGGGGAACAGCTCGCGCACGGCGGCTTCCACGGCTTGCGTGCCCACGCCGAAGTAGCGTATGCGCCGGCTATCGCAATTCGGGCACTGCTCGGGTTGCACTTGCCGATAATTGCAAGTATGGCAAACAAGCTGATTCGCTGACTCGCCGACTCGCTGACTCGCTGATTCGTGGTAAGTGAGCGGCGTATCGCAGCGGGGACACTTCAGCACGTGGCCGCAGTCGCGACAGGACACGAACGTCGCCCGCCCGCGCCGGTTGAGAAACAGAATCGCCTGCTCGCCGTTGTCGAGCGTCTCCTTCAGGGCAGCCTGCAGGCGGCGGCTGAACATGTGCGTGTTGCCCGCCTTCAGCTCGGCGCGCAAGTCGACGATCTCGACCGGCGGCAGCTCGCGATAGAAGGCTTCGCCCGACGCCGCTTCGTAGCGCGACGCGATCTGGAAGCGCTGCTCGTGATCCCGGATGCGCTGCGCGTGGCCGAGGACGCGCCGGGGGAGCGCCAGCGCGCGAAACTCGCCGCGCCTCGCGCGCGCCGCCGATTCGAGCGAGGGCGTCGCGCTGCCCAGGATCACCAGCGCGCCGGTTCGCCGCGCCAGCTCCAGCGCCACTTCGCGCGCGTGATAATACGGGCGGTGATCCTGCTTGTACGACCCGTCGTGCTCTTCGTCGATCGCGATCAGCCCGAGCCGCGCCATCGGCGCGAAGATCGCCGAGCGCGGGCCGATCAGGATGTCGATCGCGCCCGCGCGCGCGCGCCGCCACACGTCGTATCGCTCGCCTTCGCCCAGGCCTGAATGCAGCACCCCCACCCGCCCCGGAAAGCGCGCCGCAAAACGCCTCACCGTCTGCGGCGTCAGCGCGATTTCCGGCACGAGGACGATCGCCTGCCGGCCGCGCTGCAGCATCGCGTCGACCGCCCGCATATAAATTTCAGTCTTGCCCGATCCGGTCACGCCGCGCAACAAGAACGCCGTGAATGTAGTAGCGACTTCAGTCGCTTCCTGACGACTGATCCCACTCCGCTCCGCCTCGGGGACAAGTGAGTCGTCACTACTAATCACTCCTTCGGTAGTAGCGACTTCAGTCGCTCCCTGACGACTGAAGTCGTCACTACTAATCACTTCTTCGATCTGCTCCCACACGGCGCGCTGATCGTCGGTCAGGCTCGGCGCTTCGGACGGCACGAACTCTTTGCCCGCCAACGGGTCACGCCACACCTCCGCTTCGCTCAAAGCGATGAATTCGCGCTCGGCCAGGATCTGGAGGTCTGACAGGGAGCAGTCGGTCGCGGCATATATATCCGAGAGAAGAACCGGGCCGGACTTGTCGGCGAGAAGATGCAGAACAGACGCGCGGCGCGCCGCGACTTCCGCGCGATCTGATAGCATCTTCGTTTCGATCCCGGCCGGATCGACGACCAGGCGGGCGAAGCGCGCCGTCTTCGGGCGCACGCTCGGCGGCAGGAGAACCGGCTGCCGCGCGACCACGCCCCGGCGCGTCAGCGACCGCACCGCGTCCTGCCAGGGCTTGCGATGCAGCGCGAGAGCGACTTGCGCGCCGCGCAGCGGGCCGCGCCGGTTGAGCAGCGCGAAGACTTCCGACTGCGTCGCGTTCATCCGTTCGGGCAAAGCATCGACGGCAAGCGCATACAGCGTATCGACGCGGCCGGCGATGCCTGGCGGCACGAACAGGTGGATGCATTCGTTCAGCGGCGCGAGCGTCGCCTCGGCGATCCAGCGCGCCAGGTCGAGCTGCAGCGGCGACAAGACCGGCGAGGGATCCAGGAGCGATTCGATCGGCCTGGTGCGCTCGACCGGCGAAGCATCGCTCAGCGCGACGACGACGCCCGGCACTCGCTGATCGCGCAGCGGCACGACGACCAGGTGGCCCGGCGCGATCCGGTCGCGCAGCACATCAGGCACTTCATAGTGAAAGGCAAGCCCCTCCTCGGATGCGGGACCGATGTGCCTCAGGATGATCACTTCGGCGAAGAGTGTGGCCTGCGACAGCATCCGTCATTCGCCCTTCGGCCTTCGTCGTTCGTCGACGCGAATGCCAATGCGCTCGATGCGCAGCCCGTCCATGCGCTCGACGCGGAAGTGCAGGCCATCGGCTTGCAGCGCGTCGCCCGTCGCAGGAATGCGTCCCAACCGGCTGAGGACGTAGCCCGCGATGGTATCCGAGTTCTCGTCGACCAGGTTGAGCCTGAGCGCGTCGTTCACGTCCTCGATCAGCATCAACCCACTCACCGAGACGCTGCCGTCTGCGCGCGGCACAAGCTCCGGTTCTTCGACCGTGAACTCGTCCTGCACGTCGCCGAATAACTCTTCGACCAAGTCTTCGAGCGTCACCAAACCGGCCGTGCCGCCGAACTCGTCGAGCAGGATCGCCATGTGCTGCTTCTGCCGGCGCATCCGTGCAATCAGATCGTCGACGCGCACCGTCTCCGGCACGAACAGAGCTTCGCGCATGATCTCGCGCACCGGCTGGGCGAGGGCCGCTTTGCCCGCATCGCGCTCGATGAACTCGTGCATCGCGCGCACGACGTCCTTGACGTGCAGCACTCCGACGACGTGGTCGGGATCGTTTTCGTAGACCGGGAACTTGGTCAGGCTGCTGTGCGCGGCCACGTCGAGCGCCTCTTCGAGCGTCGCCGTCGCGTCGACGGTCACCATTTCCATGCGCGGCACCATGACCTGGCGCGCGCTCGTGTCGCGCAGATCGAACACGGCGTGGATCATTTCCCGCTCGTCTGGCTCGATCAGGCCGCCCTGCTCGCTGGCCTCCGCGATCATCTTCAGCTCCTCGATCGAGTGCAGCGTTTCGTGCGCCGACGCCGGCCTCACGTGGAGCAGCCGCAGGAGAAAATTGCCCGTTCCGTTCATCAGCCAGATGAAAGGCCGGAAGATCGTCTCGGCGATCAGCGTCGGCCCGGCGATGAACAGCGCCGTGCGCTCCGGGTTCGTCAATGCGATCGATTTGGGCATCAGCTCGCCGACGATGACGTGCATGAAAGTGATGATGGCGAAGGCGATTGCAGTTCCGGCGACGACGTGCGCCGCCTGGCCGGCGATCTCGCCGGGCAAAAACGCCAGCACCGGCTCGATCACGTGCGCCAGCGCCGGCTCGCCGATCCAGCCCAGGCCCAGGCTGGCCAGCGTGATGCCGAGCTGCGTGGCGGCGATGAAGCGATCGGTGTCTTTGATCGCGTGCTTGACGGCCGCCGCGCCCGGCGTGCCTCCGCGCACCAGCTCTTCGACACGCGTGGGCCGCACGCTGACCAGGCTGAATTCGGCTGCGACGAAGAACCCGTTCGCCAGCACCAGGACGACGATTGCGATTAAGCCGAAAACGCTCTCGGTCATGTCTACTTCTCTCTACACATGCTGATCCAGCGCTATTCCGAGTTGTCCACGAAGCCACACGAAGCGGCACGAAGCTGAACATTCCTTCGTGAAGATTCGTGTGAATTCGTGGAAGTGAGCAGTTACGTTATACATTCCATCGGGCGACACCGAGCATCACGCCGGCAATCAAGAAGATGACGAACAGCGCTATGCCCGGCAGCGCGCGGCGCACCGAATTGGTATCGACCAGGCGCGGCCTGCCCGGCGCATATTCCACCTGATACATCGGGCACAACAGCCACCCGAGCACGAGGCCGCCGGCGAAGCCGCCGATGTGCCCCAGCATGTCGATGCGTGGCGCCGTCAGCCCGAAGAGGAGGTTCACGCCTACGACGGCGATGGTGTTGCCCAGACGCTGCCTACCCCACTCGCCGAAGCGCTCGCGGTGGCGCGCGAAGAACGCGATCATCGTGCCGAGCAAGCCGAACACGGCCGTCGACGCGCCGGCAGATAGCCCGATGTCTGCCCGAAGCGCGAAGCTGGCTATCGATCCGGCCAGGCCACTCAACAGATAGATGACGACGAAACGCGGCGAGCCGTACAGCGCTTCCACGTCGGCGCCGAGCACGTAGATCGCGTACGAGTTGAACAGCAGATGAGCGATGCCGATGTGGATGAAGTTGGCCGTCAACAGGCGCCAGTATTCACCCGCCGCGACGAAGGGCGTGAAGTTCGCGCCGAACTGAATGAGGACCACAGGATCCTCTGTGCCGCCCGCCAGTGTCATCAACAGCCAGACGGCGACGTTGGCCGCCAGGAATATCCACATCCAGCGCGGGCGGGACAGCGGCAGGCGCAGCGCGACGGCCTGGCCTGGCGCAGGCGGCCCAGGAACGGCTTGCGAGGCATCTGGCTGATTCATAGGCTGACCTTCCGCGCATGGACGCGGCTATGTTCGGCGCGCACAATGCCGAGCACGGCCTCCACCGCATCGTCGAGCGCGCCGGTGCGATTGACGACGACGTAATCGAACTCGGGCAGGTATTGCAGCTCTTTGCGCGCGGTATCCATTCGGGTCTTCAGGCTATCCGGCGTCTCGGTCCGGCGCGCACGCAGCCGGTCGGCCAGCTCGCTCTCGTCGCCCGCTATCAGGAAGATCAGCACGGCTTCGGGCACGAGACGGCGGATCGTCATCGCGCCCTGCACGTCCAGGCGCATGATCACGTCCTTGCCCGAGGCGAGCGCCTCGCGCACCTGCTGCTTGGGAATGCCCTTATAGTCGCCGTAAACGACCGCGTATTCGAGCAGCTCGTCTCGCTCGATCATCGCGACGAATTCGCTCCTCGACACGAAATGATAGTCCCGGCCTTCGATTTCACCCGGCCGCTGGGGGCGCGTGTTGGCCGTGACGACGAAATGGAACGGCAGGCTCATTGCTTTCAAGCGAGCCAGCAGCGTATCCTTGCCCGCGCCCGACGGGCCGGAAACGACGATGAGCAGCGGATAGGTGGGACGCCGGTAGGGGTCGGTTTCGCTCAAGGGTTGCTCCAGGTGACGTATATCATTATAATTGCCTGTGACCCGAAACTCAACATCGCGCCGCCGATTGGGCGGAGATTCTGTGGAGCGTGAGCGTGCCCATCTATGAATATCGCTGCCCGAATTGCAGGAAGAAAGTATCTATCTTCTACCGAAGCCTGTCGAGCGTCGATCACGAATCGGCGCGCTGCCCCAACTGCGGCAGCGGCGGCCTGGCGCGCCTGATGTCGCGCGTGCGCGTGGTGCGCGGCTCATCGAAGTCGAGCGGCGACAGCGGCGACGACGACTTCGGCGACGATATGCTGGGCGACATCGACGAGAACGATCCGCGCTCGCTTGGACGTTTCATGCGCAAGATGGCTGAAGAATCCGGCGAAGACCTGCCGCCCGAGTTCAATGAAGTCGTGGGACGGCTGGAGAAGGGCGAATCGCCCGAAGACATCGAGAAGTCCATGCCCGAACTGGGCGAGATGGCAGGCGACGAAGGCGACGGCGGATTCGGCGGCGACGACGAGTAGGGTCGTAAAACGTGAAACGTAAAACGTGAAATGTGAAGCGTAGGCCAGCGCATATCGCCTTTCACGCATCGCGTTTCACGCGCAGCCTCTTCTCCACCTCCGCCCGAATGTCCCCCTGCACCTCGTCCGAGCCGCGCGCCGCGTCGATCACGACCCACCGATCCGGCTCGGCGCGCGCAAGCGCCAAATACCCTTCACGCACGCGAATGTGGAACGCGACGGTCTCTTGATCGAGGCGATTCCACTCGCCGCCGCTGCCCCTGCGCCGGCGCAGCCCCTCTTCGACGTCGAGATCCAGCAGCAAGGTCAGGTCGGGGCGAAGCCCGTCCGTCGCGAATCCGAGAATCGCGCGGAGGGGGGCCAGATCGATCCCGCGCCCGTATCCCTGGTAAGCCAGCGAGCTGTCGGCGTATCGATCCGACAAGACGATCCCGCCGCGCTCGAGGTGAGGCCGGATCACCTCGCTCACCAACTGCGCCCGCGACGCGCAGTACAAAAGCAGCTCCGTCACCGGCCGCATCGAGCGGTTCTCAGGCGTGTGCAGAATCGCGCGCACCTGGTCGCCGATGCGGGTGCCGCCCGGCTCGCGCGTCGCGATCACGTCATGCCCGGCGGCGCGCAGCCTCTCGGCCAGCCGCGCGACCTGCGTCGTCTTCCCACTGCCGTCCGGACCCTCGAAGGTGACGAATAAGCTCACAGCGTATCCAGGTCGGGATTTCGCTTGCGGCCCCTTCGGGTGATCCACCCGCCGCCTCCTAGCCGCCGGATGGATCACGCGAAGCGGAGCGGGAGCGGGTGGAAAACAGGATAGGTTTATTCCCGATAGATGCGCACCCGCCGGTACGGCTCGCGCCCGTAGGAGTGCGAGATCAAGTTGGCCTGCCGCGCCAGTTCGTGCTGCATGCGCCTGACTTCGGCCGACTGGGGCGCGAGGTCAATCGTGCGCATACCCGCGACGACCTTCTGGATCGCATCCTGTGCCTCGCGCATCGCCGCCGCGTAGGGATCGGACTCCTCGAGCGACAGGCCGAAGATGTCGGCCAGCACGTTTTCGATCTGCGTCATCGTGTTGGCCCGCAGGACGTACAGTGGCATGCCTCGACGCTCGGCGTCGCTGATCAGGCGCGGCCGCTTGCGGTAGTAGTTCTTCACGGTGAGGATCACGTCGGCGTGCCCCACTTCGTCGGTCAGGTAGACCGGCACGCGCAGCCGCGTGGCCGACTCCTCGATACGATTCCGAGCGACGCCGTAGGCATACACGCGCACCGGTCTGAACGGTCCTCGCTCGCCAGGCGAGAGCGGCGCCGCCGCTGCGTCCGGCGCCGCCGCCGGCGCCTGCGGCTCGATCTCGCGAGGGTGGCGCGGGCGCTCGCGGCTGGCGGCCAGGCCCGGCACCTTGACCCATTCCTTGCTGATTTCGCCGTTCGCGTCTCGGATGCGCAGCTCGGTCTGGAGCGGCCGGCCGCGCAGCACGGCGTCCACGGAAGCCGCCACGTCGTGATGAACGAGCAGCCGGTCGCGCTCCTGAATCTCAATCAGGATATCGAACGTGGGCGGCGCGCGCCGCTCGAGCACGGTCTTCTGCGTGCCGCGCCGGCGCGCCTCTTCGTCGGACAGCGTCACGCTTTCGATGCCCCCGACCAGGTCGGACAGGGTCGGGTTGAGAAGGATGTTGTCGAGTGTGTTGCCATGCGCCGTGCCGATCAACTGCACGCCGCGCTCGGCGATCGTGCGCGCCGCCGCCGCTTCCAGCTCGCGGCCGATCTCGTCGATGACGATCACCTCGGGGTTGTGGTTCTCGACCGCCTCGATCATCACCTCGTGCTGCAGGGAGGGTGCGGCGACTTGCATGCGCCGCGCCCGGCCGACCGCCGGATGGGGAATGTCGCCGTCGCCGCCGATCTCGTTGGACGTGTCAACGACGACGACGCGCCGGTTGGGAACGCGGTCGGTCGGCTTGCCTTCGGCCAGGATGCGCGCGACTTCGCGCAGCATCGTCGTCTTACCCACGCCGGGGCGCCCCAACATCAGAATGCTCTTGCCGGCGCGCACGATGTCCTCGATGACGTCGATCGTGCCGTACACCGCCCGCCCGACGCGGCAGGTGAGACCCACCACGTTGCCACGCCGGTTGCGGATGCAGCTGATGCGATGCAGCGTGCGCTCGATGCCGGCCCGGTTGTCGGCGTCGAAGTCGCCGATGCGCGAGACGACCAGATCGATATCGGCTTGCGTCACTTCCTGATCGCTCAGCTCGATCTCGGTATCGACGAAGCGCGCCTCGGGACGCCGGCCCAGATCGAGCACGATCTCGAGCAGATCGTTGCTCCGGTTGGCGCGGCGCACCGCTTCGGCCATTGCTGGCGGCAGCACGTCGAGCAGCACATGTAAGTCGTCAGTGATGCGCAGTTGTGGCATGGATTTCCTCGTGAAACGCGGTTTTTGACTTGCGATGGGTCAAACGTCACGAAGAGACCCCATCACGCTTCACGGATCACGTTTCACGCTACGACGGCGTCGAAATCTTGACGCGCTCCAATGCGGGCGCGTGCGCCGGCGCCGTTTCCCCGGCGGCGGCGTGCGCCACCAGATGCTTGACCATCAACACCGTCGACCCGAATAGATCGAACCCGAGCGATTCGAGCGGGCGGCGCAGCCACTCCTGGTAGCGCCGCACGCCGCAAAAGATGGGCTTCTCCCAACCATCCCCCAGCTCGGAGAGCGCTTCACTCATGATGTGCGCCGCACGCGCCTCGGCGTCGGGATGCACCAGCAAATTGATCCACGCGCCGTGCGGCCCGCGCCGCACCTCGACATACGCCACCAGCTCGCCCTTTTCCTCGTGGACGTATCCGCGCGCGCCGGATGGAGCGGTGCGAGGCATGCCCTCGGCCAGGTGCGCCAATCTGGGCGCGGTGTTGAAGTACAACTGCTGCACCGCCCAGGTGTCCACCTCCTCGAACGGGCGCAGCGCGCCTTGCACGGGCGCGGGGCGGCGCTGCGGCTCGATGCGAAAGATATCTTGCCGCAGGTACACTGCAAATCCGCATCGGCGCAACACCTCGACTTCCTCGCCGTCTTCTGGCGCCTCGGCGATCAGGCTGTGAAGGCCCATCCCGCCCGCTTCCTGGCTGGCGTATTCCAGAAGATGCACCCACGCGCCATCTGCGTGTCCGCCGCGAGACAGCGCCGGCGCGATGAACGTCACGTAACCGCGTGTGGCGCTCGGACGCGGCCGAATTTGCACGAGTCCCTCGACCTTCGCCGCCCGGTCAGGCAGCGTGCCCCGGCATACGTACGTGCGGGTGGCATGGTTGCTGAGCGAAAAGAAGGAGGCCAGCGCCGATTGTAAGGGGCGCGGTTTCCGCGTGAGCGCCCGTTCGGCGTTGAGTGGCGTGCCCTCGTGCTCCAACTGGGCCACCAGGGGCACGTCACGAAGATGAAAGGGGTGTATCATGGTTGTGAACAGACCGATCGTCGCTCAATGTCAAGAAGAGCCGGTGCACGCGATCGTCGCCCGACAGCTCGGGATGAAATGACGTCGCCAGCAGGCGTCCCTGGCGCGCGGCGACGATCACTCGATCGCCGTTCCAGTCGATCCGGGATAGCACCTCGATGCCATCGCCGACCGATTCGATCAGCGGCGCCCGAATGAAGACCGCATGGAAGGGGCGCTCGCCTTCAATGCCTTTCACCTGCAGGTCCGCCTCGAACGAATCGACCTGCCGTCCGAATGCGTTGCGCTTTACCTTCACGTCCATCAGGCCGAGCAGGGGCTGATCGCGCCCGGCGTCCCGGGCCATGAAGATCATGCCCGCGCACGTGCCCCACATGGGCCTGCCGGAGCACGCCATCTCGCGCAGCGGCTCGATCAGGCCGTACTGCACGGCCAGCTTGCCGATCGTCGTCGATTCGCCGCCCGGGATGATCAGGCCGTCCAGACCCACGAGGTCCTTCGGCAGGCGCACTTCGCAGGTCTCGACGCCGAGCCGGCTTAGCATTTGTTCATGCTCAATGAAGGCTCCTTGCAGAGCCAGGACTCCTATTTTCATCGTCAAGTCCGACTCTCGATACTCTTCAGCACCAGGTGAAATGAAGGCGGTTCCGACAAAATACGAAGATATTTCTGCGCGTCGTTGTACATCTGCCAGGTCGCCGACCAGTCGAAGAAGTCGGTTGCGTCTCCTAGTTCACCCCGCTCAAATTTCTCAAAGAACTCGGCGGAGGTCAGGTTATAGCGTTTCTCGAAAGCGTCGAGCTCGGCACGCATCTCATCCCGGTATCGCGCCAATTCTGCTCGTTTGCGCTCAAGCAGTTTGTCAAGCACGGTATCCAATGTCTCATCGGCATTGCCGTTCAGCAATTCGAGATAACGCTCGAAGAGCCGAAGCTTCTCTAAAGTCGTCATGATGATAAAACTAACCTCATCTCATTTGTCGGCACAAATCCCATCGCCTCGTACAGCGGCCGGCCGTCACGACTGGCATGCAGGACGAGCCGGCGTAATCCCTGCGCCCGGCAGAAATCGATAGCCGTCTCGACGATCCATCGCGCCAGTCCGCGCCGGCGGTACTCGGGCAGCGTGTAAACGCTGTGCAGATAGGCGAGCCGCCCCGTCAGGTCGCTCGGGCGCGGCAACCATTCCGAGAACAACACCGCGCCGCTGGCGACAATCTGACTGCTCGATTCGATCACCCACGCGCGCTCCACGCCATCGACCAAGCCCAGGCTCAGGTGCGCGGCGTACGCGACGTCCATCGCGTCGAGCGCGGCGAGATCGTACGGCGTCCCGCCAGCCGAAGCCATATCCTCGAACATCCGGCGTCGATGATTCACCAGCGTGGGGATGTCGGCTGGCGTCGCCTCACGAAGGTTGTAACCTTGCGAAGGTTTCACGCTTCGCGCCTTCGCAAGGTTCGCCTCTTCGTCTACCATCCGCGCGGCGCGAGTCGCTCAGGCTCAGGGATAGACATGACGGTGCGCCCGACCATCGGCTCGCCCAGGCTCTTGCTGACTTCGGCCAGGATGGCCGGATCGTCGTAGTGCGTCACGGCCTGAACGATGGCCTTCCCGCGCCTGGCTGGATCGCCCGACTTGAAGATGCCCGAGCCGACGAAGACGCCATCGACCCCGAGCTGCATCATCAACGCCGCATCGGCCGGAGTGGCGACGCCGCCGGCCGCGAAGTTGACGACCGGCAGCCGGCCTAGTTCCTTCGTCTCGACGACCAGCTCGTACGGCGCGCCGATCTCCTTGGCGTACGCCATCATCTCTTCGTCGGCCATCGTCGTCAGGCGGCGAATCTCGCCGACAACGGCGCGGGCGTGGCGCACCGCTTCGACCACGTCCCCGGTGCCCGCCTCGCCTTTGGTGCGAATCATCGCCGCGCCTTCGCCGATGCGCCGCAGCGCCTCGCCCAGGTTGCGGCAGCCGCACACGAACGGCACCTTGAAGTTGTGCTTGTTGATGTGATGCGCCTCGTCGGCTGGCGTCAGAACCTCGCTCTCGTCGATAAAGTCGACGCCGATCGTTTCCAGAATCTGCGCCTCGACGAAGTGGCCGATGCGGCACTTGGCCATGACCGGGATGGTGACTGCATCCATGATGCGCAGGATCAGCTCCGGATCGCTCATGCGCGCCACGCCGCCCTGCACGCGAATGTCGGCTGGGACGCGCTCCAGCGCCATGACCGCACACGCGCCCGCATCCTCGGCGATTTTGGCATGCTCCGGCGTCACCACGTCCATGATCACGCCGCCCTTCAGCATCTGGGCCAGGCCCCGCTTGATTGTGATAGTTCCGACTTCCTTGTCCATATTTTGCTCTCTCCTCGCCCCAGCGGGCAATGCCGTGGGGCTATTATAATTTTACCACGAATCGGAACCCTCTCAACCCTTTCGTGGCCCTGCTACACCGGCCCACGCTCAAAGCGGGTCTGTCCCACAGGGAGGCTGCGCACTGACCCGCGCTGTGCGCGGGGGTCGACCGCTGGGTTACAGAGCGCAGAAAAACGCAACCTGTGACCACCCGCAGTAGGCACCGGCCGCGCCCGTGAATTCCGAGCGTGCAACTCCGGTTTCTCTGAGGAAAGTGGGGGCTGCATGAACCTTCTCTGGCAATTCGGTGGTATATTGGATGCACGCGCCTGACCGGCCGCCCCACCTTACCCGCCGACTTCGACCTGGCTTTCAGGAGACGCCGCTGTGACTCGATTCGTCGTCCGCCGTCTGGCCATCATTCCGATCGCTTTGTTCCTGGCGCACTTCTTTGGGTTCGCCTACGCGCACCTCGCGCGGCCGCTGCGCGCAGCGCGCAACCCGTTCCTCGCCCCATTGATCGATCCGGAGCCTCTGCTCCCGACCTACTTCGGCTACCTCCAGCAAATCCCAGAGTCGGGGCTGGGAGCGGTTCCCGGTTCGGGCGCGCCGCTCGGCGAGGTGGTGTTGCAGGCTACCCTCGCCAGCCTCGGCCTGCTGTCGATCGCGCTCACGCTCAGCATCATCGTCGGCTGGTTCCTGGGCATGCGCGCCGTCCGCACGAATCCGCCCCGCGTTGCGCGCTGGATGACGATCTTCTCCACCATCGGCCTGGCGACGCCGAGCTTTTATCTCGGCACGCTGCTCATCGTCGCCATGTTCGCTTACGTGATCTGGCGCGGGCCGGGCACGGGCATGCCGTTCCCGACGCAGGGGTTCGGCTGGGACATTCACCTGGTGCTGCCCGTCGTGACGCTGATGCTCAGGCCAACGGCGCAGATCGCGGTGGTGATCTCCGGCCTGCTCGTCGCTGAGCTGGACAAGCAATACGTCGTCACAGCGCGCAGCCTGGGTCACCCGTGGAAAAACATACGAGAGCGCGGCGCGCTGCGCAACATCGTCGCGCCGGTTGTGCTGACGATCGCCGGATCGGCGCGCCTGCTGATGGCCGAGCTGATCGTCGTCGAGTGGCTGTTCAACTGGCCCGGCGTTGGCCGCCTTCTGGCCTCGACACTCGTGCCCACTGCTACCAGCGCCGGCGCCGGCGCGACGATCTATTTCCTAAACCCGCCGCTCGTGGCCGCGCTGGTGACTGTCTTCGCTGCGCTGTTCCTGATCGCCGACCTCATCGCGTCGATCCTGGTGCGCGCGTTCGACCCGCGCGTGCGCGCTCCCGAGCTCGAGCCTGCGCCAGCTTGAAGTGGATTAGAGCGCGTGCAGGATACGTCTACGATAACGACAAAGCGGACGGCGTCAACGAATGAGCAACGAATCAACGAATACGTCCGCCGCACCTGTCGCCCTGTCATCCCCGCGTGGCTTGCGGCGCACCATCTGGTCACTGATTACTGGTGGACTGCTGGTGCTGCTCGTCGCCGCGCTGGCGATCGCCGGGCCTAAGCTCGCGCCGCGCGATCCGCTGGAAGAGAACCCGGTGATCAAAGTCGGCGATCAGTGGGATACGCGACCGTTCGCGGCGTTTACGCCCGGCTTCCCCCTCGGCTCGGACGCGCTGGGCCGTGATTTGCTCAGCCGCCTGCTGTGGGGCATCGGCCCGGCGATCGTGCTGGTATCCATCGTCGCGGCAGTGCGCCTGGCGCTAGGCTTGATAATCGGGCTTGGCGCAGGCTGGTTGGCCGGGCGGATGGGCCGCGCGCTCGACACGGCGATAGGCGTCGCGCTCACGCTGCCCGTGCTGATCGTGGCGCTGGCGGCCATCGCAGCCGTCGGCGTCGAGATCGGCGTGCTCGCATTCGTCATCGGCCTGTCGATCACTGGCTGGGCGGAGACGGCGCGGGTGGTGCGCGACCAGACGCGCATCGTCAAAGGCGAGGACTACGTCGAGTCGGCGCGCGGGCTGGGCGAGTCGGGCCTTCAGATCGTCGTGCGCCACGTCAGGCGGCAGATTCTACCGCTTGCCTGGATGCTGTTTGCGTTCGAGGTGAGCGGCGCGCTGATGGTTAGCGCACAACTGGGCTTCCTGGGCTACTACGTCGGCAGCGACTATTGGTATGCCGCCGAAGATTACTCGGCGCACCGCGCGAGTGGGATGCCTGAATTAGGGCAACTGCTGGCGACGTCCTCGCACTCGTTCCTCGAAGATCCATGGGGCATGTTCGCCGTGGGCAGCGTGATTTTCATGGCTATCCTCGGCTTCAACCTGGTGGGGCAGGGCATGCGCCAGCGTCTGCGCCTGGCCCCGGCGTCCAGGCCGACCTTGTATTCGAGGACGCTGGGCCGCGCCGGCGCGTGGATCGAAGAGCGTATCATGTCGCCGTTCAGCGACCGAGATCGCAAAGTGCTGATGGGCGCCTCGCTGGCGCTCGGCCTGATCGCGATCGGCGCAGCAGGCATCTCGTTCCTGAACGCGCAGGCTGCCGCGCAGCCGCAAGGCCCGGTCGCCGACCTGGCGATTCCGGGCGAGCACTGGTGGGCGATGGAGCGGCACGATCCGTGGGGAACGCTGTGGACGCCTGCCCATGGCCCATCGGCTGCCCCAAAGATCGAGTGGGTGTTTGAAGACGCGAGCGGGTTCGTCGGCGGGCCGGCGGTCGCGGCAGATGGAACACTGTACATTGCGTCGAAGGGCGGCACGCTGCACGCGATCGACTCCGGTGGCAGTGTGCGCTGGCAGGCGGCGCTGCCCACCAAGCCGGTCGGCACGCCGGCGCTCGACGCGGCGGGGAACGTCTACGTCGCGGACGAAGAAGGGTTGTCGGCTGTCGCGCCAGATGGGGGATTAAAGTGGCGCTTTCGACCCGAAAAGGGTATCGCCGTTTCGGGGCCAATCGTCGCGCCCGACGGGACGATCTATTACGCGCATGGCGGCGGGTTCGTGCAGGCCGTCTCGCCGGAGGGCCAGTCGCTGTGGCGAGAACGCGCGCGCAAGACGGCGTTTCAGTCCGAGCGCCCGCCGCAGATCAGCCCAAACGGCGAGTGGGTATTCCTGGAGAACGGCCTGCTGCGCGCTGTCGAAGGATCGCTTCATGTCTTCGTCGGTCTGCCGACCGAGTTCTCACGCTACCTCGCCGGCGCGGACGGGCGGACCTACTTGCTGGCCGGGCACATCGTCAGCGAGTGGCGGCAAGACGGATCGGATGCCAGAGTCGCGCAGGTGGCTGCATGGCAAGCCGGTCGCATCAGCATCTGGCCGCCGAGCGACGCCGGCATCACCCGCGATCAGACTATCTGGATACAGTATGGCTCGGCCCGAGCGCCGACGCAAATGGCCTGGCTGGACCCGACCGGCCGCGTGCTCGGCAATGTGAAAAACCCGCAGAACCCGAGCCGCGCGATCGGCGTCGATGGCGATTCCACCATCTATGTCTGCGCCGACATCCAGCAAGGTCACCCGGCTGCTGCCTGTTTCGCGTTCGAGCCTGAATCCGGTGAACCTGTCTGGCACATAGCCCTCGAGCAAGGTGAAGTTGTCGCGGGCGGCGCGGTTGTTCCCGGACGACTTTACGTCGCGATTCGAGAGGGCTTTTTGTATGCGATCGGCGAAAGCCAGTAGGAAACGGAGCGGAATCCATGAGCAAGTGCTTTCTCTGCGGAACTGGACTTTGGCAACAACCATATATGGCGGATGGAGTGCAGGCTTCAGCCTGCTTGACCGCCACATATGGCAGCCTGAAGGCTGCACTCCAGCGATTTGCCAAACTTCAGTGTGGAGCATTTGTAACGGGATTGCTGCTGATGGCGTGCATGCCTTCGCCGGCGGCAACACCCCCGGCCACGTCGACTCCCGCGCCAACCGCTGCGGCGAGAGAAGTCGTCACACTCGAATCGCCGACCGCTGCCCTGCCTACACTTGCGCTGACGCCCACGCCAGCCCCCGATAGAGGCATTCGGGGGCCAGCCCCGGCGCACGCCGTGTGGACGATGGGCAAGCCTATGATCCCGCCGTATCGATCCGAAATGCCCGCCGTCGTGCTGGATGGTATGATCTACGTGCCCGGCGGCTTCGGCGGCGAGTCGCGGCTGGATCGTTACGATCCGGCTGCGGATGAATGGGAAGCGCTGGCCGGCATGCCGGATGGTCGCCATCACCTCATGGCGGCCGCGCACGGCGGATACCTGTACGTGTTCGGCGGCTCGACAGCAGGCGGCTTCAATCCCACGAACACCGTGTGGCGATACGATCCGGCGGCGAACGCGTGGAGCGAACTCGGCTCCATGCCCGAGCGGCGCATGTCCGGCGCGGCGGTGACGATCGGCGACAAGGTCTACGTGGCAGGCGGCATGGGGGATAGTGACAGTCTGCTGGAGTTCACGCCGGACACCGGCGAGTGGCGTATTCTTTCGGGCGGGCTTCATCCGCGTGACCACGCGAACGCAGTCGCTTTTGAGGGCAAGATATGGCCGATCGGCGGTCGCGGCGCAGGCGGCGAAACGAACGCGGTCGAGATTTTCGATCCGGCGACCGAGACGTGGAGCGCCGGCCCACCCCTGAACATCGCGCGCGCCGGGTTCGCAGCGGCCGTGGTGGACGGCAGAATCATGGTTGCCGGCGGCGAGGTCATCGTCAGCGGCCGCGAGACGCTCGGCTCACTCGAGATATTCGAGCCTGGCGACAATGCCTGGCGACCGGGGCCAGATACGCTACAGCCGATTCACGGCGTCGGCGGCGCCTCGATCAGCGGGCGCTTCTATCTCCTCGGCGGTTCGAGCGAAGCGGCTGGAATCGCCAATTCAGGCATGGTGCAGATCTACCTGCCGTAGCCGGCTGCTTTCCAGTTGGGTTTATTGGGTGAGGTGAGAGTCATACTCATCCCATGTGCCCTGTCCGAGAGCACCGAACAACTTCTCGGCCAGATCAGGCATGGCTGTTGGCGCTGTGAACTGGCGGCGCAACGCTTCGAGTTCGCGGATAGCGGCGTCGATTCGCTCAATTACCTGCTGTGGATCAATAGTGTGAGGTGATATCGACACGGCGACAGCTCCTGGCCTTGACGGTGCTATTATAGCTTAGATCGGGACGGTCTGGGCAGGGAACTTCATGGGCGCGGCCGAGGAATTGGACATCCGCTGTAACCCCAAGACCGTCTCTGCCCGGGCGTTCACTCCGACAGCCACGAGGTACTCCTTGTGGATATCCAGTGCGACGAAGCGTGACGGAGTCGTGCTATACTCAAACATGGTCGTCGATCGGACGGGATATGCTGACCTGGCGCTCCTGACAAATCGGAGATGAAAGAAATGATCCGAACCGAAGGACTGACCAAGATATTCGACGGAAACAAGCGCACCGGCAAGATCACCGCCGTCGATCGCCTCGATCTCGACGTGAAGGAAGGCGAGGTGTTCGGCTTCCTCGGCCCGAACGGCGCAGGCAAGACGACGACGGTGCGCCTGCTGTGCACGCTGATCCGGCCTACGTCAGGCCGGGCCTGGGTCAACGGCGTAGAGGTGGGCGCCGGCGACACGGCGATCCGCGCCTCGGTCGGCATCCTCACCGAGCAGCCTGGCATGTACGATCGCCTGAGCGCAGAGTACAACCTCGACATTTACGCCCGGCTGTACGGCGTGTCCGACCCTGCCGGCCAGGTTGAGAAGTACCTGCGCATGCTGGGATTGTGGGATCGCCGGCGCGATCCGGTCGGCTCGTTCTCCAAGGGCATGAAGCAGAAGCTCGCCATCGCGCGAGCGATCCTGCACGAGCCGAAGACGCTGTTCCTGGACGAGCCGACGGCTGCGCTTGATCCGGAAGCGGCCAAGCTGGTGCGCGATTTCATCGAGGAGCTGAAAACGGAAGGCCGGACCATCTTTCTGTGCACGCACAACCTCGACGAGGCCGACCGGCTCTGCGATCGGATCGCCGTGTTCAAGCATCGAATCATCAAGATGGATACGCCGAGCCGCATGCGCACGTCGGTGTTCGGG
Source organism: Anaerolineae bacterium (assembly GCA_035283185.1). Taxonomy (GTDB): domain Bacteria; phylum Chloroflexota; class Anaerolineae; order Fen-1058; family Fen-1058; genus DASSFZ01. The sequence continues at coordinate 99,139 of DATEUJ010000211.1, read as the reverse complement.
CGCGCCGTCGAGTTCCGGCTGAGGCGCGTCGACGAAGCGATGGCAGCCACGGTGAAGCGCTTCGATTTTGTGAAGAGCGCCGAGGTCGGCGACGGCACGCTCGTCGTCGGGCTGGACGATCCGGAATCGGGGAACCCGATCCTGGTGAAGGCGCTCGTCGAGGCGGGCGCCGAGGTGCAGTACGTCGGCGAAGTGCGGCACTCGCTCGAAGACGTGTATTTGTCGCTGATCAAGTAGTCGCGTATCGCGTATCGCGTATCGCGTATCGCATATCGCGTATCGCATATCGCCGACCGCACCCCATATCACGCATCACGTTTCACGTTTTACGTTTCACGCATCACGTTTTACGCTTCACGCCAGTTTCACGCCACAGGAGTCCTCATGCGCATACGAACCATCGTCCGCAAAGAGTGGGCAGAGGTCTTCAAGAACAAGCTGGTGCTGATGACCGTGCTCGCCTTGCCCCTGGTCTTCGTCGCCGTGCCGCTGTTCCAGTTGGCGATTACTCGCAACGTGGACGCCGGCGAACTGAGCGACGCCCCGGGCAACATCGCGCAGTTGTGCACGCTGCAGGGCCTCGCCCCGACGGAGTGCATGCAGATATACCTCTCCCAGTCGTTCATGGTATTCTTCTTGCTCATGCCGCTGGCGATCCCGGTGACGATCGCCTCGTACAGCATCGTCGGCGAGAAGACGACGCACTCGCTCGAGCCCCTGCTGGCGACGCCGACCTCGACGGCCGAGATCATCCTGGGCAAAGCGCTGGCCGCCGTGCTGCCGGCCATGGCGGCAACCTGGGTTTCGTTCGCCATCTTCCTGATCGGCGCGCGCTTCTTCGTCGTCAGCGATACGGTTTACGCGGCGATCACCAACCCGACGTGGCTGGTCGGCATGGCGCTCGTCGCGCCGCTGCTGACCGTCCTGTCGGTGAACGTCGCCATCATCATCTCCTCGCGCGTCAACGACCCGCGCGCCGCCGAGCAATTGGGGACCCTGGTGATGCTTCCCGTCCTCGGCTTGTTCTTCCTGCAAATCGTCGGCCTGGTGGCGCTCAACCTGACCAACATGCTCTTGCTCGGCCTGATCCTGATCGTCGTCGACGCTGCGATGGTGGCAGTGGGCGTCAAGCTGTTTCAGAGGGAGACGATATTGACGAGGTGGCGATGAGCAGCCTATCGCGTATCGCGTATCGCATATCGCTCACCGCGCATGGCATACTGCAGAGTTGCATCCGCTATATCGGTTTCCCTTTGAATCCGCCAGGCACTGCGCGCCGTAAAGAAGTATAACAATCACCCATTCAGATCGATGGATGCAGAAGCGCCGCCGGGCGCCTGCGAGAGTATCGGGGGCCAAAGCCGCCCTCGATTTCCAGGAGGTTCATCATGGCACGCCGAGGCATTCGGGGAACGCGCATTGGGCTGGCGCTCGGATTGGCAGTCGCCAGCCTGCTCGTGTTAGGTGGGTTGAGCGTCCGGCAGACTGCGCTCGCCACGACATTGACCGTTAGCGACGTTTCGGTAGTCGATTTCGCATTCGTGCCGTCGGTCATTACCATCACGACCGGTTCGAGCGTCAGGTGGACAAATAACGGCGGCTCCCACACATCCACCAGCGACATCGGCTTGTGGGATTCCGGGTTACTGGCTGCAGGCGGCATGTTCACCTGGACGTTCGACACGCCAGGCAGTTATGCCTACCACTGCACGTTTCATAAGGTATTCGGGATGACCGGTACCGTCGTCGTGGTCTCATCGACGCTGACGGTTTGCCCATCCTGCACGTACACGACGATCGACGCCGCATTGGAGGCCGCGGCGAACGGCGACCTGATCCGTGTAGCGAGCGGCGCCTACTCCGAACGCCTGACGATCACGAAGACAGTCACGCTGGAAGGCGGCTGGAACGAGTCGTTCACGACGCGCGCGCCGGGCGCGAGCGTGATCGACGCGCAGCGGGCAGGCCGGGTGATGACCGTCCTTGGATTGGTCAGCCCGACGATCGACGGCTTTACGATCACCGGTGGCGACGCTACGACCGAGATTAGTGGCGCGCACCGAGGCGGCGGTGTATATATCGACGCCGGCGATGCACTGCTGGTCAACAATATCATCACGAACAATCTGGCGACGACATCGGCGATCTCGACCGACGTTGGCTTCGGCGGCGGCGTATTCGTCGAGTCGGGTCGCGTGGTCATCAGTGCCAATCAAATCCTCAGCAACGTGGCCGGCGCGGGCGGATCGAATACCGAAGCTTATGGCGGCGGCGTGTACGCCATGGGCGCTCCGACGTTGATCAATAATCTGATGGCCTCCAATCAGGCGAGGATCGGCGGAGCGCCGTTTGGCTACGGCGGGGGAGTATACGTGTCCAACGGAGTCGTCCGCGGCAACCAGTTCATCAGCAACTCGGCCAGCAACGGCGGCGGGATTGCCTTCCTTCTCAATACGACCTTCGAAGGCAACCTGTCGCGCGGAACGACGGGCGGCAACTTCATTCTGGAGACTGGCGGTGTGAGCCGGCTGGCGAACAATTTCCTGCTCGAAACCAACTGCCCGACCGGGATGTTTCCCGGCAACAGCGCGATACAGGTCGTGAACAACACCATTGTCGGCTGCTTCCAAGGCATCTATGTGCCCGTGGGCGCATCGCCCCCGATCAGCAACAACCTGTTCTACAGCAACACGACGGCCATCGCGGGTGAGGGCACACCGCTGCTCGACTACAACGGCTTCTGGATGAATGACACGCCCTTCAACGTGCCGACAGGCACACTGACCGGCACGCACAACGTGTTCAGCAATCCTCTATTCGTCGATCCGGCGGCGGGCGACTATCATCTCCAGATCGGCTCGCCAATGATCGACCGAGGCACGAGCGCAGGCGCGCCATCGACTGACTACGACGGCCAGGCCCGCCCGACGGGAGAAGGCGTCGACATCGGCGCGGACGAGGTCGTGCCTGCATACGCGTCGTATTTGCCGGTGGTGTTGAAGGCTTTCGGACCGTGAGGTCCTGTTCTAGCGCCCTTCAGTTTTTACTACTTGCACTTAAAAATCGCGATTGGAGTCGAGGCTTTAGCCAAATCCGCCTAAAGGCTCGATTCCGGCGCTCGGAAGTATTGTTCTGCGAAGATCGCAGAGGCCGCGAGGGTATTGATCCGTGGTACTTGTTTAGCGTCAAGATGTATCCAGCAGGGGCGGGGCTAAGGCCTTGAGCGTGCGCCCCACGTTCCGCTGGATTTTGACCAGCGCATCCAGGATGGAGAAGCCCTGTTGACGACAGGTGGTCAAGATACTGGCCAAAATGGAATGCGTCTCGGCGCCGTCCGGGGTGCGATTGCAGCCGCCGGTCTTGCGGGTGATGACACGCCGGGCGCAACATGCGCTCGGCTTGATTGTTGGTGGCATCCAGGCCGTCCACGTACAGGAAGCGCAACAGGTGCGGGCGATGCTTGCGCAGGCGTTTGGCAAAGCGGAGATTGTCGGCGTCAGTCAACTGGCGCCGGGCGTCGATGAGCGCATCCAGCTGGGCTTCCAGGTGAGCGGCTTGGGCGGCAAAGTCGGCCGGGGCGAGCGTGGGCTTCTGGTCGCGCAGGTGCAGGGCGGCGCGCAACATGGCCGTCACGTCCCGCGCAAAGCGCACGGCGCCGCCGGTCTTGCTCTCGTTCAACGCCCGCAGGTCTTGAAGCAGATGTCCAATGCACTTCTGCTTCAGCCAAGCCTCCAACGCCTGATGGTCATAGGCGGTGAAGCAATCCGAGACCAAGACCCCGGCGAACGCTTCACCCAGCATCTGCACGACGACCTCATGACCGCGGCTGGGGGCGATGGTGTAGACCGTCAGGGCGCGATTGGTGAAGACCCACAGCCAGGCGGCCAGCGTGCCGATGCGCCAGCCGGTTTCATCGGCGTGGGCCATCGCGCTCTGCCGGATCAGGTCAATCAACTCGGCATACACCGGCTGGGCTTGCTTGGCCAGGCGGGCATCCGCCTGACACAGGCCGCCCCGACTCACCGGCAAGCCAAAGCCGACTTCCAATACTTCGGCCACCTTGCCATACGGCACGCCCAGCCGGTGTTTCAGGTCGGCGGCCAGGGCTTTGGCGCGCGGCCCAATCACCACCCCCGCCGAACCAGTGGCGTCCGAAATCTGTTCGGGGTGGCGCGCGCGCACCCGCCGACCGCACCGGGCACACTGCCCGCTGTGCGTCACATAGCGCGTCACAATCGGCTGGACTTCAGGAATGTCCACCACGAACTGCTCGTGGTCTTTCACGTCCGTTACCGGCCCCCCGCAGGTCGGGCACGCGTCCAACGCTTGCTCTTTGGTCTCCGTCACCTGGTCGGGCGTCGGCCGGGCGCGCGCCGTGAACGGTCCCTGACCGGCTTTGCGCCCTGGGCGCTGGGGCTTCTCTTTCCGCCGCTTCCGCGCGAACGGCGTCGCTTGGCGCTTGGCGGCGCGCTTCAATTCGGCGAGCTGTTGCTCCAATTCGGCGATCCGTTGTTGCAACTGCTCAATCCGCGCGTCCCGCTGCCGCAGTTGGGTTTCCAACTCGACCACACGCAGATCACGCGGATCGGGAGGTGGTTTCAACACGTCAGTGGTGTCGGCCATCTCAGCTAATGTAGATCATGCGCCGCTGCTTGTCCATTGTCAAACGGATGCTCTTTTCCGGCTCTTTGGCACTTGCGGACGGCGCCGGGCCAAGTTGAACGCTAAACAAGTACGATCCGTGAATAACGTGAATCGCCCCTCATTCTTCGCGCTATTCGTGTAGATTCGCGGATCGCTCTTGGATTGTGGCCGGAGGTCGCGCTAGGGACAGCCCTGCGAATCCTTCAGCGCCGTCAGGGCAACTGCGCTCGCCGTGTCCCTGGCGTAGTCGAGATGGCTGATCGCGGCGTTAGCCCGGCGCACCATGCCCCGTTCGGCTCGAGCTGCTCGAGCGCGAGTGTCAGACCGGCAAAGACGTCCGAATCACGGCTCAAGCGGCTACGATACCGCATGACCTGCTGCTGAACTTTGCCCCATTCTCCTTTTGACCTGACCAACGATCACCGCAGGCCATTCGCAACGGCATCCACCGCAACAGCCGCTGCCGTCTGTGGCGAAGCGCGGCTGAGCAGCACGTCGCGTATCGCGCCGAGAAATGCCGGGCTGACGGCTTCGAGCGCAGCCGGCGATGGCGGCGGCAAAGCGCGGCTCAACTCACCTCGCGCGAAAGCCACATAGTCATCGCCTTGATCCCACAAGGAGAGCACCCCGGCGTCCGCAGGCAGGACGTGCTCGCCCTGCGTCCACGCGGCGACGAATTCTCGCGCGCTCAGATGCTCGATCAGATCGACGGCCAGCGCCTGCTTGCGCGGGTCGCGCGCGACGACGGCCAGGTTCCACGAGCGGCCGACCGGCGGCGCGTGCCTGCCTTCGATCGAAGGCGGGCGCGCGTGCCGGAGACTTTCCGCGAGCGCGCGCTCGCGTAGGTAGCGAGACGCGCGCGCCGCTGCGAATGGCGCGCCGGACGATTGAAAAGCGTCCCACGCCGCATCGTCGCTCACCCAATCGAGATTCGACGCGGCGACGGCGCCCGCGATGCGAGCGTCGCGGTAAAGTGTGAGCAGCCGGGTCAGCGCATCGAGCGTGAGCGCGGGTTGACCTTCCGCGTCGATGATCGTCCCCCCTAGCGATGTGTAGTCGGCCAGCACGACGTCGCCGACGTGCGCGCCGTCGGCGAAGGCGAAAGGATACGCGATGGAATCGGATATCAAGTCCGTCCACGAGACAGGCGGCGCTCCGACCGAATCGGTTACATAGACGAGGTGATGCATGTCGGCGACGAGCGGCAGGCCCATGCGCCTGCCATCGATGCGGGCGGCGGTGCGGGCGAAAGCGAACAACCCGGATTCGCTTTCGGCGTCGAGCATCTCGTCGAGCGGCTGGATAAGCCCTTCGCGCGCGGCGACGGCCAGGTCCGCGTCGGACAGGAGGATCACGTCGGGGAGCACGGCCGGCGCGACCGGGCTGGCTGCACGCAAGAGGTCGAGCAATCCGCCGCGCTCCTTATCCTTCTTGGCGAAGACATTCAACGTCACTTCGTCCTGGCCTGCGTCGAATTCGTCCAATCGATCGGCGAGCAAGCGACCGCCCTCTGCGTCGTCCCCTGGCGCGAGCGATGCTGGCAGCCACACCGTGAGCGCGACGACGGCCTCGGTCGGAGTAGGCTCGATCGGCGGCGTCGGGATGACGCCCGGCGGAACGGTGGCTTCCGGCGTCGGCGAGGCAGGCTGCTCTGCGCCGCACGCCGTCGAGAGTGCGGCGGCGACGACCAGCAGGGCTATGCAAGCGCAGCGGCGAGCGGACATCGGCAGTATGAGGAGGTCTCAGAAACGACACGACCGGGACAGTACCCCGGCCTCATTTGGATTATAGCACACCAGGTTTTCAGTCCCCCAGTCACCAGTTACCAATTACCAATTACCGGTTATCAATCAGTTGGTCGTCATTTGACACTGTATCCAGTCTGCACTACCATTTCCGACGATGCAAATGGATCTGTTCGGCCAGCCAGAAGCCTACACGGTTTCCGATCTCACGCGCACCATCCGCGAGATGCTCGAGACAGACTATCGCCTGCAAGACGTGTGGGTGCAGGGCGAGGTGAGCAACTTGAGCCGGCCGGGAAGCGGGCACGTGTACTTCTCGCTAAAGGACGCCGGCGCGCAGATTCGATGCGTGATATGGCGCAGCACGGCGCAGCAGATGACCGTCACTCTCCGCGAGGGCGAGGCGATCGTCGCGCACGGCCGGGTGAGTGTCTACGAGCAGCAGGGCAACTACCAACTGTACGTCGACGCCGTCCAGTCGGCGGGCGGGGTAGGCGATCTATACCGTCAGTTCGAGCTGCTCAAGGCGAAGCTGCAGGCCGAGGGCCTCTTCGACGCCGAGCGCAAGCGGCCTCTGCCGGAGCTGCCCAGGCGCATCGGCATCGTCACCTCGCCGACCGGCGCGGCGATCCGCGACATGCTCAACGTCATCTCACGGCGCTGGCCCTTGCTGGAAGTCATCCTCGCCCCGACACAGGTGCAGGGCGACGACGCGCCGCCGCAGATCGTCGCCGCGCTCAGGCGGCTGTACGCCACGCGAGACCTGGATGCCATCATCGTCGCGCGCGGCGGCGGCTCGATCGAGGACCTGTGGGCCTTCAACGACGAGCGCGTCGCGCGGGCGATCGTCGCCGCGCCCATGCCGGTCGTCTGCGGCGTGGGTCACGAGACCGATTTCACGATCGCCGACTTCGTCGCCGACGTGCGCGCGCCGACGCCCTCGGCTGCGGCCGAGCTGGTCACACCCAGTCGCGACGACTATCTGCTGACGGTCGACGCTTATGCTGCGCGGTTGAAGGAGCTGCTGCAAGACCGCCTGGACGCGGCGCGCTCGGCGCTGGCGATGCACGTGCGCGCGCTGCAGCACCTCTCGCCGCAGATACGAATAGCGACGATCCGAGAGCGTCTCTCCGATCTGATCGGAACGCTCGCAACGGCGCTGCTGCACACCGTCGAGCTATGGCGCGAGCGGGTCGACGGCCAGGCGGCGCGCCTGAGCGCGCTCGGCCCGCTGGCCGTGCTCGAACGTGGGTACGCGATCGTGACGCACACGAAAACCGGCGCTATCGTGCGCAGCGTGACACAAGTGAGTTCGGGCGACAGGTTGAAAGTGCGCGTCACAGATGGGGAGTTTGTGGTGCGGGGAGAGTGAGCAAGTTGGAAAAAGGAGAAGGGACATTACCATGACCATTCAACTCAATAGTTCCGCGTTCGCCGATGGATCGCCCATCCCGTCCAAATACACGTGTGACGGCAATGATACTTCCCCGCCACTGAAATGGAGCGGCGTTCCGCAGGGGACGAAGAGCCTCGCGTTGATCTGCGACGACCCCGACGCGCCGGCCGGCATCTGGGTACACTGGGTGATGTACAATATTCCCGCAACCGTCACAGAACTGCCGGAAGGCGTGCCGACCGGCGACGCCGTTCTGGGCAGTGCGAGACAGGGCGTCAACGATTTCAGGCGGATCGGCTACGGCGGCCCGTGCCCGCCCCGCGGCAACCCGCATCGCTACTATTTCAAGCTCTACGCGCTCGACACGGAACTCGCTCTCAAGCCGAAGGCGACGAAGAAGGACGTCGTCGACGCGATGCAGGGCCATATCCTGGCCGAGGGGCAGTTGATGGGGACTTATAGGCGGAGATGAAGTGAGGGGCTTCAAACTTCAAAATCCAAACTTCAAACTCCAAAGCCCAAACTCCAGACTCTAACTCTAACTCTAACTCCAACTCTCTCACTTCGAGAGGCTATCATGCCGAAGAAAGCGACTCCCGCCAAGATCGAGGATCTGACGTTCGAGCAAGCCTTCGAGGAGCTTGAGGCGACCGTGGCGAAGCTGGAGGACGGCGATCTGTCGCTCGAAGAGTCGCTGGCGCTGTTCGAGCGCGGCCAGCGCCTGAGCGCGCAGTGCAGCCGCCTGCTGGAGCAGGCCGAGCTGAAAGTGACGCACCTCGTGACGAATGATGCGTGAGACGTGATGGCGGCCTCGTCACGCATCACGTTTCACGCATCACGTTTCACGCTTTATGGAACTCAACCTTCGACGCATCCCGTTTTTCTCCGAGCTGCCCGACGACGTGCTGGACGCCATCAGGCGCCGCCTGCGCGTCGAGCGTCACCCGCGCGGCGCGATCCTGTTCCGCGAGGGTGACCTGGGCGATACGCTGTATCTCGTCCAGTCGGGCCAGTTGAAGGTGTATTCTGACGCGACCGGCGAAGAGCGCATTTTCGCCTACATCGGCCCGGGCGGCTTCTTCGGCGAGCTGGCGCTGCTGCTCGAGCAGCCCCGCTCGGCGACAGTCGTGGTCATGATCGACGCCGAAGTGGCGCTGTTGACCAAGGACGATCTGGAGGATCTCCTGCGCGACTACCCGGCGATCGCGATCCACCTCGGGCGCGAGCTGGGGCGGCGGCTGGTCGCCACGTCGCACCAGCCCTACCGGCGCGAGGAGATCAACCTCATCGCCGTCGAAGGCCCGGCGCTGGCCCTGGCGGCCAGCCTGATGACACAGGCCGGTGGCCGCATCGGGCTTTTCAACCTGGCGTCGCCGATCGCGCCGGAGCGCGGGCAGGGCGTCACGATCATCGATCCGCCTGCCGACATGACCGTAGACAGCCTGGCGCAGATTCTGGGCGAGCTGGTCGGATTCTATGAGCGCCTCGTCGTCGCGCTGCCGTACGGCGGCGGCAAGTTCCACGAGAAGATCGTCGAGCTGGCCGACGGGGTCGCCGTGATCGGCTCGGGCAAGACGCCGGCCTGGGCGCAGGGCGCGCGCCGCTACTGGTCCCTGATCAACGAGCAGCACGAGATCGATCGCCTGGCGCGCCTCATCGGGCGGCGTACGGTGGGACTGGTGATGTCGAGCGGCGGCGCGAAGGGCATCGCGCACGTCGGCGTGCTCAAGACGCTGAAAGGCGCCGACGTGCCGATCGACATCGTGGCCGGATCGAGCGCCGGATCGCTGTTCGGGGCGATGTTCTGCGCCGGCAAGTCGATCGACGAGATCATCGCCTTCGCCAAAGAACTGAAGAAGATCACCCAACTGCGCGGCGGGCTGTGGGACTTCGCGATCCCGCCGATCTCCGGCCTGATCCACGGTCGCAAGACGGCGCACTTCCTCGACAAAGCGCTGGGAGGCAAGACCTTCGACGACCTGCGCATCCCCCTCTACATTGTCGCCGCCGACATCACGGTCGGCGAGCAGGTCGTGTTCAACTGGGGATCGGTCTCCGACGCAGTGCGCGCGTCGATCGGCATTCCCGGCGTCTTCGCGCCGTGGCCCTGGAATGGGCGCTACCTGGTCGACGGCGGCGTCGTCAACCCGGTGCCGATCAGCGTGCTGCGGGAGCACGGCGCGGATCGCGTCATCGTTTCGAGCGTCGTGCGCACGCCCGAAGAGCGGGGCCAGGTGCCGCCGGATGCCAAGCGGCCCAACTTCATCGAGCTGATGACGTCGATGATGGGCGCGATGGAAGGCGAGATCCTCAAGATACGCCTGTCGGAAGTGGACGTTTTCATCCATCCCCAGGTGCAGACGTACAGCGCGCTCGATTACGAGAAGGCCGAAGAGCTGATCGAGATCGGCGAGATGGCCGCGCGCGAGAAACTGCCGGCCATTCAGGAGATGCTGAGGGCAAAGCCCCATTATTAGGCGGGGCATCCCCATGCCCGCCCAACCGCGCGTCACGTGTCGTGCAGCGCCTGCCCCCGCCTCTGAACGAGCTGCCGCACGCTGCGCAGCTCGTCGGCGCGCAGCAGGAGCGCCGCTCCGGCGTACACGATCATCCCCACCGCGATCCCGGCCGCGCACACCGCCAACGCGCTGCTCATCGGCATTTGCAGCAATCCCAGCAGCGCCAGTCCCATCGCGGCCGAGGCCAGGCCGGATCGAGCGAGCGCGCCCCACACCCTGCGGCCTTCGATGCCGCTCAGCCGGCCGCGGATCAACCAGACTAGGACGAGCGCCTCAACCGTCGTCGCGATCGAGTTTGCCAGCGCCAGGCCGCCCTCTGCCAGCGGGCCGATCAGCAGCAGCGATAGCGCCAAGTTCAAAAGCATCGCCGCTACGCCGACGATCACCGGCGTGCGCGTATCGTGCATGGCGTAGAAGCCGCGCGTGACGATCTCCAGGAGCGAATGCGCGACCAGTCCCAGCGCGAAGAACTGCATCGTGTAGGCGACGGCCTGCGTGGACTCAGGCGTGAACTCGCCGCGCTCGAACAACAACTGCACCAGCGGCGTGCGCAGGACGATCAGGCCGACGGCGGCGGGCAGGCTGAGAAACAGCGTCGCTCGCAGCGCGCCGGATAGCGTGTGACGCATCGGGTCGATCTCGTTCCGGGCCGCCTGCGCGGCGAAGGTCGGGAAGGCGGCTGTGGCGATCGATTGCGCGAACACGCCCAACGGTAGGAGCATGAGAAGCCAGGCATAATTCAGCGCCGACACGGCGCCCTCGCCCAGGCGCGATGCTAGGTTCGTGTTGATCAGGAAGTTAAGCTGGACGACGGCCAGGCCCAGCACGCGCGGTCCCATGAGCCGCGCGACGTTCACCACGCCGGGATCGCGCACGTCGAAGACGGGAAAGTAGCGCGCACCGAACCGCACCAGGCCCGGTACCTGGATCAGGAGATGCCCCACCGCGCCGGCGACGACGCCAATGGCCAGCCCGGCTGCACCGAGGAACGGTGACAGGAATGCCGCTCCGGCGATGATCGCAAGGTTGTACGCGATCGGCGCAAGCGCAGGCAACAGGAAATGCTGCTGTGCGTTGAGCGCGCCCATGATCACGCCGCTCGCGCCGAAGATGACAGGGGCGATCAGCATCACGCGCATCAGGGAGACCGTCAGCGCCTGCGTGGCGGGGTCGAACCCGGGCGCGATGACCGTGGCGACCAGTGCCGGCGCGAATATCGCGGCGAGCGCGGCCGCTGCGGCGAGAATCAGCGTGACGATGTTGGCGACGGCGCTGGTGAGTCGCCACGCGCCCAGGCGGTCGCCGGCGGTGAGGTAACCCGTGAAGGCGGGAATGAAGGCGGATGCCAGCGCGCCCCCTGCTATCAGCAGGTACAGCAGATCGGGCAGGCGGAAAGCAGCCAGGTAGGCGTCATACTCGGCGGAGGTGCCGAACCGCGCGCCGATCACCATTTCACGCACCAGGCCCAGGATGCGTGAGGCAATAAAAGCCAGCATCACAATGCTGGCGGCCCGAGCGATTTGGCGCGCAGGAGAGGTCACGCGGGGATTATACCACTCAGAGCCTGTTGGAAAATGCTCTCCAACCGCGCGGACGCGGTTGGCAACGCCCGCGAGGACGCGGGCTACGAGCAATTTTCAAATGCGCTCTCAGGTGCCTGGCAAAATAAAGCCAAAAGAGTCAAAGGTCGCTGCCCTTTGACTCTCGGCTAAAGGAGGAGAAGAAGAGGTTTCCGCCCGCTACTCTTCGATGGTTAATATACACCGAACCGGCCTGGGGGGCATGTCGCCCGCCCTACGCTTTGCCTACGCTGGCGTTAACCATTCCTTACAAATGCCATGATTTTGCAATGCTTTGGTGCCCAGGCTGAGCGGATTGCTACAGACAGCACAAACAGGTTTTGAACTGACGGCTCGTCTCTCTGTGCCAAGAAGAAGCGGGGCGAATCGAACGAAGATTCAGCCCCGCCTCTTTCACGCCGCGCACATGTCGGTCAATGCTGTTGTGAACGTCAAAGCGTTGCGCGCTTCCGGCTCAGGTTTTTAAGGGCCCACGTGCGGCACGACGATGTTGCCGCCCTGCAGCGGAACGGAGTTAGCGGTGGCCGGCCGGCTCTCGGCACGGGCCAGCCAGGCTCCTGATAGGTCTTTACGGAATGGTGCCGTCCTGCGTGTCGCCTTCGCTCGGGTTAAAGTCGGTGGCGGTGTCGGTGCCTGCGCCGCCGCTGAAGAAATCGGCGCCCATGCCTCCGGTCAGCGTATCGTTTCCATTACCGCCCCGCAAGATGTCGTTGCCGCCCCCGCCGCGCAGGATGTCGTTGTCATCGCCGCCGTCGACTGTGTCGTCGCCATTGCCGCCATCGAGCGTGTCAATGCCCTTACCACCGCAGAGCAGATCGATGCTATTGCCGGTGGTGATCGTATCATTTCCGCCCAGCCCAAGGATCAGCTGTGAGCCGTTGGTGGAGTTGATGATGTTCGCCTTATCCGTGCCGACGACGACGGTAATCGTGAGCGACGCCGTTCCACCTTTTCCATCGCTCACCGTGACGGTGATCGTCGCACTGCCACTCTTCTTGGGCACCGGTGTGATCGTCACCGTGCGATTGGCTCCACTGCCGCCGAACACGATACTGCTGTTCGGCACGAGCGTCGTATTTGACGAGCTGCCGCTCAGGCTCAGGCTGTCCCCGTCCACATCTGCGACCGTCAGGTTCATTGTGCCGCTCACGCCGCTGCTGGCGCATATGCCGCCCGCGGCGACCACAATGGTCGGCGGGGTATTGGGGACGCCCCCTTGAACGACGAATGGCTCGGCAGTGCTAGTGTTGCCTGCCCGATCGCGCGCCTGCAGGTGAACGATGAACTCTCCGGTGCCGCTGATGTTTGGTGTGTAGCTCCACTGCGGCTCATTCAGTGCTGCCGTCTCGACGGAGACGCTGCCATCGGGCGCAAAGATGATGGCGTCAACCTGGCTCACGCCGCCGCCGTCACTCACGGTGCCGCTGATGGTCTGACCGGCATTGATCACCGGGGGAGTGGACGAGGTGACGGTGATGACGGGCGGGAACGTATCGATCTTAAAGACGCGGGCTAAAGGCGTGTCCGAAGGGTTGCCCACCGCATCCAGGCCATACAGGTTCAGCGTGGTCCTGAGACCATCCCCCGCGAGAATCGGCGTCAAGTCATAACTCCACTGGGCCAGGTTGCTGCCTCCAAAGGTCGGGCCTTGCAAGCAGTTCGGATCGAAGGTCTGCTTCAGGCAGATGACCAGCCCTGCCGCCTCCTGATTGTCCTGCACCGTGCCCGTCCATTGCAGTTCACCCGCGCTTAGGAAGCCATCCGCGAGGAATTGATCCACGGGCGCGTCCACGGTCACGGTCGGGGGTGTGATGTCCACTGTGAGCGTATGGATCGGGCTGAACGAACTAACCGCGCCATTGCTGTCGGTCGCGCGTGCGCGCAGTTGGAACTGAGTGATTCCGGCCAAATCCCCGGCATCCCATTGACAGGTCCACTGACCATCATTGGGCGTCGGATCGGCGCAGTTGATCGTCGTCTGCGCGTTTGACGGCAGCGCCGTGATCTCCAATGCAATCGTCGGGACGCCTGATGGATCGAACGCCGCGCCCGTGACGAAATTGAGTCCAGGCTTGGCATACGTCTCGGGGCTGAGAATCTGAACGCCTTGCGGCGGCGCACTGTCTACCGGATGCTGCACCCACACATAATCAAAGTTGCCGTGCTGATCATCGCGGATAACGGCGTCCATCTCGGCCGAATTGCCGTTGAGGGCCGTGTTGATGTTTCCGGTGAACTGCAGCGTGGTCGAAACGCCCGGCGCGACGTTCCCCAAATTGAAGGTCGCCGTGGTCTGGTTGCCCGCCAGGCGCAAGGCGCCATACGCCGTGACGGTGACTTGAACGTTCCTGGCTTCCTCCGTTCCGTCATTTCGATAATGGAGGTCGTACGTTACCGTCTGTCCATTACCGACTGGCGCGGGCTGATTGACCGGCAGCGGTTGGTCGGGCACGCCGTCGAGGTTCGCGTCCAGCCGTACGCCGGGCGCGACCACGTCCAGCCAATCGTCATTCAGGAAAGCGACGCCAACGCCGCCGGGTGTGCTGTCAATGCTGAAATGCATGTCGGCGCCCGGCAGGATGTTACCGTTTGGCAAAACGCCACTTCCCAACGAAGCAACGGAGTAGAACTGTGTCAGTTGGAAGCTACTCAGGTCGCGCTCCTTGGCCAGCGCGCTGACGACGCGTGAGCTGTTGAGTGGATTATGGTCTGGCGCACTCGCCCAGAATTGCAGCGCGTTCTCTTCACTCGCGAGCGCGAGCAGCTTGAGCGATGAGGCGGAATTCACTCCGAGCAACGTAAAGGGCAGATAAAGATCGGTGATATTCGGATTCGCGGTCCCCTCGAACTGATAGTTGGACGCGCCAAGCGCCTGATCGAGAACCCAATTACTTCCGCCCCAATGCAACAGCATCGCCGTTTGGCTATCTTGAATCCAGACCAATTCGTCCGCGCCAAACGAAGCGGGCAGCGAAATCGTCGCGGAACCTGGATAGGGATTGTAGGCGTTCGGCGCGCCGCCGGACTGGGTGTCGAGATAAATGAACAGGTCGCCGTCGTTATCCCAGTTCGCGCCCGTCCAGGCCATGCGCAGCGCCTCATTGTTCCAGGTCGCGTAAAACCTTTGCACATTTGCGCCGGGCACGCTGCGGCTGATTTCATGGTCGGCGCTGATGAAGGAAGCGCCGCTCTCCATCCAACCGCGATAGGTCATATCTGCAATCAAATCGGGTGTGGTTGGCGCGTCCACGTAGATAGGTCCAACGGTTTGCAGGGTGCGGTTGCCGCGCGCGTCTTGCGAGATCACGTGCGCGTAATAAACCCTGGCTTCGCTGGCGGTGAATTCAAAATGACGCGATGCTGCGGGATTGATCGCTGCCAGCGCAGCGGGGTCTGGAGTTGGGCTTGCCGTCCAGCCGGCCAGGTAACTGCCCAGTCCGCTTCCATCGGCGCTCGCCGTCCAGTCAAGGATGAGTGTCGGCGGGGACTGGCGGATGGTTTGACCGGTCGCGAGCGGATGCGTGACATTCGCGTTGTCGCGATACGAGAGGGTGATGTCAACCAGCGCGGGCGGCGCGACGTCGACGATCACATTCCTGCTGGCCGTGGTGATGCGCTGCAGCCCATCGGTGATGCGCGCGGTGATTGGATAGGTTACGCCATCGGGCGGTGCGGTGAACTGGAGCGAATAGTGCCAGCTTGTGCCGTCGAATTGCGCAGGATTGAAGGCGCCTCCTGCCTCTGTTTGAACTTCAACCACCGCATTGCCCGCCGCGCTGGCGGTGCCATCGAGATTGCCCACCGTCGGCGCGCTCGCCTGCGTCAAGGTGATGATCGAGGACGCGATCTGGATCGTAGGCAGCGGCGGCTGAATGGTGATGCTGATCGGATGCGTATCCGTTTGCACGCGACTCGCCCAATCGGTCACGACGCTGTCGATCGTGTAATTGCCCGCGGCGGGTGGTGTCCAAGCGATGACCCATGGACGGTCGGTGGTGATGCCATTGTCCCAGTTGGTGGTGTAAATGGATGCACCGTTGACCGTCACGTCGAGCGATTTCAAGAACTCCGTCGCATAGGCGCCGCCGCGAATCTCGATGGGATCGAGCCCGGCAAAGAGCGCGCCGTTCGTGGGCGAAATCACGCCCGAATCCAAAAGCGGAGGGGTAAAGCCAATCGGCGGCAGTGATACGGTAGGCAGATTGGCTTCAACCGCGCCGATGTCGCAGCGCGCGCCGCCGTCGTTATCGCCGTCGAGCGGACGGGCGATGCCGCGCTGATCGGTCGCTTCGCACGTCGCGTCATTGCCCGCGTCAAGCGCGGGGCTGCCTGCCCCCAGCGCGTGCGTCTGAGTCGCGCCGCCATTGTCCGCCAGCGCGCTCAGTTCGAGCGGGGCGGATGGGTTGACGATGTCACCGGCGCCCGCCGTCCAACCGCAGCCGGTGTCGTTGCCGATCAGGTTATGGCCGGTATCGTTGATGAGAATGGATCCGAGCCCATGGCAATCGGGTGCGCCGCCAGAGAGATCGCTGTTCGTCGCGATAAGTGAATTGCTAATGTTCAGCGTGAGCGCGCTCGCGGAGAATCCACCTCCGTTGCCGTTGGCATTATTGTCGCTGTCGGCGGTGTTGTTGGCAATCGAGACGTTGTTGAAGGTCACGACGCCCGCAGTCGTGTGGATGCCGCCGCCATTGCCTTTCGCCGAGTTTCCAGACAGAGTGCTGTTGACTACACCCAGCGTTGGTGAAGAGCTACCCAGGAAAATGCCGCCGCCGTTTCCATCTGCGGTGTTACCAGCAAGAGTCACACCGTTCAGGTTGACCGAGCTATCCTGGATCGAGAGTCCGGCCCCGCTGCCTCCCGCCGTGTTGTTCGAGACAGTGCTGTTCGTGAGAACAACCTGGTCTCCACTCGCGCCGAGCGCGCGTAGACCACCGCCGTCCATGCTCGCCGCATTGCTCGAGAGTGAACTGCCGACCAGCGTCATCGCTCCGGTCGGGAAATAATTTTCGATGCCGCCGCCGCTTCCGTTGAGGACGATGTTATTCGTCACAAGGCTATTCGTCAGCGTCAAGGCGCCGCGCTGGTAGATGCCGCCGCCGCTGCTCGCCAGGTCGCCTGCCGTGATCGTGTTCGCGAACAGCCGCACCGTATCGAGCGTGGCGACGGCATTCAGGTCATTGGACAGACCAGCCCCGTGGCCTGAATAGGCGCCTGGGACGAGTGTGTTGCCATAGATGTCCACGCCTGTCAAAGTCAGCGCGCCGCCGTTGAAGATGCCGCCGCCCTGTGGCGAAGTGTTGGACGCAACGATCGCGTTGTTTAGCACCGCGCTGGCCGCCAGGCTCAACGTCCCAGAGTTCAAAATGCCGCCGCCTTGGCCGCTCGCCGTGTTATTGCGAATGATCAGGTCACTGCCATCCAGCGAACTATTCGCCGCGATCAAGACTCCCGCGCCATTGTCGGCATTGCCGTCGGTGATGCTGAGACCTACCAGGTGGACGCTCGCGCCGCTGAGGTCGAACACGCGGCTGGCATTCGCGCCGCTCACCGACAAGACATTCGCGCCCGGACCGTTGATCGTCACGTCATCCGTAATCGTCAGTTCGCCCAATGTTAAGAGGATCACGCCGGAAAGGTTCTGAGCAAAATCGATCGTGTCCGCGCCGGCGTTGGCATTCGCGGCGTCGAGCGCTTCGCGCAGCGTGCAGTCATTCGAGTCACACGCGCTGTCGTCGTGATCGTCGAGCGTGTTGACGACGTACGTTGTGCCTGGCGCGCTCGCCTGCACGTGACCGGCGGTGAATTTGATGAGCGCCAGGTTTGCGGTCGTCGAGGGGAGCGCTGGCGCAACGTACACACCATACGACGAACCCATTTCGTGCGACGGTGAGATGCGTACGAGCGACAAAATATGCCGCACCCACGATAATGGATTCAACAGAGCGATGGTGGACGACTGGCGTTCCAGCGCGCCGATGTCGCAAATCGTCGAGCCATCGCCGTCGCCGTCTTGTGGACGGGTGATGCCGCGCTGATCGGTCGCTTCGCACGCGGGGCTGCCGCTGCCGGGCGCCGCCGGGTTGCCGGCGTCAATCGCGGGGCTGCCGGTGAGGAGCGCGTGCGTCCAGGTGGCGCCGCCATTGTCTTGCAGCGGGCCGAGGTTGACCGCTGCGGGATTGACGATGTCGCCAGTGCCTGGCGTCCAACCGCAGCCCGTGTCGTTGCCGATCAGGTTGTAGCCGTTGTTGGTGACGCTGCTACTGCCGACGTTGCAGTCGGGCGCGCCGCCGGAGAAATCGTTATTGGCGGCGATGAGCGTGTTCCGGATCGTCAATGGGAACACGAAACCGTTGAATCCGCCGCCGTCGCCGAATGTGTCGTTGTCGCTGTCGGCGGTGTTGTTGGCGAGGGTGACGTTGCTCAAGGTCATTCGTCCCGAATCGGCGTAAATGCCGCCGCCATCGCCGGTCGCGCGGTTGCCCGAGATGGTGGTGTTCACGAGGTCGAGCAGATCGGAGTCTTCAGCGGTGGTGACGTATATCCCGCCGCCATTGCCCGCCACGCTGTTGCTGTAGATCGCGCTGCGCGCGATGTTGACGGTACGCCCGGGATAGGAAACGAGGAACATCCCGCCGCCGTTGCCGCTGGCCACGGTGTTGCTGTAAATGGCGCTATCGCTGAGCGCGACCGTCGCCCATACGTACATGCCGCCGCCGTTTCCAGACTCGATGGTGTTTGAATAGACGTTGACGTTCGTCAGGGTCGCATTGCCACCGTCGAGATACACCCCGCCGCCATTCGTGGCGAAGCCACTGGGACCGGCGTAAACGGCGTTGTTGTACACGTCGACGGTCGCCAGCGCGAGTGCCCCGTAGTTATAGATGCCGCCGCCATTGGCCGCGCCAAAGCCTGTGTAGTTGAGAGTGTTATCGCGCACCGCGCCGCCGTTCATCTCCAGCGAAGCCGTGTTGTAGATCGCGCCACCGGAATCGCTGGCGGTGTTGCTATGCAGGACCACGTCGGTCAACGTCGTCGCGCCTGCGTTGTACAGACCCGCGCCTTGACCCGCGTTGCCATTGGCGATCGTCAAATCGGAGATGTCGACTGTGCCGCCGGCGATGTTGAACACGCGGCTCGCATTGTCCCCGTCCACTGTGAGCGTCGCCGCGCCGGGTCCCAGAATGATCAGGTCGTCACTGATGGCGAGTTCCCCATTGGTCAGGGTAATGTTCCCTGTCACGCTTCCCGCGAACGTGATGGCGTTCAAGCCGGCGTTATTGTTGGCGGTGTCAATCGCATCACGCAGGGTGTTGCAACTGGTGCCGCTGCAGGCGGCCGCCGGGCCGTCGCCGTTGGTTTGGACGACGAGCGCGCCGGCGATCGGCGTGGACGTCGGTGTGGGCGTCGAGGTGCTCGTCGCCGTAGCCGTGTTGGTCGGCGTGCTGGTGGGCGTGGGCGTCGGCGGAATCGGGACGTAGCCGAGCGTGATCGCAGAATTTGTGTAGAGCGGGAAGCCGCCCGTGCCCAACACGCCGACGGCGGTCGAGTTGGATGCGAGATCCGACTGCCACAGCCGGAAAGTCTGGAGCCAATACACCCTGCCACCGAGCGTATCTACGGTCAGGCCGTACGGTACGCCATCGTCGGGCGAGGGGGTCGCGACGGTGGCGGCGATGGTGACGATGTTTTGATTGACGCCCGTCAGATCCGCGCGCCTGATGGCGCCTGTTTCTCCAGAGATATTAGAATCCTCGCTCCAATAGACATAGTCGTTGGGCCCGTCGATGTACAGGTCGACGACCGAGCCGGACAGCCCGGAGATGAGCGTATTCTGGGTTCCCGGCGTGCTGAGATTCGCCCATCTGATGTTGGTGCCGAAGCTCCAGTAGATGCGCCCGCGTTCGGCATCGAGGCCCAGGCCGAGCGAGCTGCTGCTGGAAATGGGCAAGGTCGTCAGCGTGCCGGTATTCAGCGCATAGGACCGGATGACTCCGCCCTCGTTCCAGTACAACATGTTCGTCGTGGCGTCGTACACGATCGCGCCGAGATTACTCAACCCGTTGACGATTTCGATCGGATTGGAACCGTCCACGTTTGCGCGCATGACGCGCCCGTTCGTCAATTCCGTCCAATACAGGTAATTGTTCACCGGGTCGATCGCCACCCCGCGGATCGTATCGATGTTGGCGGCAGACACAATGGCGCTGGCTGCGAAGGTATCGACCGGCATCGACATAATCTGGCCGGGTTGACTGAAGCGTTTGCTCGTCCAGAACAGATTCCGGGTGAAGTTTCCTGCCGGCGTCGCGGTGGCGCTGCTGCGCGTGGGCGTATTGGTTGGCGTCGGCGTGTTGGTTGGCGTAGGCGTCGGCGTAAAGGTCTGTGTGGGCGTGGGCGTCAACGTCGGCGTGTGGGTCGGCGTGGGCGTGTTGGTCGGCGTGGGCGTCGGCGGGATGAAAACGTACGCGAGCGTCAGCCCCGCCGAACTAATGCCGCCGCCAAACTCGACGAAGACTTCGCGCGTCGCATTGGGCATGAGGTCGGCGCGGCAGAGGCAGCCCAGGAACTCTGACCAGTAGACCTTGCCGCCTGCGCCGTCTACCAGGACCGCGCTCGCATCGGCCGTAGTGGTGGCGACCGTCTCGACGTTTTGTCCGTTGAGGTCGGCGCGCTGTATCGTCCGCCCAGCGCTCCAGAAGATTCTGTCGGCGGCGGCGTCAATCGCGATGCCGAGGCTGCCACCGAGGCCGGAGATGACCGTTTCCGGCGCCGAGCCATCCGTGTTGGCGCGGCGGATATTGCCGCTTTCGCTCCAGTAGATCTTTCCGCGTTCGGCGTCGAGCGCCAGCCCGGTATCGTTTGCGGCGGGTATGTTGATGGCGATGGTGCTCAACTGGCTCGTGTTGAGATTAAGTTTGTAGATACTCGTGGTGTTGGACTGGCAGAAACACAAATCCGCGCGCCAGTACAAGATGCCCGCGCCGACCGGTTCCACAGCCAATCCGAGCGGATAGATCTGCCCGCCGATTACCAACTGGACGCCGGTCCCGTTGGTGTTGGCGCGCATGATGCGCCCATTGCCCAACGAGTCGGTCCACTCGGTCCAGAAAATCTGGTCGGTGTTCGGATTGTAGGCAATCGATTTCGGGTCGGTGCTGGCGTCCGTGTAAATCTGGCGTTCGTTTGTGCCGTCTGCGCCAATGGCGCGGATATCATCGAAGCCATCGCTCCAGAAGATGCTCCTGGCGCTCTGGGTCGGCGTTGGCGTCGCGGGCAGGCGCGTGCTGGTGGCGGTTGGTGTGGGCGTCGGCGGGAAATAGTCGCCGAAGGAGACGGCCGGATTCTGGCAGGGCACGACCAGCACACTTTCCACATTAGGCGTCGTCGAGAGCGCGCCGGGCGGGTCGGTCTCGAAGACGAGGTACTGCGCGAAGGTCAGGTTGTTGAATTGGAACAGGCCGCTGCCGTTCGTGGTAGTCTGGCTGTTGTTGGAAAGAGTGATCAGCACGCCCGCGATGCCGGGTTCGTTGTCGTCCACGCCGTTCTGGTTCAGATCGTTGAAGACTTTGCCGCTGATAGAGCCTGTCGAAGGACAGGCCGTCGCGGTTGCCGTCGGCGTATTGCTCGGCGTGGGCGTGTTCGTCGGCGTATTGCTCGGCGTCGGCGTGAGCGTGATCGTCGGTGTATTGCTCGGCGTCGGCGTGGGCGTGTTGGTTGGCGTAGGAATCAACGCGGTCGTGAGATAGGCCAACGCGAGTTTGCTGTCGGCATTGGTGGAACCGTTCAGCACGGTTTGTGCAGCGGCGGGCAGCGCCGCGAGATTCGCGCTGCGAATGCCGTAGTTGTCGGTCCAGTAGAGGGTACCGGCGGCGGCATCGAGCGCGAGCGCGTTAGCCCCATAAGAGCTCGTGACTCTCTGGGCGTTTTGCACACCCGTCATATCGGGCAGGAGGTCCGCGCGGCCGATGAAGTAATAGGAGGAGCTGCCCCAAAACAGCGCGCGCGCGCCGCCGTCTAGCGCCAGCCCATTATAATAGGCGTCGCTCACCAGGGTTTGAGCGCCAGCGCCGTTCAATTCTGCCCGCAGGATGTTCCAGCCGTCACGCCAGAACAACTGCTGACTCACCGTGTCGAGTGCGAGTTCACTGTTCGGCGACTGCGTGGTCAGCAGCATCTCGACGTTGCCGCCGTTCAAGTCGGCGCGGTAAATCCTGGGTGGATCGGGGTTGCGGTTCGGGTCGCCGTTGGTGCGCCAGTAGATTTTGCCACCGACGCTGTCCACGACAATGGCGGTTGGGTATTTCTGATTTTGCAGAAGTGTGCTCGCGTTCGTGCCGTCGAGATTTGCGCGATGAATCGTGCCATCGCACTGCGTCCAATAGAGCCGATCTTGCGCCGGGTCCACGGCGACCCCCAGCGGACAGGAATTGGGCGCGGTGAAATTCCAGGTGTAGTTGTCGTTGAGGCGCAGAGCCTTGATGCCCGTAGGACTGTTCCAGAACAGGACTTTGACGCGACCGCTCGGCGTAGGCGTGGTTGTGAGCGTGGCGCGCGGGGTGCGTGTCGGCGTCGGCGTGGGCGTGGGGGTAATGCCGCTCACGACGTTGAGCGCGTTGTTATTCGTTGTATCCGTATCGGACTGGCTTCCGCCGACCTTTGCATTGTTCTGAATCGAGCCGACCGCATTCGAGTTGCCTTGCACGCGGATATTGACATCCACCCGCGCGCCCGTGCTGATCGGCGCCAGCGCGCACTGGAACAACGCGCCAACGGGCGCGGGGCACGTTTCGTTGCGCGTCGTCGTCGCAGAGAGGAAGGTCACGTTCGCGGGCAGGGTGTCGGTGACGACGACGCCGCTCGCGGGCACCGCGCCGATATTGCGCACTACCAGCGTGTAGGTCATCTGATTGCCGGCGACGAGGATCGGCGCCGACGCGGATTTGCTGATCCACAAATCGGGGTTCGTCGTGGCGCCCGGATCCTCCAGCGCGAACGCTACGCCCTTGACATCGCCGCTGAAAATCTGCGGTTCCCCCGGATAGCAGAACCCGCCGTCGGAGGAAGAACCAGGCGTACCCGCCGTTAGATACGTACAGCCGCGGAACAAGCCGCCCCCACGCTTGGAGAAGTAGAGGGTGCCGTCGGGCGCAAAGGCGAGCAGGTCGTTCGATTGCGCGCCTTCGCTGCCGACCGCGAGCCGAAGAATAAAAGTATCCAGGCCAATATCCGCCGCGCCGGGAGTGGGGGGCACACGAAAACTGAGGCCGATGTCCAAGTTTGGCCCATTGTATCGGAAATGGCAGCCCTCCAGGATGTAGTATTGCGTGGGCGACACGCAGGTCGCATACATTGAGTAGTAGGGGCGGCCAGATTTCGGATTCACGGCGACATCGAGAAATGAATGCATGAAACCCGTGCCGCCGAGCAGATCCGTAACCGCTTCCAGCGAAACGACCTGAGTCTGTCCGCTGCCGTCCAGGTTGGCGCGGTAGACCGTCTTGCCCTCGACCCAGAAGAGCGTGCTGCGCTCCGCGTCGAGCGACAGGGACGCAATGCCCGTGCGCGCGACGAGCGTCTGGAGGCCCGAGCCGTCGAGATTGGCGCGCTTGATCAGCCCTGGTTCGTTCCAATAGAGTTTGCCCGCCGCCGCTGCCACGGCGATGCGGCGCGGCGCATTGAGACCGCTCACGATGGTCTGAATCTGCGAGCCGTCGAGATTGGCGCGCTTGATCGTCGTCGCTTCCACCCAATACATTTGCTGGCGCTGGAGGTCAATCGCAATGCCGCCGGTCGGATTGGCTGCGGGCGGGGCGAGGATCACTTGCTGCGAGGAGCCGTTCGCGGCAGAAGCGCGAATGATGCCCGAGCTCGACGCCATGTAGACCCGATACTCGGAGGACGTTTTCGCGGCGCAGTGACCGAAGTTGTCGCAGGCGCGAACGGTGATGCCGGTCGTTGGATAACCTTCTACCACGCAGGATGACACGACCTTGTTGAGACGTCTTGGCTCGCCGGGGCGCGTCAGCGTGTTGTAATAGACTTGGCCGAACGAGCCCCCGAGGCAGGGCAGTTGCAGACTGGTGAGATTCAAATTCAAGTCTTCGGCAGAGCCGGTGATGAGCGTCTGTCCGAACCCGTAGGGCTGAATCGAGATGTCGAGTCGCGGCGGCGCGGTGTCAATCTCGCCGCGCCAGTGCGGCCAGGAGAGACGGTCGTCGTTGCGGTTGCCCAGCACGTCGCTGGCGGTCAGGTCTATCGAGTAGTTGCCATCCAGCCCAGGCGGCACGACCGCGCTCCACGTGGTGGCATTGACGCCATTGCCCGAACTCGCCAGCGTCGCCGGCTGCCACGATTGATAGAACCCGCGCACCGAGTCCGCCGACAGCGCGACGTCAAACAGCTTGAATTCGTCGAGCCGCCCGTTCACAGAGTTGTTCGTGGCCTGCGGCGCGCGTCCAATGAACAGATTAGCCGGGCCGCTCAAACTCGAACGGGTCAAGACACCGTTCGCCACCTTTTGACCATCCAGGTACAGCAGATGCCCGCTGCTGCCGAGCGTCTGCGCGACCATGTGCCAGTTGCCGTCGGCGTAATTCACGTTCGCGGAGCAGATCGTCTCGCGCGAGCCGCTAAAGACATCGGCGCAAACATTTCCGCCGCTCAGATAGATTTCGCGGTCAAACGAGGTCTGCGCGCCCGAGCCAATGGACGCGGCGAAAATGCCGCAGTTCTGGCAGGAGGCATTGAACCAGCCGACCAGCGAATAGTTCGTCGTCGAGAGGGGCATCCCAATCACAAGCGCGACTTGCGAGTTGGTATCAAAGCGGATCGCCTTGCCGAAGCGACCCGTTACGCCCGCCGTCGGACACTGCTGCGCTGCCGCATCGCAAAGGGCGCTGTGACCCTGGTTTGAATCGTCGTGGAAGATGGCAACACCGGGCGGATCGTCGAACGACAGCGCCAGCACCGTGTTCGAGTACACGTCCGTGACCTTGTCCCACGTAAACGAAATTTCGGCATTCGACACGCCCGTCGTCACCGAACCGGTATCGCTGACGACCCCGCTGATCGTCATGGGGAACGTAATTTGGCGCGTGGCGTTAATGTCAAAGCCGGGCGCGTTGGAACCCGTCAGGCTGAGCGTGGGCGCGGTGTTGTCGAGGCGGATCGAGCCGTTGGCATAATTCGCGAGCGCGGTGACATTGCCCACCTTGTCCAGCGCCCGCACGGAGAAGGTGTACTGTCCGGTTGGATCGATGAGCGGCGAGTTGGTTGCGTCGAAAGCCGACAGCGGATAGTTGATTGACCAGGTGTTAGGGTTCGTCGTCGTGACGACCTGCGCGGGCTGCCAGTCGCTGCCGTTCGGTCCCATCAAGACTTCGACGCGATCCACACCGCTGGTGGTCGGACCGGCGCCCGGATCGGTGGCGGTGCCGTTCAGCGGCACAGCCCATTTGTCGTTCACGTTCTTTCCCGCCGCGACGGCCGGATTGCCGGTGACGCCTGAGGTGGCACTCGGCGGCAGATCGTCAACATAGATCGTGCTTGAGGTCGCCATCGTCTGTTGGTTTCCAACTGCATCCGTTGCCTTGACCGCAATCGTATGCGGACTGCTGCCCGCAGGCACGCTCCACGAGAATGCCCACGCGCAAGGCGAATTACCGGACTGCTGACACGCGCTGATGTCGGCGTCCGTAAATGCGCTGCCATCGATGCTCACCTGGACGCGCGTGATGTATGAGGTCGCGTCACTCGCCGTGCCGCCGATGATGCTGATCGCGTTTGAGCGGACGGCGCTGGTGCCAGTGCTCGCCGTGGGGCGATCGTTGTCAATCGTGAGGCCAAGACTCTTGCTCAGGTTAAAAGGCCCCAACAGAGTTTGTGTGGCGCCGCTCACCAGATAAATCTGTGACCCGATGAGATTGCCAACGTTCACCAGCCCCGAGCTGGCAGAACCTGAAACCGTAAAGTTCGTGATCTGTGTCTGCGAGATGCCTTGAGGGAGACTCAGCGTTTTCGTCGCCGTTTGCCCGCCAAACGCCGCCGGGAGTGTGCTGGTCAATCGCCCTGAGGCGTAGACTGTGGTGCCTGCGCCGAACGCGCCGGGCGCGAAGTTGTTGCGCACGGTCGCCGTATAGATGCCTGAGGCGCCCGCGCCGATGAAACCGTTCACGCTGGTGATTGCCAGGTCCAACACGAGGGGGCTTGCAGTTGTAGCCCGCGGGTTGCTGAGGATGTTTCTCTCAGACAGATCGTCAACCCCGTCACCATCCGTGTCCGCCAGGCCAGGATCAGACGTGACGCGAGTCGTCAACCCCGTCGCGTAGGTGAAGATCCAACCGTCCACTTCCGACTTGTCGGACACGCCGTCGCCGTCGCCGTCGACGAGCGTGGGATCGCTGCCGATGATCAGTTCGTCGAAGTCGGAGAGGCCGTCGCCGTCGGTGTCCGTGACGAGCGGATTGGTGCCCTTGATACTCTCGGTCTGGTCTGGCACGCCATCGCCGTCCGTGTCCGGAGAGCGTGGATTGGTGCCCCTTTGAGTTTCGACCAGGTCAGACACACCATCGCCGTCGCTGTCAAATTGCGCGGGCAGTTTTGCATCCCATTTCATCGCCACGAACTGGTCGAGCGTCGCGGGGAAGACGTCATATACAAAGTTATCGCTGAGATTGGTGCTGTTCTTGCCCTTGATCGTCTTGAAGTCGCAGACCCACAGCCAGCATTCATAACCGGGCGCGGCATAACTGATGTTAAAGTAAAGCGGCATGTGCTGATTCAGCCCCGCCGTCAGCGTGATCGGCTGGCTGCTCACGCTGGTCCCGACATCGCCCTTCCAAAAGGACCAGCCGCTATCTGACCTGTACGTATCGACATTTTTCCAGAGCCACGACATGTCGCCCCGGTTCGCGCTGGGATAGTCCTTGTCGGAGGAACCGAGCTTGTATTTCATGCTCGTGTCAATCAGCGACCAATAGTCGAAAAAGTAGTTCATGTAATCCCACACGACTCCGTCGCCCGGGACTTTCTGAAATATCTTGGTCGTGATGTGGGCATCGAAATTGACGACGTTGCCCGCGCGATAGCCTTGCTCGGGGCGGGCGAGGCTTTGGTTGAACGAGTCGATCGTGACGAGGTCGGCGTTGCCGTTCTCGTCTTTGTGGTTGAAATCGAGCGAGGCGTCGCCGCTGTAAAAGCCCTCTGTAATCGTTTTAACCAGCGTGCCGGTGAGCGTGAAACACGAACCTTCCACGCCCGCCCGACAGAACAGGGTCAGCAGCGCATCAACAAACACAACGATCCCGACCAGGATGAATCCGACGAGCGTGAGGCTGAGAATGAAAAAGGCGATCGCGACAAATGTCGCCGCAATGGTCGTCATCAAGGCCGTATTGAAGCTAATCGTGCCGGGTTGCAGTTTGTCGTGAACGACCTGATAGATGAAGACGCCCCAGATAACGCCCAACTGGAGCACCAGCCCGATCGCGGCGGCGATGCGGGTTTGGCCGATGAGCTCGGAGGACGCCCCTAAGATTTTCGTGGCCGCCAGGCCCGTTTCGCTGACGAGGAGGACGATCTGATAAGCCGGCAGGATGACGAGCGCGACGAGAGCCGTCACCCCCAGCAGGATCGAACTCGCCAACGCGAGGTCTTTGTTATTCGTGACGGCGGCGACGATTTCGAGGGTGATGCCCGCCGCCGTAGCGCCTACGAGCACGAACGAGCCGGTCAGAAAACCGACACTTTTCAGAGAGCGCATCTGATTGAGCGCGAGCTTGGCATTGGTCTTGAACGCGGTGAAGGTGTTGTTGGCTCCTAATTGGCCGAGTTTTAAACTGCCGGTCTCCGTCCCCTTTAAGGCGCCGAGATATTGTTGCACCTGATTGGCATTCTTAGTGAACCCTCTGAACACAATCTGATTGATCAGGAATTTTAGAGCCGGAGGACCCAGCGCAAGCGACCCCCTGATGAGAGCAGACTGATTCGCGTCATCCGCAAACTCGACGGCGGGTAAGGTGGCGGCATTGCCTACGTGGACGACGTTGTTGAGTCCGCTATTCAACAGCGCATAGTAGATCTGGACGACGGCCACTTTGCCGTCGGCAATGAGCTGCGAGTCGCCCTCTTCGCGCGCCGCGACCATGCGGCGATCCAATTCCTTCCAGTACTCGGCCAGGCTCTCCGACTGCCAACTGACACCGTCGTACTTGAACGGCGCCCAGTTCAGCCCGGCCGTGGTGATGATGGGCGTGCCGCCGTCGGCGTTGAAATCCACCGTGAGTTGGCTGCCGCTCCACTGGATAGACAACCCCGTGCCTTGCTGCGACAGGTTGGCGGAGCGGAAGCGTTCCTCGCGCGCATAGAGGATCGTGGGTGTGACGGGCGCGGTGGCGCTCCAGCGAGACGTAAACTGGTTCAGGATGGATTTCGTATCGGTCATCGCCAGCGTCGCGACGGCTTGATCGCGATGCTCGTACGAGCGATTCTCCACGCGCAGGATGTTCGGGATGGACCAACGCTGCACCTCCGAGACCCCGCCATTCTGCAAGCGGTCGAAGCGGCCGGCAATCGTCGGCGCGCCAACGCCGCGTCCGCTCACGGTGAGGTCGGGCTTGGCGTCGCCGACGCAAGAACCGTTGATGACCGAATCGCAGTTGCGCCCGGTCAAAAAGGCGACGTCCAATCCGTTTGACAAGGCGGTCAGAGCAAAGTCGTTGTTGAGGTCGCTATCAACACTCGGGTCTTCATAAGCAATTGCGAAATCCGCGCCATGGTCCTCGCGCACGTTGAGCGCGGTCAGCTTGAAATCATCATAGTACGTGAAGACCGTTTGAATCTGATTGTGATAGTCTACACCATCCTTGACATAGGACTTGCAAGTCGCGCCTTTTAGTTCTTGACATTGGTCCACCAGCATCTGCACCAGCCACACCAGGCGGACCTGATGCGCGCCGCCCCAGGTCGAACCCGGCCGATACAGCATCTTGCCGTAGAACGCGACGCGCGCGTCGCTGTCCGGTTCGTTCACGACTTGCAGCGGCACATACGCCACTCTATCGCCGCTATCGAGCGGCCTTAACGCAATGCCGCCGAAGGTATTGAGTTCATCCTGTGAGGGCAGATTGTTGACGCCCGGCACGCGTATCTCGAGCATCGGTATCAGGCGGATGTCGCCGTTGTCGTCGGGCGACATGCGGCAGTTTTGCGGGCTCCCATCGCGAACGCATACATCAAAAAATGTTTTCACCGTCGAATTCGGGTCGCGTTGAACCTGGCCTTGCTTGTCGCTAGGCCAGTCGAGGACGTTGAACGCGTAAGTCAGATGGGTGCTGGTGATGGGCCGAATCTGGAATTCGACGTAGGTCGGTTTATTTTGCTGCAAGCCGTTGATGACGAGCGAGAAAGCATTTTTCTCACCAAAGGTCGTCGCGTTGGCGCGGAAGGGCGAGAGGTCAACATCGTTCGGCACGCCGTCGCCGTCGAAATCGCGATCCAAAACATCCGGTGTGCCATCGCCGTCCGTGTCTACGGCGCAATTGCGCTGGTTCGTGCTGGGATTCAGCGGACACCGTTGTCCATCGGGGACCGTGTCGTCGAGCGTGCTGGCTTTGTTGGGGTCGGTGTACCAGGTTTTGCCGCCGAAGGAAAAGCCTCTGACTTCCTGACCGTCGCTCAAGCCATCGCTATCGCTATCGGCGTTGTTGGGATCAATTCCTAATAAATCTTCTTGACACTTGGTCAGGCCATCGTTATCGCTGTCGCTCGTGTCGGTGCAAGGTGGCGTCACACTTTGCAAAGCGGACGGAGCCATGACTGGGTCGGACAGCAGTCCAACTCCAGTTAGATTTGCTGCATCAGCGGCGGCGCGGCGCGTGAGCGCGTCGTTTTGTGCGGCAGCATCGAGGGGATTGACGTGCGGATCAAACTGGTTGGATGCATCTCGCAGCATGTCCATCGCCTGCTGGACGGCTGCCTGTTCTTGTTGCTGCTGCTCCTGCACCGCTGCCTGTTCCCGCTGCTCATTCGTGAACGCGAGCGCCTGCTGCGATTGCAGCAGCGGCGAGACGACCATCGAGACGATCAGGTACACGCTCAAGGCGGCGTAGACACGCTTCGAACGAGCATGACGAATGACCAGGTATGCGGCGCTCGCCATCAACATGATGATCAGGGCCTGGGACGCGAGGCGCGGGGACAGCGCAAACTCGCCGAGCGTAGAGCCGATTTGTCCGAAATCTAAAAATCCGAAGAGGCCGCCGAAGGTCCCTTGGGGATTCGAGGCTTGCGCGACGTTCGCGTAATCCGAAAAATCCACAGTGAACTCGGCTTCGACGCGATAATCGCTCTGCGCGGGGAACCGGGCTTTGATGATCTGGCGCAGCGGCAAGCCGTCATCCCGCACCCACAGCTCGCCCTCACCCGTCATATCTTTGTACTGGGCGGGCAGATCGAGCTGCACGCCGGGCGGCAGTTTGCCCTGCTCGGCCAGCCGACTTTCGAGCTGGTCGCGCACGAACGCGGCAAAGCCCCGGCCGTCAAGCTCAAAGGCGTAACGCGTGAAGGGGATCCCTGCGCGCGTCTCGCTGCCCTGCTTGACAATGTTCTTGGCGGCGGAGAGGTAGGCGAGGAAATCGCCGTCCGGCGCAAAGGCGCCCGTAAAGTCGGGAATTGCTTGCCAGGCTTGATCGCCACGCCGAGCGTACGCCTGGTCGCCTTCGACCTTGACTTGCGTCGCGCTGCTGCGATCGACGAGGCTGCCGCCCTCGGACCACAGCGCCAGTTCGAGAGTTTGCTTGGGAAAGTCGGTGCTGCCTTCGATATGCAAGGTCTGCTGTTTGCTGCTGCGCCCGACGTTGGCAAGGCCGGGCAGTGGAATCGTCGTTTGGACGACGTCCGCACTAAACTCATAACCGCCCGTGGCGCGGGCGCGCTGCCATATCGTTGCAATCTCTGCCCGCGCCCCAGAGGCGGTCAGGGGATTCAACAAGACGGCTGCGACCAGGACACACATGGCAACGACGACTGACTGGCGCACTCGAAGGCGTTTCATGTCTTCCCCCTACACTTCCTGATCATGGTCTTCGATTGTTTGCCCTTGCAGAAAAACGAACAACTCTTCGATACTGGCGAAGTGATGCTCTTCCTCGGTCAGCACATTCTTGGCAAAGGCCCGCCATGAAGCGTGGGGACCATCCTGCCAGAATCGCACGAGGTAGGCGCAGTAGTTACCCGGTTGCTTCACCGGAATGCGTTCAAGCATTTGACTTGTGTGTCCTCAGATGTATACCCAGCATGGGAACAAACTGCGCTTGTAACTGCTCAGCCCGCGCTGCGGCGTCATTCCCGCACGCCTTAAGCGGGAATCCAGCAGCCCTGCCAGCGGTGAACCTGGATGCCCGATAGAAGCATTCGGGCATGACGGCTGAGCAGTTACCTGCACTTTTGTGTTACCTCACCCGGTGTTCGGCGCAGGTCTCCTGACCGAGCCGCTGCGGGGGCGGTCAGGAGACCGCTCCCGAACCGGGAGACGCAGTAGATCCAGAAACACTCTGAGGGGATTGCCAAATCCCCGGTTGTGGCCTGGATTTGGCAATCCAGGCCGAGCAAAATTGGATCTGCTGAGACTTACCGAAGAATAGCAGGTCATCGTTCCAAATTCGTACCAAAAAGATGATTTTTATCCTCAAATTCGTTTCAATCATGTGACTTGGGTGTTGATCATCTGCTTTTTCTGGTTATAATGTTGGCGTGCCACACTTTGCGCTCTCTTTGCTCGGTGCATTTGAGGTAGTTGCCGCCGGGCGCCCGATCACCGGTTTCTCGACGGACAAGTCTCGGGCGCTGCTGGCCTACCTGGCGCTGGAAGCCGACCGCCCACACCAGCGCCATTCACTGGCCGGGTTGTTTTGGCCGGACATGCCCGATGAAGCCGCGCTGAATAACCTGCGCAAGTCGCTGCACCGCCTTCACCAAACGCTCGATCGTTTACTGCCCGGGGGGAGCGACCCGCTCTTCACCGTCACACGGCAGACTATCCAGTTGAATCGGGCCTCACTTTCGTTGGATGTGGCGACGTTTCAAGAGCTGTTGGCCGCCTGCGAGGCGCATCCGCACCGTCATCTGCATGTCTGCCAACCCTGCCTGTCACGCCTGGCGCAGGCCGTGGCACTCTATCGCGGCGAGCTGCTGGCCGGCTTCTCATTGGCCGACGCCGCTGCCTTTGAAGAATGGCTGCTCGTCCGGCGGGAGGCATTACAACACCAGGCGTTAGTCGCCTCATATCATCTGGCGGATGCCCATGAACAGAGAGCCGAATATGAACAGGCTCACCAGTACGCAGCGCGCCAGGTGGCTATCGACCCGTACCGGGAGGAAGCGCACCAGCAAGTCATCCGCTCGCTGGCGTTTAGCGGGCAATACAGTGAAGCGTTGGAGCACTATGAGGCCCTACGCCAGTTGCTGGCGCAGGAGCTGAGGGTCGAACCTCAGCCGGAAACCATCGCGCTTTATGAGAAGATCAAGGCCGAAGCCCACCTGCCAGAGGAGGTAGAAAGGGTAGGTGAGCATTCACTTGATCGTCAGTTAGAACGCCGCTCGCCTATACGCCTGCACTATTTCCCGGTCCAGTTCACGCCCTTTATCGGCCGGGAATCGGAATCGCTCCAGCTTCAAGAGATGCTGTTGGATCCGGATTGCCGCCTGTTGACCTTGATTGGACCGGGGGGAATCGGCAAAACGCGCTTATGCATCCAGGCGATGGAACAGCTCGCGGCCAAAACGCGTTCCCTCCCGGACGGGCTGGACGAGCGGGTCAACGCGCCTATCGACGGAATCTATTTTTTTCCTCTGGTGGGCGTTGCCTCCGCCGATCTGCTGCCAGCCGCCCTCACGAGCGGTCTGGGCATCATCTTGCACGGGGGCGAAGATCCGCAGGCGCAACTGCTCGACTATTTGCGGGCCAAGCAGATTTGGCTGGTCCTGGACAACTTTGAGCACTTGATAGGTGGGTCGCAGCTGCTGCTGGATATCCTGGCTGCCGCCCCGCGCGTGCGGCTGCTGATCACCTCTCGCCACCTGCTCAACGTGCGCGCGGAGTGGCAGTTCCCGGTTGACGGTTTGACGTACCCGCCTGGAGACGGTGCGGCTGTGGATGCTTTGGCCTATAGTGCGGTGCAGTTGTTCGTGCAGGTTGCGCGTCATTTCCGCCCGGGCTATGGCCCTTCGCCGGCCGATCTGGTGGCGGTGATCCGCATTTGCCAGTCGGTGCAAGGCATGCCGCTGGCGCTCGAGATCGCCGCTTCGTGGATGCACACGCACGAACCTGAGCGGATTGCCGAAGAAATCACCCGCAGCGTGAATTTCCTGACCACGTCTCTGCGAGATATGCCTGAGCGGCATCGCGGAATCGGGGCGGTCTTTGCGCACTCCTGGTCCCTGCTGACTGAGCCGCAGCAGCTTGCGCTGGCTCAACTCTCGATCTTTCGAGGCGGATTCGGCCTGGATGCGGCGCTTGCCGTTGCACAGGCAACCTCACAAACTATCGCTGTTCTGTTAGATCAGTCTCTCTTGAAGCGGAACGTCGAGGGCCGGTATGAGATGCACGAACTGCTGCGGCAATTTGCGATCGACAAACTTGACGTGCTGGCGCAGTCTTATGCAGTGGCGGCAGGTGCACGGCAGCGGCACAGCGACTACTATTTGAATCTCATCGCCGACAAGGAGACAGCGCTGTATGGGCCAGAACCGCGCAGTGCCGTGGGTGCTATTGAACGTCGGCTGGATAACATTCGCCAGGCCTGGCAATGGGCGTTGGAACAAGGCCGGCTTGAAACCCTCGCCCGTAGTTTGGAGGGATTAGGCCGCTTCTACGACCTGGCCGGTTTCTTTGTGGAAGGTGTGAGCGTGATGGGCCGCGCTGCCGCACAGTTGCGAGAGCGGCTCGACGGGGCTGCAGACGAGGATGGCAGGCAGGCCACCCTCGTGAGCCATCTGCTTGTGTGGCAGGCGTATTTTTTCGATAAGCAACGTCAGGCAGATGAAGCCATCCTATCAGCTCGTCAAGCGCTGGCGCTGGCAGAACAGGTTGATGCACGTGAAACTCAAGCCCATGCGCAAAGTCTGCTCGGCGAACTGCTGCCGCATAGAGGCGAGTTTGAACAGGCCAAAGCTTACCAGCAACAAGCCCTGGATTACTACCAAAAGGCGGGCGACGAGCGCCGCCAGGCCAATTGCCTGAGTAGCCTCGGCATCATCCATTGGCGCAGCGGAAACTATGCTCAGGCCCTCGATTATTTTCGACAGTCCCTGCCACTGCAGCAGGCAATCCGCGATAAAGCCGGGTTGGCCAAGCTCATGAATTCAATTGGCGGCGTTTATTTTGAGCAGGGAGACCTTGATCAGGCCTTGACCTACGTTCAGCAGTCCGTAGAGCATTACCAGGCGATTGGGGATCGCTTGGGTATGGCCCATGGTTGGGGCAATCTGGCGCTCGTGTATCGGGGGCTGGGGAAATACGATTTGGCGCTGGCCTACAATCAACAGGATCTCGATGCAAGTCGGGAAATGGGCAACCGGCATCATATCGCCACTGTATTTGGCAACCGCGGGTCGGTTTACGAAGAGCTGGGTGATCTGGACCAGGCCCTGTCCTACGCCCAACAGGCCTTGCAGATACAAGAGGAACTGGGCAACAAATGGGAAATCGCCCGGCATAGGGCGGCTATCGGCGCAATCTGGCAGAAGAAGGGCGATAACCATCAGGCGCTGGCGCAGTATGATGCGGCCCTACCGATTTTGCGCGCGCACGGGGCCGGGTATTATGTGGTGGCTCCGCTGCTGGGCAAGGCAGAAATGTTATACGACCTTCGCGAGTTTGATGCAGCCCGCGAGCACAATCAGGAGGCATTCGCGCTGGCCGTCGAGCTCGGTCTCAAAGACATGATATTGCGGAGCCATATTCTGGCGGCAAAGATAGATTTCGCGCTGAGCCATCACGACAGCGCCCGCCGGCAGCTTGCGAAGTTACTGGCTGAGACTCAAGACAGCGCCGAACAGGCGACCCTGCACTACGAACTGTGGCAAATGGGTCAGGATGAAATGCACGCTCAAGCCGCGGTCGCCCTATATCGCCAGTTGTACCGCGCGAAACCGGCCTTCGAGTACAAGTCGCGCCTGGAAGAGCTGCAGGCGGCGGGCCAGGAAAATGCATGGAATCCATCATTCTGAAGCAGACGACAAGCCCCAGGCGGCTGCTGTTTGTTTTTGCACATCCTGACGACGAATCCTTCGGGCCTGGCGGCGCCATCGCGCGATACGCCCGCCAGGGTGTCGAGGTGCATTATGTCTGTGCGACGCGCGGCGAAGTCGGCCGGGTCCAGCCGGAGATGCTCACGCCGTTCGAGCACTTGCCGGAGGATCAGCGGCTCGGCGCGCTGCGCGAGGGCGAGCTGCGCTGTGCGGCGACGAAGCTGGGCCTCACCGGGCTGCACCTGCTGGGCTATCGCGACTCCGGCATGCCTGGCAGCGCCGACAACCGCGACCCGCGCGCCTTCATCAATGCCGATCCCGATCGAGTAACGGGCCAACTGGTTCAGTTGATACGCTCGATCCGGCCGCAGGTCGTCGTCACGTTCGATCCGTATGGCGGCTACGGCCACCCCGATCACATCTTCGCTCACCAGCGCACGACGGAGGCATTCTATATCGCGGGCGATCCGAATCGCTACCCGGAAGCCGGGCCTCCATATCAGCCGCACAAACTCTACTGGTCGAGCATTCCCAGGCGAGTGCTCAGGATCATCGTGAACTTGATGCCCCTCTTCGGGCGTGACCCGTCGAAATTCGGCCACAATGGCGATGTCGACCTCCGAAAGATCGTACAGCACGATTTCCCGATTACGTCCAAGATCGACGTCCGGCCGTATCTACCGATCAAAGCTGAAGCGTGGATGTGCCACGCCAGCCAGGGCGAGTCGAGTATGCTCTTTCGGAGATTTCCCGGCGTGCTGCGCCGCCGGGTGCTGGGATACGAGCGGTTCACATGCGTGGAACCGCCGCTAGACGGGCGTCGTCATATCGAAGAGGACTTGTTCGAAGGTGTCAACGGATAGAAAACGAATCAACGGATATTCAGGAGTATTGGCATGAAGGGCTTTCACACTCTCGTCGCAATTGGGCTGCTTGCCGCGCTGATCGGCGTGGCGCCGGCGTCGGCGGGCAGCGCCGTTTCGATCGGCATTTACAGCATCGCGGCCTGTAAGGATGAGACGACCGTCGTCGTCAACGGATCGTCCACATATTCCAACAACCGCCTCGACGTCAGCGTTTACACCAAGAACAACAAGGGCCAGTATGTTCTCTTGAAGCAGGCGTATACGTCTGCTTTCGGCGCGGGATCGTTCATGCTCGCCGCGCCGTTGGCGTACCCCGAGAGCGGCACATCAGAAGGTGAGACCCTCCGCGTCGACGTGCAGTTGCAGTATCTGAGCGGCAACTCCTACGTCGACGTGGGGCCTCTCCTGATCCAGAACGTGACGGTCGCCGACAAGTATTGCATCGGCAAATGCACGGTGACGGTGGATACGGCCGACAAAGCGCCTGCATCTGGAACGCTCACCCTGCGCAGCCACTTCGGCCAGTGGTTCCGGCCCGAGGGCCGGCTGCACGGCGCCGTGCCTGTGAGCGCCGGCCAGAAAGTCCGCGCCGTGTTCGTCGGCCTGCCGTGTGGCTGGACTGTGCGCGCGTGGTATTACCCGAAGAGCGGCGACAAGACGCCCAAGATGTTGCCGTCTCAGTACTGGCCGAACGAGTTCGCGGCAAACTCGCTGGATGGGACGAATCCATACACGACAGCGTTCGCGAAGGCGCTCAAGGCGACCCACCCAACTGAGCCGGACGACCCGTTCATTACAAAGTGAGCCTCGCAGGCGTGCATCTACGCGTCGGACTTGATGGTGGGGCCGACCACGTCATTGCGAGCGCTTCCTTCGACTTCGCAGCGAAAAGATGCTGCGCCGCTCAGGATGCTCCTCGCAATGACGCCTTGATAGTTACACGTCTTCTTCGTCTGCCGTGGATAACCCGTCGAGGAATTCGGCGAAGGCCAGCAGACGGTAACGCGGGATCACAGGGATACTCCTTCCCGTTCGATGGCTGCCAGCAGTTGCGGCGAACAGCATTCCACGTCCAATACATTTTCCACTGCTCGGCCACTTGCGCGCCCGCCCCATCTGGTTATACTTACGCTCGCATCCTTGCAGCCGGTCCCAGCCACTAATAGCCTGACCGCCGGCCACGTCCAAACCCTGGAGACCTGACTTGTCCTTCTGCCCGTCGTGCGGGCGCGAAGTCGGCTCACACGTCACGTGCCCGTATTGCGGCGCGAACCTCAAGCGGCGCATGACGATCGCCCTGTTCGGCTTGCTCGCCATCGCGCTGGCTGCCGGCGGCCTAGCGCTGCTGTATGTCGCCTCTGTCAGTGCGACGGTGCCTACCGTCCGCATCGGCCAGATTCAGGCGGCGATGAACTATGCCTACGTCCGCATCGAAGGCGTCGTCAGGCGCTCGCCGGCGTTCAACCCTGAAGCGGAATCGCTCTCCTTCTGGACCGACGACGGCAGCGGGCAAATGCTCGTCACGGCCTTTCGGCCCGCAGCCCGCGCCCTGATCGAGGCCGATCGCGTGCCGTCGATCGGCGATCGTGTAGTCGTCGAAGGCGCCCTGCGCGTGCGTGACGAAACGCTCTCGCTGACGCTCAACACGATCGACGCGCTGACGATCACCCGCGTCACCGATTCCGCTGCCCTGCGCGAGATCAGCTCGATCACGCCGGACGACGCGCTGGCCCCGGTCATCGTGCGCGGCCAGGTGCGCGCCGTGCGCCAGCCGTACGACGGGCTTCGCCTGGTCACGCTGCGCGACGCGAGCGGCGAGATCGACCTTGCCGTCGAGCGCGACGCCGTGCCGCTCGGCGCTCCCGCGCCGGACATCCGGGTCGGCGATCCGATCGAAGCGACCGGCGTGGTGACGCTCTTTAAGGGCACGCCGCAAGTGACGGTTACGCGCGGCGACCACGTCGCCGTGCTGGACCAACCGGTCGTCCTTACCGAGCTGGAGCCGATCCGCAGCCTCGGCGACGACGACATCGGCCGGTGGGTGCGCGTGCAGGGGACGATCGCCAGGATCACGCCCTTTTCGGCCGGAGTGAAGTTCACTCTCAGTGATCCGCAAGGTCGCGACGTCACGCTGTTGTTCTGGCACGACATATTCGACGCGCTGCCGGACGCCGCCGACTGGCAGATCGGGGCGGAGGTCGCCGCGCAAGGGCCGGTCAACTCGTTCCGGGGCGATCTGGAGATCGTGCCCGAGCTTCCGTTCGACGTGTCCGTCCTCGTCCACGCCGCGTCGGGTGAACCGGCGACGTTGGGCTTGGTGCCGCTCGGCGCCATCACGCCGGAAGACATCGGCCGCACGGTGTTCATCAGCGGGACGATCGAAAGCATCGATCGCTTCGAGAACGGCGTGCGCTTCCGCCTCGAGGACGACACCGGCTCGATCCGGCTGGTGCTGTTCAGCAACGTCTACGATCAGCTTGGGAACGCCGACGACCTCCAGGAAGGCGTGAGCGTGTCGGCGCTGGGACGTGTGAGCGAGTTCAGCGGCGCGCTCGAAGTCGTCCCGCCCAACGGCGCCAGTGTGCGGGCCTGGGTCGGGGCGCAGGTCGCCGAGGCGGCTCCGACGCCGCGGCCGCCGGTCGTGACTGCCACGCCGCGACCGACGCCGGAAGCGCCCTTGGCCACGCCGACGATCGTCTCGGCCGACGTCATGACGCCGACGGCGAGGCCCACACCGGGGGCTATCCCGACCGCCGACGGGACGCCCACGCCGGCATCCGGCGCAGTGACGGCGATCAATACGATCGACAACACGTTGATTGGGCAAGTGGTGATGGTGCGCGGCCGGGTCGTCGAAACGTACAGCTTCTCCGCCGGATTCCGTTTCGTCATCGACGACGGCGCCGGTTCGATCGCGCTCGTTTTGTTCGACGGCCGGTACCGCGAGGTAAAGAATCAGGCTGCGCTGAACCTCGGCGCGCGGGTCGCCGTGGAGGCCGAAGTGGTCGAGTACAACGGCGCTCTCGAATTGCAGCCCGCCTCGGGCGAGAAGATCGTCGTCGAGGAGCCCGGCTCGACGGCGAGCATCGAGACGCGGGCGATCAACACATTGTCGAGAGCGGACATCGGCAGGCTGGCGACGATCGCCGGCGACGTGCTGCGCGTGGAAGGCTTCTCGGCGGGCGTGATCGTCTTCGTCAACGACGGCACGGGCGAGCTGCGCGTCGTGATCTTCAGCAACGTGCTGAGCTTCGTGCCGAGCGCGCCGTCGCTGCAGGCCGGCGCGCGGGCGCGCGTCACCGGCGTGATCGACGAGTTCAACGGCGTCCTCGAGCTCGTCCCGGCGCTGGGTTACGATGTGGTCGTGAATCCGTGATGCGTGATGCGTGAAGCGTGAAACGTGAAACGTAATGCGCCGCTTACGCGATAGACAACAAGCGATAGGCGACACGCGATACACGATACGCGATACGCAATAGGCGATACGCGATACGCCATACGCGATAAGCGATAAGCACGTGGATACGCTGACCCTAATTGGTTTCGCAGTTATCGGCGCGGTCGGCGCGTCCGTGTTGGCGCTGATCCCGGCGCTGCACGTCTTCAACCTGGCCGGGCTGGTGATCCTCGCCGCCGGATCGCTCTCGTCGACGATGAGCCTCGATCAGTTGGCGATGCTGATGATAGGCATGGTCGTCGGCTATTCGATGCTCAATACCGTCTCGGCGACGTTCCTCGCCGCGCCGGACGAATCGACGGCGTTCCTCGTGCTGCCGGGGCAAAAGTGGCTGCTCCAGCGGCGCGGCTATGAAGCGGTGGTCCTCAGTGGCGTCGGCGGGCTGGCCGGGCTCGCGATCGTCGTCGCCGCCAGCCCGGTCATCGGCGAGGCGGCGCGCATTCTGTACTCTATCGTCACGCCTCATCTCGGTTGGATCCTCGCCGCCGTCTCCGCATTCATTCTGATGTCGGAGTGGCCCAGAGCCGGCGAGCGCGGGCGGACGCGCCTCAGCCGCTTCCTCGCCGCGTGGACCCAACTAGGCGCGGGGATTCTCACGTTCTTTCTCTCCGGCCTGCTCGGCATGCTCATCATGTATCGCAGCGTCGTCCCGATCGAATTCGCGTTTCAGAACCTGCTGCCCGCCTTCGTCGGCCTGTTTGCCGCGCCGGCGGTGCTGGCGAACTTCGTCATGGGCACGCGCGTGCCCGAGCAGCACATCACTCGCTCGCTCGACGTGACGCCCTCGCACCTGGCGCGCGGCGTCGCCTCGGGCGCGCTGGGTGGGTGGTTCGCCGCGTTTTTTCCCGTCGTCACCGGCGGCGTGGGCGCCTTCCTCGCCGCACACGCCACGGCGCAGCGCGACGACCGCGTGTTCATCCTGTCGCAGGGCGTGTCGAAGGCGATCTACTACGTGGGCGGCTTCCTGCTGTTCTTCATTCCCGGCCTGAACCTGGCGCGCGGCGGCATGGCGGCCATGCTCGGCTCGATTTACACGCCTGCCACCTCGCTGATCTACTACAGCGCCGTCGCCTCGATCGCCGTGAGCGGCGCTGCCTCGTTCTTGCTCCTCCTCGTGCTCGCTCGGGCCACGGCGCGGGTCGTGCAGCGCATCCCGTATCGCGTCACCAACGCGGCGACGCTCGCCATCCTCGTCTCGCTCGTCGCCTTACTCACCGGCTCCGGCGGGATGCTGATCTTTTTGACGGCGACGGGCATCGGCCTGATCCCGATCTTATTCGGGTCGCGGCGCATGAACTGCCTGGGCGTGCTGCTCGTTCCGATCACGCTCAACATACTCGGCCTGGGGCCTGCGATAGCAAGTTGGCTCGGGCTACTGTGAATGAAGAATTAGGAATGAAGAATGAAGAAAGGGGGAGTCATGGCTAACCAGGTACCGAGGGATATACAAGAGCGGACTTTCGAGTTTGGAATTCGGATCGTCAAGCTGGTGGATCGGCTGCCGAGAACGTTGTCGGGGACGGAGATCGGCCGGCAAGTGCTTCGCTCCGGCACGTC
Source organism: Anaerolineae bacterium (assembly GCA_035283185.1). GTDB lineage: Bacteria > Chloroflexota > Anaerolineae > Fen-1058 > Fen-1058 > DASSFZ01. Next base: position 58,125 of record DATEUJ010000211.1, on the reverse strand, counting down.
TGTCGGCGCGAACATGGAAGAAGCGAAAGGCGCGGAGAGTAAGCCTGACTTCATCCACAAAACGAGCACGACATACAAAGAAGCTCGCGAAACGTACTACTGGCTCGGCGTGATCGATGCAGCCATTCTCATCAACGATAAGGAAGTCCTCGCGCTGAGGCAGGAATATGACGAGATCATCCGCATACTGTATGCCATCCTGCGCACGTCATGCGCAAACCTGCGCCAGGCCAAGCCGTCGCGATCGAGGCGCTAGCATTCTACATTCTACATTCCACATTCATGAAAGGGATTGCTCACTTCGTCAGCGGCATCGCCGCCGCCACATTCATTCCAGGCGTGGTCGAGCAGGCCGCGAGCGGGTCACTCCTGCCCGCGCTGGGCGGCATTTTCGGCCTGCTGCCCGACACGCTCGACTTCAAGTTCGCCCGCTACTTCGAGCGCGCCGAGGACGTCGATCCCGACCCGCGCCACCCCGATCCGCAGATGATCGCCAACCGGATCGCCGAGGCGATCGACAGAGCCTACAAGCGCAACCGGCCCGTCCGCGTGCGGCTGCACACGATGAAACTCGGCGTCGATCTGTGGCGGCAGTACACCGTCCGCTTCGATACCGAGCGAGGGGAAGTCGCCGCGCGCATCGGGCCGACGGTCAACACCGCGCAGATGCCTTATTCCGCATCGGAAATCGAGGGACTCGGCGAGGCGCGGGCGAAGGTCGAAGCGCCGATGCGGTACACCTACGGCGAAGAGATGAAGATCGACATCTTCGGCGGCCCGTCCTTCGCGTTCAAGCGGGTGAAAGATCGCGTCGAGATCGAGTTCCTGCCCTGGCATCGAGCGTGGTCGCACTCGCTCGTGCTGGCGGCGTTCCTGGGACTGGCGGGAGGGCTGCTCTTCAATGCGAGTGTGGGGCTGGTCATTTTCGCTGGTATGGCCGTCCACATCCTCGAAGACCAGCTCGGCTACATGGGTAGCAACCTGTTGTGGCCGCTGGCGGACAGCCGCACGGGCGGCTTGCGCCTGATCCATTCCGGCGACCCGATCCCCAATTTCGTCACCGTCTGGACGGCGCTCGTCTTGATCCTCTTCAACCTCGACCGCTTTTCGGGTCAAGCCCTGTTTTTCGAGCCGGCGACTTACTTGTTGTTCGCCCTGGCTGTGCCGGTTAGTGCGCTCCTGCTGATCTACGTCGCGGGCCGGATCGCCAGGCGGCGCGACTTCAAGACCGCCGAGGCGGCGAAGCAGGCGGACGTGATGCAGGAGCTGGTCGAGACAGAGGCGTGATTGCGTGAAACGTAATGCGTGATGCGTGAAATCACACCGATTCGCTGACTCGCTGATTCGTTGCTCATTCGTTGACACCGTGCGACTCCCAGCGGCCCGGTCTGGAGAGGGAAGTGAAGCAAGCGACGCACATCCTCGAAACCTGCCTGTACGTCGACGATCTCGCCGTCGCCGAAGAGTTTTACGCGCGGGTCTTTGGCTTGAAGCGCATCTCGCGCGTGGAGGGGAGACACGTCTTCTTCCGCTGCGGCGAAGGAGTCTTCTTGCTTTTCAATCCCGAAGTCACGAGTCAGCCGAGTGATAGTGCGAGCGGCGTACCGGAGCACGGCGCGCGCGGGCCGGGCCACGTCGCGTTCGCGATGCGGCACGCAGACATCGACGCCTGGCGTGAGCATCTGCGCCGGAACGACGTGGAGATCGAAAAGGAGATGGCATGGCCCGGCGGCGGTTACTCGATTTACTTCCGCGACCCGGCGGGCAACAGCGTCGAGCTGGCGACACAGAAAACGTGGGGAATCGGGTGATAAGTGACACTCCTGCTGTCGCAGAGCGAGGCTGTCGCGTTGGCGAACGGAGATGATGGGGTATAATATCGTCAGACTGTCAGCACGAGGAGAATCACATGAGCACTGTACAAGCGGCCCGAACTGCGTTTCCTCCTGGCGGGACAACCCTGACCGCCGAAGCCGCAGCTCAAATCGCCGAGAACTTCATTGCCGATCATCTCGGCAACCTCGCCCTAGCAGGCATTCCTCGACGGATCATTTTCCCCATCCGCGCGCTGTGGGCCGTTCCGATTGCAGTCGCTTATCCGGGATATGGATTGGCCGGCGTGATTGGTGTCGTTGCCATAGACGACGAGTTTGCCAGCGTCGTCGCCGCGACGCCGATTGAAGAAATGCGCCGGGCGACTGAACAACTCTACGGAGAACATCAGTCGGACATTGAATCGGCCTTTCAGCAGATCACTTCCGCAAACGGCTGATGCTTCCGCGCCTGCCCTTCTTCAAGCAGGAAACTCCATATCGTGGCTGAAGGAATCTCCGAAAACCAACTGCTGTACCTGGATCCTCTCACCGGTCGTCGCGTCTTGGGTCTCGATGTGTTTGAGCAGGTGTGGAGATTGAATCACTACTGCGCTGCGGTTCTCTGCTTTACGTCCACAGAAAACCCCTGATCTCGATGAGCCGATGTAGGTTGCGCTGATCTTCCTCGTACCACCGCTCTTCCAATCGGCTATGTTGCTTCAGGGCCTTATAGTACGCGGCGTACTTTCTCTTGTCCGGTTCGATCGGCTCGTACAACTCCGTGCCGGCTACTCTCTTCCACTTCAATGGCGGCACAGCCAGCTTCTTGTCGTCGAGAGGACTTCGCCTGACCGGCCTCGTTTTCTTCCACCACTTGTAGAGGCTCTTGATTTCTTCCCATGCGCGCCTGTGTGATTCGCCGGCATCCCAGTCGAACCATTCGAGGTGTTCATTCTCGACGAAGTCCACCAGCAGTTGAAAGGCGGCATGTAAGAGAATCTCATCTTTGTCATGCCACCCTTTGTCTAGTGTGTGAATCTTCAGATACTTCACAGTCGTTCGTCCTCTGGATTTTGAAGTTTGGACTTTGAACTTTTGGATTTTGAACTTTTCCGTCCTTCGTCATTCGCGGGCCTCGGCCACCGGTAGCGTGTAAATGAAGTCGCTGCCGCCCAGGGGTGACGATTCGACCCAGATTTTGCCCCCGTGCATCTCGACGATCATCCGGCAGTACGCCAATCCCAGGCCGGTGCCGCGCCGTCGCGCGACGCGTCCAGGCACTTGCACGTATCGCCCGAAAATGCGCTCGCGATATTCGGGCGGGATGCCTGGCCCGTTGTCGGCGACCGAGAAGCGGACGAATCCGCCGTCCGGCGCGACCGACACACGCACGCGCCCTGCTTCTGCGACGAACTTGAGCGCGTTGTCGACCAGGTTGGTCAATACGCGGCGCAGATGCTCGGGATCGCCCTGCACCGGAGGCGTGTCTTCAGGCGCGTCTATCTCGAGCGACACGCCGGACATCTCCGCAAGCGGGCGCAGAATATCCACGACTTCCCGGACGAGCGAAGGCGGCGCGACGGGTTGGAGCTGGAGCTCGAGCTGGCCCGTCTCCAGCTTCTGGATGTCGAGCAGTGCGCCGATCAGATTGAGCAGCTTGGTCGCGCTGGCGAGCGAGGCGCGGGAGCTTCTGAGCAACAGATCGGGCGGATCGCCCTCCTGGATGGCCAGCTCGATGAGCTGCAAGCCGCTGATGATTGCGGAGACGGGGCTGCGCAGATCGTGAACGAGCATCTGCGTGAACGCGTCGCGGTCGGCCTCCAGTTGCTTCTGGTGTGTGACGTTGTGCAGCGCGATCAGCCGTCCGACAAACTTGCCCTGGCCGTCGTCCACACGCAGGTTGAATTCTTCCACGTAACGCGTGTCGACGCCGGGCACGACGATCAGGCGGCGCGCCACCTCGCTCGAGCCGTCGCGCAAGCCGGCGGCGACCGTGTTCACTTCGGTATCGATCACGGCCTGCCGCTCTTCCGGGTTGAGATTGGGATACAGCCGCTCGATCAGCCCGCTCTGCTCCAGCACGCTCCGCATCGGCTGGCCCACATACGGCGACAGCGAGATTCCCAGCAGAGCCTCCGCCGCCCGGTTGGTCAGCACCATGTGCATTTGGGCGTCGAAGAAGATCAGGCCATCGCGCGTGGCGTCCAGCACGGCCTGCAGCCGGTCGCGGGAGATGCGCGCTTCCTCGAAGAGATTGGCTTTGTCGAGCGCGACCGCCGCCTGCGCGCCGAACGCTTGCAGCGACGACAGATCCGCATCCGTCAGATCGGGCTTGCGGCTGAAGGCGAACAAGACGCCCAGCGATTCGTCGCGCACGACGAGCGGAATGGCTGCGCCGACGCGCAGGCCGACGGCCTCGAACGCGCGGCTGCGCCGCCCCCGCGACCCGATCGGATAGAGAAAGTCGATCGGGTTCCTGCTGACCAGGACGCGCCGCTCGGTCAGCGCCCGCACGCCGATGTTGCGCGCGCGGCGCAACTGAGTGCACATGCCGACCAGCTCCACTCCCAGAAGAGTCTCCAGCGATCGAATCAGATCGGCCTCTCCGGCGGCAGCGGCGCGGCCGGCGAGCCTGCCCTGCTCCCCTCGCCTGTCGTCTGCGACGGGAGAGGGGCCGGGGGTGAGGGCGGCGCGTTCGACGGTCGCCACCGTGGCCAGATCGTATCCGAGCGTGACGATCGCGTCGCAGATGCGCTGCAGCACGGCGTCGAGCTCGAGCGCCGACTGCACGGCGGACAGGCTCTCCTGCAGCGCGTGGACTTCGAGGTTGGCGCGGGCGACTTCGTAGAGATTCTGCTCGGTCTTGGCGTACAGGCGCGCGTTGGACAAGGCAATGGCCGCGTGCTGGGCAAGCTGCTCGACAAAACGCTGGTGAGATTCGCTGTAAGCCGCAGGCCGATCGCTTTCCAGGTTGATCACGCCCTCGACGCGCGCATCCCGAATGATCGGCACGCACAGCTCGGCTCGTGTCGTCGGCGCGGCTTCGACGTAATCCGGATCGCGCGAGACGTCGGGCACGCGCGCGCTTTGCCCGGAGCGCAGCACCCGGCCTACGATGCCGTCCAGCCCAACCCACGATAGGTCGCCGCCGCTCCGCGAAGCGTGCAGCGAGCGGCCGAAGCCGATCGTCGCCGCATCGACCATCTGCTGGCGTTCCTGATCGTACAGGTAGATTCCTCCGCGATCGCTGTCGGTGTCTTCGAGAGCGTGCGTTAACACCGTGCGAATGACCTCGTCGGGGTCGAGGCTGGACGCGATGTTGCGGGCGATCAGCGCCAGCGCTGCCTGCTGGCCGGTGCGCCGCGAGAGGCGATCGGCCAGCGTGCCGGCGACGTTGGCGACGATGAAAGTAGGCACGATCACGCTGAAGATCAGCCCGCCCAGAACGAGGCCGCGCCCTTCCAGCGACAGTCTCGGCTCCCAGATAGGATGGATCGGAATCGCGCCAGTGAACCACAGCCCGATCAGGACGCTGAAAGACGTCGCCGAAAACAAGGCGATTCCCAGCGCGCCGCGTCGTCCCAAGAGAAACGCGGCCGCCACGGTGACGGCTACGTACAGCGCCGTCAGGAAGGACTGCGGGCCGCCGGCGAAGTGAATCGCGAGTGTGACGGCCAGCACGTAGCCGACGAGGACGAAGCGGATCGCCGCCAGGGGGTTTCGAGCGCGCGGCGCGAGGAAGATGCCCGCCCACGACAACAAGAAGCTGAATATGCCGCATGCCGTCGCCGGCAGAAGCCTTGGGCCGGGCGGGGCGAGGATGAGGCCGATCACGCCGACGGCGACGAAGACGGCTGCCAGGAGCGCCCCGAAGGAAAAGACATTTCGGGCGTCGTCGCCGAAGGGATCGGGGCGCGCGCCTGCCCTCGCCGGCCGCCTGCCCTCGCGCGCTGTCTGCGGGGGTGTGCGGGGGTCGAGCGTTTTCACGGCGGCATCGGCTGGAGATCGGCGACTGGCAGCGTGAAACTGAACTGGCTGCCCTGGCCGTCGGGCGGCTCCTCGATCCAAATCGATCCGCCGTGCGCTTCGATCGCCATCTTGCAGAAAGCGAGGCCCAGACCGGTGCCGCGCCTCCGCTCCAGGCCGTCGCTCAGGTGCACGAACCGCTCGAAAATGTGCTCGCGATATTCGGCTGGGACGCCAGGCCCCATGTCGCGCACGCTGCACACGACGTTTTGCGGCGGAACGCCGTTGTAACTCGATCCCGGCCGCGCCGTGATGACGATGTGCCCGCCCTGCGGACTGAACTTGACGGCGTTGTCGATCAAATTGATCAACACACGCGTGATCTGATCTTCGTCTACTTTCACCAGGGGCATCTCGGCCGGCACCTCGTTGTGGACGATCAGGCCGCGATCGGCGAGCATGGGTGCGAGCTGCGCCAGCGCGTTCTCGGCCAGCGGGCGCAGCGCGGCGAACTGGGTGTCGACGCTGACCTGGCCGTGCTCGAAGCGGCTGATGTCGAGCAGCGAATTGACCAGATCCAGGAGCTTGCGAGTGCTGCGCTGGCCGACGTCGAGCGCCTTGCCGGTCAGCCCGGTGTGGATGTCGGCGGGCAGCGACTCGCCGATCAGCTCGTACGCGTCGAGAATAGCGACCAGCGGGCTGCGCAGATCGTGAACGATCATGTTGGTCAGGTCTTCGCGCATGACCTGCAGCTCGCGCTCTTCGGTCACGTCGCGGAAGACGAGCATCCAGCCTACCAGCCCGCCGTTTTCGTCGAGCACCGGCGCGCCGGTGCGCTCGATCCAGCGCGGGCCGAAGGCGCCGGGCAGGGTGAACACTTCTTTGCCCCAGACGACGTGAACGCCGGTCGTTGCCTGCTCCAGCAAAGCGCGCAAAACCGCGCGCGAATATCCTGAGAGCGCCGGCAAATCGAATCCCGGCGCCTCGAGCAAGCGCGCCAGCGATTGGCCTTCCAGGTCAGAGCGGCGCATGCTCCACATCTGCTCAATCATCGGATTGGCGACGATAATGCGGCCGGACACGTCGAACATCAGCACGCCGTCGCGCGAGGAATTCAAAATCGCCGCCAGCCGATCGCGAGTCTCGGCGATGCGGCTGAACAACCTCGCATTCTCGATGGCGACGGAGGCGTCGTTTGCCAGGAGCTGCAGCAGTTGCACGCTGTCGGCGGTGTATTTTCCGACGGCGCGGCTGTTCACGTACACGACGCCGAGCACCTCGCCCTTGCGAATGATCGGCATGCCGATGACCGAGCGGATGCCTGCCTCCAGGACGCGCGGGCTGACCTCGCGCTCCAGGTGCGTGTCGTGGATGAGCATCGGCTGGCGCGTTCGAATGATACGCCGGGTCATCCCATGCGGTCGAACGATTGAGACATCCACCCGGCGGCTGGATCCGGCCAGTTGGCTGCCGTGAGTGATGCTGTCCGTGCGGGCATCGTACAGGTACACGGTCACCGAATCCGAGTCGGTGATCTCGCGGGCGACCACGGCGATCCGGTTGAGCGCCTCTTCGAATTCGAAGCTGGAGGCGAGCGCCAGGCTGGCCTGGTATAACTGCGCCAGGTCGTTCACGCGGCGCGCGCGCTCGCGGAACAGCCGCGCGTTTTCGAGGGCAATGCTGGCCTGGTTGGCTAACGTCTCCGCAAAGCGGATCTCGTCGGCGCTGAACGGCGCCCGCTGCCGGCCGTGCATCCACAGGACACGCCCGATGACCTGGTTCCCGGCGATCAGTGGCAGACCGATCAACGAGCAGAGGTTGTGTGCACGCAGAATTTCCGCATCCGCCGAGCGGTCATGCCTGCCCTGAGCGAAGTCGAAGGGCGCCTCGGCCGCATACAGAATGACCGGCTGTCGATTCCGGCGAAGCTCCTCGACGTCGAGGAGGCGTATTGCGCCGACGACTTCGGGAGGCAGGTGACCGGCGTCAGCCTTAGGCGCGACGTGCTCGGCGATCCGCTCGAGCCGCTCCGAGTTGTGGGCCGTCAACTCGATCGCGCAGTGTGTGGTACCCAGCGCCTGAGCCAGCCGCCCGGCGATCTCGCGACCCAGCTCGGGCAGATCCAGGATCGCGGTAACCTGTCGGCTCAGCTCAAACAGGATCGACATCTCATGCAACTTGCTCTGCGTCTGTTGGTGCAACTGCGCATTGTGAATCGCGACGGCTGCCTGCGTCGCCAACTGTCCGATGAAACTGGCCGCAGCCTCGTTGAATGCCGCGCGGCGTGTGCTCTCCAGCACGATCACGCCGAGCGGCTGGCCGTCGCGAACGATCGGAACGGCGAGCGCGGAGCGGGTGTCTGGATCGAGCGGTTCGTACAGCCTGCCCTGAGCCTGTCGAAGGGTCGGCGCGCCGTGCACGTCTTCGATCCATTGCACGGTTCGATCGCGAATCACGGCGGCGACGATCTCCTGCCGGGCAAGCCAGTTCTCGACGGCGGAGCTGTCGAACGCCTGTGACCTGCCCTCGCCTGCTGCTTGCCCTCGCCCGCTGTCTGCGGGGGTGTGCGGGGGTCGCGCTGCAGGCGCGGGCGTGCCCGGCGGGGAACCGCGCACGGCGACCAGACCCAGCGAGCGCCACTCGGCGCCTGCCATGAGCGTAGTCGAAGGGTCGTGCAGCGCCACCAGACCGCGCGATGCACCCGCGAACTCGACCGCCGCATCGAGCACGCGCTCGATGACGCGATTGAAATCCAGCGTGCTGGTCAGCTCGCGGCCGATCTCTTCCAGTGCGGCCAGCTCTTCGATGCGCTGGGCAAGTGCCAGGTCGGTCTGCGCGTACAACGACGCGTTGGCCACCGCCACGGCGGCCTGATTGGCAAACGTAGTGAGCAGGTCGAGATCGGCAACCGTGAAGCGGTGCGGTTCAGTGTAAAACACAGCCAGCGTGCCGATGACGTGGTCGCGGGCGTGCAGCGGCATATCGGCGAATGCGCGAATGCTTTCAGAGTCGATCAGCACTCTGAACTGCTCGAAGCGCGGATCGGTGCGAGCATCATTCACGACGAGGGGCTGGCGCTCGCCGCCAGCCGCCTGTTTCTCTCCGCGCCCAAGGCGCAGCATGGCCGGCATTTTCTGGAGGAAGTGCTGGCCCAGCCCGCGCGAGGCCGTCGGCGCAAAGTTGAGGCCGCCGTCCTGAAGCAAAAGGATCGCCGCCTTCTGGCAGCCGACCACCGGACCGACGGAACCGACGACAGCTTCCATGACCTGGTCGAGGTTGAGAGACGATCCGACGACAGTCGACACCGAGTTGAGAATGGCCAGTTCTGCCGCGCGTCGCCGAGTGGAAGCGTACAACTGGGCGTTCTCGATGGCCACGGCAGTTTGGATCGCAATCGTCGTCAGCAGATCGACGTCGTCCGCGTCATACGCATTCGACTGCACGTGGCTTTGCACGGCGATGACGCCCAGCACGCGTTCGCCGGCCGTGATCGGCACTCCGAGCCAGCAGTGTGCTTCTTTGCCCGGAATGGATTCCAATCCCAGGCGCCGACTCGCGCCGGCCACATCAGATGGGATGAGCAGAGGAGTGCGCGTGTGCAGCACGTGCTCGGTGAGGCCGTTGCCGGTCATGCGACTGTGGTAACGGACCGCCTGGCCATCCTCGTAGACGAGGGGAAAAGACAGCTCGTCGTAGTCCTCGTTGTACAGCGCGACGTAGAAGTTGCGCACGTCCATGACAGAGCCGATCTGCTTATGGATCGCCTCCAGCAGCTCCGGCAGGTCCAGGCTGTTGGTGAGGGCTTGACCGATGGCGCTTACAGAGGCGCGCTCGCGCAGGCGCTTTTCCAATTGCGACTGCGCCGCGCCCAGCACGCCGATCAGCAGCGTGACCGCCACAAGGAACAACACAAAGACGAGGAACACCGGGAAGTCGGTGCGCACGTAGATCGAGCCGATGATGAGCGCCAGCGGCAGCAGAAGCAGATTACTGACCAGGATGGTGCGCAGGCGCGAAGCGTGCCGGAGCCAGTCGCGCGCCGACAGGCGTGATCCGCGCCTGCCCTGCGAAGCCCCCGACCGAAGGGAGTGGGGAGCGGAGCCTGCCCTGAGCGAAGTCGAAGGGTCGAAGGGGCGCGAGAAAGTCGCCTGGAACAATGTATCAGCGGCGGAATAGACGACAAACAGAGCCAGGATCGGCACGGCGCTGCTCAAGTCTATCTCGGTGATCGGGGTCCCTCCGCCCAGGGCGTGAAAGGCCAGACCGGCGGCGCCCACGCTGAAAGTCGCCTCGCCCAGCGCGGCGCCGGCTGGGTCGAGTGCATCCCGCGCGGTTCCCGGCTCTGCGGCTCTCCGGGCGTATGACGCCAGGCGTGCGACGTGCTCGACGAGTGTGCCCGCGAAGCCAATCCACAGCGCGACGGCCAAATCCAACGTGAGAAAGGCGGATACCAGGATGACGTGGCTGAGGCTGAACCCCGTGCCGTGAAAGGAGATGGTCGACAGTCGCGCCAGGATGAATAGGGCCAGGTAGATGGCGACATGCAACCAGGGTGTTGCGGGATCTGGCGGCAACCGGATCGTGATCAACGCGATAAACAGAAGCGCCGCGATCCCAATGATCAACGGCGACCACCTGCTGATCGAATCACGCGTGGACGCCAAGCGGTGCACACTCATACCGGATACCTGGGTTCACGTCCGCAGAGGTAGAGTTTCAACGTCAACCCCGCTGGGCGGGGCGCAAGCAGCGAGCGCGTTGCCTGCGAAGTATCCGCGGCTGCCGTGCCCACCGAAGGCAGCGCCGCAGAGTCGACCGAGTTCAGCACCAATACCGTCCATAATGAGTGTAGCACAGAACAGAAGCAGCGACAAGATGGCACCGGTCGCCACAGGCCATCAGAGAACTGGTATAATCGCGCCATCCATGGGCAGGTAAAGAGATGTGCATGCGACGTTCAGCGCCGCTGCTCGCGCCCCGCCTAGCGGGGTGGATTGCGTTGGTCGCCCTCGCGACCGGATGCGGACGGCCAACCGATGCGCCTGCGCCGACGCCTGAGCCGCTCGGGGTGACGCTGCGTGCGCCGACGCCCGCGCTGAGCGCGACGCGCTCCGTCGGGGAGCAGCCCCCGCTGCCGACCGCCATACCGGCTCCTACACCCACCCCGGTCATTCACATCGTGCAGCCGGGAGAGACGCTGATCGACATTGCACAAGACTACGGGGTCACGCTCGATGCGCTTCAGGTCGCGAACGGCGTGCTCACGCCGGAGACACTTCAGATCGGTCAGCGTCTGATCATTCCACTGGGGCCAGGGGCGCCTCTGCTCGCGCCCCGCCCAGCGGGGTCGACCTCCGGCGGCGGACTGTTGCTGCCCACACCCGCGCCGCTGCCGGTATCCGTTCGAGGCGCAGCGCTGTACGAAACTCCGGTCGGAAGCATCGTCGTGCAGGGTGAAATACTCAACACATCCGGCGCCGCCCTGGAGAACACGCAGGTGCGAGTGGCTCTGCTGAACACCTCAGGTGAAGAGGTCGCCGCAGCCACAGCTTTCACGGCGCTGGAGGTGATCCCGATTGACGGCAAGTCTCCGTTCGGGGTGTTGTTTGCGCCGTCAGGCGTGCCGCCGGGCGCTGCCTCGTTCGTCGTCACCCCCATTCGCGCCGAGGCATCAACCGAGCCGGGCAGCCGCTACATGTCCATCGCCGTCACCGGTCGAGAAGGCGTTGTAGACGGCCTCCAGTTCAAGGTCGGCGGGTCTGTTGCCAACCAGGGCAGCGCCACAGCGACCGGCGTCAACGTGGTGCTGACGACGTACGACGACACAGGCCGCGTCACCGGTTTCCGGCAGGCCACTGTCGGCGACGGCACGCTTCCGGCAGGCGCGACCGCCGAGTTTGAAATCAGCATCGCGCCGAACGGCCCGCATGGATTACCGCCCGCCGATTATGCACTCGCCGCACAAGGACAGGCCGCCCAGCCATGACCGGGCCCCATGCCTCACGTTCTGAACTGCCGCGCCGCCACACAACGCCGGGCTTCCACCACGCTGTGCGCCTGGTCGCGCGAATCGTCGCCATGGTCACCACGCGTCTCGACGCGCAGGGAGTGGAGCGCGTGCCGATGCAGGGCGCATTCGTCGGCGTTTCCAATCATCTCAGCTCGTTCGACCCGCTGGTTGTTTTAGCCGTCATGCCGGTTCGCCCCGGCACCGCCTTCGCAGCGATCGAGCACCGCCGTGATTTCCTCGTCGGTTGGGCTCTGGATCGCCTGGGTGTTATCTGGATCGATCGCGACAACCCGAGCCGTGACGCGCTGCGCATCGCGCTGAACGAGCTGGCGCATGGAACGGCATTTGGTATAGCGCCTGAGGGAACGCGCAGCCGGAGCGGCGGGTTGCTGCCAGGCAAGACGGGCGCGACTTATCTCGCCACACGCGCCGGCGTGCCGATCCTCCCGATCGCCATCTGGGGCACCGAGAAGGTCGCGGGCAACTTGCGCCGCCTGAAGCGCGAGACGGTGCACTGTCATGTCGGTGAGCTGATTCGCCTGCCACAGGGGCGCGCCAGCACGGGGGAGCTGGAAGAGTATACCGATCTGATCATGCACCGCATCGCGTCGATGCTGCCGCCGGAGTATCGCGGCGTGTACGCGGATAAGAACATATCCGGAAACCCTGTAGCCTAGGGCCTTGTGCCCGCCGCCCACGAGGGGCTAGACTACATTTCCACGCGCAACGCATTAGCCAGCGCGGCCCACTCGTCGAGCGTGAGCGTTTCCGCCCGGCGTTTGGCATCGATCCCGGCCTTCGCCAGCGCGGCTTCGACGACCTCGGCGGGCAGCGACAATCCGATCCTCAACGAGTTGTGCAACTGCTTGCGCTTCTGCCCGAAGCCGGCCCGCACGACGGCGAAGAAGTAGTCGACATCGCGCACCTCGGCCGGCGGCTGCGCATGCACCTCGATGCGCACGACCGCTGAATCGACTTTGGGCGCGGGATAGAACGCCCCGGCCTTGATGCGCGTCACGATGGTTGGCGCGCCGTAGAGCTGGACGCCGACCGCGAGCAGGCTCATGTCGCCCGGCCCGGCGATCAATCGCTGCGCGACTTCAAGTTGCACGGTCAGGATCAGCCGCGACGGGCGCGCCGGCGCTTCAAGCAAATGCCGTATGACGGCCGACGTGATATAGTACGGAAGGTTGGCGACGACTTTGTAGTCAGGTAGTCGGGTAGTCGGGTGGTCGGGTGGTCGCGTGGTCGGGTAGTCGGGTGGTCGGGTGGCCGCGTGGTCACGTGGTCGCGTGGTCGGGTGGTCGGTCTGTCCGCGCAATGATTCGCCGACGAGGGAAGCTGGATCGAGTTCCAGGATATCGCCGTGAACCAGTTCGACGTTAGAGTAGCCCGCCAGCGTGTGGCGCAAGACGGGGATCAGGTTTTGATCGAGCTCGACGGAGATCACCTGGCCGGCAGCTCGCGCGAGGCGCCGTGTGAGCGTGCCGAGTCCGGGGCCGATCTCCAACACCGTGTCTTCCGGGGTCAGATCGGCGGCGGCGACGATGCGATCGAGCGCCGCGTCGTCGACGAGAAAATTCTGCCCCAGACTTTTGCGCGGGCGCAGGTTGAATCGGGCGAGGAGATCGCGGACGTCGGACGCGGAAGACATGCAGAGCCTGCCCTGACCCTGAACGAGTGTGAAGGGGAAGGGGCCTACCGGCCGGAGAAGGTGGGCCAGTCGGGCAAGATGTACTTGATCTTGTCGGCGGGCGGCGCCGGCGTGAGCAGATACACGTCGACCCACTGATGCCAGGTGACCAGGTTGTCGTCGTCGTAGCCGAGATCGACCCAGCGGCCGATGACGCCTCCTCCCGTGTCGCCGGCCAGGCCGATGCCGTAGCCCGGCACGTACAGCTCGGTGTGCAGCGGAATGACCGCCGGGTCGACGGCGACGATGCCCTTGCGCATCTTCAGGCCGGTCGCCGTGGTGCCATACCACGGCGCAGTCTTCGGCGTGCCGGCCGTCGCCGCGCTGTACGACGTGGCGTAGGCGCGAAAGCGCCGCCAGTACTCGCGCGGCCCGCTCGGCGTGTCGATCGTGCGGATGACGATCTTCGCGCCGTAATGGATGATCTTGTGCTGCGGCGCGCGAACGAGCACGCGATCCTCAAGCTGCCGCCCCACTTCCTGGCCGTCCTCGTAGCGCACGCGGATGCGCTTTTGCAGCACGCCGCTCCGGCCCTCTTGCACGAGCTGCTGTGTATCGATCTCCATGTCCGGATTGGGCAGGATCTGCGTCTCGAAGGCGACCGGCTCTTGCTCGATGAAGAAGGACTCGGCGACGCGCACGACGCGCACGCTCAGATCGGGCTGCACCGGCGCGTCGAGCGGGGGCTGCGTGTAGTCCTGGCCCTGCAGCGGGACGCCTAACTCCGCCAGAAGATCACCCACACGCTCGGCGTGCGTGCGCGTGCGGATCGCCCGCCCATCGACCTGCACCGATACCGGAACCGAGCGCTCGATATGCGCCGAAGTGGGTCTGATGATGCGGCTATTCGCGGCTGGCGTCAGGCGATCGGCGGCGTACACCTCGATACCGGCTTCCTTCAGCGCCTGCCCCACCGTCGCTTGAGTCGTGAGCAGCGTGCGCGACGAGCCGTCGTCGAAAGTGACGGTGAGCGAGATGGCGCGCTGGATGGACACCGTATGGGGCGTGGTCGGCGCGCCTGCGAACCCTGACCCGACCCCGACCGGATTCCCGTCGACGTGAAGCGCATCTTGCGGATTGATCCGAATACCGTATTGGGCGAACAGTTCGGCCAGCGTCGCCGCGTGCGTGCGCACGGCCAGCGTCTGCCCGTCGACGAGGATCGTGAGCGGCCGGGCGTGGGCGATGTCGATCGTGTCAATTTCCTCCACGGGATCTTCGAGCGCGGGCACGACGCGATCTTCCGGATGCAGTGTCAGGCCGGCGTTGCGCAGCACGCCGCCGACTGTATTCTGGTTCGATCGGATCGCGAACGGTTGGCCGTCGACGACGAGTGTGACGGCCTTGAGGCGCAAGTTATAACCCGCAGCCATAGCGCCGAAAGCGAGCGCCAGCGCGGCGAAGGCGATAACGGCCTTCGGTGGGATGGCGCTTCGGCGTCTCGATGGATGCTTTGTCATATGAGACCATAAGAGGGCGCAAGCGCCCTCTCGTGAATAGACGAATTGGTCGTGCACCCCCTGTCGAATCTGCCGCCACAGACTGCTTCGGACAGCCTGCTCAGACCAGGCGCCCCGGCGGCACCCAGAAGGGTCTCCTTACCGTTGCTTCCTTCCGGACCTGGCGGGGTTCGAAGTCTTCTGCCGCGCCGGACCCGATCGTCGTCGCCACTTACCCTGGGCGGGCTGCGGCCGCTCAACCCTCGAGGGGGAATTCGACCCCGCTAAGTGGATTGCGGGCACGGCTGGGCCGAGAGGGCACCACTAGCTCCCCATCTAGCACGACCGGCCAGAATGGTACAAGGGGTCAGGTTTCTTGTCAAACAAGGCGGAGAGGGCGGGATTTGAACCCGCGGTGCCTTTCGGCACACGCGCTCTCCAGGCGCGCGCGTTAGGCCGGACTACGCTACCTCTCCGTACGGGCCGACTACGAGGCGGATTATACCACGGGGCAAGGATGAAGATCTTCATCCTTTCGCTCCTTCGACTGCGCTCAGGACAGGCTTCATCCTTCATCCTTTGAACACCGTCTCCATCAGTTCAGGTGCGTAGCGGCGCACCATGTCAGTGTCGAGAACATTGGCCTTGCAGACCTCGGCGTACAACTCGCCGCTCCGCCGCAGCGACCGCCTCTGCGTATCGGGGTCCAGCTCGACCAGCCCGAAGCGCAGATTCCAGCCCTCGGCCCATTCGAAGCTGTCGGTCAGCGTCCAGTGGTAGTAACCCATCACCGGCACGTTCTCGTTGATAGCGTGCCACGCCTGCTTGAGATGGTTGACGAGGAATGCGGGTCGCCGGTCGTCGTCGTGATCGGGCAGGCCGTTCTCGGTGATGTAGATCGGCTTGCCGGTGCGTTTCAGGCGGCGCAGCAGCCGATACAACCCGCGCGGATACACCTCGCCGTAGTTCTTGTCGCTGAACTCGCCGTCAGGGTTCTGCACGCGACGGCCAAACAGCGTCTGCGGCGAGCGCCGATCGAAGGCGACGAGCTCGCGCGCGTAGTAGTTCAGACCGATGAAGTCGACCGTGTCGCGCAGCGCGCGCACGCGGCGCGATCCGACCCGGCGCAGGATACGTCCCGAGAACACCGCGTCGAGCACGCTTTGATTCGTGAACCGATCGTGCTGCCTGAGCGCCCATCGATCGAGCAGCGATCGCGGGTTGAGCGGATCGAGCTGTTGCATGGCGTGCGCGATGCCGACGCGCGCTTCGGACTGCAGGCGATGAATCGTGTGATACGCGCCGGCGTGCGCGAGCATCAGGTTCTCGCCGACGGCCAGCATCAGGTCGGGATCGTTCTTGCCGGGCGGGAACGTCGTCTGGTGGCGCACACTGTCCTGCAATAGAGCCTGGAGGTAGCCGAGCGCAGCGTACACCGTCGGCTCGTTGACCGTGATCCACGCCTCACACAGGTCTTTGAGCGAACTGACGACTTTGTCCACGTAGCGCTCGAACAGCCGCAGGATGTCGGGCGACTCCCAACCGCCCCGCTCGGCGATCCAGATAGGATTGCTGAAATGGTGCAGCGTCACCATCGGCTCGATCCCGCGCTCGCGCATCGACTTGAGCATGAAGCGATAGCGATCGATCGCCGCGTCGTCGTACCGGCCGTCGCCCGGCTCGACGCGGCTCCACTCGACGCCCATGCGGTGTGCGTTGTTGTTCAGGCGCGCCATCCAGTCCAGGTCGGCCAGGAATCCATCCCCCCACCAGTCGCAGGCTTTGCCCGATCTTTGCCCGCCCGCGATGTGGCCCTCGCCTTGTTCCCAGGCCCACCAGTCGCTGTTGACATTGTCGCCTTCGGTCTGGTAGGGCGACGTGGCGCAGCCCCATTTGAAGTCTTTGGGGAAGTGAAGTGTGACTTCGGCCATATTCTACATTCTACATTCTACATTATTCTGCATTCTACATTCTACATTCGTCAGTCCAACTCATACCACCAGAACAACGCGATTTCCCTGACGGCAATATCTTGATTGGAGTAGAAGTGATCGTCGATGCCGCTGAGCTGAAAGCCAAGTTTTCGGTAGAAGTTGCAGGCGGCCCAGTTGTTCGTCTGTGTCTCGCACACGATACCGCGCAGCCCGGAGGCGCGCGCCCAATCGAACGCGCGTTGCATGAGTTGCCTACCTAGCCCCTGCCGCCGGTGCGCGCGGTCGACGAAGAGATGCCACACGTTGGCCGCCTTGCGCCAATCCTCGACTTCGACGTCGAGAAGCGCCACCGGGCGCATGTCGTCTTCCGCCGCCAGATACAACCCGTCGTTCCGGCGCAGGCGCTCGATCAGCGCCGGGCGCTCGTCGCCGTGGAGGCCGTAATCCGTCGAGACGAAGGGCGGCACGAGCGGGCGCTCGATCAGACGCCACGTGGCGCCCAGTCCATCCACCGCTTTTTCCAGGTCGAGGAAGCGATCCGATTCAAAATTGGCGTCAATCCGGTCGAGGTGCGGGACATCGGCGACGATGAGGGCACGGATGATCAAGGATGGCATACTGACATTTGTGCACGGCGGATCCGTGGTGCGTATTCCGTGTTGCGTGACGAAACACGCACTACGCAACACGTTAAAGACGGAAGTAGTGGCTGAGATCCGGGTTCCAATCGACGGCGCGGTACTCGCCTGACTGGGCATCCTGTTCGTAGCGGCCGTAGACCTTTCCGCGCGCGATGCGCCCCACGGCGTCGACGAACACGTCGACCTCTTCGGCGGTGTTGTACATGCCGAAGGACACGCGCACCATGCCGGGCATCTCGCGCCGGTCGTCGGCCAGGATATTGCGACGGACGGCCTCGGATTCCTCGTGCGAGAGGCCGAGCAGGTGCAGCAGGTACGGATGTGCGCAGAAGCAGCCGTTGCGCACGCCGATGCCGAATTCTGCGCCGAGAATAGCCGCGACTTTGAAGTGCGACATGCCGTCGACGTTGAACGGAATCACGCCGAGCCGGCTGCTCGTCGAAGCCGGATCAGGATCGCCGTAGATTCGGACCCCGTCGATCGACTGCAGGCGCTCTAATGTATAAGCCGTCAGCTCGGCTTCGTGATCGGCGATGGCCGTCATGCCGATGGATTGCAGCGCCTTGACGGCGGCGGCCAGCGCGACCGCGCCGACGACATTGGGGGACCCGGCCTCGTCGCGTTCGGGAGGGGCCGACCACTCGACCGAATCGAGGGTGACGATTTCGATCGTCCCGCCGCCGCTGTAGTCGGGCGCGCCCGTCTCGAAGGTGTCGCGCCGGCCGATCAGCGCGCCTGCCCCGAACGGCGCGTACATCTTGTGCGCGGACAGCGCCACGTAGTCGAGGTGCGCCGGATCGTCGAGCGTGCCGATCGAGATAGGGCGATGCGGCGCGAGCTGTGCGCAGTCGACGAGGATCGGCGCGCCGGCGGCGTGCGCTTTCTCGGCCAGGCGGTGGATCGACGGCAGGAAGCCGGTGACGTTCGACGCGCCGGTGACGGCGACCAGCTTCAGGCGTCCCCGGTGCCGATCCAGCTTGCGATCGAAGTCGGCCTCGTCGAGATCGCCCAGCCCGTCGGCGGCGACGTGATCGACCGACGCGACGGCGCGCCAGGGCAGATCGTTGCTGTGGTGCTCGAGCTGCGAGACCAGCACGACGTCGTCCTTCGCCAGCGGGATGCGCCGGGCCAGCTTGTTGATCGCTTCGCTGGTATTCTTGCCGAAGATCACCACGTGCTCGCGCGGATTCGCGCCGACGAAGCGGGCGACGATCTCGCGCGCGTCGTCGTACGCCTGCGTCGCCACGCGGCTCTTGAAGCCCGTGCCGCGATGGACGCTCGAATACCAGTGCATGAAGGCGTTGACGGTGTCGAGCACGTCCTGCAAGACCGGCGTGGACGCGGCGTTGTCGAAGTTGACGTACGTGCGCGTTTCGCCGTTGAGCGTCGGCACATGCTGCCGGACGCCGACGATCCGCTCGCGCACGGCAGTCATATTGGTGGTGAGTGACGGTTTGAGCATAGCCCGCTCCTGTTTTAGTTGCCAGTGATCAGTGATCAGTGGTCAGTGGTCAGTACTTACTGATTACTGCTCACTGATTACTGCTCACTGGCATACCCCAGTCGCCTCAACTCGCGCTCGTCCTCGCGCCAGTTCTTGCGCACCTTCACCTGCAATTCGAGATACACCTGTTTACCCAGAATCCGCTCGATCTCGTGACGCGCGTCCGCGCCGATCTGCCGCAGCGTGCGCCCGCCCTTGCCGATCAAGATGCCTTTCTGTGAATCTTTCTCGACGACGATCGTCGCGGCGATGTAGTCCAGCGTCGCCGAGCGCTCCTCGTGCTCTTCGATCACGACGGCGACGGCGTGCGGCACCTCCTGCCGTAAGTGACGCAGCGCCTGCTCGCGGATCGACTCGGCGGCGATGTCGCGCTCGCCTTGATCGGTGATCTGATCGGGCGGATAGTAGCGCGGCCCCTCAGGCAGGTGGGCGACGATTCGATCGACGAGCTTGTCGAGATTGACGATCTGCGTCGCCGAGATCATCATCCAGTCCCACGGCTCAGGCGGCGCGCCGCCTTCGGGCGTCGGCGCGAGCGCCCAATGGGCTTCGGTGTGCGCCTTGACCTGGTCGGGCCGCAGGCGATCCATTTTGTTGAGGGCCAGGATCACTGGCCGATCCTCACCGCGCTCGCGAACGAGCCGGGCGATGTGCCGATCGCCGGCGTCGGGCGCTTCAGTCGAATCGACGACGAACAAAACGACGTCGGCGTCCGGGATCGACTGAATGGCTGCCTGCACCATCGCCTGGCCGAGCCGGTGGCGCGGCTTGTGGATGCCGGGCGTATCGACGAAGACGATCTGCGCGTCGGGCCGCGTGAGAATGCCTCGAATCTGCGTGCGCGTGGTCTGCGGCTTCTTGCTGACGATGGCGACCTTCTCGCCGAGCAGCGCGTTCATCAGCGTCGACTTGCCGACGTTCGGCTTGCCCACCACGGCGACGAACCCGCTGCGATGGCCGGGCGGCGTGTCTTCAAATTCAACCAGTGAAAGAACTTCAGGTTCAGGCATGATTTCTGGATATTGGGAATTGGTAATTGGAGATTAGCCAATCTCCAATTACCAATCTCTAAGATCGATTACTTCGACAACAACCGTAGATACTTGCGTTTACCGACTTGCAGCACGGTTTCTTTGCCCGGCTCGACGACGAGCGCGATGTCGCTCACCGCGACGCCGTCCAGACGGACACCTCCCTGCTCGATCAGGCGGCGCGCCTCGCTCTTGCTCGAAGCGAGCCTGGCCGACGCGATCAGATCGACGATGTTCGCCGGCTGCTCCAGCTTCATCCCGGGCATCTCCGGCGGCAGCTCTTTCTGCCGGAACACGGTGACGAAGTGCTCCTCGGCGCGCGCAGCGGCGGCTTCGTCGTGGAAGATCGAGACGATCTCGCGGGCAAGCTGCATCTTGACGTCGCGCGGATGGAGCGAGCCATCCCTCAGGCCCTTCTCGATCTCCGCGATTTGCGCCGGCGTGAAGCGCGTGACCAGCTTGTAGAAGATCGGCATCGCCGAATCGGGCAGGCTCATCACCTTGCCGTACATGTCCTCCGGCGGGGCCATGATCTCGATGGTGTTGCCCTGGCTCTTGGACATGCGCACCACGCCGTCGGTGCCGGGCAGGATGTCCATCAGGATTCCAATTTGCGGCTTCTGGCCCATCGCCTCCTGCAGCTTGCGCCCGGCGACGATGATGTTGAAGAGCTGCTCGCTGCCGCCCACCTGCACGTCGGTCTGTTGCGCGACCGCGTCGTAGCCCTGCATCAGGCCGTACAGTGTCTCGTGCAGGTACACCGGGTCGCCGCGCTCCAGCCGCAGCGCGAAGTTTTCGCGCGCCATGAACTGCTGGATGGTGAAGTTGGACGCCAGCTTGATGACGTCCCCAAACGTCAGCCGGCTGAGCCACTCGGAGTTGTAACGGATGCGGGTCTTCTTCCGATCCAGGATTTTGAATGCCTGATCGGCGTACGTCTCGGCGTTCGAGCGGATCTCGGCCGGCGACAGGGTCGGGCGCAGCTTGTCCTTGTCCGACGGATCGCCGATCAGCGTCGTGTAGTCGCCGATCAGGAACGTCACGTCGTGGCCGAAGTCCTGGAACTGGCGCAGCTTGCGCATCGTGATCGTGTGGCCCAGGTGCAGGTCGGGCTTGGTCGGATCGTAGCCGCAGTACACGCGCAGCGGGCGATCCTCCCGTTGGCTCTCGATCAGCCGCTGGCGAAGCTCGCCGGCCATGTTCTGTTTGAGTGTCTCGTCGCCGTACTCGGCGCCCTGCATCAGGACGGCGACCTGTTCGTCGATGGACGGCATGACATACCCCGCGGGCCAGGTGTGAGTGTTGTGCCGGTGATTATACCATCAGGTTTCGACCTGAGTCCTTATGAACCCCAAATGCTCTGAGGGGATTGCCAAATCCCCAGTTATGAATCTCCAGTTGACTCGAGGGGGATATGCACTATACTGATGAGCAAAGCGGCCCACATCTATGTTCCTGGCGGCGGCTTAACCCACTCATTAAGGCCAATGGCTTCCCAAGCGCCGCAACCCTGCGTAGAGGACGTGAGTCTGTCCGGGGCAATGGCACGGCGGGAGGAAGCCTACATCACGGTCGGTGTACCGGCGTAACCTCTACGACACAGAGGCGCGTGGATCGCAGCGCGATATCGTGTGATCAGATTATGGTGCATCAAGCGGGCACGCTCCACGAGGAGGCGAAATCCAATGATCAGGTTCCAGAGAACCGCACGAATCAGCCGTGGCAAGCTTCTAGAGGCATTTCAGTGGGCTAAGGAAGTTTCTGAGTATCTCGGGAACAAGTATCCACAGATTTTGACTATTGGAGCCTACCAGGAGATCTTTGGCGATGTGAGCGCGATCCACTGGTTCGCTGACTACAAGGATCTTGCTACGCTAGAGAGCGGCACCACACAGCTTCAGTCAGACGAGGGGTACTGGGCTCGGATTGGCAAAGCCAACGAGGCGGGGCTTTTCATCGAAGGCAGCATTCACGACACGCTGGTGCAGTCCCTCTAGCACTCAGGCGATCATGCCTGCGTAGTGAGTCACACGGCCAAGAAAAAGCCGCATGCAGGCAGGGCGGTCAAACGGCGCAGCGTTTGATGCTCACTGTAGCCGGCAGTCTGATTGCACGACGACTGCCGGCTGCGGCGGCCCCCCTCGCCCGCGTCATCCATAAAATACACGTACCGAGCAATTGCCCACATCTGCCCCTGGATGGTTTCAACGAGGTCTGGCGTAACGACCAAGTCTGGCCCCGCCTCGGCTGTATTGTCGCTAACCTGACTGTCGGCGTATCGTTGGGCTTGCCGTTGTTCCTTATACATGCGCAAGACCAAACTCGATCAGGCTGCGCAGTCGTTTGACAACGGCCCAGCACGGATAGCGCACGAACTGGCGGGTGGACAGGCCGCCGCGCTGCGCGTCGTTCAGTTTCCACGACCGGACGATCAGCTTGAAGGCGGCTTGCCTGCCATGTAGCGCGAAAATGGATCGACCGTCGCCTGAGCCGAGGGGCGGTTCAGCTCGAGGTCGTTAGGCGGCGCAAGTATTCAAATTCGTTGATTCGTTCCCCATCGGTTGACGCTTTTGACAGTTGACAGCCCCTGCGCTACAATCCAAAACTACTTCGACAATGTTATATTTAGGCTCAAGCCGAATCTGACTTTGTTAAGCTACCTACGGTTCCTTCAGGGGAGTCCATGACGAAGAAAGCAGGGATGACGAAGAAGAAGATCGCCAGGAAGAAGCCGTCCGTCGCCCGGGCGACACGCTCCGCGCCGCGCACGCCGCGCGAATCAAAATCCACGATGGCTCCGCTCGAGCGCCCACAGCTCACGAGCGCCGAGATCCGGCAGACTTTCCTCGACTTCTTCGCCGGGCACGGACATGCCATCGTGCCATCCACGTCGCTGATCCCGGCCGACGATCCGACGCTGCTGTTCACCAACTCGGGCATGGTGCAGTTCAAGGACGTGTTCCTCGGCCGGGGCAAGCGGCCGTATACGCGCGTGGCCGACTCGCAGAAATGCATGCGCGTCGCCGGCAAGCACAATGACCTCGACGACGTGGGCCGCGATGGATCGCACCATACCTTTTTCGAGATGCTCGGCAACTGGTCGTTCGGCGATTACTATAAGAAAGAGGCCATCGCCTGGGCCTGGCAACTGTTCACCGACGTGTGGGGCCTGCCCAAGGATCGACTGTGGGCGACGTGCTTCGAAGACGAGCAGGGCGTGATTCCGCGCGACGACGAGGCCGCCGACATCTGGCGCAGGCAGCCCGGCTTCGACCCGTCGCACGTCCTGTTCTTCGGTCGCAAGGACAACTTCTGGGAGATGGCCGACACCGGCCCCTGCGGCCCCGACAGCGAGATCCACTTCGATCGCGGGATCGAGTTCTGCGACAAACAGGGCGTGCCGGGCCACGTCTGCCGCGTGAGCGGAAACTGCCCGCGCTTCCTCGAGCTGTGGAACCTGGTGTTCATCCAGTACAACCGGACTGGCCCGACGACGCTCGAGCCGCTGCCGGCCAGGCACGTCGACACGGGCATGGGCTTCGAGCGCCTCGTGTCGGTATTGCAGAACGGCAAGACCAATTACGACACCGACCTGTTCATGCCGCTGATTCGGCGCACGCAGGAGCTGACCGGTCACACCGACGCCGAAGTTCGGCAAAACATCGTCGCGTACCGCGTGATCGCCGATCACGGGCGCGGCGCGGCGTTCCTCGTCGCCGACGGCGTGCTGCCCGGCAACGTCGGGCGCAGCTACGTCCTGCGCATGATTATTCGCCGCGCAGCGCGCTTTGGGCGGAAGATCGGGCTGGATTTCCCGTTCCTTGCCGAGATCGCCGGCGTGGTGATCGGCGAGATGGGCGATCACTACCGGGAGCTGCGCGATCGGAGCGAGCACATCCTGCACACGCTGACCGACGAGGAGGAGCGCTTCCAGCGCACGCTCGACCTGGGCCTGTCGAAACTGGAGGACGTGCTGGCCGAGGCGAAGAACCGCACCGTCCCCGGCGAGGCGGCCTTCCGCCTCTACGACACCTTCGGCCTGCCGCTCGAGATCACCAAAGACGTGGCGCTCGAGCGCGGCTATGCCGTCGACGAGGCCGGCTATCAGAAAGCGTTGGCCGAGCAGCGCGAACGCGCGCGCGCCGGCGAGAAGTTCGAGATGGACGACCAGTCGTTGGCGAACTACCATCGCGTGCTGCGCGCGCTGCAAGACGGCGGCAAGCTGGGCGATGCGGGCGTCGAGCACGATCCCTACACAGCGCCCGAGATGGAAACCAACGTGATCGGCCTGCTGATCGACGGTCAACCGGTCGATCAGGCCAAACCGGGCGACGTCGTCGAAGTCATCCTGCCCGCAACGCCGTTCTACGTCGAGTCAGGCGGCCAGATCAGCGACAGCGGCGTGATCGCCCGCTTCCCTGAGCAGGGGTCGGGCGAGCCGCTGTGGGAGATCACCGTCGCCGACACGCGCCGGCCGATCGACGGCCTGATCGTCCACGCGGGCAAGGTGAAATCGGGCCGGCCGCGCGCCGGCGACCCGGTATGGGGGCTGGTCGATTACGAGCGGCGCTGGGACATCATGCGCAACCACACGGCGACGCACCTGCTCCACGCCGAGCTGCGCTACGTGCTGGGGACGCACGTCCACCAGGCCGGATCGCTTGTCGCGCCCGATCGGCTGCGCTTCGACTTCACGCACAGCACGATGTTGACGCAGGACGAGCTGGACGCGATCGTCGAGAACGTCAACGGCGCGATCCTGGCGAACTATCCCGTCGTCCCGACGCTCCGACCGTACACGGAGGCTGTCGCCGACGGCGCGATGGCCTTGTTCGGCGAGAAATATGGCGACATCGTGCGCGTGGTGCGCACCGGCTGGCCGGACGAGCCGCCTATCAGCATCGAGCTGTGCGGCGGCACGCACGTCAACCAGACAGCCGAGATCGGGTCGTTCGTCCTGGCATCGGAGGGCAGCGTGGGCGCAGGTGTGCGCCGCATCGAGGCGCTGACCGGCCGCGGCGCCCAGCAGTACGTGCGTGAGCGGCTGAACAAGCTGACTGCGGCGGCCGCCTATCTCAACGCGCCGCCCGAAGAAGTCGATCGCAAGGTGCTGGCGCTGCTCGAGGCGAACCAGATCCTTCAGAAGCACCTGGACAAGATGCGGCGCGAGTCGGCGCAGCGCGAGGTCGACGCGCTGCTAAGCCGGGTCGAGTACGTCAACGACGTGGCCGTGCTGTCGGCGCAGGTGAAAGCCGACACGACCGACATGCTCCGCGAAATGACCGACTGGTTCCGCGATCGCCTGAAGAGCGGCGTCGTGGTACTGGGCGCGGTGATGAACAAGCGCCCCAGCCTGATCGCCGCCGTCACGCCCGACCTGATCGAGCGCGGCCTGGATGCAGGCCAGATCGTGCGCCAGGCGGCGAGAGTGATCGGCGGCGGCGGCGGCGGCAAGCCGACGCTCGCCGAAGCCGGCGGCAAAGACGCCTCCAAGCTGCTCGAAGCCCTGGCCAGCGTGCGCCAAATTGTGGCGGAGTCGGTGCGCTAACGATGATTTTTGACGCCGTGTACATCTCTCCATCTGTCTATGCAGAGATCCATCGGGGCGCAGGGCGGCCAGGTTCAGCAGAAATGCATTGATGGAACAGATCCTCGAGCTGCACGAACACGAAGACGTCCACAGCATCCGCGACCGGCTGGAGCACGCTCAGACCGAACGGGCCTTGCTGGTCATCCCGCCGTACAGCGACGTGCTGAAAAAGCGCGTGGACTTGCAGCTCATCCGGCGCTTCGCTCAGCAGAAGCACGTCGAGATCGCGCTGGTCTCGCACGACATGCAGCAGCGCGCGCTCGCAGCCGAGCTGGGCATCCCCACATTCCTCACCGTCGAAGCCGGCCAGAGCCGGCAGCGCTGGCGCAGGCCGGCCGACGACAGTTTCGGCCCGTATCGACCGCCCGATCGCAGCGAAGCGCATCAAGCCGCACAGGATCGCGACGCGCGCATCGCCCCGAGTCCGCTGCGCGATCGGATCTGGCCGGGCGTCAAAGCCGCGCTGATCTTGATCGTCGCCGTCGCGATCGTCGTCAGCGTCGTCGCCGTGCTGCCCAGCGCCGAGGTGTATCTGGTCCCGCAGTCGGAGCGCGTCGTGACGAACGTGTCGATCGTCGCCGATGCCGGGATCGAGGCCGTCGACGTTGCGGGGGGCCATGTGCCGGTCACCCGATACGTGACCGACGTGAAAGGCGAGATCACGATACCGACGACCGGGCGGAAGTTCATTCCCACGTCGCGGGCGACCGGCGTGGTGTTCTTCGTCAATCAGCTCAACATTCCCTTCCGCGTGCAGAAAGGCACGGTCGTGCGCACATCGGCGGGAGCGCAGGCCATTCGCTTCGTCGTCACGTCCGATGTCGAGATTCCCGGCGGCATCGGCGCGCAGGCGCAGGCGCCGATCGAGGCGGTCGAGGTCGGGGCGCAGGGCAGCGTGCCGCCCAACTTCATCAACGAGATCGAAGGCGTGGCCGCGTTGTCGCTGCGCGTGAGCAATCCCGACACGACCAAGGGCGGCGGCGATCGCGAAGTCAGCGCCGTCGATCCGCAAGACCTGGTGACGGCGCGCGAGCAGCTCCTGGAACAAATGCGGCAACAGGCGCTCGACCAGCTCGCGGCGGAGAATCTGGACGAGGCCGAATTCCTGCTGAACAGCTCTCTGTCGATCGAGGAGATTCTCGACGCGACGTACGATAAGGAAGTGACCGAGCAGGCGACCGAACTGACGCTGCAGATGCGCGCGCGCTTCAGCGCGCTGGCCGTCGACGGCGAGGACGCCAACGCGATCGTGTACGAGGCGATGCGCAACCAGGCGCCGATCGGCTACGATCTGCTGGCCGACGGGCTGGTGTTCCAGCGCGGCGCCGAAGAGCCGGCCGGCGACACGGGCCAGTATCGGTTCGAGATGCAGGGCATCGGCTACGCGGCAGCCGATCTCGACGTGAGCGGCGCGATCGAGGCCATCGCCGGCAAGCCCGCCGAGGTCGCCGCCGAGATTCTTCAGTCGAGCCTGCCTCTGCAGAAGCCCCCCCGCATCACGGTCTCTCCGAGCTGGTTCCCCGTCGTCCCGCTCATGCCGGTGCGCGTGCGTACGATCGTCGACGTATCGGGATGAATTACTGAGTCTCGAAATGGCACGCTTGCTGGCTCTGGACATCGGCGACAGGCGCATCGGCGTGGCGATCAGCGACGAGTCACAGATGCTGGCCCGCCCGCTGACGACGATCGCGCGCACATCGAAGCGTAAGGATTTCGAATCGATCGCGAAGCTGATCGCGGCGCACGGCGTGGAGCGCCTGATCGTCGGCCTGCCGCGCACGCTGCGAGGCGACGAGGAGGCGCAGGCCGCCCGCGTGCGCCGCTACGCCGAAGCGCTGTCGGCGGCGATCGGCGCGCCGATCGCGTTCCAGGACGAGCGTTACACGTCGCTCGAGGCCGGGGAGCGCCTGGGCCGAAAACTTCAAACCCCAAACTTCAAACTCCAAAGGCTCAAGGGAGCGCGGAGCGGGGGTCGAAGGAGCGCGGCGCAGCGTGTCGACGCGGCGGCGGCGGCGATCATCCTGCAGGATTATCTCGACCAGCGGCGCGTCCAATCCTGAGCGGAGCGCGGCCGAAGGACAAAAGGAGCCATCCCATTGAAGCGCCGGGCACGATCGCTCATCATCTTCTCGATCACACTCGCCGTGCTTGCCGCGGCGGGCGTCATCGTTTATCAGCGCCTGCGCAGCGGCATGACCGATCTCCAGCTCGAGGCGCCGGAAGACGTGCAGGATGCGCTGATCGCCGCGTACCTCAGCGCCAACCAGGAGAAGCTGGAGCAGCCCGCCGGCAGCGACCCGGCGCCGATTGAGTTCGAGATCGAGGCCGGTGAGAGCCTGAATGCTATCGCCAACCGATTGGCGCAGGCCGGCTTGATCGGCGACACGGAGCTATTCCGGCGTTACCTCCAGTACAACCGGCTCGACCAGGGCATCGAGGCCGGCAGCTTCACCCTGAACAAGGCGATGACGATCCCTCAGCTTGCGCAAGCGCTTCAAGAGGGCCGGCGCGAAGAGCTGACGCTCACGGTGCCGGAAGGCAAGCGGCTCGAGGAAGTGGCGCAAATCGTCGCTTCGCAAATTCCGCAGATCGACGCGAACGAATTCTTGCTGCTGGCGAGCGATGCTTCGCTGTGGAAGTCACAATTCTCGTTCTTGTCGGACATCCCTGAAGGCGGATCGCTGGAAGGCTATCTGTTTCCCGACACGTACCGCCTGCCGCTCGAAACGGACGCGCGCGACGTCATCGCGCGCATGCTGCATAACCTGGACGCCCAGGTCACGGCGCAAATGCGTGCCGACGCGCAGGCGTCCGGCCGCAGCCTGTGGGACGTGATCCGATTGGCCTCGATCGTCGAGCGCGAAGCGGTCGTCGCGGAAGAGCGCCCCTTGATCGCAGGCGTATACCTGAACCGGCTGGCGCAGGGCATGGCGCTTGACGCCGATCCCACAATCCAGTACGCGCTGGGACAGGGCCGCGAGCCGGGTAACTGGTGGCCTCAATTGACGCTGGAAGATTATCAGGGCGTGGTCGCGCTATACAACACGTACCTCAACCCCGGCCTGCCCCCCGGCCCAATCGCCAGCGCGGGCCGAGGATCGATCGAAGCGGTGATCTATCCCGAGCAGAAGGATTTCTTCTTCTTTCGGGCGTCGTGCAGCCGAGACGGCACCCACCAGTTCGCCCGCATGCTCGAAGAGCACGCCGCGAACGAGTGTCCATGACGGTCAGAGTCGATGAGGTAGAGTCTGAGGTCCTTGAGTTCCCTTGGTGCCTTGCGAAGGAACTGAAGGAACTCAGGGAACTGACTTGAGACGAGCGAAGTTATACCACTCGCTTTTCGCTTTCCTCACACTTGCGCTGGCGGCCTGCTCCACTGGTTCTACCGCGCCGGTCGTCAAGATCGGCCTGGCTGCGCCGTTCGAGGGCCGCTACCGCGCCATCGGCTACGAGGCGATCTACGCCGCACGCCTGGCGATCCGTGAGATCAACGCCGCCGGTGGAATCGGCGGCTACCGCGTCGAGCTGTTCGCGCTCGACGACGGCGGCGATCCGGCAATGGCCGTCGAGCAGGCGCGAAAGATGGCGATCGATCCGCAGGTGATCGCCGTCATCGGCCATTACCGGCCTGAGACGACCGGCGCGGCGATCGGGCATTACTGCGCGGAGCGATTACCTCTCCTCGCCGTCGAGCCTGTTCGAACGGGCGTCTGTCGCGATGCCTTCGCGCTCACGCCGCCGATCACGACACCCCTCTCGTCTTCCGATCCCGCATCATTCCTCTTCGTCGGGACGGTCCCGCATCCCGCCGACGCGCCGGAAGCAGCCGCTTTCGTAGAAGCCTACAATGCCATCCCGATCGACGGCACGCGAGCCGGTCCCATCGCGCTCCAGACCTACGACGCGATGGTTCTGCTGTTCGACGCGCTGGGGAGAAACATCCAGGCCGAGGGCAAGCCGTCGCAGGGTGGGATGGCGCGCGCGCTGGCGGAGTCAGACTTCACGGGCCTGGGTGGGGTGTATCGGTTCGACGCGGAAGGCAATCGAACCCAGATGAAGATGTATACGTATCGTTATAGCAAAGATCGTGAGCCAGAGTTGATCCGATAAGGCGAAAACTCTAACCAATTCTAACGCACACTCGGCACTTGTTAGCATATAATGTGATCAGCTCACTCATTTTTCGATGGAGGAGGAAACTATGCGCAGAAGCGTCATTGCCATTGCTGCACTCGTGGTGGTCTTGATGCTCGCAGTCATGCCGGCCGGGGCGATCACCTATGGCGAACCTGACGGCAACGGCCATCCGAACGTCGGCGCCCTGATCGCGGAGTGGCGAGTACCGGGCGTGAAGGAGGAATTCTGCTCCGGCACACTCATCGCGCCGACGGTCTTCCTGACTGCATCCCACTGTACGGCATCCCTTCAGTCGCGCGGTATTCCGGACAATCAAGTGTGGGTCAGCTTCGATCAGGACGTTGACCCGGTGACGCCTACGACGACGCTCATCCAGGGCACGATGCACACACACCCCGAATTCGGCTTTTCGGGACCCGGTGGGTTCTCTGACCCCCACGACATTGCCGTCATTGTGCTCGACGTGCACGCGGCCAGCGTATATCCGGGGATCCAACCCGCCGCCCTTCCAACGGAAGGTCTCTTCGACCAACTGGCGAAGAAGAACGGCCTCAAGGGTCAGCGATTCACCGCCGTCGGTTACGGTACTCATCAGCCGGAGATAGGCGGCGGCCCGCCGACGTTCCCCTTCGACGGTAAACGGTGGCGATCTGTCTCGGAGTTCGATGCCCTCAACAGCTCCTGGCTGCGGCTCTCTCAAAACAATGCGACCGGCGACGGCGGCACCTGCTTCGGGGATTCGGGCGGACCGAACTTCCTCGGCGCGGGTGGCAGCGAGACCAACGTTGTCGCAGGGATCACGGTCACCGGCGACGCGATGTGCCTGGCAACCAACGTGATCTACCGGCTCGATACGCTCTCGGCCAGAGCGTTCCTTGGCCCGTTCGTTTCACTGCCGTAGTTCGAACGACCTCAAGGCCGATCACACTCAAGCAGGGCTTCACCGCCCTGCTTTCGTTTTGCCTTCATCATCCCTGCCTCCCCCAGCTATTGTGCAAGATATACGACAGACGCTTTACTTTTTCTTCCTGGCCTCTTCGCTCGGCGACTTCTTTTTCAGCGGCGGCAGTTTCGCCAGCATACGGCGTGAGGTGAACACGTACCAGGCAATCGCGGCAAACAGCACCACCGCTCCAGCCACGACATAGGGGTTCATGTTAGTCTCCGAACTGTCTATTCAATCACACCGTAAAACAACGGCAGTGGATCGACCGGCACGTCGCTGAACGTCACAGCGCCAAGCAATCGCGTCTCCGCCTCCACGCGCCTGTGTTCGTCATTGGCGTGGACGGTGAACAGACGCGCGCCCGGCTCGATTCGATCCCCGACCTTCACGTGAACCTCGACGCCGACGGCGTGGTCGATCGGATCGCCTTTCTTTTCGCGCCCGGCGCCCAGCACGACCGCCGACAGACCGATTTCGAGCGCGTCGGCACGCGCGACATACCCGCCGCGCGGAGATAGCACGTCGTGCGCGATCGAGGCGCGCGGCAAACGGTCGGGCTGCTCTACGATCGACGTGTCGCCACCCTGCACCTCCACCAGCTCGACGAACTTTCGCCAGGCGCGCCCGTCGCGAATGAGCGACCCGGCCAGCACGCGGCCTTCTTCAACCGACGCCGCTTTCGAGCCGAGGCGCAGCATGTGTGCGGCGACGGTCAGGCAATGCTCGGCGAAATCGCCGGGGCCGTGACCACGCAGCGTCTCGATCGCTTCCCGCAGCTCGAGCGCGTTGCCCACCGCGCTGCCCAGCGGCTGATTCATGTCGCTGATCAGCGCGACGGTGCGCCGCCCCAGCAGCTTGCCGATGTCGACCATGATGCCCGCAAGGACGCGCGCGTCGGCCTCGGTCTTCATGAACGCGCCGGACCCACACTTCACGTCCAGCACGATGCCGTCCGCGCCGCCTGCGATCTTCTTGCTCATGATGCTCGCGGCGATCAGCGGCAGCGACGGGACCGTGCCCGTCACGTCGCGAAGCGCATAGAACTTGCCGTCGGCAGGCGCCAGATCGACGGATTGGCCGGTGAGCACGATGCCGGCGCGTTTGAGCTGCGCGCGAAACTCGTCTTCACTCAGGTTCGTGCGAAAGCCCGGGATCGATTCCAGCTTGTCGAGCGTGCCGCCGGAGAACGACAGGCCGCGCCCGCTCATCTTGCCGACCGGCAGCCCACTCGACGCGACCAGGGGCGCGACGACTAGGCTCACCTTGTCGCCGACGCCGCCGCTCGAATGCTTGTCGACGACGAACGGCGCGATGTCGTGCAGGTCGAGCGTCTTGCCGGAGCGCGCCATCGCCAGCGTCAGATCGGTCGTCTCGCGGGCGGTCATCCCGCGCAGCAGCACCGCCATGCACCAGGCGGCTGCCTGGTAGTCGGGAATGTCGCCGCGCGTGTAGCCTTGCACGAAGAAGTCGATCTCCTCGCGGGTCAGCTCATGGCCGTCACGTTTCTTTTCAATGACGTCGACCGCGCGCATGCTCTCCCTTGGCAAGAAGCGTTTGTTTCTTTTCAAGAAGGACGAACTGTCGAGGCTTCGAGCCGATGTGTTCAAGGATTGGGTCATTCGGCAAGGGTACGCGAGCCAGTTCATTAGGCTCGATCTTGTTAAGGCCGCCGCCGTAGGTGCGGCCTTCGTACAAGAGATGCTCCTGACTCGCACGCTTGAGCAGCTCAAACAGACTATCAAGAAGGTGGGGGTCCTCTTCGACTGCCCGTTGTATCGCCCGTGAAGGGTATAGCATCAAATAGACATTCGGCGCGGTAGCCTGAGAGTAGTTGCGGAAGAATCGGATTCCCGACGTGCCCGATCGGCCGCGCGACATATAACTGCACACAATAGGCGCTGCCGGTCGGAACTCCTGTTTATACCACGGCGACCGATGGCTAGGGATGTATCGATCTGCGAAGCCGCGCGATTTGCCTTCCTCTAAATAAACTCGCAAGGGGGGGAAATACCTAATCTCACTCTCGGCGAGATTGCAGTCTAGTAAAACCAAGAGTGGCTCGATCACAGGATAACCATCCGAGCCAGCAAGAATCACGTCATCAGTTAAGTATCTGGGGCTCGGTAAGATCGGTCGCAGAAACCGATCGGGTAGTCCTTTTTCACGGGCTAGTTGCCGCGTCAAGATGAAAAACTCGTTCGCGCCGGTTGCCAAACCACGCCGAATGTCGAACAAATCCCCGATACAGATTGTCGCGTTGAGTCTCTCAACGTTGCGAGTTACGTAGCGTAGTGGCATGTCCGGCAACGATGTCCACTTGCTCACATCTGCAAGTTGCTGTTGGCGAATATGTTTTGATCGGCGGGGCGTGCGGAGCTCGCTGCCTACAGAGAATATCGCCTCATGTTGGGCTGAAGGTATGCGCTTCTGGAAGATCAGCACCGTCGAGGAAACCAGAGCATCGTCAAACTGGACATCTTCCGGATCGAAGCGGTGAACGTGGTGCAAAGTGACCTGCTCGGTTAAGTAGCGTTTGATGGCCTTTCCATAGTTAACGTCCATGAACTCGGAGGGAATAAGCCATACGCCAATTCCATCGTCCGCCAACCAGCGATGGGCTATCAACAAGAAGTAGCAGTAAAGGCCGGCCAGGCCGTTGACCTTTAAGCCGACAGAAACTTGTGCTTTTTGCTGTAGATATGGCTTCGCTTCCCGATCGAGATGATGGTGGCGCACGTACGGAGGGTTCGCGACGAGAAAATTGGCATCGGGCGAAGCAGGAAATGGCAGCCGCGTAAAGTCGGCCTCGATCACCTTAAGTCCCCACTTACTCCAGAGTTTGTCGGCGGCGGACGCGATCTGAGGATCGAGTTCGATGCCCGTAATACTTCGGAGGTGCTTTCGATCGAATGCGTGAAGCAGAGCCGAAACGAAAGCGCCAGTACCGACAGCCGGATCAAGGAAGCGGATGTCCTTAGCAGCCGTGAGCCAATTGTCCCTCACAAATTGCATGATCTTCAGCGCAAGCGGGAACGGGGTAGCATACTGCCCCATCTCGTTTCGCTGCATCGCGGTCTTGAGGCCGTCTAATCGGGCCTGCTCCGCTTGACGCTCGAGTTCGATCTGTTGCAGGTCTTTTCGTGTCATACTCCAGCCAACTCTAGATCCTCGATGCGATGCTCCCAAACCCAGTCGATTCCCTCTGCCGCTTCGTATCCGAGATACCCGGCGTCAAAATAGCCACACAGGAACAACAGGTAGGGAAGGCTGTCTCCGTAGCGTCCCCGCAACTGCTTCACTTTGGTTGCCTCTTCTTTGCGCCGCTTGTTGGTGTTGGCGAAATCGCCCGCCGATTTCGCTTCAATGAGGATGGGAAAGCCACTCGGATGAGGTTGGTGCGGTTGAATGACGACATCGACTGGAACATTGACGGTTCGTTCGACGCCGGCTGTGACATTCATTCGAAAAGCGAAAGTGCCCATAGGCAAACCCGTAAACACCTTCGCTGTTCCGCCGGATACTTGGGCATACCCGCGCTTCCGCAAATACCTGGCGATGAGATTCAGCTGCCGCTGCTCCTGCGCGTTACGGATGATCGGGTCAGAAATAGCGCCGCACAAGCGATCGGCCACGACAGTCGATGCGCGATAACGTTCGATTTTTGTCGGGAAAGTCTTCTGCTCAAGCCACGGAAAGAGATCCTGGTCAAGGAGTCTGATCAAGACCCTGGCGATCGACTGCAATTGCGAGGCAAGCTCCTCTTCGCGCATACGCGGGGGAAGCTGGCCATCATCCTCCATAGATTGAATCAGGTGTCTACTGACATAAGCTAACCCCGCCAGCCTGTCCCTGGCTAGGGGCGGTGCAGTGGACATGCGCAAGACCGGCAATATCGAAGGATGAGCTTTCAGAATCTCCGGGCCGAGTACGGTCAGTTCGTCAGTCAGCTGAATGGCTTTCTGCACGCGCTCAGTTGTCTTCGCCCGTGTATCCCGATACGCCTTCGGCCCAAAACGCATAAACCAGTCGTTGTAGAGATCGACCGACGCGGCCACGTCTGCCTTCCACTGGAGTGGTTTGTCCGCGCTGATGGGCATGTCACCTCTCGCGACTACTTCCGTTACAGTGATGCGAGCGAGTCAGCCGGCTGCAATTCGAGCTCGGCGAGCCGCCCGGCGGCATCGGCGATCGGAACGTGAAAGCGCAGCCGCACGCTGGCAGGCGTGCGCTCGCTCGCCGGCAGCGCGCCGATCCACTCCTTCGGCATCAGAAGAGCGCGAGCGAAGTAGCGCGCCTCGTCGGCGGTGAAACCGGCATCGCCGGCCATGCCCCGTTCGCGCGCCCAGCGCGTGCCGCCCACGTAGCGCGCAACCACACGGGCGATGGTCGGGCGCACACTGTAGCGCTCGGTCGCATCGAAAGATTGATGTGACAGGTCGATCAAATCGGGCTGCCACATCTCGGCGACCGGGTTGCGCAAGATCTCCTCGATCGGCACGGGCGGTCGCTCGACGTTGTGCAGCGTCAAGAACATTATCGCCGCTTCGTCAAGCTCGGCGCGGCGATCGTCGGATAGCGGATGCGGCTCGTTCATATGGGCGCTCTGTTGCGTGCCCGCAGATTATACCCTCGTTGACGAGAACGGGAAATGGCGGGAGAATTCGATTCAGGATGGAACCTGTGATCGAGATAGACGGCTCCTACGGCGAAGGCGGCGGGCAGGTGCTGCGCACAGCGCTGGCGCTGTCCGCGATCACCGGCCAGTCCGTGCGCATCGAACGGATCCGGGCAGGACGGCGTAACCCGGGCCTCGCGCCGCAGCATCTCACCGGCGTGCTGGCGCTCGCCGAAGTATGCGACGCCGAGGTACACGGCGCAGCCATCGGATCGACGGAACTCCTCTTTCAGCCTGGCTCGAAGCCGCGTCCGGGCACATACGTCTTCGACGTAGCCGGCGCTGCCGGGCGCGGGAGCGCCGGCTCGGTCACGCTGCTGCTGCAAACGCTTCTACTGCCGCTTGCCCTAGCCCAGGGTGAAAGCCGCCTCACGCTGAAAGGCGGGACACACGTGCCGTGGAGCCCGCCGTTCGATTACCTGGCGCATGTGTACCTGCCGATGATGGCGCGCATGGGTGTGAAAGCAGATTGCCGTCTAGATGCCTGGGGGTTCTATCCTGCCGGAGGCGGTCAGATGACGGTCGACATAGACGGCGAAAGCAGGGCGCTCGCGTCGCTTTCACTCCTCGAGCGCGGAGACTTGAAGCGAGTCCTGGGCGCAGCCGTCGCTTGCAACCTGCCGGCGCACATCGCCCAGCGCATCGCCAATCGAGCACGGAATGTGCTGGTTGACGCCGGTCTGCCTGCCGACGTCACGCCGAAGCGCGAGCGAGACGCCGCTCCGGGCGCGGGCTTGTTCCTGGTGGCAGAGTACGAGCACAGCCTGGCCGGCTTCTCGGCGCTCGGGGCGAAGGGTAAGCCGTCGGAGCAGGTCGCCGACGAAGCCTGCCGCGATCTGCTCGCGCATCACGCCGGCGGCGCGCCCGTCGACGAGCACCTGGCCGATCAACTGCTCTTGCCGATGGCGCTGGCGGCCGGCCGCTCGGAGTTCCGCGCCGCCCGCGTGACTCCGCACCTGCTGACCAACGCGCACGTCATCAAGCAGTTCATCCCGGCGCGCATCGAGGTTGGCGGCAGCGAGGAAGAACCTGGAACAATCGTTATCGCTCGTCAGGGATCTGCGACCTCCAACCTTCCGGCCGCCGGGTGACACACCTGGCGGGAGCGAATAGTAGTAACGACTTCAGTCGTTAGGGCAGCGACTAAAGTCGCCACTACCTCACCCGCCTTCTGGCCGCCGGGTGACACACCCGGCGGGAGCAATATACTGCCAGGTCGTTGCATCAGCAGCGTAGTTGCCTCGCGGCGCGCAGCACCTTGCCGACGGCTTCTGTAACATCCCCGTCCATCTTCACCGTCACGAAGGGACGGCCGATCGCGTCCTGCCTCTGCTGCATGCGCAGGTAAACGCTCCAGTCCGCATCCGACCAATCGTGCGGAGAGCGCGTCACCTGCCGCTGCCCGAGTCGCCGCCGGATCACAGGCTCCGATGCGGCGACGCGCACGACGAGCAGGCGCGCATCACATTGGTCGGCGAGGTGATACAAGAACTCGCGCTGCGATTCGATCAGGTTGGTCGCGTCGTTGACGGTCGAAACGCCGCGCCGCAGCAGCCGCCGGATTACGGCGTGGCAGACGCTGTGCACGAGCTGGCTCTCCTGTCCGCTGTGAGTCGGCGAATCGAACAGTTGCTTGCGCACGAAATCCGACTCGACGACGGCCGCCGGCAGAGCCTGCGCCAGCGCGCGCGCCAGCGTCGACTTGCCGGTGCCGGGCAGACCGACGAGCACGATCAGAAGAGGCGGTATCGCGCGGTCGTCCGGGATGCTCAACTGCGATTCAATCTGGTCGACGGCCGACAGGGACTCCATCATTTAAGACTTGATCGGAATGCTCAACCGGGTTCAGCCAGAACGCCCAGAATCAATCCGGGATGTCCAGAGCGATACACAGAGCTTGATTGAGAGCCTCGATTTTCTCCGGGGGAAGCGTGCCCACGTAATACGTTAGGGTCGACTTGGGTAGACTCACTAGCTCATCACAGTGAATACTGCTTTCATGTTTTAAGCCTTCATCTACGCCGACCCGGACTTGCGTGGATAAACCATCATGTGTCGAGTAAATCGGGGCGCAGACCACCGTCGAGAAGCGCGAATCAATCAGCACTTGCCTGCTGACGACGACGAAGACCCTGAATTTCTTGGGATCTCGGGCAGAAGGATGGGTGACGCGATATAGCTCGCCGCGTTTCACAGGTCAACCTGATAGGCGAGAACGTCGACAGCTTCCCGGTTGAGTCGGTCAGCCTGCTGGTTGATGATAGCCAGATCCCTGGCGTTCTGCTCGTCGCGCGCCATCTGGGTAATGAAAGCCCAGAGAGCCGTTTCGATCAAATCGGAACGGTTCTTGAATTGCCCGGCGCGTTTGTCAATGGCCGCCAACAAGTCTTCAGAAAGAGTGATAGAGGTCTTGACTTTCATACTACAAATATACTCTCATTCGGATTACCTGTCAAACGATTCGCTTTCTATAATATCACCTCCCCAGAGCGTCTGTCTGAGGTCCTCGATGGGACACGCGACGCCACAGGCGCACGAGCGCAGCCAGTATCCCTTTCTCCAGCGACTGCGGTAGAATAACCATGTGGCTACATCGGCGACAGGCATCATCCTGGCCGGCGGCCACAGCCGGCGGATGGGCATGGACAAAGCGTTCGTCCTCTTCGACGGACGGACGCTGATCGAGCGCACGATGGATGCGCTGCGGCAGGTGTGCGGCGAGATCGTCATCGTCGCAAACGACCTCGCGCCTTACACGCGGTTCGACGCTCGCATCGTGCCCGACACGATTCCCGGCTTCGGGCCGCTGGCCGGCCTGCACGCCGGCTTGGAAGCGATGCGCACCGACCTGGGCGTCGCCGTCGCCGTCGATATGCCGTTTCTCAGCCCGGCGCTGCTGCGCGCGATGATCGATGCTGCCGAGGGCTGGGACGCCGTGATTCCCGCGCTCGCCGCCGAGGTCAGCGCGGCGGACGTGAAGCGCTACCGCGCCAAGGACCTGGATATACACCCGCTGCACGCGGTGTATCGCCGCACCTGCCTGCCGATGATCCAGGCGGCCATCGATCGTGACGACCGGCGGCTCAATGCGTTCCTGCCTGACGCCCGGGTGCGGTACCTGTACGCCGACGAAATCCGCGTCCACGATTCAGACCTACGCTCGCTGGTGAACGTGAACACACCTGACGATCTAGAGCAGGTCAGTCGCCTGCGGGCGTGACATTCATCATAATGAACCCGTACAATCCCTCTGTTGATCTGGCGGGTAGGCTTGCGTACAATCATCGTGGATCAACTCATGGTCTTGAAATCCAAATTGCCGAGGCTCTCCCGTGTCCGTTGTAAATGCTGGCGATCTCGAACGTCGCACGCGCGAACTGCACGCCCTGACCGAGGTCGCCAAGACGCTCACCGCCCCGCTCGACCTGCCGACGCTGCTCGGCGCGGTGATGGATAAGCTCACCGATGTGCTTGGCCCTGCCGAACTCGGCGCACTTATGTTGTGGGATGAGTCGGCGGGCATTTTCCGGCCGGAGGCGACGTTCGGTTACGATCTGGCCGTGATGCGCGACATGGGTCTGCGTGCGGGTGAGTCGATCACCGGAAAGGTGTACGATGCAGGATCTGCCTGCCTGTTCGCGACACCGAACCACGTGGCGAACGCGATGGCCGACATGCGGCCGGCCAACCGCGCGGCGATGGCCCGTGCGCTCGGCTCCGATATCCTACCTCGCGGCGCGGTAGCTGCGCCGCTCCAGGTTGGCGATCATCGCTACGGCGTGCTGGTGCTGGAAACACTGCACGGTCCGGCCGAGTTCTCCGACAGCGATCTGCCCTTGGTGCAAACGCTGGCCGACTTGATCGCACTGGCGATCGACCGTGCACGGTTGGAAGCGGAAGCCATCGCCATCCGCGACGCGCAGCAGGCCGATCGGCTGCGCTCAGAAGTGATGGCCACCCTGTCGCACGAGCTGCGCACGCCGCTAGGGTCGATCAAAGGCTACGCCACCGCGCTCTTGCTGGAGGAAGTCACCTGGCCCGACGAGAAACGCGACGAGTTCCTGCGCCTGATCGACGAAGAGTGTGACAACCTGCAGACGATGATCAGCGACATTCTCGACTCATCGCTCATCGACGTGGGCCAGCTCGTCATCGAGCAGCAGCCGGTGCGCCTGCCGCACCTGGCACGCGAGGTCGCCGACGACATGCAGCGCCGCACCGAGGTTCACCGCCTGATCATCGACTTTCCAGCGAGCTTCCCGATCGTCGATGCCGACCCGCGCCGCATCCGGCAGGTGCTGCGCAATATCGTCGATAACGCCATCAAGTATTCGCCGGACGGCGGACTGATCATCATTCGGGGCGAAGTGGAGCACGACGCGCAGCGCATCGTCGTCAGCATCTCCGATCAGGGTGTGGGTATTTCGCCGGAGGATTTGATCCCACTGTTCGAGAAATACTTCCGGGTGAAAGCGCCGACGGGTTATCACGTGCCCGGCACCGGCCTGGGCCTGCCGGTGGCGCGGGCCATCGTCGAGGCGCATGGCGGCCGCATCTGGGCCGAGAGCAAGGTCGAACAAGGCACGACGCTGCATTTCTCGCTACCGACCACGGGATTGAGCGCAGAAATCGGCGAGTAGTCCCTTTCCAGACTTCCGAAGTCTTGCAGACTTCGGAAGTCTCGGCTGAGATTTCCTATGACCCATACACGTATCCTCGTCGTCGACGACGAACCCAAGCTCGTCCGGCTGGTGCACGAGGTGCTGACCGCCACCGGCTATGCGGTGCTGTCCACCGGCAGCGGCGAAGCGGCGATCGAGATGGTCGCGCTCGAACAACCCGACCTCATTCTGCTGGACATCGTCCTCGCCAGCGCGATCGATGGATACGAAGTGGCCCGCCGCGTGCGCGAGTTCTCCGGCGTGCCGATCATCATGCTCACGGCCAAAGCCCGCGAGTCCGATTTGCTGCGCGGGTTCGACGTGGGCGCGGACGACTACCTCACCAAGCCGTTCAGCTCCAAGGAATTGCTGGTGCGCGTGCGTGCGGTGCTCAAGCGGGCGCGCCACGAGCCGGTCGCGCTTACCGAAGCGGAGATCATCTGCGGCAATTTGCGGATCGACCTGGCCCGCCGCCGCGTCACGGTCGACGACCGCGAAGTCCACCTGACCCGCACCGAATACAATCTGCTGCACGAACTCGCCAGGCACCGCGACCAGGTGTTGCTCCATGCGCAACTGCTCACCGCCGTGTGGGGTTCGGAATACCGCGACGATCTGGACTACCTGCGCGCCTACATTCGTTACCTCCGCCAGAAGCTCGAAGCCGACCCCTCCAACCCGAAGCTCATCGTGACGCATCCGGGCGTGGGCTACATGCTGGTCTGCTCCGAGAATCCAGCAGCCTGACCTCTCCACACACCTCCCGAAGATTCCGAGCCTTCGGGAGTTTTTTCATGCCTTTTTCATGCGCTGCAGAGTCATTCCTATTCGTTTTTCATCGCGCGCATGGTATGGTGAATAGGCAGGGAACATCGAATCGAGGACGCCCATGATATTCACAGATCTGACTCAGGAGCATTCAGTTGCAGCCGCACCCGTCCCAGGTGGGATGCTTGCCACGGCGCTCGCCCAACTCGAGGCGGCCTTCGACCGGCTGGGGCTTGAAGAGGGGCTGCGGGCCATTATGCGCCAGCCCGAGCGCGAACTGACCGTATCGATACCGATCCGGCGCGACGAGGGCGACATTGCGGTTTTCACCGGTTACCGCGTCCAGCACTCTTCGGCGCGCGGGCCGTGCAAGGGCGGTATTCGCTTCCACCCGGGCGTGGACATGGACGAGGTGCGCGCCCTGGCCATGCTGATGACGCTCAAGTGCGCCGTCGCCAATCTGCCCTTTGGCGGCGCCAAAGGCGGCGTGGCCGTCGACCCGGCTCAGCTGTCCGAGCCTGAACTCGAGCGACTGACCCGTCGCTACGCGGCCATGATCCTTCCCCTGTTGGGCGGCAAGCGCGACATCCCTGCACCCGACGTGAACACCAGCGAGCGAACGATGGCCTGGCTGGCGGATACCATCTCTATGCTGGAAGGCCACTGGGTCACCGAGATAACGACGGGCAAGCCGATCGCCCTCGGCGGCTCCCTGGGCCGGGCCGAGGCGACTGGGCGCGGCGTCGCGGTCGCCACCGTCGAGATGCTTCGCCGCCAGGGACGCGATCCGAATGGGCTGCGCGTCGCCGTCCAGGGATTCGGGAATGTCGGCCAGCACGCCGCCCGCATTCTCGCCAACGAATACGGCTGCGTGATCGTCGCCGTGAGCGATGTAAGCGGCGGACTCTACAACCCGAAAGGTCTTGACCTGGCGGCCATCGCGCACCACGTCCGCAACAACCCCAAGCGTCTGCTCGCGGGCTACGGGGCCGACGGCCACGCCGAGCCTCTCACCAATGCTGAGCTGCTCACGCTGGATGTGGATGTACTGATCCCCGCTGCGCTCGAAGATCAAATTACGATCCATAACGCCGACCGGATTCAGGCCAGGGCGATCGTCGAAGGCGCCAACGGGCCGACGACCTTCGAGGCCGACCAGATATTGCACGACCGCGGCATCATCGTCGTGCCGGACATCCTGGCCAACGCCGGCGGCGTCATCGTATCGTACTTCGAGTGGGTGCAGGACTTGCAGGCGTTCTTCTGGGGCATGGACGAAGTGCGCTCACAACTGGGCAAAGCCATGCGCCGCGCCTTCGACGAAGTGTGGTCGCTTGCCCAGGCGCGCAGATTGGACCTGCGTTCGGCCGCATATCTGCTCGGCGTTGAGCGAGTGGCAGATGCCATCCAGATGCGTGGCCTGTTCCCATAACCATCATCGAGGAGGCTGAATATGACGATCAAAGACCTTGTCCGTCAATCGGTAGTGACACACAATGCGGCTCAGGTGCTGCACCTGGAGGAAGTCGCCGAGACGATTCGAGACGACGCGCTGGCACAAGCGCGCAAGAAGATCGGCGCACTCCGGCGAGGCGCCAATCTGGCGGGCCTGCTGGAGCGCCCGGATTTCCTCGATTACTTCAAGTACGGGCTGGCGTCCGGTGTGGCAAACGTGCTGGCCGCGAACGACCAGAATGTGCAGGCGGTGTACGTTTATGATCCCGCGCTCGACGCGGGCAGCGAGGCCGGCGAAGATCCGCCGCGCGACGTAGGCGTGCACTTGCTGGTGTGGGTTACCACGCCTTCGGCTGCGCTGGAGGCCCTCATCGCTTCACTGGATCGGGCTCTGGCGGCGAGCCTGAAGGATCTGCCTGCACCCGGCTTCCGGCAGCGCGAGTCGATCCTCGACGTAAACTTGCTCAGCGACGACGATATGCGGCGAGGCGTGAACTACGCCGGACTGCTCAAGGGCCTCTTCGCGCCGCCATTACCCGTCTGGCGACGCGCGTAGACGCTTCTCCTGTCGGCAGGAGGCGGTAGGGTGGTTCTCTACCGCCTTCTTGCATTTGGGCTTATACTACCCGTGTGTCGCCATCTGTCATCCTGGCAGTAGGCCGTTTATCACTGGACGCCCGCGCTGTGTCCACTTACAATTCAATGCGGGTGGGCAGTAAGCAACCCTGACGAAAGGAGGTGTATCTCCGCACGATCTTCGTGAGGGTTATGTCCGTAGGCTCATCCACCTCGTGGAAGATCGGCGTCTACCCCCATAACCGCCAACTCTCTCCGCGATCTGCGTCTACGCTGATACAGTTCTATCAAGTTTCCAGGAGAAGCGATCTATGCTGATGCCACACGA
This sequence comes from Anaerolineae bacterium, assembly GCA_035283185.1. Classification (GTDB taxonomy): domain Bacteria; phylum Chloroflexota; class Anaerolineae; order Fen-1058; family Fen-1058; genus DASSFZ01. Next base: position 14,957 of record DATEUJ010000211.1, on the reverse strand, counting down.
AGGCCCAACCAGCCTCGAAACGGTGGACTATCACGCCGTGGGTGTGTCATCCACCGACTCAAGTGTTAACCCATTCATGATTGCGCAGCGCCAGCTCGATGAAGCAGCCCGCATTCTCGAGCTGGACAGCGCCGCGCACCAGATGCTGCGCTGGCCGCTGCGCGAATTGCATGTGACGCTGCCGGTCAAGATGGATAACGGCAGTGTGAAAGTGTTCCATGGCTTCCGCGTCCAATATAATGACGCGCGCGGGCCGTGCAAGGGCGGTATCCGCTTTCACCCCGACGAGACGATCGACACGGTCCGCGCCCTGGCGGCGTGGATGACGTGGAAGACGGCGGTGGTCGACATTCCACTGGGCGGCGGCAAAGGCGGCGTCATCTGCAACCCGAAGGAGCTGTCGCTCGGCGAATTGGAGCGATTGAGCCGCGCATACATCCGCCAGGTGGGGCGTATCATCGGCCTGGAGAAAGACGTGCCCGCCCCCGACGTCTACACCACGCCGCAGATCATGGCCTGGATGATGGACGAATACTCGTTCATCAAGGGCTACAACGAGTTCGGCGTGATCACCGGCAAGCCACTGGCGCTGGGCGGCTCGGCCGGGCGCAACGACGCGACCGCGCGCGGCGGCATGACCACCACGCGCGAAGCCGCCGAGGCGCTGGAGATTAGCCTCAAGGGCGCGCCGGTGGCCATTCAGGGCTTCGGGAACGCCGGGCAGTACGCGGCGACGTTGTCGCAGGAGCTGCTGGGCTGCAATATCGTCGCCGTGTCGGACTCGCGCGGGGGGGTGTATAACCCGCACGGCATGGACCCCTATCGCCTGATCGAGCACAAGGAGAAGACCGGCTCGGTCGTCGGCTTCCCCGGCGCGCAGAGCATCTCCAACGAAGCGCTGCTCGAACTGGATGTGATCGTGCTATTCCCCTCTGCGCTGGAGAACCAGATCACCGGCGCTAATGCAGGTCGGATCAAGGCCAAGATCGTGGCCGAGCTGGCCAACGGCCCGACGACGCCCGAGGCTGACGAGATCCTGCACAAGAACGGCGTATACGTGATTCCCGATTTCCTGTGCAACGCGGGCGGCGTGACCGTGTCGTACTTCGAGATGGTGCAAAACTCCTACGGGTATTACTGGGACCTGGACACCGTCCACGACCGACTGGACAAAGAGATGACGACTGCGTTCCACGCGGTGCACAAGGCCGCCCAGGAGCATCAGGTTCACAATCGGCTCGCGGCGTATCTGGTGGCGGTGAGCCGCGTCGCCGAGGCGATGAAGCTGCGCGGGTGGGTATAGCCCCTTCGTGAACCGCCCTGCTCGTTTTTGTCGCGCCTTCACAACAGCGGAGGCGGAGGATCCTATTCCCCCGCCTCCCGAATTCTCTAGAGCCTGTTAGGAGTCCTCCAACGACCTTCTACGCCGGTATTGTTGCCGCTTCCAGTTCACTGGGCAGCAACGATAGATACTCGCGCACTTCCAGGTTCATTCGATCGATCTCGGCCAGAAACCCCGAGACGGCGAGCCGGTAATTGACCGGATTCGCCTCCATGCGCCGCAAATAAGCTATTTGCTCCTGAAAATGAGCAATCCGCTCCAGTGTGGCGCGCAGTTCCCGATCTGACTTTATCACTTGAGCACCTCCACAATACCTCTCCGATCACCGCCTCGCTTGATCTGCCAATGCTCGATGGTAGCGGCCTCGCCCCCAAGTGCAGCGAGACGGCGCACCCAAAAGATGCTTGCGCCAAAGTAACTCTGAGCTGCCAGATGATCGAACAAGATGGCAGCTTCATCGACAAGCTGGGCCGCGTCAAACGAGTCTTCCATCAGCAGAAAGATATCCACGTCGTTGGGATCTGGCTTGTCCGTGACAAAAGAGCCGAAGATTATGAACCTTGCCAGTTGTCCCGTTCCCAGTGCAAGGCTGTAGATACGGCGCAAGCGGTCTACAACTTGCAAGCGCTGCACAGAACCTGTTCCAAATCGAGCGATGACCTCCTTCAACGAAGCAGCATGGATTCCTGTCGGCAAATCGCCGGATTCGTTCCAGTCGGGCAAAGGCATATCCGATCACCCTGTCTAAGGATCACATTATAGCCCAAATACACTCGGCGACGTCTTACGCCAGTACCGCAGCATGCCGTCTACCGACATGAATAACGGGTTCGTGACCTCGTATTTCTGAAACACTTCCGAAGAGATCCCCTCTGCTTTCGCGCGCTCGCGGTTCCAGTCGACGTACTGCTGCACGATGTCGTCACGCTTGGCGCCGGCTTGCATCCGTATCCGCACGAACTCGGCCGCTTCGTCGAGCAGCACATTGAACTTCTTCAGGTGTTCGCGCACGTCGTCGATACGGCCGAAGTGAGTCGGGTAGATCGTCTCGAAGTTCTCACCTGAGAGCCGGGCGAGGCTACGCTGCCACGCCTCCAGATCGAATTCGGGAGGCGGGGAAGGCAGGAAGATCAGCGAGTGGCCCGGCCGGCGAATGCCCGCCGCGTCGCCGGCGAAGGCGATATTCCCCAGCCGGAACGTGTGGTGATGATAGGCGTGCCCCGGTGAGTCGAGCGCGGTGAAGGTTAGCCCCGCCACATGGATCGTCTGACGGTCGGTGAGCGGTGTCACGCGCCCGTCGGGGACGGGCAGCGTTTCCCCCCACAGCGTATCCATCAAGTCGCCGTAGATGCGCCGGGCGCTATTGAGCAGTTTCGACGGATCGACGAGATGTGGTGCGCCGACTTGATGCACGTAGATCTGCGCGCCGTGCTGCGCCAGCCAGCCTGCCGCTCCGGCGTGATCGAGGTGAATGTGCGTGACCAGCACGTGCCGGATGTCGGCCGGCGCGTAGCCCTGTTCGGCCAGACGCGCTGCGAGGTTCTCGCGCGTAGAGCCGGGGCCGGTCTCCACCAGCACCGGCCCTTCCGGGCCGACGATCAGATAGGCCGCGATCGCATGAGAGGTGTCGAGGAAGTTCAGATCGAGTGTATGGATAATCAACGGTGATTCTCCCAGGTGATGGTCGAGAGGTCCACGCGGCAAGTGTAGCACAGTTTGCATTCCGACCTGACCGGCCTATAATCGCCGTCGCACCCGAGGAATCCCATGCGCCTGGCGCCTGCCGAAGTCCACCATCGCCTATCGGAAGCCGTGTCGCGCTTGCAAGACGACGGCGGCATCTTTCGCCGCTTCGTCGAGAGTCGCAGGCTGGACCGCGTCGAGTTCTGGCTGATGACGCGCTTCCGCTACTTTCCGGGCAGCGCCACGCCGGGCGACTTCGCAACGTTCGGGCCTTATACGTCTGTATCGAAATACCAGGACGCGCTCGAGGCCCTGGCGCAAAAGAAGGAGGTCGAGCGCGCCGGCGAGGGCCGTTACCGCCTGGCCAAGCCTGCGCACAAGGCGATCACCGGGGTGTACGACGAGTATTTCTCGTACGTGGCGCGAGTGGACGCGCTGCCGGGCGAAGAGGCGGCGGCGCTGCACGAATGGGTCGACCGCATGTACACTGCCGCCCTGCGCCAGAGCGATGTGCCGGTCCCAATCCTGAACGCGGCGCACAGTGTGCTGCCGGATTCCGATTCGATCTGGGTGCACATCGAGCGGCGGCTGGTCGGCCTGTTGATCTATCGCGACGATTCGCACATCGCTGCCTGGCGCGAGGCAGGTTACACCGGCCCGCGTATCGAGCTGAGCACGGCGCTGCTTCAGGTCGAGGAAGGGATAGCGCACGACGAGCTGCGCCAGGCGGCTTCACGGCTGGACGACAAGGACTTCGTCTCGGCGCTCTCGGCCCTGCATTCGAGCGGCGAAGTGACTCAGCGCGCCGGCCGGTACCGGCTGAGCCGGACGGGACGCCAGGTGCGCGAGGGCATCGAGGCAGACACCGACCGCAATTATGGGCGGCCGTTCGCCGCGCTCGAAGAGGAGCAACTCGACCGGATGATGCAACGGCTCGCGAAGATCGCGCGAGCGGAGCGATAACTCGGGGCAGACCTGGCAGGTCTTGACGATACAGCGCACGGCCCATGCCGGCGCAAGAGACCTGCCAGGTCTATCGCGCGGGTCTACACGCGCAGGCAGTATGGCTATTTGCGGCGCACCCGGGGTGCGAGCGCAGTTAACCCAAGGAACGCCGCGCCGCCGACCACCAGCCACAGGCCGAGGGCGGACCACAGGTCGGCGCTCACGTCGTCCGCTTGCTCGCCGCCGGTCACAGGCAGCGTGCCCGGCGCGCCGGAACTGCCCGTCGACGGTTTACTCGGCGCGGTCCCCTGCACAATCCCGAAGTCGAGACCCACGACAGCAGTGCCGTGCTGGACGAACACTGTGTAGGAGTCCTTGGTCGTCACCGACCAGCCTTCGGGTGGAAAGATGCGCACGGTGAAGGTGCCTTCGCTGAGCACCGGCCCGTACGTGCCATCGCTGCCCGTGCGGTATTCGTGGACGAAGCTCTGATCGGGCGTGGACACCTGGACACGCACGTCGACCAGGCCGGTCTCGCCCGCGTCGAGCTTGCCGTTCTTGTTGGCATCGCTAAACACCATGCCACGCAGCGTGGTCGCCTGTGGCCGGGCGGCGACGTTGGCAAGCGCGAGAACGGCAATCACCAACAGAGTGATCCACTTGAGCGTCGGTTGCATGGTTCTTTCCTCCTGCGGAATCTGCTTTCTCGCCGGTATCAATGCTGAGATTTTAGTTGAAGTGGCATGCGCATGTCAAACGTACTCTGGTGCCGTGTGCACGCCAATGTTGTCAGTCGTTACAGTGCTCGCCAAGCCGCGTCCTCGCGGTTGGCCGCCCGCGGGGACGCGGGCGGTGAGCCACCTGACATGTTTTGCGTGCACACCTGGTGCCGGTACATTTCTGTGGCGAGTTTGTGATCGGCGCGCTGAAACCTCACCCCCGGCCCCTCTCCTGACGACGAAACGGCTGTCGTCAGGAGAGGGGGAAGGGGGTGAGGCACAATCCCCCTCATTTCTTCCTGCCGACGTAGAGCAAATGCTCGGCCGCGCCGTGCACCGCCGGATCCCTACCCAGCCGATAGTTTAGGTCGACCCAGGTCTCCCACACGTCGCCGGTCACTTGGTTGAGCCGATCTTCGATCATGCTGGCGATGCCTTCGCAGGCAATCAGGTCGAGCGTCTCGAAGCCGGCCTGTTCCATGAGCGGCGCCAATTCGGACGGGCGCATGAAATAGGCGTTCGTGAAGCCGCCGCCGGGCCGGGCGAGATTTACGCCGGTGTCCATGATGCGCTCGAGTCCTTCGCGGTCTTCGACGACGTAAGACGGCTCGTTCTTGGCCGCCCAGCGAATCGGCGCGTAGCGCGTGATGATGGCTGCGAAGATCGGCCCGCCCGGCCGAAGCACGCGCGCCGCTTCGCGCACGGCTCTGAGCCGATCGGCCTCCTCGATCAGGTGATACAGCGGTCCCTGGAGCAGCGCGGCGTCGTATGCGCACGCCGCAACTCCGGCCAGATCGACTGCATCAGCCTGAACGACATCAGTCAGATCGACCCCGGCCTCCCGCGCCTTGCTCTTCGCGAAGTTGAGGCAGCCCTGCGACAGATCGACGAGCGTGGCGGAGTATCCGCCCTGCGTCAAGGCGATCGCGTAGCGCCCCGGCCCGCCACCGATGTCGATCACGCGCGCCGGAGGCCGGGGAGATACTCCCGCATCGCGCGCAGCGTCACGGCGAACTCGGTGCGGTGGCGGTCGAGACGTTCCCACTCGCGCTGCGTGTTTTCATCGTAGAACTGCTCAACCACGGACGACATTCCACACCTCACGTTATCACATAATCACGCAATCACGCATCACGTGCCTGCCTCTGCTGCCTCTTGAAACACAATCTGCTGAATCCCCGATGTCGATCAGTGCCGCTCGCAGCCCGCGCGCGAATCGAAGTATAATGCGCTTCATGAATTCTAGAGTTTAAAGTCCTTACACAATTGCTCGGCGTGGATTGCCAAATCCACGCCTATCCGCTGGATTTGCCAATCCAACGGGAGCGAGCTCTAAACTCCAGGAAATTCTTAGGGAGGCCCAGCAGTGACATCGACGGAACTCGATCAACTCTGCGTCAACACCATTCGCACGCTCTCGATCGACGCCGTGCAGAGAGCGAACTCCGGCCATCCCGGCCTGCCGCTCGGCGCGGCCCCGGTTGGATACGTTCTCTTCACGCGCATCATGCGTTACAACCCGGCCGATCCGAAGTGGTTCAACCGTGACCGCCTGGTGCTATCCGCCGGCCACGGATCGATGCTGCTGTACTCGCTCCTGCACCTCACCGGCTACGATCTGCCGCTGAGCGAGCTGCAGAACTTCCGGCAGTGGGGCAGCATGACGCCCGGCCATCCCGAGTATGGTCTCGCGCCCGGCGTCGAGACGACGACCGGCCCGCTGGGCCAGGGCTTCGGCAACGGCGTCGGCATGGCGCTTGCGGAGGCGCACCTCGCCGCGCGATATAACAGGCCCAGCTACAACATGATCGACCACACCACCTACGGCATCGTGAGCGACGGCGATCTGATGGAGGGTGTGGCATCCGAAGCCGCCTCGCTCGCCGGGCATTGGCGGCTGGGCAAGTTGATCTATCTGTACGATGACAACCGCATCTCGCTCGCCGGAAGCACGAATATTACGTTTACGGAAGACGTTGGCAGGCGGTTCGAGGCGTATGGCTGGCACGTGCAGCGCGTAGGCGATGCCAACGATCTGGCCGCGATCGAAAGCGCGATTCGCGCCGCGCAGGCCGCGCGCGATCGCCCCTCGCTGATCATGGTGCGCAGCACCATCGGCTACGGTTCGCCCAACAAGCAAAACACGTTCGAAGTCCACGGCTCACCGCTCGGGCTGGAGGAAGTGAAGCTGACGAAGCAGAATCTCGGCTGGCCGGTCGATCCGCCCTTCTATATTCCGGGCGAGGCGCTCGAGCATTTCCGCGCGGCGATCGATCGAGGCAGGTCGGCGCAGAGCGAGTGGCAGGCCAAGTGGGACGCCTACGCACGCGAGTATCCCGAGCTTGCCTCCGAATTACAGACCGCCATCAAGGGCGATCTGCCGGCGGGCTGGGATGCGGACGTGCCGTCGTTCTCACCGAGCGACACCCGTGGCGATGCCACGAGTGCAGGGAAGCCGATCGCCACGCGCGTCGCGTCCGGCAGAGTGCTGAACGCGATAGCCGCTAAGATCCCGACGCTGATCGGCGGCTCGGCCGATCTCAACCCCTCGACGAACACCGCGCTCAAAGGCATGGGCGACTTCATGCATCCGGACACGCCGCTCGACGGCGCGCAGGGGCTGGTCGGCGGCGGTGTGAGCTACGCCGGCCGAAACATCGCCTTCGGCGTGCGCGAGCACGCGATGGCCGGCATCGCCACGGGCATGGCGCTGCACGGCGGTCTCATCCCGTTCGCCGCGACTTTCTTGCAGTTCAGCGACTACATGCGCCCGGCGATCCGGCTGGCCGCGTTGTCGGAGAGTCACGTGATCTACGTCTTCACGCACGACAGCGTCTTGCTCGGCGAAGACGGGCCGACGCACCAGCCGGTCGAGCATTACGCGGCGCTGCGCGCGATCCCGAATCTGTTGTTCATCCGCCCTGCCGATCCGAACGAGACGGCGGTTGCCTGGAAGGTCGCCGTCGAGCACAAGCACGGGCCGGTCGCGCTCGCGCTCACACGGCAGGTTGTGCCGGCGCTCGACCGCTCGAAGATGGCGTCCGCCGAAGGCCTGCGCCACGGCGGCTACGTGCTGATCGACGCCGGCGGCAAGCCGGACGTCATCCTGATCGGCACCGGCTCAGAAGTGCAGTTGTGCGTCGGCGCGGTGGAGGAGCTGGCCCGGCGTGGAATCAAAGCGCGCGTGGTGAGCCTGCCGTGCTGGGAGTTGTTCGACGCGCAGCCGCAGGACTATCGTGACAGCGTGCTCGACCCGATGGTGCGCAGGCGGCTGGCGGTCGAGATCGGCGTGGCGCAGGGCTGGCACAAGTACGTCACCGAGCACGGCGACGTGCTGAGCCTGGAGCGTTTCGGCGCCTCGGCGCCGTACCAGGTGATCGCCAAGAAACTGGGGTTCACAGTGGAGAATGTGGTGGAGCGGGCGATGAGGCTGGTCAACCGATAATTCGGTGCGTCCGCTTCATCGGGAAAACACACGTCGTGTTTGGCTTGACGCCAGTCGATTCCGATGTACACTGTCAGACAGACCTCCCGTGTCGCGGGGCCGGAGGCCCAGCGGCGGACGCGGGTGGCTGTGTCCCTGTTATGACTTTCGTGAAGTGGCGCGTCCTTCGACTTTGCTCAGGACAAGCTTTTGGACAGTGCCGCCCGGCAAGCCTGAGGGGACGGTCCGCCGCTGGCCGTCGCACGGCCGCTGATGCGGGGTCCTCTGTTCCCAGGCCGGGATCGCCGATGGCGCGAAGCATACCCGCATCGGCCTCCCTGTGTCGAGTATAAGGTAACGGGCTCAACTCCATATCCGTTAGTGCGCGTACCGCGCGCAACCAGTGTATACTTGCCCTATCTCTCAAGATGGGGCTTACGTGATCCACATCATCCGCTCTCGCGCTACTCCACAGCACATAGCCGATATGCTTCAAGCACTGGAAACGTACATCAAGCTGGCCGTCGATATTCAGCGCGGCATTCTAGCTGGCGGCGGCGCGATGCACGCAGACTGTGAAGCCGCCTTGTTGGAAGATGGGAGCCATCAGGAAGACATCTGGGGCGCGGACTGGAACCCTGCTGCCCAGCAGGTCACCTTTGAATCCCTGATCAACATCCGTCCTCGCCAGAACAACCCTTCAATGGATATACTCCACCCGGCCATTCAAGAACGGGTGGCTGAAGTGGTGCAGCGACTACTCGGTGGCGTATGAAAGACTGGGCTGCGATTCGTGAACGCTATCTCCGCGACAACCTGCCCGTCCGCCTGGGTGGGCTGGCCGCCAATCTGAGCCGCATCAAGTCCTTCGCCGCTCATGACGCCAGCCACGATGCAATCGAGAGCATGATTGCTGAAAGCAAGTTCTTCATCGAATGGACGGCGGCGGAAGCGGAGGTCAATACCGCGGCTGAGTTGGTGGAGTTGCAGATTCAGTTGGCACGCTGGCAGCGCAACTGGGCCCGCATTTGGGCCGATCAAGACCTGCGCAAGAAGGTGGCTGAACAATCGGCAGCTTGGTCGCGACGTGTGCTTGAGATGTCGGGGCTGTTGAACGGGTAAGACGCGCCCAAGTTACGGTCGTTGCGACACGAAGCCGTAGATGGTGCTGTGATGCTCCATAGGGAGACATCACCGGCTGTTCTGCCAGCAGCCTCCTACCCGCCCGTGCGTCACGGGCAACGGTGAGGTGCGAAGCGACTGGGACAATGTAGCCTCATCCGCCTCGTCCAGAAAACACACGTCACGTTGGGCTTGACTCCAGGCGATCCCGATGTACACTGTCAGACAGACCTCCCGTGTCAGGGAACCGGAGGCCCACCGGCGGACGCGGGTGACCGTGTCCCGGTTATGACTTTCGTGAAGTGGCACGCCGATGGCGCGAAGCGGGCAGACGGTGATGGGTCATCACCCCGTTCTGCGCGAAGCATACCCCCCTCGACCTTCCTTTGTCGAGTATAAGGTAACAAGGTGAACTCCGGCGTTAGCCGCCTACCACAGGCAAACACCTGTACCCCTATTCGAAATTGGAGTAAAATAGCATACGATTCGAGTGCGCGTACGGGAGACGTCACGATGGCAATTGCAGAAAAGATTCAGCACTACCTTCAAAAGCTACCGACGGCGTTCCAAATCGAAGTGCTTGACTTCGTGGAGTATCTTCTCGCCAAGGCAGAGCGGCAAGATGAGAGAGACTGGTCAGACCTTTCTCTAGCTCTCGCCATGCGTGGCATGGAAGATGAAGACGCGCCCATGTATACGGCGGCTGATCTCAAGGTGGTTTTTGCATGAAGCAGGCGGGGCAGGTTGTCCTGTTTCGATTGAGTTGCGTTTCCAGGCGCCGCCGATACGCCTCGAAGCGGGCGAAGCCTTTCGGGTTGTGCAGCAGAATCACGCGCGATCGGCGCGTCCGCCGCGTCCAGAAAACACACGTCGTGTTGGGCTTGACTCCAATCGATTCCGATGTACACTGTCATGCAGACCTCGCGTGTCGGGGATCCGGAGGCCCATCGGCGGATGCGGGTGACCGTGTCCCGGATGGGGGTGGCAGACGGTGATAGGTCATCACCCGGTTCTGCGCGAAGCATACCCCATCGGCCTCACCTTGTCGAGTATAAGGTAACAGGCTTAGCTCCAACGTTGGGCGGACTTCTCCAATCGCATAGATAGGGCTGGTCAATCCTACGGCTTTGCCGCATAATGCCGAAATGGAGTTCATTCAAACGTCTGAGCGCAACATTGGTATGGAAATCCTTGAAGGTATCCGTGAAATCAAAGCCTACAAAGCGGGGCAGCGGGTCTTGCGAACCCATAAACTGAAGCGCCCTGCGCCGCCGCAGAGAATCCGCGCCAAACTCCGCTTATCCCAAGCGGCGTTTGCTGGCTTGATGGGCGTGAGCCTGCGAACGGTTCAAGATTGGGAACAAGGCCGACGTAAACCGAGTGGGCCAGCGGAAGCCTTATTGCGGATTGCCGAACAGCATCCTGACGTATTTCTGCGATTGGTGTAGGTTGCTTGCGGATCCGCTCGCGCTCGCCTTCGTTACGCTCCGGCTCCCGCTTGCGCGGCGGCGCGACCGCAACGTCGCGCGGCGGACATCTTGGCTCACCACGAGCGTCTTTCCTCAAAACGCCTTTGTCTGGCAACCGAATTAGCGGTACAATCGATCGTGTCATGACGACGCCCACCGGCCTCACAGAGTTTCGGTTGACGGACCACGTTAAAGATGAAATGGCCCGTCGTCAAATCAGCGAATCCGATGTTGCTCAAGTTCTCGTCAAGCCAGAGCAAAGGATAACCGTACGTGAAGGCCGGGAAGTATTTCAATCGCGAGTGATGCTGACGGAACCACCCCAAGCCTACCTGCTTCGCGTGTTTGTGGACGTTGACCGTCAGCCGCCAGAAGTCGTGACCGTTTATCGCACCAGCAAGATTGAAAAGTATTGGAGGGTAGACTCATGAAGGTCGTTTATGACCGCGAAACCGATACGCTGACCGTGATTTTTACGGAGACCCCGGTTGCCGAGAGTGACGAAGATAAGCCTGGTGTAATACTGGATTACGATGCTTCCGGCAATCTCGTCTCGCTGGAAATCCTGGATGCATCACGCCGAGTCGCGTCGCCGAGTCGCATCGAATATCAAGTCGCTCCCGTACCGGCATAGAGGCGTAACACCGCAGGGTCTTGTTTCAACACGCCGCCCAGTTACGGTCGTTGCGACACGAAGTCGTAGATGCAACTGTGATGCTCCATCAGGAGACATCCCCTGCTGTTCTGCCAGCAGTCTCCTACCGGCCCGTGCGTCACTGGCAACGGTGAGGTGCGAAGCGGCTGGAACACTGTAGCCTTATCCGCCGCGTCGCGAAAACACACGTCATGTTGGGCTTGACTCCCGTCGATTCCGATGTACACTGTCATGCAGACCTCCCGTGTCGGGGATGCGGAGGCCCACCGGCGGACGCGGGTGACCGTGTCCATGTTATAGCGGCAGTGCCAATCTCCAGGTCGGGCCAAGGGTAGGCCCAGTTTAGACATCGGTGTATACTTAAGCCGAAGGGAATGTGTATTATGACTCGCCAAGTCACACTGGATGAAGCTCAAACCCAATTGCCAGAGCTGGTGGAAGCCGTTAAGAAGGGCGAGACCATTGTCATCGCGCAAAACGACCAGCCGGTCGTGCAACTGATCGCAATTACGCCCGCCAAACGCCACGCCCAGTTTGGCAGCGCGGCCGGCTTTGTAGTCGTGGCTGAGGATTTTGATGCTCCCCTACCTGACTTCACCGAGTACATGCAATGAATTTGCTTCTGGATACCCACAGCTTCCTGTGGTTCATCGCCGGAAGTTCTCAACTCAGCCGCCCAGCCCGCACCCTCATTGAAGATCCCACGCTGCCCATTCAACTCCCGCATGTGGCAGTGGTCACAACCTTACCGTTTCACCATCGTGATCCATTTGACCGGCTCCTGATCGCACAAGCGCAGATTGAGCAGATGCCATTGCTCAGCGGCGATACGGCCTTCGATGCTTATGCAGTAGCTCGCCTGTGGTGAAGCCTCCTCATTACAGTGCCGCCCAGTTACGGTCGTTGCGACACGAAGCCGTAGATGTAGCCGTGATGCTCCATGGGGAGACATCACCTGCTGTTCTGCCAGCAGTCTCCTACCCGCCCGCGCGTCACCGGCAACGGTGAGGTGCGAAGCGACGGCTGATGCGCATACCGTTGGGTGGCCTCCGCCCTCTCACTCAAAAGCCGCTGGACGCACAGCGCAAAAGCGGCTACACTTAGCGCATAATATTCGAGTGGGACCCGAAGAAGGCCGCCATCAATCTACGCAGGCACAAAGTCACTTTCCAGGAAGCCGCAACGGTTTTCAGCGACCCACTCGGCGTAACGATTCCCGATCCGGATCATTCGACCGCCCACGGAAAGAGAAGCCTATGAAGAAGAAGTCCAAGACCGAACTGGATGACGAACTGCGGCCAGAGTACGACCTTCGGAAACTGCTCAAGGGCGGTGTTCGGGGAAAGTACGCGGAACGCTTTCGGGCTGGCACGAATTTGGTCCCGCTCGATCCGGATGTGGCGAAAGCGTTTCCGAACGAGGAAGCCGTGAATGAGGCCTTGCGCCTCGTTATCGAATTGACCAAGATTCCGAACGGCAAGAAGCGCAGCACAGCGAAGGCGTAACGAAGGCGTCTTGCTCCACAGAGGTCTTTCGCAGACAGGCGGCCCAGTTACAGTCGCTGCGGCACGAAGCCGTAGATGGTGCTGTAATGCTCCATCAAGAGACATCACCGGCTGTTCTGCCAGCAGTCTCCTACCGGCCCGTGCGTCGCTGGCAACGGTGAGGTGCGAAGCGACTGGAACACTGTGGCCTTATCCGCCTCGTCCAGAAAACACACGTCGTGTTTGGCTTGACTCCCGTCGATTCCGATGTACACTGTCAGACAGACCTCCCGTGTCGGGGATCCGGAGGCCCGCCGGCGGACGCGGGTGACTGTGTCCCGGTTATGACTTCCGTGAAACGGCACACCGATGGCGCGAAGCGGGCAGACGGTGATGGGTCATCGCCTCGTTCTGCGCGAAGCATACCCCCATCGGCCTCCCTTTGTAGAGCATCAAGGTAACAGGCTTAGTCCGTCGTTGGCGCGCTTGTCCTTCCCCCAGGCCGGTCATAGTACCGCTCAGTTTCCAAAGCTGGCGATTGCGTGTATCATTACCACTGAACGACTCAGACTCTGCACAATCGGCAGACCTGCATGAGCGTGCGCTTCGAGTGGGACAAAGACAAGGCCGGAGCCAATTTCGAAAAGCACGGCGTCAGTTTCGACGAAGCCAGCACCGTCTTCAACGATCCGCTCGCATGCATCTTCGATGATGAAGCCCACTCGGCTAGCGAGAAACGTGAAATCATCGTCGGCCACTCAATAGCCGATCGCCTGTTGCTGGTCTGCTTCACAGAGCGCGTTCAAGACACCATTCGCATCTTCAGTGCACGTACCGCGACGAAGAGAGAGCGCAAGGACTATGAAGAAAACGCCAGGCGCTAAGCCACGACGAACCGCAGCGGACGATATGCTACCGGAATATCGCTTCGACTACAGCAAGGCACGCCCCAATCGCTTTGCCGGCCGGGTTGACGAGGGCCGAGTCGTGGTTGTGTTGGACCCGGATGTCTCCGAGGTGTTCACCACACCGGAGTCGGTGAACAAAGTGCTGCGCGCCCTTATCTCCAACATGCCAGCCAAACGCCGATCGGGCCCATCGCGCGGAGCATCGGTCAGCCAGTAACCCTGTCAAACGAGGTCGGCAAATCGCCAAGTTCTGGCTCGACCCGATTCCATTCGCCAGAAATCGGGGATTCAAAGAACACGAGTTGAACCGAATCGAACGTCTCGTCGTGAAGCACCAGCAGACGCTGATAGAGGCTGGGTATGAGCACTTTAGTCCTTGAGGTCGAACCGGCCGTGGTGGACCTCACCATCTCTAGTAAGGAACTGGCCGTAGACTTGGCGGATGGCCGCCGCCTTGTGGTCCCATTGGAATGGTATCCCCGGCTAGTACATGGAACTGCCCAAGAACGCAAGAATTGGCAATTACTGGGCAACGGCTATGCCATCGAGTGGCCGGACTTGGATGAGCATATTGGCATTGAAGGGTTGCTGGCTGGGCGGCGGAGTGGTGAGAGCAGGAAATCCCTCAATCGCTGGCTGGCTGGTCGAAGGGCAAAGGCTACCACACGCCGACGTGCAGTGATCAAAGGCGAAAACGCGCCCAACACGCGGGTGAAGCCGACGCGCCTACCGCCACGGCATTGACGGCCACACACTCGCAAACACTCACGGCGCTGTAGGTGATGCGGCAAGGTCTATCGCATGCTCCTGGATAAGGAGGCTGAGCGGCACGGAGACCTGCGCGTTGTCGATGAGAGTGGCGAAGACTATCTCTACCCGGCGGAGTACTTTGTCCTGGTGGATCTGCCACGCGACACAGTGCGCGCCCTCAGCAAGTCATACACCCGTAGTGTGCAGCGCGCTGGCTAAGTTACGGTCGCTGCGACACGAAGTCGTAGATGGTGCTGTGATGCTCCATCAGGAGACATCACCTGCTGTTCTGCCAGCAGTCTCCTACCGGTACGTGCGTCACTGGCAACGGTGAGGTGCGAAGCGACTGGAACACCGTAGCCTTATCCGCCTCGTCCAGAAAACACACGTCATGTTTGGCTTGACTCCAGTCATTCCGATGTACACTGTCAGACAGACCTCCCGTGTCGATGTCCG
>DATEUJ010000210.1:0-9858 GCA_035283185.1 Anaerolineae bacterium | reverse complement strand
TTGCTGGCGCTCGCGGCGCTGGATAGGCAGGGTCGTGTTTCCCCAAGTGAGTCTCCGATGGGGCTAGGCTGGCCGTTGACTGCTCACCAGGCACAGTCTACCCCATCGGTTGGCTCGCTACCATATTACCCTAATAGGATAAGCATCGAATAAACGGATGCCAGGCTGGCAACCCAATAAATCGGTGAAAAGAGAAGGGTGAGTGGGTTGACAGACTGGCCGCAATCGGTCGTCGCCGTGCACGCGGCCGGAAAGGACGTGCATTCTGAGAACGGCGTGACGGTGCGCCGCAACAGGGGCGGCGCGAACAATGCCCTGTGTCGATTGGGAGGACAGCGGGTGGGGCGATCCGGCGCTCGACCTCGCCGACCTGCACTGGCACGCGGCGCTTGAGGGCTTGACGGACGAGCAGCACGCCTGGCTGCGCGAGAACTTTCGCCGCCCGACGACGGCGTGTCACGCCTGCGTGAGTGGCATGCTGCATCGGTGGCCTTCCTGGCGCAGTTGCGCCTCACGGCGCATGGAGCGCAGCCCCAGCCGCGTCCGGCTTCCGAAGGTGTTCCGTTCCTCGGTTTCACGATGTATCCGACGCACCGCCGCCTCAAGCGCCGCAAGGTCGTCTATGCTGCGCGCCGCCTGACGCAGAGACGCAACCAGGTACACGCTGGCCTTCTGCCGCTCGACGCGTTTCGCGCCTCGGTGCTGGCCTGGATCGCGCATGCGCGGCACGGCGACACGTGGGGGCTGCGACGCTCGGTTCTCCGGCGGCTGGTTGTTTGACGCGATGCTCGCCGGACACAGGAGCATCTGCGCATGAAACAAATGCTCAAGATATTAGTTGACTGGCCTCTGACCGCGTGCTAGAATAACTCCTGGAGGAGTATTACTATGTCTACGCAAGTCACTTATGTGACCATTCCTGCTTCCCCTGAAACTATCGAGCAACTCCCACCCGATCCGGTAACGCGAGCGCAGGTTCTGGAGCTCGGGCTCCGGCAGTGGCGGATCCGCGAGGCGTTGGAAGACTACCGGCGCGGACGTGGCACGCTGGCCTACGCAGCCGAGCAGGCCGGTGTCTCGCTGCGCGAGATCATCCCCCTGGCTTACGCTTACGGCTTGAAGCCCCCAGTCGATCCTGACCAGACCACAGACCCGCTCTCGCTTGACCAGGCTGCCAGTTTGTGATCGCCGTCGCCGATACAGGTCCCCTGGTAGCGCTGGCGAAAGTCAACGCTGTTGATCTGCTGACTCAGCTATATCGGCAGGTCATTACGTCACCAGCCGTGTTCACCGAAGCAGTCACTGCAGGGCTGGCCCAAGCGGCGCCGGACGCTGAGATTTTGAGCGCCGCCTTCACCAGCGGCCGCTTTCAAGTGCGCACCCCGAAGCTAGCCTCCCTCCCAACCCTATCACTTCTACACCGTGGCGAAGATGAGAGCATTCGTCTGGCCATCGAACTGCGCGCGGACTGGCTGCTTGTTGACGACCTTGTGGCGCGACGCGCAGCCCTGGCCAACTTCGCGGCGTCGGGGGCACCGGCCGCTGTTAAGGGCACACTTGGTGTGGTCGTCACCGCCTATCAACAGAAGCACCTCACGCGCCAGCAATCCATTGATTTGGTAAACGCCCTTAAGGCTCGACCCGACGTGTGGATCAGCGATGATCTGTGCGACCGGGTCATCCGCACGCTGCAGACGAGTTGAAACGGCGCGGCCTTTCGGCTGCTCTGATCGGCACAGGCTGGGCGCTCTACGGCATCTGGAACGCGATCAACGATCGGCTCGTCGGGTCGTGGTCGGACCGCACACACACGCGCTGTGGAGGGCGCACGCCGTGGATCGTATTGATGTGAGAATGAGACGGCTCGCGCCGCTAATTATCATCGGCGTCTTGCTGCTGGCTGCGTACCTGCGGCTGAACCACCTCGAATGGACCGAGTTCAAGCTCGACGAGGCGAACCTGTCGCGGTTGTCGCTTAATCTGGCGCGTGGCGTGGAGCTCCCCCTCGTCGGCATCGGTTCGTCGACCGGCATCCCGAACCTGCCGCTGGCCGCCTGGCTGATAGCGATCCCCTATGCAGTCTCCTCCAGTCCCATCGTCGCCACCGGGTTTGTTGCGCTCCTGAACGTGATCGCCGTGGCCGGATGCTTCGCGCTGGCGAAGACGTGGTTATCGTTATATGGGCAGCCGGGATCCGGCCATGCCGGCGACATTTGGACAGCGGCCCTCCTGGCGACGCTTCTGTTCGCCGTCGCGCCCTGGGCGGTCATTCACTCGCGCAAGATATGGGCGCAGAATCTGCTGCCGCCGCTGGTACTCCTCTGGGCGTGGACTGGCTGGCTGGCCTTCGTGCGGCGCCGGCCGCGCGCTGTGCTCGGCCACTGGCTGGCGCTCGCGGCGTGCATTCACGTGCATTACTCCGGGTTGTGGCTGCTGCCGGTGACGCTGGCCTGGATGATCGTCTTCGCCCGGCGCTTGCAGTGGAGGCCCGCGCTGGCCGCGGCAGCGCTCTTCGCCGCGACGTTCGCGCCGTTCGTCATCGCCGATGCTTTGAATGGAGCGCCGAATCTCAATCGCCTGCTGCTCGTCGCGCAGGGAGCGCCGGTCGTCGACGGCGAGGCGTTGCGCCTGGCATGGTTGATGGTCACCGGCCAGGAGATTCACTCGTTGGCCGGACCGCAGGAATTCACAAACTACCTGGGCAGCGTTCCGGGAGGCGAGACCGCCTTCGTGCTCGTCGCAGGTGTTGGCGCTCTGGTCGTCGCCGGCGCGGCGATTGCGCTGGTCGACGGGATTCGCGCCGCGCCCCGCCGCGCGCTCGAGGAGTCTGCGGCGGCGTCGTTCATGATGCTGACGTGGCTGGCGCTGCCGGTGCTGCTTCAGACGCGCCACAGCCTGCCCATCTTCGTCCATTATTTCATCGTCCTGAACCCGGCGCCGTATTTGTTGGTTGGCATGTTGCACATCAGACTCAGTCGATCACGGATTGGGCTTGTGGTGGCGACTTTAGTCGCTGCGTTGTTCGGACGACTGAAGTCGTCACTACGAATTCGTGCGGACTCGTCCCGAGAGGCGTCGCACGCCTCCTCTCGCGGCGGGCCGATCATCGCTTCAGCCGGACGGTGGGTGTTCATTGCGCTCGTTGTGGTCATCGCCTGTCTGCAGGTGGTGCAGTCGCTGGCGCTGCGGCAGTTCGTCGCCGAGCGCGCCACGCCGGGCGGTTTCGGCACGCCGGTCGGAACGTTGGCGCAGATTGCGGCCGACGCGACTGCCGTCAGCCAGGGCCTGAATGGCTCAGAAGTGCTCATTTACGCCGAAGGCGACGATCCTCGCACACACGAAGCGCCCGCCGTCTTCGACGTGCTGCTCCCGCCGGATGTGCCGCGCCGCTTTGTCGATTTGACACGAGCGACGGAAGCATATCCGCGCGATGTGGCCGTGGTTGTGATTTATTCGCCGCAGGGCGTGACACTTCCAGGTGAGGCAGTCGGGCGAACGCCGCTGCGCCGGGAAACGTCCGTCGTCCCGCTGCGCCGTGGCGATGCCTCGGCGAGGGTAGGGGAATGGCCGGGACAGACAGATGGGGCCTGGCCGTGCGGCGGTGGGCGCGCGTTGGGGCGCTGGGCGAATGGGGTCGCTCTGTTGAGCGTGGAGCGTTCCGGCGAATGGCGCGGCTCGGGAGGCTGGGTCGAGCTGTGTTTTCGAGTTGAACGGGCGCCAGAGCAGACCGACTATCACTGGTTCACTCACCTGATCGGGCCTGACGGGCAGCGTTATGCACAGGTGGACGCGCCGGTTCTGCCTTCCGCTTCCCGGCGAGCCGGCGACATCGTGATCGCACGGTTTGGGCCGTACATACTTCCTGCAAACGCGCCGGCCGGCCTGTACGTGATGCGCGTGGGGATGTATACGTATCCCAATATCGTCAACGTTCCACGAGACGACGGCGGTCAGCCGGCTGATTATGTGGAGGTGAATTTGAGAGATTCGGTCGAATGAAACTTGACCTCCGAAATGGATTTGTGACGGTTTTGAAACGCTGGGCATGGAATGGCATATTGAAATCGGCTCTTATTCTGTGCTACAATCGTCACAGTTTCGCGCGCTTCGGACGCGGGTCCAAGCCAATCCAACTGCGAGAAGGAGATCGAAGATATGTCACAAGCGACTGGTAATGAGACTGCTCAACGTCGTCTAAAACTCCTTCGTTTTGCATTTCTAGTACTCACGGCAATCACAGTTGCCATCGTCGCCGCAGTCAACTACTTTGCGACGCTCGGCAATATTGTTACGTCCGTGCTTCAGGGCCTGCTTTGGGGCGCGCTCGTGGCAATCGCCTCGGCCATCATCTACGCGGTGTACCGGCGAGCCGTACTCAAGATGTAAAGCTGGCGAACACAAAGCGGCGGCGATAGGGAGAATCCCCATTGCCGCCGCGCTGCTTACGATCCGTCGCCGCTGGCTCGTCGGATGGTATCAGATTCACACGGTCTCTGTCGCAGTCGAACTGCGGCAAGGTGGACGGCAGTGTAACCGTCGTCCAAACGTTCAGGGGCTAGGCCAGCACGTCGCGCGCAATCACCAGACGTTGAATCTCGCTGGTGCCTTCCCCGATCGTCATCAGGCGCTGGTCGCGGTAGATGCGCTCGACCGGGAATTCGGCCGAGTAGCCGTACCCGCCGTGAATCTGAATCGCGTCGAAGCACACTTTCTCCGCCACCTCGGTGGCAAACAGCTTGGCCATAGCGGCTTCGGTCGTGTAGGGCCGCCCCATCTGCTTCAGCCACGCCGCACGGTACACCATCAGGCGCGCCGCGTCGATTCGCGTCGCAGCGTCGGCGATCATCCACTGGATGGCTTGATGCTGCGCGATGGGCTGGCCGAACGTGTGGCGCTCCTTAGCGTACTTCACGGCTTCCTCGTGCGCGGCCTGCGCCAGCCCGGCGGCGAGCGCGCCGATCCCGATGCGCCCGCCGTCGAGCACCTCCAGCGTCTGCTGGAGGCCGCGCCCCTCCACGCCGAGCAGGTTCGACGCCGGGACGTGCACGTTCTCGTACGTCACGGCGTGTGTCGGCGATCCCTTCAACCCCATCTTCTTCTCGGGCGGGCCGATGTGCAGGCCGGGCGCGTCGGTGGGCACGACGATTAGGGATAGGGAGTGGCTTCCCCCGGCCGGATCGGTGCGGCAAAGAGTGACAATCACGTCGGCGATGCCGGCGTTCGTGCACCACATCTTCGAGCCGTTGATGAACCATTCGTCGCCGCCGCGCCGGGCGGCGGCCCTGACGCCGCCCGCCAGGTCGCTTCCCGCGCCCGGCTCGGTGAGCGCCAGCGCGCCCAGCCGTCCCGAGCCGCTGGCCATCGGCGTGAGCCACGTCTTCTTCTGCTCCTCGTTTCCGAACAGCACGAGCGGCGCGCAGGCCAGCCCGTTGTGAGCCGCGATGGCCAGGCCGGTGCTCCCGCAGCCGCGACCGATTTCTTCGATGGCGATCGCGGCGCTGATTGCGTCGACGCCTGCGCCGCCGTACTCCTCCGGCACGCTCAATCCCAGCAAGCCGAGCGGCCCCATCTTCTTCACGGCGGCGGCGTTGAATTCGGCGTGCTCGTCGACGTGCCGGGCGCGCGGCTTCAGCTCGGTCTCGGCAAAGTCGCGCACGGTGCGCCGCAGAAGCGTTTGCTCCTCGGTGAGTTCAAAATACATGGAGTGAATGCTCCTCGTGTGAAATGGTCTTCCCCGCTCAGCGAATCAGACTGATGCAGATCAACCAGGCGACGCAGAACACGGCGACCGTGATGACGATCGGCACGACGGTGTATCGGAGCACCACGCCGATGTAGGTTCTCATTTCGGCCGGGCCGATCTCGTCGGCCGGTGTATCGGCTTTAGGCATAGGCTTGCCGCAGTTCGCGCATTTGGCGATTCCTTCGGGCTGCATGACGCCACAGTGCGGGCAGAACACGGGCATGGTCGACTCCCTGGCGGGGACGGTCAGGCGGCGCGCCGAATTTCCTCCACGGCGGCGGAATTCTCAAGCGACGAGAGATCGCCCGGCTCCTGCCCCAGGTAGGCCGCACGGATTACGCGACGCATGACCTTCGCGTTGCGCGTCTTCGGCAGATCGCGCACGAACCTGATTTCGCGCGGCGCCAGCGGCTTGCCCAGCGCGCCAGACACCAGCTCCTTCAGTTCCTCGCGCAGCGTTTCCTCTGGAGATTGGCCCGGCTTGAGCACGGCGAAGCACACCACCGCCTGCCCCTTGATCAGATCGGGCACGCCGATAGCCGCAGCCTCGCTCACGGCGGGGTGCGCGACGAGGATCGACTCGACCTCGGCCGGCCCCAGCCGCTTCCCTGCGACTTTGATCGTATCGTCGGAGCGCCCCAGGATGTACCACAGGCCCTCCGCGTCGACCGCGGCCCAGTCGCCGTGCACCCACACATCGGGAAAGCGCGACCAGTAGGCGTCGACGTAGCGCTGCGGGTCTTTCCAGAAGCCGCGTGTCATCCCGATCCACGGTTGGCGGATGACCAGCTCGCCGACTTGGCCGCGCACCGAGCGGCCCTCGTCGTCGACCACGTCGGCGGCCATGCCCGGCAGCGGGGCCGAGAAGGCGCACGGCTTGAGCGGCAGGACGACGTTGCCCATGACGATACCACCTGAGATCTCAGTGCCACCAGAGTAATTGATGATGGGTAATTGGCCGCGGCCGGCGACGTTGAACAGCCACAGCCACGGATCGGGGTTCCACGGCTCGCCCGTCGATCCGAACTTGCGCAGCGACGACAGGTCATGGGCGCGCACCGGCTCCTCGCCGAACTTGATCAAGGCGCGCACGAGGGTAGGGGAGATGCCCAGCGTGGTGATGCGGTGCTTCTCGACCAGCGCCCACGTTCGGTCGGGGCCGGGGAAATCGGGCGCGCCGTCGTACAGCATCATCGTCGCGCCGATCAGGAGCGTGCCGAACACCAGCCAGGGGCCCATCATCCAGCCCATGTCGGTGATCCAGTACAGCGTCTCGTCGGGATGCAAGTCAAGGCCGTGGAGCATGTCCTGCGCGGATTTGATCGGGAAGCCGCAATGCGTATGAACTGCGCCCTTGGGCTTGCCGGTGGTGCCGGAGGTGTAGATAATCATCAGGGGGTCTTCGGTGCGCGTGCGCTCCGTTTCGGCTTCTGCCGGCTGCTTGTCGACTAGATCGTGCCACCAGTCGTCCCGCTCTGCATGCCACGGGATCTCGCCGCCGGTGCGGCGGAGGACGATGACGTGCTCGAGCGTGGGCACCTGCGCGGCGGCGATGTCGGCGACCGGCTTCATCGGCACGATTTGCCCGCGCCGGAACATGCCGTCGGCGGTGAATAACGCTTTGGCGTCGGCGTCGGCCAGCCGCGAGACGATGGCCTGCGCGCCGAACCCGGAGAACAGGGGCAGGAAGACGCCGCCGATCTTGACGATCGCCAGCATCGCCACGACGATCTCCGGCGTCATGGGCATGAACACGCCGATCGCGTCGCCCTTGCCCAAGCCGAGCGCGCGCAGTGCGTTCGCCGCCTTATTCACTTCGCGCCGCAGCCCGGCGTAGGTCAGCACGCGGACGCTCCCCTCTTCTCCTTCCCAGCACAGCGCGATGCGGTCGTCGACCGGGGTTCCGGCGTACTTGTCGAGACAGTTGTGAACGATGTTCATATAGCCGCCGACGCACCATTCCGGCCAGGCGATGCCCCGCGAAAGGTCCACGATCTGCGTATACGGAGTGTAAAAGCGGATGTCGAGTTCCTGGAGAACGACCTCCCAGAACCAGGCGATGTCGCTCGTCGAGCGCTGCATCAGCTCGTCGAACGATGCGATGTTGTGCCGATCCATGAATCGCTTGAGGTTGCTGTTGGCAATGTGCTCGGGCGTCGGGCGCCAGACGATCTCGCCGCCAAACTCGAAGGCTTCCATTCAATTTCCTCCGATGCATGAAATCCGCCGCACAAGATAGGGCGACCCGCGCGGTTCACGGGAGTTACCGTAACTATAGCACACTCCAGTCGCTGGTGGCACAGCAGTTGGACTGCTGTGCCGTGGCGTCCGGCAGTGCAACTGCCGGACGAACGAAGCAGAACCAGGTTTCTCGAATCTGAGGTATCATTGTGTCACCTCACAGCGGTCTCGCGGGTCGCGCATCCGCGTTCCGAAATCCAACATCTCAAATTCCAGGAGGCGTGTATGCTTATTAGCGAAAATCTGGCAAAGGCGTTCAACCAACAGGTCGGCAACGAGTTCGGCGCGTCGCTTCAGTACGTGATGCTGGCGGCATACTTCGAGCGCGAGGCGCTGCCGCAGCTGGCCGCGAAGTTTTACGCGCAGGCCAAAGAAGAAGAGGCGCACGCATTGAAGATCGCGCACTACGTGACGGAGGCCGGCGGCATGCTGGAAATCCCGGCCATCCCGGCCGGCAAGGCCGGCTTCAAGTCCGCCGAGGAAGCCGTGCAAATGGCGCTGGATTGGGAACTCGCCGTGACCCGGCAGATCAATGATCTGGTCGGCCTGGCGATGAAAGAATCGGATCACCTGGCGCAGCTCTTCCTTCAGTGGTTCGTGAACGAGCAGCTCGAGGAAGTCACCGGCATGGACATGCTGCTGCGCACGATCAAGCGCGCCGGCGACAACCTGCTGCTGGTGGAAGACTTCGTGGCCCGACACAAGGAGAAGGGCGGCAGTGCAGCGGGTGGAGAGGCTGCCTAACTCGCTCCCGCTCCGCTTCGCGTGATCCATCCGGCGGTTCAGGGGCGGCGGATGGATCACCTGGGGGTGGGTAGATGCGGTATCCGTGGGTGAACACCGTTCTGCTCGTCTTGCTGCTCGTGCAGTTGGTCACCGGTGTGGGCGGCCTGGTGAGCGGCGCGGAGGATTTCGGCTGGGTGCTGTGGCTGCACGGCATCGGCGGCTACGCAATCGTCGTTCTCCTGATCTGGAAGGGTGCGGTCATTCTGCACGCATGGGTACGCCGGCGGCGTCCGGTGCTGCCCCGAGCAATCTTTATCGCGCTGACCGTGCTCGTATTGGCGATCCTCGCGACCGGCTGGATGTGGGTTGTCGCCGGGCGGACGAATGTCTGGGGATTCAGTCTGATAACGATTCACGCGATTCTCGCATGCGCGTGTGTTGGGCTGCTGGCGTGGCACACGCTGTACATGAGATTCGTCTTTCGCATTCCGTCGGCGGTAAACCGGCGCGCGTTCTTGCGGCTGGCCGGCGCCGGCGTGAGCGGCGTGCTGCTGTGGCGACTGGGAGAAAGCACCGTCGAGAGGGTCGCGCTGCCCGGCTCGCGCCGGCGATTCACCGGTTCGTACGAGACCGGCAGCTTCACGGGTGTGTTTCCGGTCACGGCCTGGCTGCTCGACAATCCACCGTCTGTGGACGTTCACCATTGGCGCCTGATCGTCGACGGCTTTGTCGAACGAACTCTGGCGCTGACCTATGCACAGCTCGAGCCGCTTGCCCACGAAGAGGTCACGGCGACACTGGACTGCACCGGGGGCTGGTACACGACTCAAGTGTGGCGGGGAATATCCATTGCCCAATTACTGAACTTGGCCGGCGTGCAGCCTGCTGCGCGCAGCGTCACCGTCGAAGCCGCCACGGGATACGGCCGGCGTTTCTCAATCGAGCAGGCGCGGGGGTATGTGTTGGCCTCGCATGTGGCCGGGCGCCCTCTCGATCACGGGCATGGCTTCCCGCTGCGGCTCGTGGCGGTCGATCATCGCGGTTTCGATTGGGTGAAGTGGGTGAGCCGGGTGCGCGTCAACGACACGAGCGAAGTGTGGCAGCCGCCGGTGCCCCTGCAGTAAACGTGCGACGCACTTCCGAAAGTG
>DATEUJ010000209.1:0-5167 GCA_035283185.1 Anaerolineae bacterium | reverse complement strand
CGCTGCTTCATATTCACCCATCCCCGCCGCTCGACTTCGCGCTCGACCCGGCGCAGGGCGACCTGTATTCCAACCGCGAAGTCTATCTCCGAATGCTCACCCCGGCCGCCGGTTGGCTCCCGGCAGGGCGCGCCCGCCGGGAGGCCACGACGATCGGCTATCGCATCGCCCTTCGCCGGCGACTTCTCGCGTGGGCTGCTGCGCTCGAAGATTGCGCCGCCGCCGCGCTCGACCAGGCCGAGGCGCATCGCGCCACGCTCTTCCCCGATTACACCTATCTGCAGCCGGCGCAGCCCACGACTTTCGGACATTACCTGCTCACGTTTGTCTATCCCATGCTGCGCGACCTCGACCGGACGCGCGCCGCCTTCGCACGCACGAACGCCAGCCCGGCCGGGTCGGGCAGCGTCAACGGCAGCCGCCTCCCACTCGACCGCGCCCACCTGGCCGATCTTCTGGGCTTCGACACCATCATTTCCCACACGCGCGATGCGATGTGGCAGACGGACGGCCCGATCGAGGCCACGGCGCTCGTCGCCGCCGCGCTCGTCAACCTCGACCGCCTCGCCGAGGACCTGCAAATCTTCTCCACGTCTGAGTTCAGCCTCGTCGATCTGGCCGATCGACACACGCGCACGAGCGTGATCATGCCGCAGAAGAAGAACCCGTATTCGCTCGCCTACGTGCGCGGCTTGTGCGGCGAGATGATCGGCGCGCTCGCGGCGATGGCCGCCGTCGGCAAGACGCCCTCGGGCCAGATCGACAACCGCATATTCGCCTACGGCGACGTTCCGCGCGCGCTCGACAGCGCGATCGGGGCCGCACGCCTGATGGCCGACGTTTTGCGCGGCCTGACCGTGAATGCCGAACATGCCGCCCGGCGCGCTGCGCAAGACTTCATCGGCGCGACCGACCTGGCCGAAGTGATCATGCTCACATGTGGCTTTGATTACAAGGCCGCGCACGATGTCGTCGGGCATGCCGTCCGTGCCGCAATCGATTCGGGCGCGACGACGCTCTCGGCGGATGCGCTCAAAGCCGCCGCCGGGCGCGACCTGGGCCTCACGCCGGAAGAGATCGCCGGCGTGCTCGACCCGGCGCGCATCGTCGCCGCGCGCACGGGCCTCGGCGGCGCGGCTGAGTCTTCAGTGGCGCACATGATCGCCGAATGCCGTGAGTCGCTCGCCGACCACCGTCAGTGGCGCGAAGAGACACGGGCGCGGCTGGCCGAGGCCGAGTCGCTCTTGCTCATGACGGCCGCCGCGCTGAAGACGGCCTACACGCGTCAATCCAATGAGTCTGCCCTGGAAGAACCCAAACCCGAACCCCAATCGCTCGAGGACCTGTTCGACGATCTGCCCCAGCCACCCAACCGCCGCCGCTGGCGTCCCCCTCCTGACGCAGGTAATTGGTAATTAAACCCGTTGCTCTTTGACCCTTTGCATCTTGACCTCTGTATTTTGGAGTTTGGAGTTTGACCTTTGAAGTTGGGATTTTGGAATTTGAAGTTTGAACTTTGGAGTTTGGAACCATGCCTGCTCATCTTTTGGACTCTCTCATCTACCGCAACTCGTGGGGCACCGAAGAGACCCGCGCCATCTTCGACGACGAGCCGCGCACCCGTGCCTGGCTCGACATCCTGGCTGCGCTCGCCGAGGCGCAGGCCGAGGTTGGCCTTATTCCTGCCGACGCCGCGCGCGAAGTCGCCCACGCGTGTCGAACGCTCCCTCTGGATGCCGAGTTCTTCGAGGAAGTTCGCAAGGGGTTCGAGGAGACGAATCACTCCACTCTCGGCCTCATCAAAGCCGTGCAGCGCCGCTGTCCGAGCGACGCCGGCGAGTGGGTGTACTACGGCGCGACGGTGCAGGACGTCACCGACACGTGGACGATGATGGCGCTCAATCGCGTATGGCAGATTGCTTATCGCGAATTGCGCGCCATTGAAGACAACTTGCTCCGGCTCGCCAAGGCGCATCGCGACACGGTGATGGCCGGGCGCACGCACGGCCAGCCGGGCCTGCCGATCACGTTCGGATTCAAGGCGGCGGTATGGGCCGATGAAATCGGTCGGCATCTCCAACGCATGAAGGAGATCAAACCGAGATTGGAAGTGGGTCAGTTGGCGGGTGGCGTGGGGAGCCTGTCGTCGCTCGGTCCAAAAGGATTCGAGCTGCAGGAGAGAGTCTTCGCTCGCCTCGGTCTCCGTCCCCCCGACATCACCTGGACGACCGCGCGCGACGTGCTTGTCGAATGGTTCCAGTTGCTCACGCTCGTCTCCGGCACGGCGGACAAGATCGGCCACGAAATCTACAACCTTCAGCGGCCGGAGATCGGCGAAGTGAGCGAAGGCTTCGTGCCGGGCACCGTTGGCAGCATCACTATGCCGCACAAGCGCAACCCGGAGATCGCCGAGCATCTCGGTACGCTGGCGCGCGTCATCCGCCACAATGCGGCGCTCATCGCCGAAAGCCAGGCGCACGATCATGAGCGCGACGGCCGCGCGTGGAAAGCAGAGTGGGCCGTGCTGGCCGAGACGTGCATGGCCGCCGCCAAGCTCGTTGCGCTGACGAACACGATGACGGCCAACCTCGTCGTCCATCCCGACAGGATGCTCGCCAACCTCGAAGCCAGCAAGGGCCACGTTCTGTCGGAGAGGGTGATGCTCACACTGGCCGAGAAAGTCGGCAAGCAGACGGCGCACACGCTCGTGTACGAGACGGCGATGAAGGCGCACGAGGCGGGGCGTCCGCTGAAGGACGCGATTCTCGAAAACCCGGCCATCACCGCGCATCTATCGCCTGAGACGATCGAGTCGCTCTTCGACTATCGCCAGCACGTCGGCCTGTGCCGCGAGATGGTCGATCGCGTGCTAGCGGACAGCAGACGGCAGATAGCAGATGGCAGATAGCTGATAGCAGATAGTCATCGGCCATTCGCCGTCAGCCGTCAGCCGTCAGCCATCAGCCATTCGCCATCGGCCATCAGCCATCGGCCATATGCTTCCTCGTTTCCCTCTCGCCCTCCTTCCCACCCCGCTGGTCGAAGCGCCGCGACTCTCGCGCGCGCTGGGTGGGCCGCGCATTCTCTTCAAGCGCGACGACCTGACCGGCTTCGGCTTCGGCGGCAACAAGGTGCGCGGGCTGGAATACTATATCGCCGACGCGCTCGAGAAGAGCGCCGACGTGATCGTCACCGGCGCCGGGCCGCAGTCGAATCACATCCGCGCGACCTCGGCGGCGGCGCGCGTTGCGGGACTCGACGTCGTCGCCGTGATGCACGATACGCGTCCCGCCGAGACGCAGGGCAACCTGCTGCTCGACGAACTGCTCGGCGTCCAATTACGATTTACCAATAACCCCGATCGCCGCGTGGTGGACACAGAAATCGAAGCCGTGGCCGAAGAGCTGCGCCGGGCCGGGCGGCGACCATACGTCATCCCGCGCGGCGGAGCTTCGGCGCTGGGGGCATTCGGGTACGTCGAATGTGTCCGCGAGCTAGACGCGCAATTGAATGCGATGGACGTTCAGCCTGACTGGCTCGTGCTGGCGACGGGCGCGTGCGGCACGCAGGCGGGGCTTGTCGCCGGGGCGGAAATCTTCGGCGCGCCCTACAGCGTGCTCGGAATCACCGTCAGCCGGCCGGTTGAGGAGTGTATTCAGCGCATCACGCGCTTTGCGGTCGAGACTGCGCAGCTCGCCGGCCACGCGATTGAAATTGAGCCTGAGGATGTCGTTGTGCAGGATGGCTTCATCGGGCCGGGTTACGGCATCCCCACGCCGGAGGGCGTGGAGGCCATTCGACTCGTCGCGCGGGCAGAGGGGATTTTTCTCGACCCGACGTACACCGGCAAGGCGATGGCCGGGCTGATCGCCGAGATCCGCTCAGGTCGTATCACGAAAGGCGAGACGGTTGTGTTCCTGCACACGGGCGGAGAGCCGGCGCTGTTTGCGCATGCGGAGATCAGGAACCTGCGCTACTGATGGGAAGTGCAGTCATCGCCATAACAGGGTGTCGGGAGACTCACCACCAAGCCTGCCCCTTCGCAGGCTCAGGGCAAGCTCTGAGCGGAGCCGAAGGGACACAAAGACACCAAGAGGCGCTAGACTTCGGAAGTCTTCCAGAGCAGCCTTGCCGGCGAGACGAGCTTGTCAGGCAGACTGCCTCGCCCGTCGAGTCGCGCCTTGAGACTTCCGAAGTCTGCACACCACTCGAGCAGGCTGCGCACGGCGAGACTTCGGAAGTCTTCCGGAGCAGCCTCGCCGGCGAGACGAGCTTGTCAGGCAGACGCCCTCGCCTGCCACGTCACGCCTTGAGACTTCCGAAGTCTTTCATCCACGATTTGACTTGGCGCCCCGCTCGGGACTACAATTACCTCTTCAAACGGGCTATCAAGATGTATCTAGAATATGTTCGCAACCCGTCTGGTTGGAAACATCGTGCGGGCCAGATCAGTCGGAGAAAGAATGTCAACGGCAAGAATGCGACAAGAAAGAAGAAGGACAAACCGAGTCCGTCCTTCGCAGCCGAAAGTCTGGAAACATCTACTGTGACTATCAATCCGGCGGGTTTACAGATGATGGACTATCCGTTTCCACTTCGGGAATCCTGCGTAGTCCGTCTAAGGCTTCCTGCTGACTTGAAGGTTGCAGAGGTTGAGCGTTTGGCAGCGTTCATGCGGAGTGTTGCTGTTGACTTCGCCAAGTAGTCATCGGTGCTGAAGGGAGAGAGCTCAGTAGTAATGAGGTAACGCAATGTCGGATGGAGAAATTGACAACAGTGAGGCTGTGGCTCTGATTAGTGAGGCACGATGCAAGATCGGTATTACCGAGTACGAGATGTGCAAACGTGCAGGCATTGGTCAAGGCTCGTTTTCAAACGTCAAGCGAAACAGGCGTAGACTACGGGCTGAGATGGCCCGGAAACTGGCATATGCCCTGGAACTACCTATGGTCCGGTTGTTCGAGCTCGCTGGCATCCTGCCTAGAGACGGGAGCCAAGGCTAACCGCCTTGCCTCAAATGCACAACTAGACTCAGTAGATCCGAATTTCAAAGGCGCGGCAAGGCTGGCGCCTCGATTTCCCGAATACAGCCATAGAGTTGCTCCAAGGCGCGGCGGATGAACTGGGCGAGTCGGGTCAATTGGAAGCGTCGCACATCCAACCTGCG
>DATEUJ010000208.1:0-4335 GCA_035283185.1 Anaerolineae bacterium | reverse complement strand
GCAGAAGTTGTCAAGCGAGCGTGTCCGCGAATTGAGCACCAATGCCGGTGAGATCGTCACGATTGATCCGCGAGAGCCGTCGCTGCGTTTGCCCTCGGCGGTTTAAGCCATGCCGTTTCCGACGCGCGCCGATTATGAGGCTCTGATTTACGGCATTCACAGCCACGCCATCCCCGTTTCGATGGATCCTGCCATCTGCCTCCAACTGCGCCAGCGTTGCGCCGACCCACTGACGGGATCGTGCTACTGCCGTGCCCGCTTGCGCCTGAGTGGCCTGCGGGTTGCTGGCGTAAAACGCCAGCAAGGCACGAACCGCCTGCTCGGCGTTTGCTTTTCGCGTTGTCGCGCTTGGATGAGCGGATCACTGGCTTGCGCCACTACAACTGTACTGGCACTTGACTGGCGGCTTCTCTCGGCCTGTCGCACTGCCTGGCGCTCGGCCCGGGCGCGTTCGCGCTGCTCTTGTTCGGCCTGTTGGGCATCGTCGGCGCTAACGATTTCGCCCAATAGCACGACCAGGCCGGGCAGGCTGGCGCTGAGGATGACCGCCTGCAGGAGCGCCAGCCCGTGCAGTTCGCGGAACGTGGCCGGTGATACCGTGACAGTGCCGGAAATAGCCGCCAGGGCATGCAAGAGGTTGCTGAACGCACTGATTGACGTGAAGACGATGACGCCAACCCACAAGCCACGCACACCGCGTTTTGCCAGACGCCTCTGTTGTATCGAGTAAGCCAGGCTGGCGAGCCCCAAGCCCCAGGTCGATGGATACCGCAGCCAGCCAGCCCACCCACTCAGAACCATCAAGCTCGAGTCGAGAGAAAGCCCAGGCCACGTGCCCCATCGAAGCGGCTAACGTGGTGAGGTACGCGGCCCACAAAGTGTGTGTTTCGTGATTCAATGTTTGCTGGTAAACTATTATCACAACCGCGCGCTACACGAGGTCAATCATGTCAGGTGACACCATTCGCGTGATTCTTGCCGACGATCACGCCGTCGTGCGCAAGGGTATTCGAGAATTCCTAACCGAACCCGACGACATCGGGGTGATCGCCGAAGCATCGGACGGCGATGAGGCCATCGCGTTGATCGAGCAGCACCGGCCGGACGTGGCCGTGCTGGATATTCAGATGCCCAAGCGTAGCGGCATTGACGTGTGCCGCCACGTGCGCGCGCAGCAGTGGCCGGTCGGCGTGCTGATCCTGACCGCCTTCGACGACGATCCCTACGTCATGGCCGCCCTGCAGGCCGGCGCGAACGGCTACGTGCTCAAAACGGCGGACGCCGATGATCTTGTTCAAGCTGTACGCGACGTGCACGAAGGCAAGTCGGCGCTCGATCCGACCGTTGCCCGCAAGCTGATGAAGCAACTCGCCGCGCGCAGCGCCGACCGGCCGATCGAATCGCTTACGCCGCGCGAGATGGACGTGCTCAAGCTGGCGGCGCGTGGGTACACGAACAAGGCCATCGGCGCTCAGCTCAGCATCAGCAACCGCACGGTGCAAGGCCACCTGGCGAACATCTTCGACAAGCTGCACGTCTCTACCCGCACCGAGGCCGTCATGCGCGCGGTCTCACTCGGCTGGATCCCGCCTGCGTTCAGCGAGTTGGAGCAGGAATAACCTCTGCTCCCTGATGCTTCTGGAGAATCACACCAGCCTATGGCCGGCTCCTCGAAAACTCGGCAACTGCTTTCGGGTCTGCGCCTGCGCGGCTTGACGCTTCAACTGTTCGTGTTCATCATCCTGCCACTGACCGCGCTGCTGATTGCCATCCCACTGGGCAGTTTGATGGTGCACCAGCGCGCCATGCGCGGTCTGGTTGGGGAGCGAGACGAGCGCGCGGCGCGGGCCACCGCCGATTCGATCACCGAGCAGATCAATCACCGCGCCGCAGCCACACGCGGTTTGGCGCTGCGCGCCGCCGATTCCGTATCGCCCGAACAAGTCGTGACCGACTACGCCTTTCTTATGCCGGACTTTGAAGGCGGGCTGGCGTTATTTGGCCCCGGTAACGACCTGCTCGCGGCTTCTAACTCGCCCGGCGCCTGGCCATCGCGGCCCGTCGCCGATCTCCTGGCTCGAGCGCGGAGCCAGACGGAGCCACAATTCTCGGATGTCTTCATCGACGCCGTGGGCCGTGAGCCGATGATGCTGGTCGCCTTTGCGGTGGCTGATGGCACGGCTGCGGTCGGCGGCTTCTTCCCGGCCAGCCTCGCCCGTCGCGTCCTGACCCATGCGTTTCCGCCTGACAGTCAGGTGTCGGTCTTGATCGTGGATAGCCAGAAGCGCCGGCTCTATCAGTGGGGCGATTCGCTGCGAGAAACCGACCCCGCCCAACATCCCGGCGTCGCCGAAGCGCTGCGCGGCGAGAGCAACACACTCTATCGACAGGTCGAGGGGAGCGAGCACGTCGTGACGTTCAGTCCGGTGCCGCCCATCGGTTGGGCGTTGGTAATCGAGGAACCCTGGGAGACCGTCTATAGCCCGCTGCTGCGAACGACGCTGGCCGCTCCTTTAATTCTGATTCCTGTGCTGCTCTTCGCGCTGGTTGCATTGGGATTTGGTATCCGGCAGATCGTTCAGCCCCTTCGTGCGCTGGAGCAGAAGACGACTCAACTGGCCGGAGGGCAATTCGACGCCGTCGAGTCGCCGGTGGGCGGCATCGCCGAGATTCGCAGCCTTCAAGACAGCCTGATCTACATGGCTCGGAAGCTGAAGACGGCCCAGCAACGCCTGCGCGATTATGCCGCCGCCATCCTGCGCAGCCAGGAAGACGAACGATCGCGCCTGGCGCGCGGGTTGCACGACGAGTCGGTGCAGGCGCTGGTTGCGCTGAATCAGCGTGTGCAGATGGCCGAACGAGCGCTGGCTCGCGATCCACAAGCCGCATCGGCCCGGCTGGCCGAGTTGCGCACGATGACGGCCGCGGCGCTCGAAGATGTCCGGCGCGTCATTCGGGCGCTTCGCCCGACTTACCTGGACGATCTCGGGCTGCTGCCGGCGCTGGAGATGTTGACTCAAACCATCGGTCGCGAGGGCGGACTGATCACGACCTTCGAGGTCGAGGGCGAGTCCCGCCGGCTCACGCCAGAGCGCGAGTTGGCGCTCTACCGTATCGTGCAGGAGGCGCTTCACAACGTCGTCCGGCATGCGAAGGCCAAACACGTGCAGGTCAAATTGAGATACGACCAGGTGCTGTGCGTGTCGGTGACCGACGACGGCATCGGGTTCGACGTGCCCGATCGGGTCGAGGCGATGACCGACCTTGTGCATTTCGGGCTGGTCGGCATGCGCGAACGCGCCGAGGTCGTGGGTGCTCATCTTGAGATTCGATCCGCGCCCGGCCGCGGCACGACGGTCGAACTGTATCTGCCGCTGTAGCCCATTCCCCTGATCACCTCCACAAGCCCACCTACGACCGGTGGGTTTTTCGTTTTCCGCCAGGAAGCCTGTGGTCATCCCCGCCAAACGGCGTGGGACAAAACGCGCCAATTGGCGCTGGAACGAGTTGCTTTTGGGGCGTATAGTGCCCTGTAGGGCGAAGGCGAAGAGGGCGGCTTCACGGCGGCGATGATTGCCTTGAGTGCGTTCGCAGGGTTCGTGTTAATCCGCAATCAGAGGTGAGTCAACGTGAAAAGGAAATCCGCATCTAGACTCGTCACCGATCCGGTGTGCAACATGGAGTTGCCTGCCAGCGAGGCCACGGCCACGTTGAAGTTCAACGGCCGGAGGTATTACTTCTGCCACGTCGCCTGCCAGCGGCTGTTTGAGGCTGATCCCCTGGCGTATGTAACTGATATCCAGTCGGAGCAGGACACAACACGCTTGGGCAAGGCCGGATAAGGCGTTTTGAGTGGCTCGGCAGGCCCTGGGAGAGGAGGCACGATGTTCAGGTGGCTCGACACTCACTTCGACCAGATGGCGCTGACCATCGTCGTGTGGCTGTGCAGCCTGCCGTTGATCGTGCTGATCGTCCTTCCGCTGTTCGGTTTGGAAGCGGCTGCCGTGGCCGCGCTGGCGCTGCTCATCATTGCACTGGTGATGTGCTGGAGCATCTGTGCTTGGAAGGTTTTCAAAGGCTGAACGGCCGATGATGACTGCTGCTGCAACGTCGGCAGGTCCAACTTATCATGTGCCATTCAACAGGGATAACGTGATGCATCTCCATGGAACCGGGCGGCGGAAGGGAGGTGGTTCGATCGGGGTCGGGCTGTTAGCGGCGGCAGCTGTGGTGATTGTCACTATCGCCGGTATAGTTCAGGTCGGCTGGGCTGCACTCGCCCCGTTCGGCTCCGCCGCGCTCATCCTGGGCATCTTGCTTTGGATTATGCGCGCG
>DATEUJ010000207.1:0-69514 GCA_035283185.1 Anaerolineae bacterium | reverse complement strand
TGAAGGCGCGCACGGCGACGAGGTGCGCGGTCAGCCGCCGGGCAATGGCCGCCGGTTCGTCGTCAGTGTTCGCTTCGAAGCCGTAGCGGCCGGAAAGCAACCAGTAGAAGAAGTTCTCGATCTCCTTCACTCGCAGCTCCTGACGCACATCGTCCGGCAGGGTCAGAAATCGCAGCAGCGTCTCGCCGAAGTCGCCCAGCAGTTCTTCGCGCACGGCGTCGAGCGAGGCCAGCACCCTCTGCCAGTAGCCGGGTCCTTTGCCCAACGACTGTCCGGCCAGCCGGGGCAGGACGTCTTTGATCGCGTTTTTGATCCTGGGGTCATCGGGAAAGACTACGTCGAGGCCGGTGAGAAAACGAAAGAGCGAATCGGTGAAGACATCGGCCAATGGCATAATCGGCGCAAGCCAATCGGAAGCGAGGTCGTCGCGCTTCCATGGCAGATAGATGACCATGCGCTCGCTGGGCTTGCGGTATTGCAATTCGGCGCGCACCCGGATCAGTTCACCCTCACGCTCAACGAGGCGCAGAGGCACGCCGGCAGCCTTGAGCGGTTCGAGCAGTTCACGGTAATCGCGCCCAGGGTCGAACCACAGGATGGTGTCGTACGCCGGGTCGGCGTCGAAGTAGCGGTTGAAGCGGTCTTTGAGGGCGATGAGTAACATCTCTCTACACCACCTTCTTCTTCCCCAACAGCCCCGCCGTCTGCAACGGTAGAATGTTCACCGCCACGCCGTCGTCCAGCACCGGGTCGTACATGCGGTCGCGGTACGGGCCTTCGGCCCAGTCCGGGATTTCGCACTTGACGCGGGCTTCGACGACGTCCACCAGCGCTTTCTCGAACGCGGCTAGGTCGTCCAGCGCGGCTTCGAGTTTAGCGACTCTGGAGGCCGCGCCCTTTTTTCCACCGGCCTCGCCCGCCCGTGCCGCGTCGAGTTCGCCCTGCAGCGCGTTGCGCGCCGGCCACAGGTAATGCGTGCGCACGCGTGGCAGAGTCTCGCGGTTCATCTTGTGGATATAGACGAAGCAGGCGAAGTGCCCTTTGGCGCTCTGCAGTTGCCACAGGATGGGTCGGTTCTTGTACCACTTAAGGTGGTAGTCCTTCCAAAAGTTCTTCGCCAGCCAGTCGGCCAGCGAGCGGCCGAGATACGCCGCCGAGTCGGTCTCGATCTGATATGCGGCGGCCTCGCCAAACTCCTTTTCTAACCCGGCGTGCACCGCCCGCAGTGCGGTGGGACGCCCCGTGCCTTCGGTGATGGGCAAAATGCCGTCCGAGTCCTCTTTGATAGCTTCGAGCAAAAAGTACGACATCAGCCGGGCGACGTGCTCGGCGGCTTTTTGCTCGCGGGTGAGTTTCTCGGCGTAGGGCCAGACGATCTCCGGCGGGCGTGCGCCAAGTTCTCGCTCGATGAGGGCATGGTCTTCGGGCGAGATTTCATACAGGTCGTAAACGGCTTCGTCAGTTTGGGACTGGAGTGCTTGCAGGCGAGCGTCGGCGGCCTGCTCGACCGCAAGGGCGTACTCCAGCAGGTCAGCCAAATGAGGGTCTGGCCGCCAAGCGGGGTACAGATCCGTAAACTTAGCCAGAAATTCACCCCGATGGGCCTGGATGAGCCAAGGGGCATCAAAGTGAGTACAAGTCTCGTTGCCGGTATCCCATTGAGATCTTAGTTCATAGGCCCATCGCGCCCAGTTACCAAGCTGTTCCCTTCCGGTGGACGGCGGCCTGCAATATGGCAATTGCCCAATGTAGCCAGAGGTCTTGTGTTGGCCACATAACGCATTAGCCGTGTATCGCATCAGACTGCTGTTGAGTAGTAACAACAAGGGCCAGATTAGACTACTGTCGTGGGGGAACAGACAATGCCCCTCATGAGTAAAGGCGTGCTCTTCTGGTAAGTATTGGAAACTTATCAGATCTGTGCGCTTGCCCCATGTAATGCCTTCTCGGAATTGCAGATCTTCGCTACGCATTCCTCTTAGTGACCTAATAGCCTCAGCGTCATTTTCATACAGGATAAGGGAATCGTTGTCGCGGTAGAAAGGTGAGTAGCCGCCCCCGTTGGCCAGAGGGGTCCATTTCTTACTCCGCCCTACCTTTCTAGGGTCAACTTCCCAATAAGCGCGAAGTAACCAATCTACATTATTTGGGTGTATACCCTCCTTCGCTGTGCTAAACGCCGGATCTAACGCCGGAAACCTACGAAACATCCGCCGAATCGAGGCTGGAGTCCAATAAGCGAAGGAACCGTTTGGATATGACCTAAAATCCTCCACCGGGACCACAAACACCTGCATTTCCTTGACAGGATTACCAACGGTTCCTAAGTCCACGCCTCTAGGTGCACGCAAGAACACGGCGTTAGATGAGTTTCGTCCCGATGCGACGACCAATGTGGAGACCTCTACACTGGCGTCATCAAGGACATTCCAACCCAAGTCTGTGAATGTAATAATGCTCCCTTTGTCCAGTAAGATTTCCCTTCGGAACTTCTCATAAGTCATCTTCAAGAGAAAAGTCCGGTCGAGAACTGCCCCTAACATTCCTGCGGGCGCTAAGTCAATTATGGCGCGTTCGACGAACGCGCAGAGCAGGTTGTTACAGAACGCGTCATAGCTTTTGGTTAGATAGGCTTTTACATCATCGAGCGTAGCTCCAAACGGAGGATTCATCACCACCACATCGTACTCGTGCAAAAACACATCTAACAGAGCCACACTCTTTTCCGTCTCCGCCGCGAAGAGTTGCGCGTTCAGGTCGTGCTCCTGCAGCGCGCGGCGGGCAAACTCGCGCAGGTGATTCAGCATCTGCTCAATCGTGTGCTCCGCGCTCCAGTCAGGCTCTATCTCGGCAAAGCCCATCTGCGTCGGATCGCCGTTTGATTCCTTCTTGCCGTTGCCGCCATTGGCGGCGGGGTGGTCGGCGGCTTCGAGAATCTGCCGGAAACGGGCCTCCACCCGGAGCAAACTACCCACCTCGGCCACGTTGTTCAGGCTCTCGAACACCTCGCGGAAGGCGCGCTGGATCACCGGTTCGCCCGCATACTGCTTGAGAAACTCCTCGCGCACATTGCCGTCGGGCAGGTAGGCGTCTGCCACCACCAGATTCACCCGGTCAATTTCTGCTTGCGGGTTCGCGGTTTTGGCTTTGATGAACAGGCTGAGCGCGGCCAACTGGACGGCGCGCAGGTCAATGTCCACACCATACAGATTGTGGCGCAGGATGGCGGCGGGAACGTCGTCGTCGCTCAAGGCATCGTCGCCCGTCACCCAGCCCTGCTCGCGGGCGTCGGTGTAAATAGCCTGAAAGACCTCGAAGGCGTAATGGCCGAAGTGCATCGTGCCGCAGGCCGGGTCAATCAGGCGGAGGTCCTGTGGGCGCTTGGCCGGGCGGCGCGGAGAGGCGGCAGGGTTGTTGATAGGAGATTGCGGATTGTGGACTATAGCCCCCGGAGCGGAGCGAAGCGGGGTTGCGGATTGCGGATTGCGGACTGACAACTGTTCACTGGCGACTGTTGACTGATCACTGTCCGACGGCAGTGGTTCGGGCACAAGATAATCGCACTTCGCCCGCACGCGGGGGCTGTCGGGGTGCATCTCCAGCCACAGGCGGCCCAGCGTGTTGTCCACCAGAAACTTGACAATCCAGCGCGGGGTGAAGAATTGGTTGATGATGGCGACTTCCGCCGGGTGCTTCGGCTTGCCCCGGTCGCGGATGGTCTTCTTCTCCTCGGCGTTGTAGAACTGGTAAATCCAGCCGATGATCTCGTCCTCGGCCCACACGGACTCTTCGGGCGTGGCCGGGCGGTGCGCGGGCGGGCCGGGGCGACCGGCCTCGGCGTCGAGCGCGTTGATCTTGGCGATGCACGCCTTGAGCACCGGGTAACTCGGCCAGAGCAGGCTGTTGGCCGGAGGCTCGCGGCCTTCGGCGGGGTCGCCCACGTCGAACAGGATGCGGAATTCGGGGTACACCCTGCGGCAGACGGACTTGATCGCGGTCTCCAGCGCGTCGTCAGGTGCGGCGGCTGCGGCAGGATGGACCTCGCGATAATCGCGGTGCGCCCGGCTTCGGTTGCCGTATTCAGCCCGGGGCTGGATGATCTCCGGGAACAGACCACGCACTTCGAGGACTTTGAGCGCAACGAGGCGATTGAGGTGAGTGAAGGCGACTTCACGGATGAACCAGCGCACGGCCTCGGCTCGCGCGGCCTCGCCGGACTTGTCGCCCGCCCGGCGCATCTCGTGGCGGATAGCCTCTTCCATGCGGATGCGGTTGGCGATGCCGCGATCGTCGAGGTGCTTGAGTTCGCCCAGGTCACGCCACTTGCCAGCGGAGATGCCATAGCGTCGCAGCCCGACTTCGATTTCGGCCTCCAGCGTTTTGCGGAGGTCAAGGACGTAGGATTTGATGGCGGATTTAGCGGTGTCCATGATTCAGATCAGTTCGACAGCATCGGCATCATCCAAAGCCTTGAGGGCAGCGTCCTTGACGACTTCCAAGGCTTGATCAAGTTCCGTTTCGTCCTCAATTTCGCGGCCAGCCAACAGTGAGCTGACGCTGACCTGGGCGACCTTGCGGGTCTTATCCCCATCGCGGGTTTTCAGAGATTCTCGATGAGCCTCCCGCAGAGTTCGGGCCGCTACCGGCATGGACATTAATTGTTCGGACAAAAGGGTGAACGAGTGCCCGCAATTGGAGCAGGCCGTCCGCTCGGGGTCAAAGGCCAGTCCCGTGCACTCGTAAGTGCGGAAGTGACCGATTTGCATGCCCTCGGCCTCCAGTTCACCCTTCAGCCGCGCGCATAGCGCATCGCGTTCTGCGTGCAGTCTCTCGTAATCCGCCTTGAAGCCGGTCAGCAGGGCGACATAGGCTTTCTCAAATTGCGGCCAGTCGTCGCCGGCTGCCCCGCCTTTCAGGCCATCGCGGATGGTTATCGACTGTGCAATGAGGGGTGGCTGATGCAGGCTGGCTGCTGAGTACAAGTGCTGAGTCTCAGAGTAGGCTTTGAGCAGAGTCCAGGCGCGGCGATAGACAGGAAGTCGTCTATCAATCTCGACGAAGCGATATAGCCGTTC
Organism: Anaerolineae bacterium; assembly: GCA_035283185.1. Lineage (GTDB taxonomy): Bacteria > Chloroflexota > Anaerolineae > Fen-1058 > Fen-1058 > DASSFZ01. Next base: position 64,439 of record DATEUJ010000207.1, on the reverse strand, counting down.
GGCATCGTCGTGGAGTTGCTGCAGCGCCGGGACAGTATCCAGAAACAGCCTCACAACCCTGTTGGGCTGGGTGTGACTGGTAACACGCTGGAGCATATCGAGGGCATGCTTGAACGAGTCCGGCAGCGGGAAATCCACCTGCCGGAGTTGCAGAGCGAGGCGCTCCACCCGCTCCCCCAATGCCTTGAGATCGGTGGCGATGTATTCCGCGAGCGCGGCTGCGGTATCCTGCGTCATCGCCCGCCCAAACATGACATGGAGATCGGACTGGGCCTTCTGGCGATCAGCCAGGCTGACGACTTCGCCCGATTCATAGATGAACACCGTGCTCTTGAAATCGTTCGCCTTGATCAGCTTGTCCCGGGCGGCCGGCACGGTCGCGTCGTCGTAGGTGACGTTGCCGCTCTTGAGCGTGAGCAGGCCGCCACGGAAGACGGCTGCCAGCAGAAGCCGGACAACCTCGGGATGCCAGCCGTAGGGCGGCGCTTCAAAGTGCTCCAGTAATGTCCTGCCATCCCGGTCGAGTCCCTTGTTCTCGCGGCGCTCCAGCTCGCGCAGGACTTCTTCGACCGCCGGGCTGTGCGTGTTGAGGTGGTTCTTCTCGTCGAAGAGGTTGAGGCCCGGCTGGATGGTGTTCAGCGCGTGATCGGCTACAGTCAAGACAACCTCGATGGCGTCCTTGTCCGGGCGGACGGCGGCCAACTCGAACTTGGGGTAGACGTGCGGCACGACTCGCGACATGACCCGATTGAAGATCGGGTTCAGCGTCGTCGTCTTGCCGTCGAGTTCTTCGATGCTGCCGTTCCAGATGAGCGTGCCGTTGAACAGCGCCGAGCGCAAGCGGCTCTCGACCGTGTGGCTCAGCGTGCCGAGTTCGGTGCTCTTCTCGCGGAGGAGGGCTTTGTCTTCTTCGGACTTGCTGGGTTTGGCCTGGCGCGCACCAATTGCCTCCTTGAGTTTGAACAATCGGGTCACCAGCCGATCCAGCTCGTCATCCGGCTTGCCCAGCCAGAAGACGGTGTTGGGCCGCGAGAAACTTTCCAGCTCGACCGTCTCGACCGACAGCCCTTCTTCCAGTTTCAGGTGGAAGGGTGAATAAACCTGAAGAACCAGCGCTTCATCTTCTTTGTTGATCTTTTCGCCATCGGCATAGATCGCGACCCGGAAGCGCTGCTTCCTCTCGTAATCCACCTGCCCTACCTCGCGCAGGATTTCCGTCAGACGTTCGCGCACCGTGCGCCGCTGGTCGTTCTTCTTCACTTTGACCGCGGTGACTTCTTCTTCAAAGCCCTTCTTGGCGCCGGTCAGGAACTCGTAAACTCCCGCCTCTTTCTCGACGACAAAGCCCGCCGCGGCCAGCCGCTCCAGGCTAGCCGCCACCTGCTGGCGCACCTCGACCACGGTCTCCTGCGCCGGATATTGCAGGAGCGCGTGGGTGAGTGCGTCGGGAGTGCAGGCCACATAAGGAATTTGTTGCAGGAAGTAGAGCGCCTTCACCACCCGTGTATCGAGCGGCGTGGCCCCCGGCAGTTGCCCGGCAACCTTGTTAATTTCCCTCACATCGGCCTGATTCAGATCGAGCACCACCTGATTGAAGACCAAATCGAGGGAAACGACGCGACCCACTTCAGCATCGAGTAGGTGACGGACGATGACGCTCTGGCACATGCCCAGCATACTACGTGCCTCAGTGTTCAACGTAAAGCCCGTCGTGGCACCGGTGCGCGCCGCCTTGAAAATGTCCTGGATGACGGTAAACTGATAGGGCAGGAAAGGATAGTGCGTCACGAAGGTCTCGGCAGTGAGGGCGGGCAATTCGCGCGAAGCCCCGGGCAACTGTCCGACGGCGCTCAGCGTGCCGCCAACCCGGTCATAAAACTGCGCGAGCGCCGCGCTGCTCTCTTCGTTCTTCTTGAGAATCCGGTCTTCGAGCACCCGCTCGACATCTTCCGACGTCAACGACAGGCGGGTGTCGAACCGGGTGATGATCCGGCCAAATTCGTCCTGCACCGAGCCGATGTCGGCGACGAGTGCCTTCAACTCTTGCTGGGAGGTGACCAACAACCACAATTTGCCCCGCCCGCGAACGGCGAACTCCTCGGCAATCGTCTGGAGTTCCAGCAGCCGGTCTTTCTCCCGCCCGACGAATTGGCCGATCTCGTCCACAATGAAGACCAGGTGCGGAGGCCGTTCGCCGTCGCCGGCGGCATGCAGTTCGTCAACGTAAGCTGCTAACTCCTGCGCCATGTCCGCGATGCTGAACGCCCCCTGCGCATTCAGATCGTCGAGCGCCCTCTCAGCCGATTTGGCATCGGGGTAGAGCTGTTTGTCCAGTTTGACGAACGCTTTCGCCGCCGCCGCCCGCACCATGGTGAAGTCATCCCGAACGGTTTCCCATGCTTCGCCCACTTCCTTGCTCACCTGCTGCTTGAACCGGTCGTAGATACCGCGCCGTAGAAGCGATAACTCCAGCCGTCCGACAACTAGGTTGGAGCTCAGCCCTCGTTCCTGAGCCAGATACTGGCTGTACATGGTCTCGGCGATGCTGTTGCTGCGCTTCATCGCCTCGATATTGAACATGATAACGTGGCTGTCTATTTGCTGACTACGGTGCAGTTGCTGCTGGATCAGCGACGCCGCCTCGCTTTGAGCAGCCAGTCGGCTCTTGAAGAGGTCTATCGCCGTCTGCTTGCCCACTGGTTGATTTCGCAAGAGATAACTGAGGATTTTCGCGAAATGCGACTTGCCGGAGCCAAAGAAGCCCGCGATCCACACGCCGATTTCGTCGGCCTTTGCGGTACGCGACTCGGCATAGGTTTCGAGGAAATCCACCAGTGCCCTCTCAATCGGCGTCGTGACGACGTACTCCCGCAATTCCTGCTCCACCGTCGCCGGATCAACGTCGTCCACTTTGGCGACCGCCGGGATGCGCCGGCCAATCTCAAGTTGGAAGAGGTCTTTGACCTTCATGCCGTGCTCCGTGTCGCGTGGTCTGTCCGATTGCATCTATTTCAGATCGCGAGTGCGGTAATAGCCTGTCTCACGCCGCCCCATGAACAGCATCTTGTCGTCAGTAATGATGGCCGGGTACAGGATGACAAGTGGGATGTTCACCTTGTTCTCGCAGCCCTCCAGCACACCCGCGAGGCGGACAAATGGGTACAACAGGCCGGTTTCTGAAAGGATCAAATTGCCATATGGCCTGGCCCGGCTGGCACAGGAAAGGATCTCATCCAACAACAACGCCTCTGCCCGCCGTCCCATCTCATCGGTGGCTTGCCTCGGGGCGGCCTCCGCCGTCTTGAGCCGCAATTCAAGTTGTCCCTTCTGGACATAGTACTTGAAGGGAAGCTCGCTGCACCGAATCTCATCGGACGACAGACCCGCCGTCGCCAGCCGTTCACGCAGGACGCTTGTCAGCCGGCGGCATTCCCTCTCCTCGTCGGGCCGATAGATCAGACGCACAAACGGCACGCCGGTGCCCTGCGCCAATCTGTCGCGATGTCGAATGAGAAGTTCGCTCAGTTCATTGAACTTGTCCAGCAATGGCCGCAACGTACGCCTCCCTAGTGGACCAACGCAAATCCAGCGTCATGACATCGCCCTGCCGTTTGAAGGTGCAGTAGCCAGCGGCAGCGGCTTCGTTGAGCAAAGCGATCACATCTTCTTCATCTTGAAAGAACAGCCGCCAATCCGGAGCCGAAATTACACCCCGCGGCCCTGGCAGTTGTGGGACATCATGCAAACGGTACAGCACATAACCAAAGACTGGCAGGGGCAGATACACGGGCTGAAACACTTTGCGGGCCGTCCCGGCCATCAAGCCAAAGTCACGCAGCACGGTGAGGATATTGCTCAGAACTTTCTTGCGCGTCTGAGGCGACCAGCGCCGGATTTCTAGGTGATCGGCCTCAACACTGTCCAGCCACGTTTGCAAGTCGCTGATCTCGACGCCGGTGAAACCACCCGAAAACCGCCCAAAGACTGGCCCGATGATCGCGTCATATAGGATCGGCTCCGAGCAGCAGAATTCGTAGTAGATCAACAGTCGGGCCGAGTTGCGGTCCGGAGAGGCCATCACCATCTTTGCCAACAGAACCGCCTGAGGCCAGTTGGTCAAGTACCGCTCGTGAATCTTCTCCCACACACTCAGCCGATTTTTATGGGTCGCCTTACCCAGCACATCGCCCTTAACGATGGCCGCTCGGACCGCTTCCAGGTCAGACCCATTGGCCACCAACCTTAGCGTAGTTAGGGTCTCGTCGAGCAGGCCGGCTTTGCCTGATAGGCTGGTGCTATACAGCGGAATCACAGATGGCATAAGCTCGCTTCAATAGCGGATTTTAACCCAAGTTGCACACATACCAAAGCATGGCCGACCTTCCGGTAAACTCTGAGTGTCCAAACTCAAGTCTAACGGGCCGGAAGAGCGCCAATGCCGGCCCTGCCCGCCCAGTAATGTAATATGTCAAATCGATGGCGATGTTCTCGGATGCGCCCGCCTTTGCCAAGCGCTTGATAGCAGGCCGGCTTCGCTCAAAAACAAAAGCCGCCCGCGCAACGCGCGAACGGCCTGAAGTATGTTATACTTCATATCGCCACGCGCCTAAATCGCGTAGGCCATTCGCCCCGGTGTCCCCCAGGCACGCGGGGCATTTTGTTTCCCCCAAGCGCAATTGTATTATCAATTGCAGGGACGGTCAAACACGCTGAGGCCAACCTTGTAACGCTTTTGTTATACACGTGGTGCGGTTTGAATGGGTTAGCCCATTGACACCGAACCCACAAATCCGTATACTGCACGCTCAGAGTGTGCGTCGTGCCCCTTCATTGGGGCGCGGCGCACTTTTTGTTTTCCTGACCGGAGATTCGATGAGTCCTGCGCTTTACCCCCTGCTGTGGGTGCTGAATGGCCTGCTGGTTGTCGTGTACTTCATCGTCGATCACCTCGCCGTCGCGCTCATGATTCCCGTACTGGTGTGGCTCGGCGTCACCGCCCCACGCGAACAACAGAAGTGGTTCGCCGTCGCAGCGAGCGGAGCGTTGGTCACCGCTGTGATCGCCCCCACTCCCGTCCCCATCCTGATGCTGGTGATGGCCGCCGGTGGCGCGCTGGCTGCGATCGTCGAGCGTTTCAACCCGGCGGCGATCCGTTGGCTGGTCACGCGCGGCCTGGCCTTCTACTCGCTCATCGGGCTGGCCTTCATGGCCTACCAGGCCTGGCTGCGCGGTCAGCCGGCCGGTGGCATGGGGCCGTTCGCCGGTGGCCAGCAGTACATCGACATCATCGCCAGCATTGCGGTGTACGCCTTCCCGCTCGGCGTGCTGGGCTGGATGGCGCAGACGATCTTCGCGCACCCGCCGACGCTGGCGAAGCCCACCGACATGATGTACGCCATCCGCAGCCGCGGCAAGGAAGAGCGTTAGTCATATGGTCATGTAGTCAGTTAGTCACGTAATCCGGCACGGTGCTGTGAAGTGCTCGACTACGCGACTAATCGACCACGCGACTAATCGACTACCCGACTATGAACATCCTCGATCGTGGACTTCAAGTAGAAGATGACCGGCTGCTGTACGCCTGGTTCTACCTGAGCGAATCTATGCGCGGCCGCTACTACCACGCCGTCTCCCTGCGGGAGCTGGCCGCGGTGCCGATCGAGGCGCGCGAGGACCCGGACGTGCTGGGCAAGCAATGGGCTGCGGTGCGCGGCATGTACAACGCCGGCGTCGATTTCCTGTACGCCGCTGCCGGCATCTACTCGCCCGAGCACGTCGGCGTCGTGCAGTTCTACGGCGCAAGCGGCGACGGGGCGACGCCGGAGGACGCCGCGTGCGAGGCGCTGCGGAGTCTGGCCGCCGTCGAGGCGACGCTGGCGAATTATCCGCAGTCGAAGGTCGTCGCGCCCGACCTGCGCTGGGTGAAGTGGTATCTCGACTTCATTGCCGATGAAGCGCACCGCCTGGTCGCTATCCTCGGCCATCCCGATCCGCGGCAGGGCCGGCGTGGCCTGGGGCGCGAAGGGGCGTTGGCCGACCAATCCGACGACGACCTGGCTGCGCAGCAGAACGAGCTCCTGTTCCGCGGCCTGGCCAAGCTGCGCGAGGATTTCGTGTTTCAGGTCACGGCGCGACACCTCTCGCGCCGGCGCCTGACCGACGCGCTGGTCAAGGTCGCTGAAGTCGCCGGCAACGTCGCCTCGCGCCGGCGCGGCTCGATCAGCATCGGCATGAGCGTCGGCATCCCGATCCTGGCGGCGATCGCGCAGGGCGTGGGCGGCGGGCACGCCGGCGCCGAGTCGCAGGCGCACTCGACCGCCGACGGCGTGAGCGAAGGCTGGGGCGAGGCGCACACCGATTCCTGGGCGCACACCCAGTCGCATGCCGTCAGTGTCGGCGAAGCAGAAACTTGGGGTGAATCTCACGGCACGGCGGTCAGTCACGGCGTCACCGAGAGCGAGGCGCACACCGACAGCGAAAGCCAGTCGCACACCGAGAGCGAGAGTGTTGCCCGCACCGAGAGTCACGCCTCGACCGACAGTGTCGGCAGCTCGTGGTCGCGCGGCGGGATGGAATCGCACGCGGTCAGCCAGGCGCACACCGACAGCAGCATGGAGGGTCACGGCTCGCAGGCCAGTTGGGGCGCTGGCGTAGCGAGGGGCACGCAGGAAGGCGGCAGCCAGGCCGTCACCGACAGCCACACCGGCACGCACACGCAGGGCGTCAGCGGCCAGGTGAGCGCCGCTCCGCTCGGGATTGGCGGCAGCGCGGGATACAACGAATCGGCCGCCGAGACGATCGGCCGCGCCGAGATGCTCGGCGAGAGCTGGGGCGCGTCCGAGGTTCACTCACAGATGGGCAGCGTCGGCGTGAGCACGATGGAGTCGGCCGGCGAGGCTGACACGATCGGCGAGAGCCACGTCGCCGGCGCGTCCTGGTCGCAGGGCGGCATGTCCTCGCACTCCGAGTCGCACGGTGCCGCCGACACCGTCAGCCGCGGCACGGCCGACACCACGACCAAAGGCACCGCCGACACGAAGGGCCGCGCCACCTCCGAAGTCACCACCGAATCGCACATGACCTCGCATGCCGTCACGCGCTCCCGCGCCGAGACGTGGGGCGATGCCGACACCGTCGGCGGTGCGGACACCCGCTCGCAGCAGTGGGGCCGCTCGCACCAGGAAGGCGAGATGGTCGGCATTGTCACCTCGCGCGCCGGGCAGAGGGCCGCTGGCGGCGGCTTCTCGACGGGGCTGGCGCCGTCGGTCTCGATCGGCCGCTCGTGGCAGACAGAAGACGACGTGGCCGACCGGCTGACCGAAGTGCTGCGCGGGTTGGAGGGCGTGGTGAACCAGGCCAGCGCCGAGGGTGGCTTCATGACCGACGCGTTCCTGATCACGGCTTCCGATCGCGGCGCAACGGCCGCCGAGGCGCTTGTACCGCAGGCGTTCCACGGTCCCAGTGTCCCAACGCCCGTGCTCACCATCCGGCCGCAACCAGGCGACGAGCCCGTGCTGCGCGGCTACGCGCTGGCCTTTATCCCCACGCCGTTTGTCGCGCGGCACGATTTGTTCGACGGCCTGCTGTACGGCGAATACAACACCTTGCTCACCGCCGGCCAGGTCGCGGCGCTGACCGCGCCCGGCCTGTTCGAGGAAGGCACGGCCGTGACCGTCACCGAGCAGATCCCGCCCGGCGTCGGCTTCTATCCAGAGATGCCCGGAGACGCGACGCTCGGCCACCAGTATTCACCCTCGACCGCGGATCTCACCACTGCGCTGGTGAGACTCGACCCGTCGCGCCATTTCCACACGCTGTTCGCGGCCGACACCGGCTACGGCAAGTCGATCGCTGCGACGCGCATGGTGTACGAGACGGTGATCCGCTGGCAGATGCCGACCGTCGTGCTCGACTGGGGCGCGGGCTGGCGACAACTGCTCAACGCGCCGGGCCTGAAGGGCCGCGTCGACATCCTGCAGTTGTGGCCGCACGCGGCGCGCCCGCTGCGCTGGAACCCGCTGCAGATCGGACGCAACATCCCGCCCGAAACCCAGTGGCGCGCCTTCGCCGACATCTTCGGCGCGATCGCGCGCATGGGCGTCAAGCGCCAGAAGCAGGAACTGCTCGAGGCGCTGCGCAAAGTGTACCTGCGCGCGGGCGTGCTGATCGACGACCCCGACGTGCGGTATGACCCAGCCCTGGGTCGCGTGCAGCCCGACGAGGCGCTGGTCGCGGGCGCCGCGCCCGGCACACCGCTGGGAAACCTCTCGCACGAGCAGCGCCAGGCGCTGGCCGTGCATCGCTCGCGCTTGATCGGTCTGGCCGACCTGTACCGCGAGATCCAGGCCAAGCTCAAGCGTGTGCCGCCGCGCGACACGATGCTCACCGGCGTGCTGGAAGGCATCCTGTTCCGCATGAACGCGCTGGTGCAGGGCGCGGCCGCCTTGCAGTTCGCGCCAGGCGACGACGCGATCCAGATGGAAGACCTGATCCGGGACTGGGGCGTGACGATCATCGAAGGTGGTTCCTTCCTCGACGAGTTCGGCAAGGCGTTCCTCCTGGGCTGGGCCGGCTGGCACCTGTATACCGACGCGGTAGCGCGCCGGGTGCGAGCGGGCGCGGCCGGCGGGTACGCGCAGATCGTGTTCGAGGAAGCCAACAAGATTTTTGGTGGCATCGCCGACGGTGGCGGTGAGGATGACACGGGCGGCGCAGCGTACACCGCGCAGCAATTCGGCAACATGTTCCGCGACTCGCGCAAGTATGGCATCTGGCTGCACGCTATCAGCCAGTCGCCGCACCTGATCCCGCAGGACATCGTGAGTTCCTGCAATAACCTGGTCACTGGCTTCCTGAAGAACCCGAAGGACAAGGACGTGATCCTGTCGGCGCTGGCGAAGTCCGAAAAAGGCTTCACCGACGAGGCCTGGCGGCGCTTCCTGTCAGACATGGCCATCGGCCAGTTCTTCGGTCGCTTCGGCTACGCCGGCGACCGCCACCAGCTACGCCCAGTGCTGTTCCGGCCGCTGCCGGTCGAGGCTGTCGAGCCCGACGACGCGGAGATCGAGCGCAAGCTGGGAGCGATCCGCCTGTAAGGATGAAGGCTGAGGGATGAGGGATGAAGAAGAAACCTACACCACAGAACACATTTCAGAGGTTCACGCGATGAACTCGCGGCGTCGCTTCATCCTTCATCTTTCATCCTTCATCCTTCTGTTTGCCGCGCTGCTGATCGCGGCCGTGGCGGCCACGACGGTCAACCCGGTCAAGACACCCGCGCCTACACGTTGGGCGCCGCTTGTGGTGTTCACGCCAACTGCGATCGCAACGCCTGTGCCTGGCTGGTGGGACAGCCAGCCGACACCGATGCCAACGCCCGGAGGATAAACCTGCATGCCTGCTCTGTCATCATCGTCTGCCGCGCCATCATCGCACCCCGCCGAGCCGGGTTTTATGGAACTGGCCGAAATGCTATTTCGCCTGCTGGCGTCGTCCAGGCGCGACGCGTTCGTGCTGATGCTCGACGCGGAGGATCGCGTCCGCGACTGGAAGGTCATGCCGCTGGTCGACGTGACCACCATCCTGATGCACACATCGAGGCCGCCGGCAGGGAGTCCGGCAGTCGAGTAGTCCGTGAGCCGTCTGGTCGAACACCTCACGACGAAGCACCCGACTACATAACAAAGTAAACGCAAGGACGAGAAGCATGCCGAACGATCGACCCATCACCCTGCTGCTGGCCGGCCCGCCTGACGCGACGGCCGTATGGCGTGGCGTGTTCCAGGAAGAGCCGTTCCGGCTGTTGCCAGACGTGACGCAGAAGGCCGACCTGCCGGCGGCGTTGGCCGCACGGCCGGAGGCACTGCTCATCGACGGTCGCCTGTTCGCGGGCGTACGCGACCTGATCGGCCACCTGACGCTCGCCCAGGCCGCTGTCTACGTGGTGCTGCCCGAGCAGGCCACGGAGGTCGAGCGCAACGCCATCGCGGCGGTGGTGTGCGTCAAGGGCATGTATCGGACCAACCTGAACCTGGCGAAGCTGGCGCGGCGCATCGTGCGCGAGCTGCAGGGAGAGGCGCAGGCAGCCGATAGCCGATGGCAGAGGGCGAATAGTGAGACGCAGCCATTTGCTATCAGCCATCTGCAATCTGCCGATCACCTCCCTATCCTGTCCGCTTCCCACCCGTTACCCACGGGCCTGGTGAGAGCCCGCATCCGGCTTGGTTTCTATGGCACGCGCGGCGGCGCCGGCGTGTCCACCGCCGCGCTGCAGGCGGCGCAGGCGCTCGCCGACGCAGGTCTGCGCGTCGCGCTATTCGACGCGACCGGTCGCGGTGACCTGCACCTGATGCTCGGCCTGCAACCTCCCTCGGCTGCCGCTTCGCCGTGCGAAGCGTCTGCACAGAACGAGACACCGGTCACGCGCGGCGGCATCACACTGTTCCTGTCCGTGCCAAGCGAAGACGCCGCAAGTGGTTTCGAGGCGATCATCGTCGACGGCGGCCGGGCACGCGGCGCGTTCAACGCCGACTGGGTCACGCTGACCGATCCTCTGCCCGGTGACGCCATTCGGCGGCTGGTCGGGTTGGAGCTGATCGCGGGGCCGTCGCGCCCGGCGTTCTCGCTGAGCCGCCTGCTGCCCAGGCCCACGGGGCCTGCCATGCAAAGTCCCCGACCGAACCCCCTGCAGGGGGCGGGTGGAGCGGGAAGCGGAGCAGAACGAGGTCGAAGGGAGGCATCTGCATGATTCTGGTCATTGGCGCAAAAGGCGGCGTGGGCACGACCAGCGTCGCCGCCGCACTGGCACGCGCGGGCGACGCGATCGGCGCGGACCTGGCCGACGGGGGACTGGCCGGGCGGCTGGAGCGGCCGACGTGGGCGCTGTCGCAGCTGGCCTTCGCCCTGCCGGCCGCGCTGCACGAGCGAGTGGACGACATCGTGCGCCGGCGCGCCACGCTGTTGTGGACGCCGGACTGCGCGCTCTCGACGGAGAAAACGGTGAGCGTGCTGCGCGACATCGACAACCGCTGCCCCATCATCACCGACGGTGGGATCGAGCTGCCGCCCGGCGTCGAGCAGCTGGCCGAAGCGGTCGTGATCGTCACGGCCGACGACGACATCGCCCGCTGGCACGAGCGCCGGCTGCTGGCGCGCTTCCCCGGCGCGATCGTCATTGAGGGAACTCGCGAGGCGGCCGCCGATCTGGCCGATCGCTTGTTTGGTCCTGGAGATTAGAGGCTGGTGGCTGGAAGTTAGAGATTGGAGATTGGAAGTTGGAGGACGCACCGCCCAATCCCCACCTGGCTACACTGCGGGAGCTTTAGCCTCCAACATCAAACTTCCAACATCCAACCTCCAGCATCCAACTTCCAAGGCATTAAGCACATTCAGGAGAACAAACATCATGCGCAAGATTCAACTGTTCCTCGGGCTTCTGCTGGCCGCTGGCGCGTTCGTCGCCGTGCTTTTCCTCGGCCAGCTGACCGCCCCGGTCACCTACGACGTGGCGGTCGTCGCCAACAGCGTGCCCGCCTTCACGGCGCTCACGCCCGACATGTTCCTCATCGACACGCAGAGCGTCTCGCCGGCGGTCGCCGAGAAGTACGTGCTGGCGGACGAACTGGACGCCCTGTTGGTCGGAGGCGCCGTGACCGTCGAGACGCTGCACTCCGGCCAGCCGCTGCTGCGCGAGCAGGTCGCCAGCGGCGCGCAGGTCGAAGGGCTGTCGCGCCTGGCTGTCGCGCTCAATGACCCTGGTCAGGTCATCGTCTCCGTGCCGGTCGAGCAGGACGAGATCCCGTCCATCTTCCCCGGCGACGTAGTCGCGCTGTTCTTCGCCGCCGGCAACGTGCAGGCGCAGGCGCTCGTCACCGAGACGGTCGAGGGGCCGAAGCCGGTCGTGGTGGTCTCGCCAGGCGAGCCGGTCACGCACACCACCGAGCTGCAACTGCCGGTCGCCAAGTGGATCGCCAACGGCGTGGTGTACCGTCTGAATCGCGAAGTGCGCGAGAACCCCAACTACGGCGCGCCCGGACTCGAAAACGAACCCCGCTACATTGAAGGCGAAATCAAGTCGCTGGACGTGGTGGTGCATCGCGAGGACGCCGAGTGGGTCGCGTTCGCGCTTGCGCACGGCAAGGCGCAGGTCGCAGTCCTGCCCGCCGTCACCAGGCCCGACGTCGAAGCCGGCGCCTTCGAGGCCTCCACTGGCGTGACGTGGTCGGACTTCGAGGAGCGTTTCTTCGATGAAAGGATGAGGGATGAAGGCGGAAGGATGAAGTGAGGGCGGAAATCTTCATCCCTCATCCCTCATCCTTCATCCTTAGCTGCAAGGAGCCACGCATGAGTAACGACCAACTCTCCGTCATCGTCGGCCACTCGGCCTGGAACGACCTGCAACTCATCGGGCAGCAGCTCGAAGCCACCGGTATTGCGATGCTCTCGGTGGTGTCGAGCGCGGTGGACCTGGCCGACCAGGCGCGCTCGCTGGGCGCAGACTGCGTGCTGTTCTCTCCCACCCTGCCCGGCATGAATCCGGGGCTGATCCAGGAACTGCTGCTCAACGAAAGCCACCCCATCGCGGGCGTCGGCCTCATCCCTGCCGGCTCGGCGTACGCCGCCGAGTACCAGCGGCACGGCATGAAGGCGTTTGTCACCACGCCGCTCGACTCGGTGCAGGTGATGAACCTGCCCATGATGGTCATCGAAGCCGTGCGCCTGGCGCGCGAGGAGCGGGAGGCGCGCTCGTTCACGCCCGTCACCGCGCAGGACGCGATGGCGATCCTCGACCGCGGCGGCTGGCAGCAGCAGACCATTGCCGTGTACTCACCCAAAGGCGGCGTCGGCAAGACGACCACGGCGGCCAATCTCTCCGCGGCGTTGGGCATTCTGGCAATGCGCCCTGCCCTGCTGATCGACGCCGACGTGAGCCGCGCCAACTCGCACATTCTGTTCGGCCTGGACATCGACGAAGAACCGCGCAACATGTTCTCGCTATTCGAACGCGTCATCGCCGATGGCAGTCGCAGCGGCCACTACGTCGTGCGCTCACAGACGCTGCAAGCCAACGTCCGCCGCTACGGCGGGAAACTCGACATCCTGCCGGGCATCCCCAAGATGCACATGGCCGGGCTGCCGGAGTTCGTCGAAGACCCACAGCGCACCATGACCATCTTCGCCGACATCCTGCGCGAGGCCAGGGGCTTCTATGAGTTCCGCATCGTCGACGTCGGCCCTGACTTCAACATGCCGATTCACTGGTCGGCGCTGCAGGAGGCCGACACGGTGCTCCTGGTGATTACACCAGAGAGAACGGCGCTCGCCGACATCAAGGGCATCCTGCCCGCGCTGGAAAAGAGTTTCGGGACGCTCCAGAAGTTCCGGCTGCTACTCAACCAGTTTGACGAGCGCTTCGGCATCGCGCCGAAGGAAGTGGTGAAGTACCTGGGCGGCAAGGTCACCATCCAGGGCACGCTGCCCTACGCGCCCGACGACGCCCGCATGTCGATCAACCAGGGCAAGCCGGCGGTGACGCTCAAGCCGATGCCGCCGGTCGGCGAGGCGCTGGTGAAACTGGCCGCGTCGTTCTACCCACCGCTGGAAGCCATCGGCCGCAAGAAGGAGAAGGCGAAAGGGCCAGGGCTGTTTGCGAAAGCGAGGACGGTGTTCGCGGAGTAGTCAGATAGTCGATTAGTCAATTGGTCACGTAGTCAACACCTCGCTCCGTAGCAGTAGACTACAAGACTACGCGACTACGTGACTGCAAGACTGAAGGCAGACAAATGAGCACGGTACTTCAACAACCCCACACCCGCAAAATCTCTCCCGCCGCCGCCGCCATGCAGTCGGCGATGATGGCGAGCATGAATCAGGACGACGTGTTCGCCAACCTCTTGCGCGAAGCACGCGAGCGCATCCGCGCCCAGATGCAGCCGGCGCAGATCGAAGACCCGTCCGACGAGGACATCAGGACAGCCGAGCGCATCCTGTCGCCGCTGGTCGAGACCTTCTACGCCAACGCGCGGCGCGATGGTCTGACGCTGAGTCAAGAAGCTGACGTCACGCTGCGCCAGATCATGGACGACATCTTCGGCTTCGGGCCGCTCGCGCCCTACCTGACCGACGAGAAGGTCGAAGAAATCATTTGCAACGGGCCGGGCGACGTCTGGATCATTCACGCCGAGACCGGCAAGCAAAAGACCTCTGCGCGCTTCCGCAGCGGCCGAGAACTGGTCAACTTCGTCAACCGCGTCGCGCGCACACACGGGCGACGGCTCGACAAGGCCAACCCCAAGATCGACGCCCGCATGCGCGACGGCTCGCGCCTGCACGCGGTCATGGAACCGCTGACGGTCAATATCCCCGCTGCGGTGACTATCCGACGCCATCGGCTGGTCGCGCAGACGATCGACGACCTGGTGCGGCTGGGCACGATCACGCCGCACGCCGGCGAGTTCCTGCGCCTGACGGTGCAAGCGCGCATCAACACCATCGTGTCCGGGGGCACGGGCACCGGGAAAACGAACTTCATCAATGCTTTAGGCAACGCCGCCGAGGACGGCGACCGCTTCCTGATCATCGAGGACACACCGGAGCTGCGCATCCAGAAGCCGGACCTGGTGCAACTGTGCACCCGCGACCGCGCCGAGGAAGCGCGCGCCTTCACCATCGCCGACCTGGTCATCGAGGCGCTGCGCATGCGGCCTGACCGCATCATCACCGGCGAGGCGCGCGGCGCAGAGATCGTCGATGTCTTACAGGCGGCCAACACCGGCCACGATGGGCAGATGCTCACCGTCCACGCCAACTCCACACGCGACGTGATTCAGCGCCTGGAGACGATGTACCTGATGAAGGGCGTGGACGTACCGACGCTCGCCATCCGCCGCCAGATCGCCGACGCGTTCCAGCTCATCGTGTACCTCAAGCGCGTGTTCATCGGCAGCAGGCCGAAGCGGTTTGTCACCGAGATTGCGGAGATCCAGCCGTCGCAGTTCATGGAAGGTGACAAGGTGGTGGTGCAGAACATCTTTGAGGACAAGGGCAACGGCCTGCACGGGACGGGGTACTTCCCCGAGCGGCTGGCGAAGCGCATGGAGGAGCACGGCGTTCCGCTGCGGCCCAACTTCTTCAAAGGATGAAGCAAGAGGCAGGAGAGCAAGAAGCAAGTTCTATCCTGCCATCGTGCATCCTGCATCTTGCACGCGAGGTACGAAATGGATTACTCAACACTTGAGATCACACGCGCGATCGCCATTGCCGCGCCCGTCGGGCTGATGATGGGTCTGATGCTGGGCTACACGCTCTCTGGCGGCGGTTCGTCGCACCGATCGCGGGAGGGCCGGTGAGAAACACGCCGCCGATGACCACCCCGCGGAGCATACCTTCCGCTGCACTTGCCCCTGCCCGTGGCTCCGCCGGAGCCGCGGGGGGCCGCCGGGCGCAGGGATCTCCGAGGGCGCAAGCAGCGCGCACGTACTACCTGAGCGCCGTTCCCTGCTCGTGGGATGGGACGCTCAGCAGCACACTGTCGCTGGAGCGGTTGCCCGTCCTGCGCCCTGAGCCTGTCGAAGGGTGGAGCGTCGTCGAGCAGACGATTGAAGTGGAACCCAACGGCGGCCGCGTGTCTAACCGCGTGCTGCTGAGCGGCCTGACGCTCGACGAGGCGCGCCAATGCTTGAGCGAGCTGTTGGCAGGTGTGGCAACGCCTGCACTCTTTTCAGTTGTTCGACTTGGCGACGACGTAGATACCTGCCTGGTCGTTCATCATCGACATTCTACCAAGGAGTAGCTCCGTGATTCGACATCGTTTCATCATCACCCTTGCGATCGTGATCGGTATGCTGTCGGCGGCGGCATTGACTACGCTGGCCGCGCCAACCGCGCCGACTGTCATGTCCTTCCAGGGCTACGTCACATCGAACGGCACACCGTTCGATGGCATGGGCCAGTTCAAGTTCGCCATCGTCAACAGCGCGGGCGACGCCGCCGACTGGGCCAACGACGGCACGGGCCTGTCCGCCGCGCCGTTTGAGCCGACCTCAGCCGTCTCGCTCGACGTGACCGGCGGCGTGTTCCACGTGCTGCTCGGCGACACCTCGCTGGGCATGGTCGCCCTGCCCGACAGCATCTTCGCCTCGCCCGATCGCGCACTGCGCGTGTGGTTCGACGACGGGGCCAATGGTTTCCAGATGCTCACACCCGACGCGCCGCTGGCGTCGATCGCGTTCGCCTTCAACGCCGATCGGCTCGACGGCTTCGACGCCGACGCCTTCACGCTCGACGGCGAAGTAGAGAGTCTGGTGAGCGCAGCCGGGTACGTCACGATGACCCTGGCCGATAGTCGATACGCGGCGAGTAGCCACGCTCATGCCGGCGAGGACATCACCGACGGCACAGTGGCGGAGGCGCGCATCGACCCTGTGCTTGCGCGCGACGCCGAAGTGCCCGATCTGGTCGCCAGTGCGGGCTATCTCACCAGGACGCTCGCCGATGCCCGTTACGCCGTCATCGCCCACGCCCACGACGGGTCGGACATCACGGCCGGCACGGTCGCCGAGGCGCGCATCGACGCGGCGCTGGCGCGTGACGCCGAGATCATGCCGGCCGTGCTGGCCGGCGATGGATCCGGCAGCGGCCTCGACGCCGACCTGCTGGACGGGCTCAATAGCAGCGCGTTCGCTTCGGCAGGCCATACGCACGACGACCGCTACTTCACCGAGACGGAACTGAGCACCGACACACCGGCGCAGGTCCACTGGAACAACCTGACCGCCGTGCCGGCCGGTTTCGCCGACGGCCTGGACAACGACAGTGGAGGAGACATCACGGCGGTCACGGCGGGAAGCGGCCTGAGCGGAGGAGGCGCGACAGGAGTGGTGACACTCACCGCCGATACAGCGTATGTGCAGCGCCGTGTCACCGGGACATGCGCCGATCGGATCGCGACGATCAATGGCGATGGCACCGTCACCTGCTGGGGCTGGAGCAATACCGCAGGCACGGGTGCGACCGTCAGCGGTGGCAACAACAACACCGCGAATGCACTCGCCGCGACCGTAGCCGGCGGTCGATACAACTCGGCGACGGCGTACGAGGCCGCCGTTGGCGGTGGACGCGGCAACCAGGCCACGCAGGAGGGCGCGACCGTTGCGGGTGGACATTGGAATACCGCCAGCGGCTACGATGCATTCGTCGCAGGCGGATACAGCAACGTCGCGCAAGGCTTGGATAGCTTCGCTGCCGGCTTGCGCGCTCGGGCGCTGGCCGACGGCTGCTTTGTGTGGTCTGACAACACCGCCCTGTCTTATCTCGACTGCAATACGAACAACCGCTGGATCGCCCGCGCGAGCGGTGGCGTGTACTTCTATACCGGCAGCGGCACGAGCACCGGCGCGTATCTGGCGGCCGGCTCCGGGTCGTGGACCTCGCTCTCCGATCGCAACGCGAAGACCAATCTCACGTTCGTGAATCCGCGCGACGTGCTGGCGCGCCTCGTCGAAATCCCCATCGCGACCTGGAACTACAAGAGTCAGGACGCGGCCATCCGGCACATCGGCCCGATGGCGCAGGACTTCGCCGCGGCCTTCGGGGTGGGCGAAAGCGACACGGGCATCACTACGGTGGATGCCGACGGCGTGGCGTTCGCGTCGATTCAGGGCCTGCACCAGATCGTGCAGGAGAAGGAAGAACAGATCGCGGCGCTGGAGGCGCGACTGAGCGCGCTGGAGCAGGATCAGGCGCAGCCCTTCGTGCTGATGGGTCTGCTGGTCGGCGTGCTGGGTTGCGCACTGCCGATCGTCCTTCGGCGTGCTGCTGCAGGAGTGACCCGATGACGACGACCCGGCGCGGACTGTTGAGCCTCACTGCGCCGCTCCTCGCCTCGTTGTTCATTGGCGGCATCGCGCTGGCCTGGTCGTCGGCCGCGTACACGACACGCCCGCACGTCGTCGCATCTGGCGGCACTGGCGCGGCCTCGGCACACTACGCCATTGCCTTCACCGCCGGACAGCCGAACGTCGGACAGAGTGCCAGCGCCAGTTACACGCTCTGTCGCGGCTTCTGGTGCGGCGTTGCTGCGGAAACAGCGAGCGCCGATCCGGACGGCGATGGGCTGACCAATCGTTGGGAGTGGCGGCTCGGCACCGATGCGCATGATACCGACACGGACGACGACGGCACGCCGGATGGCAATGAAGACGCCGACGGCGACGGCCTGACCAACCTCGACGAGATCGCGCGCGGCACCGACCCGCTCGATTGGGACACCGACGGCGATGGCCTGGGCGACGGCTGGGAAGTGCAGCACGGCCTCGACCCGCTCGATGCCGACTCCGACGATGACGGCACGCCCGACGCCGACGAGGACCGCGACGGCGACGGGCTGAATGACGGCGCTGAAGTCAACACCCACGGCACCGATCCGCTTGACCCGGACACCGACGACGACGGGCTGAGCGACAGCCAGGAGATCGCGATCGGCACGAATCCGCTGCTGGCCGATTCCGACGGCGATGGGCTGAACGACGCCGACGAAGTCACGCGCGGGACGAACCCGCTGGATGCCGACTCCGACGAGGACGGCGCCAGCGACGGCGCAGAAGTCGCCAGCGGCACGAACCCGCTTAACCCGGACTCCGACGACGACGGGCTGCTGGACGGCTTTGAACTGGCCTACGGCCTCGACCCACTCGACCCGGACATAGACGATGACGGCATCTCCGACGCTTACGAGGACCTGGACGACGATGGGCTGACCAATCTGGACGAGCAAACAGCCGGCACCAACCCGAACCAGTGGGACACCGACGGCGATGGGCATCCTGATGGCGGCGAGGTCTGGGCCGGCAGCGACCCGTTGAATCCCGCCAGCTACGTCAGCATCAGCGGCGAGATCACCTCGCCGGCAGCTGCACAAATCATCTCCTCGACGACGTGGCTGGTTCAGGGCTACACCACCGGCAGCAATCTGAAAGCCGTGGAGGTATCCGTCGATACCGCGCAGACGTTCTGGTTCACTGCCACAGGCATCGCCAACTGGGCGTATCTGTGGGCTACGCCGCTCGAAGATGGCGTGATGCATACCCTCACCGCGCGGGCGCACGACACCGGCGGCGGCATCACCACGTTCGACACGGTGACCGCCACCGTCGATCGCGTCGCGCCGGTGATCAGCCTGGCATCGCCGCTAGCAGGTTCGGCGGTCAACACCACGACCATCACGGTCAGCGGCGCAGCCAGCGACGGCCTGGGCGTGGCGTCGATCATCATCGACACCGGCGCGGGCACCACGACGGTACCGGGCGGCAGCTTCGCACAACCGATCACACTGCCCGAAGGCACGCACACCATCACGGTGACCGCCGTGGACCTGGCCGGCAACACCGCGACTGCGACGCGCACGTTCACGGTCGATCTGGCAGCACCCCAGTACACGGTCTTCTTGCCGGCGGCGGCGCGCAACTTCGACAGTACCGACCCGTATGAGGTCAACGACACGCCAGCGCAGGCGAAGGCGATTCAGCCGGGCGAGACGCAGCGCCATGCGATCCTGCAGCCGGGAGACGTAGACTGGGTGCGGCTCGACGTGGAGCCGGGCGTGTATGTTATCAGCACCGCGAATCTCGCGCAGATGTCCGGCAACTACATGGACACCGTGCTGCGGCTGTATGCCGCCGACGGCACGACGCTGCTGGGCTACAACGACGACTGCCCGGGCGCAGGGATTGCCTCGTGCATCACCTGGACGGCTTCGACGAACTCGATGCTATACATCCAGGTCAAGAACTACTTCAGCCAGCGCGGCGGACGTGAGTTCACCTATGACCTGCGGGTGCTGAGACAGTAAAGGATGAACCCCCGCGCATGCGCGCGAGGGCAGGTGATGAAGGCGGAAGGATGAAGAGCAAGACCATTGCAGGACATTCGCGATTCAAGTGGCTCGCACTGGCTGTGGTGACGATGACGTTGGTTTCATCCCTCATCCCTCATCCCTCAGCCTTTGCGCAGGATCCCGAGCCGACGAAGACGCCAACGGCCACGGCTGCGCCGGGCGAAGAACCGACGAAGACGCCAACGCCAACTGCGACGGCGATCGCTGCCACACCGCTGCCGACGAGCACGCCGGAGTCGCCGGCGCAGACGCAACCAGAACAACCGGCAATCCAGCCGACCCCGACGCCGACCATGCCGGCGGCTGTGCTGCCGGTGACCGGTGGGACGCAGGCCGACACATGGTCCGCTGCGTTGATGATCGGGTTGGGTCTGGCGCTCACCGCCACCGGCTTCGCACTATCCAGATGCAGGCGGACCACCACAGGCAATCAGGAGGAGGCGCGATGAGACGCCTGTTGCTGATCGCTCTGGCGCTGCTGCTGCTGGCCGGTGCTTCATCGCCTGCCCTCGCGCAGCGGGGGTTCATCCTTCCGCCTTCTTCCCTTATCCTGGCCCAGGACAAGCCGACAGAGGAACCGCCCAAGGACCAGCCGCCAGTGGAGGAGCCGACCAAGCCTGCGCCGCCGCAGGGAGGGCAAGAGCCGGAGAAGACACCGACACCAGCGTTCGAGCCAACCAAGACTCCAACGCCGCTCTTTGCGCCGACCAAAACACCATCGTTCGGGCCAACCCCGCAGAGCGGGGCGCAAGCAGCAGCCACACCGCTGTCCGTGCAGACGGAGACGGTCGAGCCGACCGTTGCGACGATGGAAAGGCCGCAGCCGACGCCTACCCCAACAGCCACGTTCGTCCTGGTGCAAGTTATCGGCGTGGTGTTCGACGACGCCGACGGTGACGGCCAGCGCGACGAGGATGAATCCGGTGTCGTGGGTGTGCCCGTGGTCGTCGAGGATGGAACCGGCCAGCACACGCTCATCACTGATGCGGGCGGCACATACACTGCCCAGGTCCCGCCATCGGCAGTCGTGAAGGTCGTCCCACCGGCAGGTTGGCGCGCACCGGGCCTGGCTGCGCTGCCCGCGCCCCAAGCGGGTGACTTTCCGCTGCGCCGCATGGAAGGGTTGGCGACCGGCAGCACAACGGCATCGTCTGCCGTGCCCCTCGCACCGGTGACCATTACACAATCAGCGCTCGATCTGACCGGCATCGCCATCGGCTTCGCCGCGCTGGGCGTGCTGGTGTGGCTGGGGCTGCTGGCGCACCAGAGGGCGACGACGCGCTCGTTCCAGCAGTGGGCACTCGCCGATCTCCGCCTGCGGCATGAAGCCGAGCGCGAGTCGCGGCAGTTCACCGTGAGCAGTGACGACGAGGCGCTGGCGGTGCTGGAGGAGGCTGCGCTCGACGCGACTGGCGCGCGCCCGTTCATCACGCACCTGGTGCGGCAGCGCACGACGGTCTCGCCCGTGGCGGTCATCGTCGCCTTCAGCGCGGGCGACCCCGCAGAGCGCCCCGCTGGGCGGGAGGCAAGCACGGGCGCAAGCAGTGCGCGGCACTGGGTTTTCTCGCCGGCGTCACCGGATCAACTGAAGCGGCTGGAACGTGAGCAGTTGGGGGTCTTGTTTGGCAAGGACGGCCGGCGCGGCATCAAGGCACACCACGCGGTCAACGCACTGAACAGTAGCCCGTTCGTCACCGACAATCTTGCCGCCGTGCTGCGCTACCTGACGGCCGATGCAGCCAGCCCCCTGCCCCGCGCCGAGCAGTGGCAGGTGTACGTGGTGGAGCAGCGGAAGAACAGATAGCAGATTGCAGACCTGTCCTGAGCGAAAGCGAAGGATAGCCGATGGCCGATAGCAGATGGACACCATCAGCCATCAGCCATACGCTAACCGGAGGATTCATGCAGAACATTCTCTTTGCCCTACTCGCCGCCGCCGGCATCTTTCTGATGTTCAGCGCGCTGGCGTTCCCCCGCCGCGTGAAGCTGGAAAAGCCCCAGGGTGGTCTGATGAAACGTTTGCAAGCCAGGCTCGACGCCGCCGAGCTGCCGGTCACCGCGCGTGAGTTCCTGACCGCTTGCCTGCTCGTCGCAGTCGCCGGCGCAGGACTGGCGGTGGTACTCGGTGCGCCCGCGCTCGCCGTCGCCGGCGTCACTATTGGCCCGGCGCTGCTCTGGCAGCGCTACGAGTCGCAGCGCGATGCGTTCCGGCAGGCGTACGACGAGGCGCTGGCCGAAGTCACGCAACTCATGCGCGAAGGCTTCTCGGCGACCGGCTCTATGCGCGACGCACTGGATCACGCTGCGCGCAACGGCCCTGACCCAGCCGCCGCCGACCTGCGCGACGTGTGGCGCGCGCAGCAGGTGGGCACCGATCTGGAAGAAGCCTTCGCCGCCGTGATGGAACGCCGCCGCAATCCGTTCCTGCGCATGATCGCCGAGGCGTTGACGCTCAAGGCAACCGAGGGCGGCAGCATCGGCGAGGTGCTGCTGGGACTGGAGACGATGGTGCGCGAGCAGGTCGCGCTGCGCCGCGAGATCGCCGCCAAGCAGGCACAGGCGCGACTGGAGTCGCTGATTGTGTCACTCGCGCCGATCGGCTTCTTCCTGGTGATGAAGGTGCTGCCCTGGATGCGGGAGTATGAGGCCGGCTTCTACTCGTCGTTGGAAGGTCAGATCGTGCTGACGGTCGCGCTCGTCTTCGCCGGCACCGCGTTCTTCATGGCGCGCCGGATGGCGACGCGAGGGCTGACGCTGGAAGTCAAGGACGTCGTGTAGTCGGTTAGTCGCGTAGTCAGGTGGTCGATCGGTGGCACAGTCGACCACAGGACTATCAGACCACATGACCACCAGACTATTGAAGGAGTGCAGGATGACCATTCCGTTCGCTTTCCTCGCCGCCTTCGGCGTGTTCCTGTTCGTGGACGCGCTGCGGCCGCGCCGCGTGCGCGTGAAACTGACCGAAGCCGACAACCGCCCCGCTATGCAGCGGCTCATCGAGTCGCTGTTCGCGCCCGCCGCCGAGCGGGTGATGACCATCGGGCGCGGCACGCTTCGCGTTGACACGCAGAAAGCCGATCTGCATGTCCGGCTGGCGCGTGCTGGCTACCCGTCAGGCTTCACCACGCCGGAGCAGGTGTTCGGCGCCCGGCTGTTCAACGCCGTGATGTTCGCCGTCATGGTTGGCGCGTTCGCGCTACTCATCGGCCTGGCCGAGGCCGCGTTGCCGCTCATGCTCGTCGCCGGGCTGCTTGGCTGGGGTGTCCCCTCACGCATCGTCGCCAAAGCCGAGCAGGAGCGCAAGGAGCAACTCATGCTCGATGCAGCCTCGACGATGGACCGGCTGGCGATCTACGTCGCGTCGGGTGCCGCGCTGCCTTCGGCCATCCGCAGCCTGGCCGAGCGCCCGGGTGGCGCGTGGGTGGCCGAGTATCGCAAGGTGGCCTCGGCCTACGCCGTGAACGGCGACCTGGCCGCCGCCTTCGACGAGACCGCACAGAAGGCCGGCCGGCTGCCGGAGATTGTGCGCGTGTTCGAGCGATTGAAGGCCGCCTACGAGATGGGCGGCGGCGGGATGGCCAGGGCGCTGCGCCAGATGGCAGGCGACGCGCGCATCACCACGCGCCTGCTGATCACCGAGCGCGGCTACAAGAACGCGGTGCTGATGGTGATTCCCGCCTTCTTCGCCATCATCGCCATCACCATCATCCTGATCGCGCCGGGCGCGGTGAAGATGCTTGGTGTGCTGGGCAGGTAAACAAAGGATGAAGGCGGAAGGGTGAAGTTTCATCTTTCATCCCTCATCCTTCCAAAGAAAGGAGCGTCATCATGCTGTTTGACAATCGCGGTCAAGGGTACACCGAGTACGTGGTCTTGCTCGCGGCGGTGCTGGCGATTGCCGCCATCGTCGTGGCGACCATCGCGCTCGTCGGTAACGTGTTCCGCCGGCAGCAGGGCCGCATCAACGCCCTGCCCTAACACCAGAACCAATCCATTCCGATCACGAAGGGAGAATCATCATGCTATTCGACAATCGCGGTCAAGGGTACACCGAATACGTCGTGTTGCTCGCCGCCGTGCTGGCCATCGCCGCCATCGTGGTGGCGACCATCGCGCTGGTGGGCAACGTCTTTCGGCGACAGCAAGGCCGCATCAATGCGCTGCCGTAAGGGCGTGGAGTGTGGGGCGAGCGGCTGTGGAGCGAACAACGCTTCACGTGTCCACGCTTCACGCTCCACGCACCACCCAAGAGGACTTCCATGCTGAAACATCGTAAAGCGCAGGGCTACCTGGAGTTCATCATCGTCCTGCCCGGCGTGCTGCTGCTACTGCTGCTCGCCTTCGAGTTCGCGATGTTCTGGTACAGCCGCATGGCGGTGTCCACCGCGACCTTCGAGGCGGCGCGGGCAGTGGCCGTGCGGCGGCCGATGGCGACCGGGTACGCCACGTACAGCACGCTGGTCGGCAATCTCGGTCAGTTGACCGGCGACCCGCGTAAGCACTTCACGCTGAAGGATCAGCCATCGTTACGCTCGGTGAGCGCCCGCGCCGATGTGCCGTGGCGCTGGCCGACGGGTCTGGGCGCGCTGATGGGCGGCGGTCTCCAGCTCGACCTGAAATCGAGCGCCTTCTTCCGGCTGGAAGAGTTCTACCCGGGTCCGCCGGGCACGTTTGAATGAAGAATGGAGAATGACGAATGAAGAAATTTCTACACGCTTCGCGTGCATTCCACATTCTGCATTCGCCCCGCCGGGGCCAAAGCTACGTCGAGTTCGTCATCGTGCTGCCGCTGTTCCTGATCATCATCGCCGGCATCGTCGGCTTCGGCCAGCTGCTGTACACCAAGCTGGCGACGGAAGCGGCGGCCTGGTCGGGCACGCGGCACGCGGTCGCCACGCTCAACCAGCAGCGTGGCCTGAACCAGGCGTACCTCGGCGCGCGCTACACGCTGGCCGGCTTCGGGCTGAATCCCGACAAGGCTCAGATGCAGGCGCGCATCTGGGGTCAATGGGGACGCGGCACGCAGATTCAGGTGCAGGCGTGCTACGACGTGCCTGCGCCGCCGGTGCCGATGGGCGATGTGCTGTCGCCCGGCCGTATCTGTTCGCGGCAGACCATGCCGGTCTATCGTTGGAAGTCGCTATGGCCGTGAGCTATCCGCCTGATTTTGTAGAGGCTGCCACGCCTGATCCCGTCATCACCGAGCGCGATCAGCTGTCGCTGCAGGAGTACATCCCACGCAGGAGCGCTACACCGTTTCGCCGCGTGGGCATCCAGACACTGGCGGACGCGATCCGGGCCATTCGGGCACATGGTCTCAGAGTCGTGCCGTTTCCAACCGGTCAATTCCGGTTTGGCCCGACCGGACCACACGTCCGGGGCGCGGGTCCGGTCGCTTGGGTGGACTTGCTGGAAATGCTCCGCGAGCGCGGCTTTGCGTGGTGGACATTTCTGAACGCAGGTCGTTCACGACGGCGCGTGCGCGACAGGCAGAGACGGCGATGAAGCCGGCATCTCGTAGCAGGGTGCTACCTTACCCGCCGGCTGCGGTGCGCCCACCCGGCGCGGCCTTGGAGGTGAGGAGTTAAACGATGGTACGAAAGAACGTAAAACGTGATCGCAGGACACATGAACGCGCGACACCTGGCACATCCCGCGAAGCGGGGCAAGTCCTCGTCTGGGCGGCGATCCTGCTGCCGCTGCTGATCGCGCTCGTCGGCCTGGTATTCGACGGCGGGCTGCTGTTCGTCGAGCATCGCCGCGCGCGCTGGGCGATGGACGGTGCAGCGGTCGCGGCGGCCTCCGAGATCGACGCGGCGCGGTTCGCCCAGTTCGGCCAGGTGAAGCTCACCGCCGAGAGCGTCGCCGCCGCGCGGCGCTTCGCCCAGCTCAACCATCCCCATCTGCGCGTCGGCCACGTATACGTGCAGGGCAATACCATCGTCGTGCAGGGCACGGTCTCGATCAAGCCGGTGTTCCTCGGCCTGATCGGCGTGGGCGAGGTGCAGCTGGCTGTGACCGGCCGGGAGCGCCCGGCGTGGGGCATCGCCCGGCAGGGGGACTGACTGACGTGATCACGATTGAGATGTTGTGGGCGCGCATAGGACATGCGTCAGGGATTGACGGCGTCCGATGTGATCGTATGCTGATCACAAAGGGCCGCGCGGCCCTTTCACATTGCAAACCTGCCCTCGCGCAGCGGGGGTTGGAGGATAAACGACCATGAACACACAAAACAAAACGCGCATCAAGCCGGCCGGCTGGCTGGCGATCGTTGTGCTGGCTGCGCTGGCGATCGGCGTGCTCGGTACGCTGATTCGCCCGCTGACGGCACAGCCGCTGCCGGCGTCCGAGGTGATCGGCACGATTGAGCCGCGAACGCCCACGCCGGACCGCCGCGCGCCGACCCCGCTGGGCGGGGCGCAAGCAGCGACGACGCCTCTGCCCGAAGGCTGGACGCTGAAGACCGAGCAGCTGAGCGGCAAGACGTACTTCGCGCCGCCGGCAGAGGTTGAACAGCAGATCATCGAAGCGTTCAACGCGGTACTGGCATGCTACTACGCCGAAGATGCGGACGACACCACGCTGCTGCAACAGCCGGATAAGAACGCGCTGTGCGCTTCCGCCCAGCAGCGCTCGACGTCGGGGTTCGCGACCACGATTGAGCCATCGACATTCCGCGAGATCAACATACTCGGGCCGATCAACCCCGTGCGCTGCACGGACATGACGACTTGCACTGTGGCGCGAGCCAAGCTGCAGGTGAAGGGTGCGATCCTGTTTGATGCCGCCAGTTGTCAGAAATTGAACCAGACGGCGCCCTGTGCCTATCGCAACTCTGAGATCAAGGGCCTGACTCCGTACCAGCTGCACATCGCCACCGTGACACTTCAGGAGGACAAGACATGGAAAGTCGCCGACTGGGCAATCGAGCAATTGCCCGAGCCACCGCCATCGCCGTAGTCCTGGCGGCGCTGCTGATCGCGCTCGATGTTCGCGCGCCCGCAGCAGCCCAACCGGCAGCCGCCCCGGCCCAGCAGGGCGGCACACCGATCTGCACGATCGATCCATCGTGCGGGTGCACGATCAACTGCAGCGATGAGGGCCCCGGCGGCGGCACCCCCGGCAACCCACCGCCGCCGGCCGAGCCTCCGGGCGGAGGGAGCGATCCGACTCCTCCACCCCCGTCAGGCAGCGGCACGCCACAGCCGACCCGTCCGCCGCTCCCGACTCCGACGCCCTTCAACGCAGAGCCCGGGCGGTATGTATACGCTTGCATCCAATCTGGCGCGGACGGCCTGTGCGCATGCGGCTCCAACTCGTGCCGCGTGACGCTGTGGCAGACCAATACCGGTGAAGTGTACGTCGTGTCGGCTGTCTGCGTCGAGTCCTGCTCTGGCCCGACGCCGACGCCTGGCACACAGCCCACGCCGGTCGTCGATCCGTACCCGTGCTTGCGCGAGCCGTCCTTCGGCGGCGGTGTGGTCAGCCAGCCATGTGAGAATGGGCCGGAGTGGTGGCCGGGCTGGAACCTCTCAGTGTCGGTCAAGATCCCACCGGTGAACGCCGCACGCTATCCCTGGCCGCGCGCGCTCGTCGGCCTGGAGAACACGATCTGCTTCATCGGCGCGCCGGATGCCGCCGAGCGGTTCTCAGACGGCACGGCCCGCCCGTGCAGCATCGATCGCGGCGAGCATGAGGAAGCCGGCTACGACTGCGGCACGTTCGAGGCCGGCGAGGGCGACCGTGTGAACTACAAGCTCGCCGTCGCCTGGCGGCGCTACACGGGCGCGGGCAATCCCTTCCCCGGCGCAGCGCAACCCGGCTCCCCCTCCGCGCTCATCCTGGAAGACCGCGAGTGGAACGGCGGTGCGCAGGTGCTCCCGATAAGCCCCGGCCAGTGCACGACGAAGGTGTACGAAACGTCGTCGTGGGGGCTGGACGAGACATTCCCGAAGTGGAACGAGGAGTGCCAGGATCGCGAGTGCGAGTACGTCGCGCGCACGCAGGAACCCGGCTACTCGTGCGAAGCCTGCGACAACTGCGCCTGCGCCAACTGCTCGCCGGCGTATGCCGCGCCGGTGCAGACCTGGTGGTGGCCGGAGTGGACGTGGCGCTATGACGAATACCAGTGTGTGCGCAGGCGCGACGAGTGCCAGAGCTGGCCCGGGTTCGGCACGGCCGCGTGTGACCTCGACGGCGACGGCTCAGATGATCCCGACACCAAACTCAAGCGCGTCTGCGAGGCCTGGGCCTGGCGAGATGTGATCGAGCCGTGGCGCAAGTATGACATGCGGCAGCAGGGTTTACCGAGTCCCTTCTGGCGCTCGACTCGTACGAACTACGCGGGCATGGATGAGAACCGCCGCATCCGCACGCCGTTCGTTTACCCGCCGAGCGTGCCGGCGATCGAAGTGCAACCGGTGGCACCGTGAGGTGAGTGTGATGGCGCTCCGCGTGGGCGTGTGGGAGTCGCTTCCCTACACCCATACTCACGCGACCGAGGGCGAAGGCGGAAGGATGAAGAGCGAAGGTGGTTCCAGTCGCTGCGAGGTTAGCCAGCCGCACCGGTCAGCGTAATCTCCGGAAAGGATGGAAGTGGCTCACCTGACACCAGCGCGTACAGCACATCCGGGTCCAGGTCGGCGTCGTTCGGCCAACAGATCGTGCCCGTGTCAGGGTTGACCCGCACCTGCTCGAAGTAGGCGCGCTCGCGCAGCGGCGCGAACACGCCGGTGAATTCAACGAGCTGCGCAATATCCACTTCGCCCTCGATGCCGTTCTCGAAGCGAAGGCGCAAGCGGTAACCGTCTAAGGGTTGAACAGCGACAATGTCTTTGAGCATGGACCTACTCCAACGGTTCAATCCGAATCAGGGGTTCGTGATGTCGGGCGCGTTCCCAGTTATCCATCAGCTCATCCTGGTGGCGCGACGCCCACTCAATCGTCAGACCCAGAGCGCGCGCGGGCAAGCGTCCTCGCAGCAACGTGAGCGTGGGTATGGCAATCAACGCCTTGTATTCGCCATAGCGAGCGTGAAAGTGTGGCGGTTGATGGTCATTGTAATTGATCGCGATGACGATTCCGAAGAAACGGCAGATTTCAGGCACAATGATCTCTGAGCGATCAGTTTCGTATCCACATTGTACTGACCATTGCGAACCTCGTCAAGCGCGTGCCAGCGCGGCCGATGGATGAAGGATTCGCCACGCAGGTTCTTGCAGAGGACAGGTGAGAGACATGAATGTTGCTCTTGTCGCGCTTTGGGCGTTAGTGCTGATCCAAGATCTGCGTGCGCGACGCATCTCGATGCTCGTGCTGGTGGCGCTCGTAGTCGCCAGCCTGATCGGCCAGCCGTGGCCGTGGTGGACTGCCGCAGCAATGGCACTCGTCTGGCCGCGCCGTCACGCGCTGCTGATGGTCGTGCCCGCCATCGGGCTGGGCGTGGTGACTAACACACCCGCGCCTGCCATCGCCCTCGCCGGCGGAGCGTTCGCCTGGGCACTGGGCTGGTGGGGCGGCGCGGATGCCATCGCGCTGCTGGGGCTCGGCCTACGGCACGGCCTGTCCGGACTGCTGACCGGATCGGTGGCCATCGCGCTCGCGGGCGCAGCGGTGATGATCGTCCGTCGCCGTTCGGCGCTCGGCCTGGTGCTGGCGCTGACGGAGGCGGTGTTTCTGCAGAAACGGGACGAGGTGAACATTCCCGCCAATGCCGAGATGCCGGCGGTGGCGGCGTTGGCGGTCGCGGGCATTTTGCTCGAAGCGATGCGAGTGATAGGCGTATGACGATGACGGCGATGATGACGGCAACAGCCAGACCGTTCGTGAAGTGGGCCGGCGGCAAGACGCGGCTGTTACCCGAACTGATGGCGCGACTGCCGGCGCATTTCGAGGCGTATCACGAGCCGTTCCTGGGCGGCGGCGCGCTGTTCTTCGAGGTCGCCGGAGAGCGAGAGGCGACGTTCTACCTGTCGGACCTTAATGCCGAACTGATCGCCGCCTACGGGGCTCTGCGCGATGCGGCCGAATGCGTGATCGCCCGGCTCAACGAGCACCGGGCCGATCACGGCCAGGGCCACTACTACGCCGTGCGCGCTCTCGAGCCTGAAACGCTGTCGCCGGCGGAACGCGCAGCGCGGCTGATCTACCTGAACCGGACGTGCTTCAACGGCCTGTATCGCGTCAATCGGCGCGGACGTTTCAATGTGCCGATGGGCGATTACGATCGCCAGACGATCTGCGACGAGGACAACCTGCGTGCAGTCTCGCATCTGATCAACTCGCGCCATGTCATCATCCGCGCGAGCGATTTTCAGATAGTGCTCGACCACGCGCAGCCCGGCGATCTGGTCTACTGCGATCCGCCGTATGATCCGCTCTCTGTCACGTCGTCGTTCACTGCCTACGATCGCAGCGGCTTCACCGAAGCCGATCAGCGGCGTCTGCGCGACGTGGTCGCCGAACTGACGCGGCGCGCCGTGTACGTGATGCTGTCGAACTCCGACACGCCGTTCATTCGCAGCCTGTATGCCGACCCGCGCTACCGGATCGAGCCGGTGCAGGCCAGCCGGCCAATCAACCGGAACGCAC
This sequence comes from Anaerolineae bacterium, assembly GCA_035283185.1. Lineage (GTDB taxonomy): Bacteria > Chloroflexota > Anaerolineae > Fen-1058 > Fen-1058 > DASSFZ01. Next base: position 33,955 of record DATEUJ010000207.1, on the reverse strand, counting down.
ACGGGCGCGGCAAAGTCGGTGAGCTAATCATTCGCAATTACTGAGGAAGCCATGCTGAATCCATCCGTTCAATCGACCACCCGCCCGGCCGGCAAACTGACCCGGCTTGCATCCGACTGGCTCGCGCCGGTGGCGCTGGTCGCCGCCGTCGCCCTGGTGGCAGCCGTCGTCGCGCGCTCGGCCATCGACCTGAACGCCGTCCGCGAGGCGGCGCGCCAGGGCACGCTCGACGCCTACGCCCAGATGGGCATGAGCGCGCCTAAGGGCAGCGATTCGCAACCGGCAGCGGCGCAATCCGAACCCAAAGCGTCAGAGGTTGAGTTCAGCATGCGCGCGGCCAACCGCCTGGGCGATCCGGACGCGCCCGTGATGATCGTCGAGTTTGCCGACTTCCGCTGCCCGTACTGCGCGAAGTTCTTTCGGGAGACGATGCCCGCGCTGATCCGCGAGTACGTCGAGACGGGCAAAGCCCAGATCGTCTTCAAGCACTTCGCCATCCTGGGTTCGGACTCGGTGCGCGCAGCGCAGGCCGCCGAGTGCGCCGCCGACCAGGGCGCGTTCTGGGCGTATCATGACGAGTTGCTGCTTGCGCCCCGCTCTGCGGGGTACAGTACGGAGTCATTCGATGACGCCAGCCTGGTCGCGCTGGCCGAGAAGCTGGGCCTGGACACGACGCGCTTTGCGACATGCTTGACAAACGACGAGACGCTGGCGCGCGTCGAGGCCGACCGGCAGGAAGCCATGGACGCCGGCCTGCGCGGCACGCCGTCATTCTTCATTAACGGCCAACCATTGTTCGGTGCGCAGCCGGTCGAGGCGTTTCGCGAAATGATCGACAGTCTGTCGAAGTAGAGGAGGCCGCATTGAGCTGGACAGGACCTCGCCGCCGGCGGCGGCGCAACTTGAACATCGCCGCGCCGTCTGTCCCAAGCGGAGCGCAGCGAAGTCGAAGGATGCGCTGGGACACGTCATCCGTCGCGACGGTCGCCACCATAGCCTTCGCCGCGCTCCTGGCGCTTACCGGCCTGGCGCTGCTGGGCCGCGCGTACACCTTCGACAGCCAGGTGCTGTCGCCGACTGACTGGCAGGTGCTGCAAGCCGAACAGGCCTACCGCGCCGAACTCGGCGCGCTGCAGCGCGACGCCGAAACACTGATTGAGCTGCTCAACGATCCCGTGCCCGATCCGGTGCGCGCGCAGATCGTCGCCAGCCAGATTGCCAACCGCCGCGACGAGGGACAGTCCGCGCTGGCGCACCAGCGCCACCTGCTGGTCGAGGCCGCCGCCGCCGTCCAAAACTGGGCCATCGGCGCGATGGCGCGCGAGCCAGCACAGCAGGCCGTGGATCATCTCGTCGCCAGCCTGCAGGAGGCTGCGTCACGTTATGCGCGCAACTAGCGCACGTGCGCATGCCGATGCGCTCATAGAGCAGATCGACCACGCCGAGCGCGCGCTGCGCCAGAAGCGCGAGCAGGAACTGCGCGACGCGTACAGGCTGCTGACCGAGCTGGCCTACCGTGTCGCAGGCCTGGCGTTCGACGAGCGGCGCCGCGCCGATCCGGGCGTGCCCGGCAAATGGACGCCCGACGACTGGCGGCGCTTCTTCGCCGAGAGCCTGCCGACCGGAGACGACGCCGGCTGGGGTCTGGGCGCGACCGACCGGAAACTGGCCGAACGCAACGCCATGCTCGAAGCCGAGCTCGCCAGGCTGCAGCGACAGGTTGCCGAGTGGCAGAGCCAGCTCGCGGCACGCGAGGAAGTGGTCGAGCACATGCGGGCGCAGCTGGAGACGCGCGAGCGGCAGCTGTTCACTCGGGAGCGGACGCTGGCACTGAAGGAAGCGCAGGCGCCGGCCGCGCTACCCGCGCCGAGCCAGCCCACCCTGATCGAGGTTGCGCCGCTTGCTGAGCCGCCGGTTGTGTCGACCCTGACACGCGCGGTGGCCGCCGGCTTAGAGCCGACCACGCTGGAGGAGGTTCTGGCGGAACTGATCGCACCCGATGCCGATCGGCCGCCGGTGCCGTCCGGCATCCAGCACCGCTTTCCGTGCCTGGACATCGACCGCCGGATGGCGCCGCGGCACAGCATTGAGCTGGCAGTCGAAAGCCACCGGAGGCGGCAGACGCTCGCGCTGTACATCCTGGCCCGGCACGGGATCTCGGCACGCGCAGTGATGACGGCCCTGATCGCGAAAGCGACCGGGACGAAAGAAGGCAGCAAGCCCAACGCCATCCTCGACCGGCTGGCCGCCGCGCCGGGTGAGTTTGTCGTCATGGAGAAAATGATCATGACGTCGCCCGTCAACACGACACTGGTGGTCTACCGGCTGACGGCGGAAGGCCGCGCGCTGTGCCGGGCCTTCGGCTGGGGCGAGCCGGTCGAGTCCGACTGGGAGCGGCTCATCCGGCTGCACGACGGCGACAACCCGGACATGAAGAAGCACACCCTGGCCGTGCTGTCGTTCGCCAATCATGCCCGCTGGCGCGGCTGGCGCGTGACCGTCATGCCCGACACAGGCGACCGCCGCTTCCAGCCGGACGTGCTGGTCGCGCGTGACGGCGAGCGGCACTACGTGGAAGTCGAGATGCTCGACCGCGACAAGCCGGAAAAGGACGCCAAGTGGAGCCACATGGCGCAGGCGCAGGGCCACATCGCCGTGTGCGCGCCCAACCTGGCCGAACGCGAGAAGCTGGCCGCGCGCGGCCGCGAGCAGGGTGTGCAGGTGCTGGCCTGCGACCTGGAGACGCTGATCGCCGGCATGAAGGATTGGAGGGGCGACGGGCTAGTGTTGCCGGACCCGCTCTGGGCGGCTTGACCAGGCACATGAACCGCAGGCCGGAGTCAGATGATCGGCGATCATCTAGTTGCCCAGATGATCGGCAGGCCGGAGCCGGATGATCGCTGGAAAGCCACAAAAATGCAGGAGATGATCGCCAGAGCGCCAAGAGGCGATCATCTGAAGGGGGCCTAGATCATTAGTGATCGACACCCCGCGAGTTCTCGCCCTCGCGGCGAACCCCCGGAGCGCACAAGACAAGCATCTTGTCTGCGCTCCGAGGGTGAAGCAGGCAGGTTCGACCCCTGCCGGGGCGACTTGGTAGTGCAGGGACCTTAACAAGCGCAGATAGCGTATCGCAGATGGCGATGGCTACTGGCATCCGCCGTAGACTATGCGCTATCCGCCATATCGGCGAGCGGAGCGCCTTACCCTCCGCCCCCGGCCGTGGCCCGGGCGTATGGAACCTTCCATGCCCCGCCACGCAGGGGGCATGCTGCTTGCGCCCCGCTTCGCGGGGTTGTCTGCAACCGGCTCCGGCCGTCGCGTCCCAGTGACGCGCTCCGGGGCCTCTCATCACACAACACGCCCCCGACCGGGGGCAACATAGGAGGATAATGGCATGAGCGACTACAACGCGCTGAAGACGCTCACGGGCCTGCCGCTGTCCGAGATGCGGACGAAGCTCGACGAGGAGCTCCCGCTGGATGCGTACAAGGCCGTGCCGGGCGCAGTCGACCTGACCGACATCGACCCCAACCACATGACCAGGGTGCTGAACGACATCTTCGGCCTCTGCGGCATCGGCTGGGGGTACACCCTCAACCTCGATCCGCGCTGGGACTCGTACACCAATGACAAAGGCCGCACGGTGTACTCGGCGCACGTGCCATCGCTCACGTTCTGGTACAAGATGATCGACGGCGACGAGCTGACATTCTCGATCCCCTCGACCGGGGGCAGCGAGAACGGGTCGCTGGCGTACGCGCTGAAGGGCGCGATCACCAGCGCCATCGGGCAGGCCGCGTCGAAGATCGGCTTCCAGGAATCCGTTTACCTGGGCAAGCGCGATCACCGCACGGTGAAGGGTTCAGGTGCGGCGGCGGTCAGGAAACCGGCCGCGGCGAAGCATGCCCTGCGAAGTCCCCGACCGGAGGGAGCGGGAAGCACAGCCGAAGGGGCTGCTGCCGCGAATCCCGCGACGGTCGCCAAGCCCGGCGCGCAGGATGGCAAGGCCGACAAGGGCCAGGCCAACGGCACGGCGCTGGATGAGGCGATGGCCGCCGTCATGCCCTTCGCGACGAAGCAAGATCCGTCGGTGAAGGGCAAGACCCTCGGCTACCTCGAAGAGCACAAGCCCAACTTGGTCGACTGGCTGGCCAAGAACAAAGCCGGCGATCCGCTCGGGCAAGCCGCGACGGTGATCATCGCTCACCGCGACGGACAGCCCAAGCCCGTCGCAGCGTAACGTCTCAGCGGCCGCGTTCGGTGGCTTCACGCAGCACCCATAGGACAGGAGCGGTTCGCTGCCGGTTCCCCGCACTGCCTGGGAGAAGCGCACCCGCTTCTCCCTCCCTTCGACGATTTCTCGCCCCGCACCCCGTGGGCGATTCGGAGAAACGGGGATACCTTAACAATCGAATAACCCACTTTAGTGTATCGGCGTTTCTTAACGCCAATCATATGCTTCGGCGTCTCTGACGCCAATGATAGTTTCCCTTTCAACAGACCATTCCGGCGCGTGCGTCGTGCATCGCGCGCGGCGCACGCGCCATTCCCAGTGTAGGAGTTTCCCATGTTACAGACCCTTTCCAATCCAACCCTCTCTGCGCCGGCACTCCCTGTCCCGGCGCGGCAGGAAGAGCTGCATCCCAACGTAGTCGCCATCAGCGGGACCATCACCCGTGCTTACCGGCAGGATGACGATGTGGTCGTTCGCCTGAAGTCGGAGACCTACGGCCAGACGCATCATGTGTCGCTGCTGCTGCCCGGCGGCCAGCCGGCGAGCGGCCAGGCGGTCAGCCTGTTGACCGGCGCTCGGCTGCTGGCGCGCGGGTATCTGCGCAGCGTCGAGCGCGTGGAGACTTACGCCGATCTCCTGAAGCGCATCGGCCACCCCAAACGCATTGAAGACGGCGACGAAAACATCCGCATCGCGCGGACGGTGACGTACGTCGTCGCGGACAGCCTGGCGCTTGCGCCCGAGGGCGAGCCGGACGCCAACGAGGTCGAGGTGCAGGGCATCGTGTGGAAGACGTGGAAGCTGCCGCGCCAGTCGCACGTGTACGCGCGCCTGGCGATCTACGATGCCTACGCGCCGCTCAGGCCGAATGGCAACGGGCGCGCCAAGCGCGAAGCCCACTACGCCTCGATCATGTTCCCGCAGGGCGTGACTGTCGAGGGCATTCCGGTCAATATGACGCCGCACAAACAGAAGCGATGCAGTTACCGCGTGATCGGCTACCTGCATAATATGGACTACTTCGAGCGGCTGTCCAGACTGCTCAAGCGGGTCAAGCAGCCGGATCGCATCCGCGAGGGCGACGAGGACATCAAGGTCGGGCGCACGACGACGTACGTGGTGGGCCGGCAGTTGCACGAGTACCTGGCCCCGATTCGAGTCGAGAACGGCCGCAGCAGGCGATAGCTGCGCGCCGCCAACGCAGAGCTGCAATCTCAGATTGCCGCTCTGCCTCTGAGGCAGACAGACGATGACTGCCCTAGAGGCAGGGCGGCAACCGATCGGTTTCCGCTGCTGCCAACCCTTATCCAGCGACGGTTCACACCCGGATCTTCGCTGCAAGGGTTGAGGGTGGCTACGGCCTCTCACCAGGGGTACTTGCCCCGCAGCGGATCCAGATTGGACACGTCCTGATCATCGAAGGGCACGGCATACCTGCCTTGCCCTTCTCTATTCTGAAATCCGACCCCAGCGGTTGGGGCAGATATCGTAGGAGGATCGTCATGACGCCTATCTTAGAGGGCATCACGCCTCACATCTCCGCCCTACTGGTAATTGCAGCCGTAATCGCCATTACCCTCATCGCGCTTCGCGTGAAGCACGATGGCTGGCATGTGACTTTCCTCGAGTCCGCCGACCAGAGATGGAAGCGGCACGAAGACTATCGCATGGGCCAGTGGGCGAAGCGCGATCAGCAGCGCCAGCGTTTCCACGCGGCGATGATCGGCCGCACGCACAACGCGGCTGACGACCGATGCGCGGCTCGCAACCGGCAAGCGAATACCCCTCGCCCGCCGGCGCGGCGTGACACCATGCGCACCAGCATCGCCGTGGCCGCTACTGGCTCGGCGGTCACACCCGCGCCGGACACCAAGCCGGCCGGCGACGACATCCCGCCGGACATCGCCAATCCGTTCATGACGGTTGGCGATTGGGTGATGTATTTGACAACTGAATAGGAGTCGCATCGAGAAGCGGGTGCGCTTCTCGCGGCAGGCGCGCACCCGTGCCTGCCATTCTTTTGGCAGTGAGGCACAGCCTGCCCGCTGTGCCTCACTCATTCCTCTCTGGGCCTACCCATGTCGTCAGCGACTCCGCAGGACGAGCGGCAGGTAGAAGTTGTCGAATCCAAAGTCCTGCCACTGGTAAGCGGCTGTAGCATAGACATCGCTGGCGATCTCGGCGGGAATGCCTCCTGCTCCAAGATCGACGAGATACACATTTGTCACAGTGTATGGCCCGTCGAGTCGCGATCGGCGGATGTCGCCGCCATCAAAGCGGAGTGTAACGGTTTGACTGCCAGTCCCCAGGACAGCGTATGTGGTCGCCTGCGCGACGGGTTGGCCTCCAGTCACAAGGTCAGCCGAGAGAGTATGCGTCCCGACCTGCGCAGCGGTGAGCCGCACGTCGAGCGCCAGCGCATCGTTGAAGCCGTCTCCATTGTCATCTACCGATCGATCGGTGTAAACACCGGCGAGTTGCGCCGCGTGTGGTGCGATGGCGAGTAACCGATCCACCTGCCGCGTGAAGGCACTGCCGCCGTCGTTGCCGAGCGCAGTGAAGGTAGCTTGCATATACCCTGGTGCATTCGGCACAAGATAGGTTGCGCGGTAGATGCCGCCGCCCAGATCGCTGAAAGAGAGGGTCGCGGTCACGACATCCGAGCGAACCAGGTAGGCCTGGACAGTTGCGCCGGCAATTCCGCCCGAAGGACCCTGCAGGGTTCCCGTGAAGATCGCAGACTGGCCGGGTTCGTACAGATCAGCATTCGTCATGACGGTGAAGGTGCGCGCGGTCTCTAAAGCCACAAATGCCAGGTAATCGGTGCCGTCGCTTCCCACCTCGTCCGCACTGATGGTCAGCGTGTACACACCGGGCAACGTGCTGGTGAAGGCGTAGGCGGCGAACGCGGGAGTCTCCGGACCAACCGGTGCGGCCATGTAGGTAACTACACTCGGATTCGAGCCGGCATAGGCCGGGCTAATAACCTGTCCGTTCGGCTGCGTCAGCGTGAGAGATAACGTACCGGTCAGCCACGACAGGTGAAACAGCGACCGACCGCTGGTGTCCACCTGCACGGTATGGTTTGCCGTCTGGCCGCTTGAGACATGGCCCATCATATCAGCCGTCGTGGCGGACAGTGCCGGCTCTGTTTGCATCGTGCTAGCGCTCGGGCTCAGGGCCGGTGTGCAGTCGGCTGACGAGGACCAGCCCAACAACCACTCAATGCAACGGAAGGCCTCGGTCTTGTTCGTACCACCTTCTTCAGTTTCAAAGTAGGTGGGATAGCCAACGAGCGGCGTGTGCGTCTCGTCCACCCAATAGGCGCCGGCCTCGGGTCCGAACACGACGCGCAGCCACGTGGGCCACAGCCGCCCCACTGCGCTGTAGGCACCGACGACGCCGTCGTTGGGACCGTCGAATAGCGCGACGAGCCAGCCGGCGAGAAACGGTGTCCTTGTGCCACCGATGAAGTTGTAGGCGATGCCGCTGCGATTGGGATTCCGCAGATTGAACCACAGTATCTGCTCGGCGCTGAACTGGCACAAGGCCGGCTGCCACTTGCAGACGACGTCTTCGACTCCGGGCGCATTGTTACGTGCCAGAAGTTTGAGGAAGACCAGGTAGTTGAGTCCCGCGTGCGGTGATCCCGTCGTGAAGAGCGCACTCACATTGTTGCGGCACTCCTCCAGGCTCAGGCAGGCGCGGCTGACCAGCCCACCCATGCTATGCCCCACCAGGATCACTTCCAGGCCTGTTGCTTGCGCCACTTCGACGACTTGCCTGCTGAGGCACTGGGCATTCTCCTCGATCGGAGGTGTATACAGCGGGCTGCTGTCCAGGTGGGCAATCCACACGTCGTATCCCATCTGGCTCAGCCAATTGGCAATGTTCGGCAGGGTGCTGGTGACGCCGGGGTCACCGTAGTGTTGCACGCCGTCGCTGCACTGCCGGAACTTGCCACCGGGATAACCCTGGAAGCCGTGCACCAGGATGATCGGCTGCCTAGCCGGCTCGCCGGCTGAGACGATCACGTTGAGGTAGTAGAAACAGCACGTGGCGGTGTTCCACAGGTCGATGGCGATCACGTTGTCGCCTGGCTGGAGCATAGAGGCCGGTATCGGCTGCGTCGGAACGATCGCCGTGTTCACACACGTGATCTGGTTGTTGACGCATCCCGATTGCCGCCAGCCGTTTCCCCACGCGCCGAGCAGGTTGCCGTTGATGTAGATGGTCAGGCCGTCGTCTGACACGAAGTAGACACTCGCCGGTGAAGTTCCATCCCAGGCGAAGTGAGCCCGGTAATATCGATCGTCCGCACTGAGATCAAAAGCGCTGTCCGGCAGCGAAACGGTTGTCCACGAACTGTCGTCGAATACAGGGTCGTGCCAGTAGCGCCCATTGCCATCTTGCGGGCCTGCTTGATTCCCCGTCCATACGGCGGAGCGCCTCCAGCTCAGCGCCTGGGCGGATGGCGCTTTCGCGGCGCCGAATTGCACGTCAACCGTCTGCAAAGGCGGCTCAGAGGCGCCATCGGTTCTCGAGCTGCCAGGGCCGATAGAAGCGTTAGCCAGTGCCGGTGGATAGGCAGCAACTGGCGAGAGGAAAGCCAGCCAAACCAAGCTCAACAGGCAGGTCGATGCAGCCAACAGTCGTAACTTCATGATCGCCTCCTGCTCTACACGCCATGCCCGACCGCGCTTGCAGATTGAACGGGATAATTGGCTGACTGGGTAATAACCTTCCTCAAGATGAGGTCAGGACGGCGAATTCTATGCCGTCGAATTCGCACTGTTACCCATGATACCACATCGTCTTCAAGTCCGCCTCCATCACTGCAGCTCCGTCCGATATGGGGTAGTCGTCGGGCATAGACATGACTTTGGTGGAACAGCCGGCTGTGGAAAGCTAGTCTCAATATGAGCAGGAAGCAATTTCACGGAAACCATCAACCAACGTTGACCGATCGTCCCATATCTTCGATTGAAAACACGTCTGATGCCCCGCAACTGACGCGAAATGAGGGAGAGAATCCTGCAAGTCTCTCCCTCTTTGATCTGTACCTCGACTGACTCTACAGGATTTCCTCAACACGCAAGATACACGCGTCTTGCTCAAATCTACTTGCTCGTCTCCCGGCCAGTGCGCAGCGCTCGGCGCCGCTCATCGGCGGGGAGACGAACAGACACTTCCCCAAACTTAGGAGGACACCATGAAGCTCACATCACTGAAAGACACGCTGGACGCCGGCCTGGACATCGTCGCCCGCGCCGTGAGGGACCGGTCGACGCTGCCGGTGCTGAGCAACGTGCTGCTGGCGACCGATGACGGCCGCCTGAAGTTGGCCGCGACGAACCTGGAGATCGGCATCACCTGCTGGATTGGCGCTCAGGTCGAGGCAGACGGCGCGATCACCGTGCCGGCCCGCACGTTCACTGACCTAGTGGACGCGCTGCCGCCGGGCACGGTGGACATGTCGCTCAACGGCGCGCACACGCTCAAGGTGCAGTCTGGACGTTTCAAGAACAACCTCAAAGGCATCGCCGCAGAGGAGTTCCCGGCCATTCCAGGTATCGAGGGTGATAGCGCGGTCCACATCGCGCCGGACGCGCTCAAGGAAACGATCGACCAGGTCATCTTCGCCGCGGCGAAGGACGAGAGCCGGCCGATCCTGACCGGTGCGTTGGCAAAGTTCGACGGCGACCGGTTCACGCTGGTCGCCGCCGACGGCTTCCGCCTGTCGGTGCGCACGGCGCAACTGTGCGAGCCGGTCGGCAAACCGGTCGCGGTGATCGTCCCCGCCCGCGCCCTGGCCGAGCTGAGGCGCATCATCGGCAAGCACGAGGAACCGATCGCGATAGCCGTCAACGCCCCGCGCAGCCAGATCGGGTTCAAGTTCGGCAACGTCGAGTTGGTCTCGCAGGTGATCGACGGTAAGTACCCCGACTACAACCTGATCATGCCCAAGCGACGCGACGCACGCGCCGCGCTGGACACGGGCGCGCTACTCAAGGCGTGCCAGGCAGCCGAGGTGTTCGCGCGCGACAGCAGCAACACCTTGCGCCTGACGGTTGTGCCGGGTGGGGAGTCGGGGCCCGGTCGCGTGATCGTGCAGGCCGCCAGTGGCGAGACTGGCGACAACGCCGGCGAGGTGGACGCGGTAGTCGAGGGCACGCCGCTCGAGATCGCGTTCAACGTGAGCTACCTGATCGAGGCGCTGAAGGCAATGGGCACGCCCCAAGTGGCGCTGGAACTCACGACGCCGTCCTCGCCAGGCGTGATCAGGCCGGTGGGAGACGATAAGTTCACGCACGTCATCATGCCCATGCATCTCGGCGGCCGGTGATGGCGAGAATAACCACAAGGAGAAAGATGAGCAACACCACCACACCGGCGGCCCTCACGCTCACCCAGGCGCGCCGCGTGGTCTGGCCGTTCAACCGCAACCGCGGCCTGGCCGGCCGCACGATCGGCGAGTTGCTCGACGCAGGGCAACTCATCCGGCGCGACCTGGAATGGGCGTTGGCCAACGCGCGCAGCCACGGTCTTCAGAACGCATGCCGTGTGCTCCTGAGCGAGCCGGAGCGAACCCGCGCGCTGTGCGAGATGCCGGCCGCCGTTCTAGAGAATGAGCTGGAATGCGAAGAATCGGCAGTTGCACGGCTGCTGGACCCGCCGGACATCCGGCCGGAATCTCCGCCACCGATGCGATGGCAGGATCTCATCCCGCCGGACTTCGAGCCGCAGACACAGTGCGAAATGCCGAAGCCGGAGCCGATCCCGCAAGCCTGTCCGGTGTGCGGCTCGGCCGTCCGGCCCGACTACCGGTGGACGACCCACCGCCGCGCGGGCTGGCGTTGCGACAAGCACGGCCTGGCACACTACCTCGAAGCGATATACGTGCCCATGCTCCAAGCGGTGTACGCGCCGGATGCCTGGGTCATCCCGTCCAGCGAAGATGGCACGTATCCTGGTGTGCGCCGACGCGATCTGGTCAAAGGGCCGATCGGTTATTGGCCAGAGGCGAACTAGGAGGACAGCATGACGTACCAGTGCGCCGCCTGCGGCGAAATCGTCGCCCCACGCGCGGATGTCACCGTCATCGATAGCGGCGTCGTTCTCGTCTGCCCGATCTGCAGCGGCGGGGCTCAGGGCATGCTTTGCAAGGCCTGTGGGCGCTGAGACCATGAAGGCGCGCATGGATGAACTTCATCAGCGCATCTCGCTTCTGATGGACGAGGCGCTCAAGTAGAAGAAACGCGCCGTCTTCGAGGGCCTCGGCGATCCGATGAGCGAATAGCGTGCCGCAAACTGAATAGGCGATGAGGGGAGAGGACACACCCGTTCTCTCCCTCTCTTTTGATTCCCTGTCAGCGAGGGTTACTGGAACCTCGACGAGGGCCGAACTGTGACCTTCGTCGTTCAGGAAAGCCCAAAGGGACTGCACGCCACGTAGATACAGGCAATGTAGCACGCAGCGCGGAACTCGCCCTCTTACGGCAGGCAACGGGTCGGACGGCCTGGCGCGTTGCGCGAAAACGATCGACGGCTCCGGCTGCGCGCACTAAGCGCTGTTTCAACAAAACATATATCGCCATGACAGGCGGGGCGGTGACGATTCCCCGCCCCGCGATACTGTCGCCGTTCGGCCTGCGCGCCGGTTTCCCGACGCACAGGCGGGGCGGCGAGACTGCCCCAGATCACTCTGGGGTACATGCGCCCCAGTATAGGAGGATCGCCTGATGGCTCTGTTGCCGTTTGGCTTCACCTTGCGCCGCGTTGAGGCCGACACGCCGTGCATGCTGACGCTCGATACCCTGAGCGCCGAGCAGCAAGCGTGGTTCGTGCACTACAAGCGCAGCGGCCGCCCGCCTACGCAGATGCGCGCGGAGATGGTGCTGCGCTTCGGCGAGGTGCTGGCGTGGGACCTGGCTGCGCTCTTTGAGCGTGAGGCCATCCCGCCGCGCCCCGGTCAGTGGCGCCGGCGAACGCACTGAACCCCGGCTGTCACGGGGAATCACTTAACACGGCCACGCGCTCACGGACGCGCGGCCATCTCACCAGCACCTGCAACGAGCATGGGTGCGAGTGTAGGAGGATCGCCATGCGAATCAACCATCTGATTCGCGCAGGGCTCGTGTGGATCTGCCAGATGTGCAGCTTCCCCAACCTGGGCGGAAGCTACTGCATCCGCTGCAAAGCCCACAAGCCCCAATAGGAGGATCGCCGCGAGGCTCACCCGCTTCGCGCATCCCGCTTGTTCAGCAAGCGTTGAGCGCACAGCACACCCGCTGTGCGCTTCCTTCGTCCCCGTGGTGCTGTTGGCCGGTTCGACTCCGGCCGGGACGGCCTATCCGGCTCCGCCCGCCCTCGCGGCGCATTTGTTCGCGCTGCGGGGGTCAAGACCGGAGCAATTTCAGGAGGATAGGCTATGACCATGACACAACTGTCTTTCGGCGATATGCCGGCGGCTCACCCGTCGCTGCGCGCGCTGCACGAGACGCCCGCGTCTCGTGTGTTGTCTGTCGGTGCGCAGGCCGCGTCGAATCTCGAACTACTGGCGGTCGTTCTGCGCGACCCGGATGCGGCCTTGCGCGTGTTGGCCGAGTATCCCACGCTGCGCGACCTGGTCAACGCGCCCGCGATCGAGATGCAGGTTCTTAGGGGCATCGGGCCGGGCAGCATCGCGGTCGTCAAGGCTGCGATCGAACTTGGCCGTCGCGCAGTTACCGAGACCGACGAGGGCCGGCCGCAGATCCGCACGCCAGCGGACGCCGCCGATCTGCTCATCCCGCAGATGCAGCACCTCGAGCAGGAGGAGTTGCGCGTGATCCTACTGGACACGCGCAACCGGGTGATCGACGTCGCGACGATCTATAAGGGCAGCGTCAACACGACGATGGTGCGCGTCGCCGAAGTGCTGCGGCCCGCCATCCGCGCTAACTGCCCAGCGCTCATCGTCGCGCACAACCACCCCTCGGGCGACCCCTCACCGTCGCCGGAGGACGTCGCGCTGACGAGGGAGATCATCCAGGCCGGCAAGCTGCTGGACTTGGAGGTGCTTGACCATCTTACCATCGGAAGGCAGCGGTTCGTGAGCCTGAAAGAACGCGGGCTCGCGTTCGAATAACGCCGGCGCCCAGCCGCGCATAGGAGGACAGCTTTGAGTAAGAGCACAAGACCCAACGGCCCCGTCGCGGCCGCGCCGGTCGAGCGCGCCGAGGAGCGTAACTTCCGTCCCTCGGCGCTGACCGACTTCGTGGGGCAAGCCAAAGTCAAGAAGACATTGGCGATGATGCTGCGCGCGTCGCAGAAGCGCGGGCAGGCGCTGGAGCACGTGGTTTTCTTCGGCCCGCCCGGGCTGGGCAAGACCACACTGGCGGCGATCGTCGCCGCCGAGATGGGCGCGCAGCTGCACGAAGTCTCCGCGCCCGCGCTGTTCAAGACCGGCGACCTGGCTGCTGTGTTGTCCATCGTCCAGGCGAAGGACGTGCTGTTCCTGGACGAGGTGCATCGCTTGAGGGCAGAGATCGCCGAGCTGCTGTACGGGGCGATGGAGAATTTCAGGCTCTCCATCGTACTCGACCGGGGCGATCCGCCCATCACCCTGCCGCTGCCGATGTTCACCCTGATCGGCGCGACGACCGACTACGGCCTGCTGCCGGGTCCGCTGCGCGCTCGCTTCGGCCACTCGTTCGCGCTCAGTCTCTACACCGAGGACGAGCTGCGCGACGTAGTGCTGCGCGCCGGCCTTCTGGCCGGTATCGCCGTCGAGGAGGACGCGGCACGGGAGATCGCCCGGCGCAGCCGTGGCACGCCGCGCGTGGCGCTGCGCCTGTTCCGGCGCACGCTCGATCTGGCGACCGACCGCGACTGCGACCGGCTCGACGCCGCGATCGTCCGCGATGCGATGAGCCTGCTGGGTGTGGACGCACTCGGACTGGAGGACGCCGACCGGCGCTACCTCCACACGCTGGCCCAAACCTACAACAGCGGGCCGGTTGGTCCCAAGTCGCTGGCCGCGTCCAGCGGTCTCGACTTGGCCACCATCGAGCAGGTGATCGAGCCGTGGCTGCTGCAGGCTGGCCTGATCGCCCGCACGCGGTACGGGCGCGCCCTCACGCCGCTCGGCCACGTCCACCTCGGTGGGAACGGCCACGCCAGCGGCGAGGCGTTCGAGCTGATCGACGAGGACGACTTCGAGCTGGTGGAAGGCGACGAAGTGATCGAGCTCGACGAGGAGGGCGGATGAACCGCTACGCCAAAGGCGCGCGGCTGGAGCGGTTGGCTGCCGCCGGCCTCCGCGAAGACGGCTACGCCGTGATGCGATCGGCCGGGTCGAAAGGCCCGGTCGATCTCATCGCCTATAACGAGCGGCGCGTCCGTTTCATCCAGGTGAAGGCGCGCGGGCAGGTGCATCCCGACGATCGGGCGGCCCTACGCCGACTGCGAGTCCCGTCGTGCGCGTCCCGCGAGGTCTGGGAGCGCAACCGCATCGGCGGCTGGATGGTGCGACGCATCGGTCGGCGGCCCCGCCAGCACGGAGGCCGGCCATGAGGCGATCGCGCAAGCAACCGGTGATCGTCGCGGTGGACGTGTCGCCGCGCTGGCTGTATGGGCACACGACGCTGGACGCCATCGACGACGACGATCAGATCGCGATGGCCCGCGCGCACCGGCGACTCACATCGCTGTTGTGCGAGGCGGACCCGGCGGGCGCGAGCGACACACCGCTGCCGGTGGCCAACGTCCTGATCGTCGAAAGCGCAAATGTCGATCGGGTGTACCTCGACGACTACAAGGATCGGCCGTTGCTGCTGTGCGGCGTGTACGGCGACGCCTGTGTGCTGGACGTGGCCGACCGCCTGCAGCAGCGTGGCTTCACGGTGAGCCTTCTCGAAGATGCCTGTCTGTGGGGTTACCCCCTCGATCGGATCGACAGCGAGTCGAGCGACCCGCGCCTGCGCCGTATCCCGCGCGAGCGCGCGGCCGATCGCTTCCCCGCGCTCCTGGAGCGCGAACCAGACATCTGGGCGGGCGATCCACCCAGTTTCTAAACGAACAGTCAACTGCAGATGGCAAATAGCAGACCTGTCCTGAGCGAAAGCGAAGGATAGCCGATGCTCGGTCATTATCGGTTATCTGCCATCGGCCATCTGCTATCAGCAATCACATAGGAGGATAGCAACCATGCAACAACACACCTTTTACCTCATCGGCGACTTCGCCGGACAGCCGTGGGGCGACGTCGTGGGCATCTGGTATGAAGCCAGCGACAGCCTGCCTCTTGTCCTGACCGGCAATCCCGATCACGCCACGGCGTACCTGGTGGTGGCCAAGGAGTCCGAACAGGCGCTGGATGCCATCCAGCGGTTCTACCCCGCGGGGCGGGGCGCAAGCAGCGTGGAGGCGTCCCGGCCTTTGATCTGGATCAGTGACCACGATGGTGAGCTGCATGAGTATCGTACGCTCGGTGACGCCATCGACGCGCTGAGCGAAGACGGCGACGGAGCGGAAGGCGAGGACGAATCGGAGATCGTCCTGGCAGACTGGACGCGTCGCGACATCCGTATCGAGTTCAAGACGCTGCTCGGTCGCGAGCCGGCGGACGAGGAACTGGCGCGCGTGATCGAGCGCATCGACGCCGGCGCGGAGCGCGTCAACGACTTCGTGATCGACGCCATTCAATCCGCCATCCGGGAGGCAGGGCGGTGAGCACGCAACCCGCCAGCGTTCCCACCAAGGTCACGCCGGCAACGATCATCGTCGCGGCGGCCTGCGCCGACTGCAATGCGGCGCTGCTGCCGGAAGATCGGTTTTGCCCGCGCTGCGCGCATCGCGCGCAGGACGACGAAACCGCCTTCAAACGATATGGCAGGTAGGAGGTGAGCCATGCCGTTCACCGGATTTGTGTGCGAAGCGGATGGCTCGCCGGTTGCGTCCGACGACTGTCTGGCCTGCGCCAGAGGCGGCGCGCGACCAGGCTGCCACATGACGGCGCCCGTCATCAACGGCATCCTACGCCATTTGCGACCTGACGGCTTTGGCTTGACGGTCACCACTTTGCTGGGCTGCCCGCGCAAGTGGCGACTCAGCCAGACACACGACTACCAGCTCAAGCCGTCTGAAGCGTGGTGGAGCTATCGCGGCCAGCTCATGCACGGCATCTCGGCGCAGTACGCGGAGGACGATCCCTTCGCCATCGCCGAGATGCGCTACGAGATGACGATCACGATCGACGGCCAGCCGGTAACGATCTCCGGCCAGCCCGACCTGATCCTGCTCGACCGGGCCACGCTCGTCGACTACAAGACCACCAAGCGCATCCCCGGCCCGTGGCGGGCATGGGCCTGCCCGGACACCGGCGAGGTGATCCGCGAAAGCCAGTTCGTCTGGCGCAGCCGATGGATGGACTGCGTCTCGTGCGGCGGCCGGCACGTCGCCGGCGAGATCGAGACGATCGGCGAGCCGCGCCCCTATCCGCATCACGTCCAGCAGGTGAGCCTGTATCGGCTACTGCTGGCCGAGAACGGGATCGACGTCGCGACCGCCGAGATCGCCTACATGGACATGGCGACGCAGCTGCGTGCGCCGGTCGAGCTGATGTCGCTCGACGAGGCGCGCGCGATGTTGGTAGCACGTCTGCCGCTGTTCCTGCAGGACGATCCGCCGGGCGTGCTGACCGATCCCGACGACTTGTGGGCCTGCGATTTCTGTCCCGTCCGATCCGCGTGCGAAGACCTGCATGGCGGACCGGTCGGGAAGGTCATGAACGAGTAGCAAGCCACACGCTTGCTCCACATCTGCAACTGGGATGAGGACGCTCACCGGCGTCCTCTCTCTTTGCAAGGCGACGGGCCAACGTTCGTCGCTTCGCAAAGGGACTCCCACCGGGAGAACCCAATCTTCTAGGAGGAACGCCACATGGCAACCATCAAAACCTTCACTGCCGGTCTCGACGACCGGCTGCTCGGCGAGCTGCCGCGCTTCTTCGGCGGCTGGCGACCCGCGCTGCGCGAGTTGTTCCAGAACGCCTACCGCGCCGGCGCGACGCGCGTCGCGATCACATTCGACCGTAACATCCTGACCTTCGCCGACGACGGCTGCGGCTGCGAGGACCCGGCGCTGCTGGTCACGGGCGGCCAGACCGGCTGGGACGAGAACCGCATCGTCGAGCCGGCGGGCCTCGGCCTGTTTAGTCTGATGGACAAGGACATCGTCACCTACGTCGAAGTCGAGAGCTGTGGCTGGAAGACGCGGCTCGACCCGGAGCGCGTGCTGGGCAAGAAGCCGCTGACCGCCCTGCCTGCGCAGGCAGGGGAAACCGGCGGCATCCAGGCCGGCCTGCGCCTGACGATCTGTATGACCGAGGCGCGCGACCTGGCCGAAGACATCGCCGCCACGCGCGGCTACTATCCCTTCACGGTGACGCTGAACGGCAAGGACCTGCCGATCACGCTGTGGCAACCGCGCCTCGAGCTGGACACGCCGGTCGGCAAGGTCGGGCTCCGCCGGCTGCGCGGTTATGTCGCCGACCGGCGCGCCATCTGGGAGTATCGCGCGATCGGCAGTGAGGTGCTCCGCGACGCACTGAACGAAGCGGCCGAGGGCGACGATCTGCGTAAGGCGATCAACGGCTACTACGGCATCCACTGGTTCGTCGACGAGCGCTGCGGCGTGCGGCCCAAGCTGCCCGACCGCAACGAGCTGGTGGACAACGACGCGCTGAAGGTCGCCGCGCGAGCCATCCTCGATACCGCCGCCGAGCACTTCCTCGCCGAAGGCCGGCGCGTCACAGCCGGCTGGCCTGACCTGCTGCCCGTTCGGACGTCGGACGCGCCCTGGCCTTCGGCGCCGGAGTGGCTGAAAGACTCGAGCGTCGGCCGCGCCGTGCTGGAGCGACTGGGCTGGCGGCAGGCTTCGTGGGACGAGTGGGCCAGCCCGGACGTGTACTACATCCAGGACGATGGCTGGGAGCACTCCGCGCCCACCGCGCGCCGTTATACGCGCAACGCGATCGGGGTGGCTGATGGTCATATCGCCGACTCGATCAACAACGCCGTCGCATCGGGCGCGTGCCTGCCCTACGCTGTCGTCGACGAGAGCAGGGGCGCGAAGATCCGCTTCACCGACCTGCGCAAGGCGAAGTCCGGCGAGTGGGGCGAAGTGTGGCTGGCTGAGGCGATCAAGGTCGGCCAGTATCAGCTGCCGTTCCTGCTGACCACCGTCACGCGAAAGAACGGCCGCTGGGCCGAGGACATTCCTGTCGCCGTGCTGGCCTGCGACGCCGACATGGCGGTGGATGCCGTGACGGGCAAGCCTGCCTGCTTGCCGGCCTTCGAGGAACCGGTCGAGGTCGGATACCTGATCGCCGGCTACCTGGTCTGCTCGTGCGAAGATCAAGCACTGTACGAGGCGTGGACCGACTGGCCGGTGAACGGGGACGATGCCGTCAACTGGGACGCGATCCGCAAAGACCTGGTCGAGCAGATCAGCGACGACTTCATCGGCGGCCGGGTGGCGAAGGCGCGCCAGAAAGTGCACGCGCTCGAGGCGCACCTGGAGACGCTCGACCGCCTGTCGACGCGCGTGAATTTCGACGTGCCCAACGGGGCGTACGGCGCATACAAGAAGGCCATCCTGAGCGCGATGGCGCGCATGGAGAAGCGGCTGCGGAAAGACGTGGCCGCGACGAAGAAGATCGCGCGGATGGCGTAGGAGGAGGGATACATCGGGCCTGCCCCCGCGTACGCGGGGGCCTGCTGGCCTGAATCTAGTTTGGGAGAGGACACGCACCCGTGTCCTCTCTCTTCGCCTGTCGATCAGCACGCATTGATCGACCGGCGAAGGGAACTCCGAACGAGGAGGCCCAATCTCTGGAGGATAGCGATGAGCAAACTGCGATACACCCTGGAAGACAAGGATGGCGCGGGCGGCCGGTTCGACGTGACGATCTCGCTTGCCGAGGACGTCGAGGTGATCGTCGTCAAGGCCGACGGTTCCGAGCGCGCCGTGGCCCGCGTCGAGTTGATCGACGGCCGCTTGCAGGCGCAGATCTGGGATGAGGAGAACGTCGCGGACGGTGAGCTGATCACGGCGCCGATGATCGACGATGTGGCCGCGTTGGACGTTCGCCGAGGCGTTCATCGCGGAAGCGATGCGCCGGCGACCTGACGACTACGGCCGACATGAGCAGGCCGACCCATAGGAGGATAGCTGTGAGCAACACACCCAACGTCGCCTTCGCGTATCTGTACCGCGACGGCGGCAACAACAAGCGGAGCCGCGAAGCGGTGTTCGCCAATCCCGACGGCATGAGTCTGGACGAAGCCGATCGCCGCCTGCGCGCAGCGTTCCGGGACGGACAATACTTCATCCCCGAACGCATCGGGCTGGAGAGCGCCGCCGGCGACTGGACGCACGACGACGAACTCGACCACCCGTGGAACGAATACTTCGCAGGCGGCCTCGAAGCCACCGACCGCCGGCCAACCAGCCCGCGCACGCTGCGCGAGTTTGTAGAGCAGGTGGAGGCGGTTGCGGCGGACGGGTGGGACGAGGCCAGGCGCCGGCGCAGGGAGCGTCGGGCAAAGGTAATCGTCTACCGGGTTCCTATCCAGGACGCGATCCGGTGGGAGGCTCATAAGACCACGTTGAAGGACATGCTGTTGGACAAAGCCGAAGCCGCGCTGGCCGAGGCGATCGACGACTACGAGCAGGTCGAGGGCCAGGATTTCTGGTCCGATCACCAGCTGCGCGTCGAGGTGGAGAGCGGCGAGTTCGCCGTCTACATGGATTCGGTCGGATAGGGCAACGAGGAGGAGCGCCACCCGCGCTCCTCTCTCTTCGCCAGCCGATCGGCGCATGCCGGGCGGCTGGCGCGCCGAACTGCGCGAGCTGTTCCAGAACGCCTACCGCGCCGGCGCGCGCAACGTCACCCTCACGCAGGAGCGCAACGTCCTGACCTTCGCCGACGACGGCGTCGGCTGCGACGAACCGCAGCTGCTGCTTGCCGCAGGCGCAACCGGGACGCGCTATTCGAGTATCGTCCCCTCTTCATCTTGTTTTCGAATGAGCGATTCGCGAATCGCCGCTTTGCCCACGACCTTACGGTACGTCCGGTAGTAACTGAAAAACCCAATTGCCAGGCCGAGCGCGTACATGGCAAACATCGGCCCTTTGGCGTCGAACAGGCTGAGAATCGTAGCGCCTCCCAGCGTGCCGATGATCGTGCTCAGGTCGCTCAGCGCGCTGGGCTTGGCGCGGCGCAGAATGAAGTACGTGATCCAGCCGATCACGACTCCGAACGCGAGCGAACCGCCGAGTATCAGAATTTGCAGGAGAGTATCCACGGTGGCTTCTCCTTATCAGTGATCGATGTCAGATGTATGCGCGTCAGCGGACGAGGTGGAGGTCGGCTGAGCAATAGGCCGTGTACACTAGGCCCAGCGGGTTGTATTTCATCAGCAATTCGAGGCGAATGTCCTTCAGAATCTGGCCGACCTTCTGACCTTCGCTGCCATCAGGCAACAGCCGCTCGAAGAATTTCTGCGCGATTTCGCGCGCCAAAAACGTGTGTACGGTGATCTCCGTGCCGATGATACCCGAGGCGTAGGCCTTGACGAATGGCGCCATGATCGTCGACAGATCCTTCGGCGCTAGATCGACGGTATGGCAGCCGTTGATGAACACGAGGCCGTGTGATTGGTTCCATCGAAACCGTAACCGATCCAGTTCGGATGGCAAGAGCGACTCATCCTTGCCGACCTGCAAATAGGGGTTCTTCCGCGAGTCGTACTTGCCGTGGCAGAAGAAATACATCGCATGCGGCTCAGGCGGGGGTGGAATCAGGTCGGGATCCAGCGCGCTGGTGACTTCACTGAGTGAATTGAGCAGATCGAACTTCAGCGCTTTCATCTTCTCGATGTGATCCGGCTCGATTTTGTTCAGCTCCTCTGCCAGCGGCATGGTAAGCACAGGCTGCGCGCCGACTTTGACCTCACGGATCAATTCGGCGAACGCCTGCTCGCCGCCCGGCTGGGTCGGCTGCTCGATAATGTGCTTGAAGCCCCAGAAGCCGTAGGGGCACACAACGCGCTTGTCGGTGTGGCGGCCAGTGTGCGGATCGCGATGCTTGCAGCGCTTCACGCCCTCCGCGTACGGCAGGGCGCGCCCGTCGTCGCCGTGAAACGCGAGGCAGACGTCGGTGACGTGATCGGGCTCGATCGATAGGTCATACATCAAGGCCCAGGGCCAGATGTCGGCCAAGTCTTTCAACCGCGCGATTTGAATCACCTGCTCGTCGCGTAGCGCCATCAGCAGATTATCCACGCGCGGCTGGACTGTCGCGCGCTCTTCGGCGGTCGGCACCGCACCCGTGCCGAACACAGCATCGTAGAGTCTCTGACCCACGTCCGCCAGTTTCGTCAGGTCTTCTTTGAACCTCTTGACCGGATCACTACCTTTGGGCGAGTTATCATCTCTGAAGCGATAGTCTTTTTTTCCCTTCCGCTCTGGCAAGCCTGTTTTCTTATCGATCACCACTATTCCATCCTCGTCTTTTACAATTTCAGAACTGATGCTGAATGATACTTCGCTCAGCGCGTCACGCGCTTGAGCCAGCGCCTCCTCAATCTTTTTCTCCAGGTTGCGACTTACCGCGGATGGGTCGCCCTTCAGGTTCACGGTGTGCGTCCCATCAGCGCTTTGATGCAGCCCGAGCCACAGCCCGCGCGCTGGCAGTTGGTGCACGCGGGCAAAATCGGCGCAGAACGTCATCTCGACGTGCGCGCGCTGCGGTTCCGGCGCGGTCTCGATCTGCACCGATACGAAAGCCGAGACGCCCAGTGATTGCAGCAGATGGTTCCGATAGAACACGCACACACGCAAGCGCGCCGGTCCCGCCTTGAGCGGCACGACGCGGAAGTAGCAAGTCTCGGTCGGCTGACCACGCAGCAGCGTCAGCGGCTCGATGGGCTTCGCGGACAGGCGGAAGTCGTCGCTGAAGATCGCCACCTCGAGCGGGGTCGGCTGGTCTTTCACCTCAGGGAAAGCCTGCTCGATCTCGTCCTGGCTGGGAAACGGGCGCGCTTCTGCCAGAATTGTCTGCGTGTCGTACGGGCCGATATTGATCCGCAGGTACACGGCCTGGCCCTGAACCAGCGTGAACAGCGGATCGAGCCGCGTCTCGTCCTTGCGCTTCCGGGTGAACCACACGTTGACGTAGCGCCGCGGCGTGGAGGGTTCCTTTCGTTCCATTACCGTTTGAGCCATTGAAGGTAGCTTATCTCGTAGCTCCTGGTTTGTCTCCGGGATCTGGCGTAGCTCTTCCCTCTGGGAAAGGAAGCGTTCGCGCACATCGAGCGGATCGGCGGCGACGCGCTCAACGATCGGCGAGCCGTCAAAGCGCGCCGGCGCAGCCTCTCGCTGCGCGAACCATGGCAACGAGGATAATCCTCGCTGCTCATCCGAGCTGTCAAAGCGCGCCGGCGCAGCCTCTCGCTGCGCGAGTTCGGTTTCGGCCGGCGGAATCCCGGTGTAGGCCAGCACCCGGACCAGCCACATCCGCAAGCCACGCATCACCTCTTGCCAGAGCTGCGTCTGCGGCGGCACCGGGATCGGGGTGAGCATAATGCCGTAGGCCGGGGTCAACCGCGAGGCATGCAAGCGGGGCACGTATTCGGACTTTGCGAACTCGTCCGCCAGGTGCTGGCATTCAGCCGATGTCAGTCTACGAAATTGCACAACAGGGTGCGGCGGTGTTTGCGGCCCGGAGACCCGTATCGTCTCGGACGACGTATCAAGCTCGACCACCTGCATTGCCGGAAACGGTTTGGGGTCCAATATCTCAAACTGCGCCTGCGCGAACCCGTTCTGCACGGGAACCGTGGAACCACCGGCCAGCGTTTGCAGTGCGAGTTGATAGCGGCAGAGCAAGTACTGGCAGACGCTGAGCCGCTTGCGAATCTCGGTGATCTCCGGCGCGCCAGTGGCCGCTTCGCGATAGAGCTGATGCGCTTGATAGATATACTCGGTTATGACATCCTGAATGCGACCGCGAATGATCAGTTCGCGGGTAATGGAATCGACAAGCTTGAACTGGCCCAACACCTGCCGCAAATCGTGCAGCGCGCGCAGATCCTGTTGAGCCAAATGCTCGGAGATCAGGCAACTGTCTATGATGGCGCGCAACTGTTCGAGCACGGCCTGCTGATTCTTGGAATTGCGATCTTTTAAGCGATCGAGCAGGCCGCCCTTTTCCAGGCGCACCTTCTCGCTCAGCTCCTTCACGATGTGCAGGTAAGCATCACCCTTCAACATTGCGTGTAGCGGCGCGACGTGGTGACTGTATCCGGGTGAGACCGTAAACTTGGCTTCCTTCAGAACCCGGGTAACGTACGTCTCATCCAGCACCATCGCGCGCGCGAGGTGAGCACTGGGCTGAGCTTCGAGCGCGCGCCACACCTGCCGCTCGGCCTCGATCGCCGCTTGCTCCGTTTGTTTGAGCGTTTCCTGGAGATGATTCAGTTCGTTCAGCCGCTGCTGGTCTTGCCGGCTCAACCCCATGGTCTTCACCTGGAACTTGCCGGTCCGCTTCCGGTTCTCATCACCGGCGTAATCGGGGATCAGCACGTTGCTTTCGACCAACGCCTCGATCAGTTCGCTTTTGCGCTTCTGAGATTCATGCAGCTGGCGTTTGAGCCGGACTGCCTCCTGCGCCGATTCGTGATCCAGAAACCCCAGTAGCACATACGCGTCGGGCAGAAAGTTCGGATAGAGCTGAACGAACTCGTCGAGTGGAGGGCGGGCCTGCGCCGGGTCTTGAAAGAAGGCGTTGACGGCTTCGACCAGCCGCATCAGCCCGGCCAGTTCAGAACGGGTGTCGCGCGTGTTCACCGCCCAGAAGCGGGTAAGCAGGTACTCCGCCGCGGCCGCCGGGTGTATCCGTAGCGCGTGCTTGAACTGCGCCAGGGCCGTGTCGGCATCGCCGGCGGCTAGTGCAGCTTCGCCGGCCTGGCATACAGCGGCGGATTGAGATCGCTTGTCTCGGGCAGGAGCGGTCGTTACGCTCTGCCGGTATTGCCAGGCATTCACGTAATAGGTCATGCCGAAGCGAGGATGAAGGAGCACCATGCACCCACTATCGGTGGTGACGTAGTATGGTGTGATTCGGACACGCTCCGGGTTCACGCGCCGGACAGCAAATACCACGTTATCGGCTTGCAGGGGATCCATGCGCAAGCCGCGCGCCATCAGCCGCTCGCGAATCTCGCCCCACACCGCCGCGCGCCGTTCGGCACACCACGCCTGGTAGTGCGCCTTCGTGTCCTTGTCCGGCAGGAACACGGGCGACCAGCCGCGCAGGAAGGCATCTAGCAGCGCCCCCAGGTTGATGGCGTCCATGCGCGCCTCGCGCTTCGGATCGGTTTCGTCGAACTTGCGCAGCAAATCATCCATGCGCTTAATCCACTCCTCGTCCGAGCGGATCAGGCTGGGAAGGTGCCACTCGACGAGCTCCTGCAAGCTGACCATCGTCTTCGGGCCGCCACTGTCTATGATTCTGGCCTCGCCGTAGTTCCGCTGCCCGCGAACAGAAATTTCCTGTTCTTGAATCGACTGAAGCCTTGTCTGCCACTCTGCGTCGGAAAAAATCCGGGGCATCCTGGTCGAACCGAATAGATCCGCGGGCGGCAAGGCCTCCCGCAAGGCGAGGAACTGGCGCAGCCGTTGCGAACCGGCCTGCTCGAACTGTGATTTGATTTCCAGCGGCAGACCAACATTCCATTCCGATAGCACTTCGTCTGGACTAGCCCGCACTGTCTCGGTATAGGCTTCGTTCAGCGCGATCAGCTCGCTCGTCGTCGCCTCGGGCAGCATGCGCTGAAAGAGCATCGCCATCCGGCGGCGCAGGTCTGTCACATCGCGCTCGCGCCACTCCTCGTACACGTGCTTGCGCCGCACGGCATCCGCGATCATCTCACGGCGCAGCTCGGTCTTGTGCCACTGCAGCAGCTCTTCGAACATCGTCCCTCGAAAGTGCCGGATATCTAGCTCAAGGCTCAACGGCTGGAGTGGCAGTTGGTTCAACGGATAGAACGGCATGAAGACGGCGCGGGCCGGCCCATCTGTCGCGAAGCGCGACAGCAGCACCGGCCTGCCGGATCGAATGCGCTGCTCGATCTGCGTGCGCAGCGCATCCCGCACAACGGCGTAATCGGCTGGGCCGGCGTCGCGCAGCTCGACCAGACCGGTCAGTTCCTTCAGCGTTTGCAGCTCGTTCACCAGTCCGGCCAGCGGCTGAGAGCGCTGCGCCCCGAGCGGCTGTTTCGGCGCACTCATCAGGAACGCGCCGGGAACTAGCACCACGTCATCCTCTTCGCGGTCGAGTTCGCGATCGAGAGCCAACGTGAACAGCTTGGCCGAAATCTCCTTGCAGATCGGCACGTTGGCATGGCCCGCCAGGACAACGTGCTCGATTCGATCAGCGCTCCGATACGTCCACGCCGTGACGTGGCTGGCCGTGACGCTATCGTCTGGCTCGTTGACCAACTCTTCCAGATGCATCTCTGGCGCTTCGTCCTCGGCCGACCGCATCGCAAACGGGAACAACCACTCCCGAAAGCTGAGCCGACCGGCGGCAAGTTGTTTCGCCACGGCTGGTGAAGCATCCGCCTTGAGCGCCAGCGTGAACACGATGAGCAGCTGAGGGCGGAGTGAGGCGTGTTGTTCCGCCAATGACAGAAGCGCAGCCGTAACATCATCGCGCTGTCGGGCTAAGTAAGCCGAGGCGACCGACTTGGGAGCCAGCGAAGCGAGCATGACGATGGCGACGGCCGCGCGATCGGGCGACAGCTCATATGCGATGCGCCGGATAAACTCCACGGCATCCTCCTGCTCAGCAGCCGGTTTACGCGCGACGGAATCAGCCAAGAGAGTTAACCCGTCCACAAAATGCGGCCAATCCGCCCGCTCCAAGTGCCGGCGCATCGGGTCAAGGCGATTCGCTTCAAATCGCTGCCGGCAGGCCCTGTATGCCGCATCCTGATCCAGCTGCATCAGCCGATCGAGGCTAGCTTGCCAGACGGCGGCCCGATCGTGCTGTATTGCGTTGTGGAGCACCTGCAGCACGCCCTCGCGAAGTTCGGGCCAGGCTGAGCGCGCCACATCGGCCAGGGCGTCCAGCGCCTCGCGCCCGAGCGTCGTCTCGGGATGCTCACACGCGCGCGCCAGGCCGTCGAGCCGATCGATCGACACCTTCGCCTTGAGCGCAGTGAAGCGCCAGGTTTCATCGGTACGCACGTACACCTGCTCGAAGGCGGACAAGCGATCGAGCGAGAACTGCCTGAGCAGACGATCCAGCTGGCGGGCGAACAGCCAACGCTCGGCACGGGGCCGCAGCCAGAAACGATCGAGGATGCGCGCAGCGGGCGGACTCGCCAGCGCCAGGAACAGGATAGCGACGATGCCTTCCACGATCAAGGCTTCGCCAGGAACGGGCCGACTGTCTGCAGCCAGAACCAGCGTCAAAACCGGCCAGACCCAGGCCCCCCCGAATAGCAGCGCCAAAGCGAACGTACGCGCCGACACCGCGACATCATGCGTCAGCGCAAGGCTGCTCAGCGCCAGTATTGGCGCGACGACGACCAGCAGGTTCCGCCAGAGGTCAGGCAGTGTGAATGGCACGACGTTCCAGGTGTGCAGGCCGGCCAGTGCCGATCCGATGAGCGCGATGATCGGCATCAAGAGGCCAAATGCCCGCGTGCGGCCCCCAATGGCTCCGACTGCTCCGCCTACGATCAGGCCCAGCAACGCGTAGAGCGCCAGATCAGGCACATTGCCGAGCGCGAACTGGGCTGCGACAAGCATCACCACAATCGCCAGTGCTGCGGCCAGATTGGGCAGGTCGCGCGTCTGTTGAAGAACGCGATCGACGATCAGGACAAGAAGGCCAGCGGCAAGTGGGCCGCCGACCTGGAGTGCGACCGCAGCTGGATCCGATGCGGCTGGCGCACCCCAGCCGGCCAGGGCGGCCCCTGTCGCAACGCCCAGTAAACCCACATAGAGCACGTGGGTGAGGAAAAATTGATCACGCATGGAATTGCTCCTGGGCGTTCGCGCGGCGAGCCGACACGAACACAAACACGATAACAATGACGACACCGGCTAACACGTATAGCGAATTCACCTGCGATACGATGCGGCCTATCAATCGACGCGCGGCCGGGTTGTTCGGCTCGCGCGCGAGTGCCTCGCGCAACAGGCCAGCCGTCTCGACCAAGTGCCCGGCGTTGGACTTGGCTTCCGACTGGGCGACGTACCAGCTCACTAAGTCGGCCCGAATCGTCATATTGCCGGGATCGGATTGTTCTGCGCGCCTGCCCAGGCGGATCGCCTCAGCGTACGCGGCGGCGGTCGCTAGCGCGCGCGCCTGACAGTGATAGGCTTGCGCCGCCTGCGTCGCGTATTTCGCCAGCGTGTCTCGGACGGCGAACATGGCCTCCATTGCTTCAACCGCGCCCGCGCAGTCTCCGGCCTGAAATGCGGCCCAGCCGCGCTCGAACAACACATCGGTCTCGGCGGCGATTTGGGCATCAAAATGGACGCGCAGCGTCGTGACCAGGACAGCCGGATCGTCGATCTGTGGCGGCACGAGTTGCTCCTGCTCTCTGAGCGCCTGTTCCAGCTCCGGGACGATCGCAGAGGCTTGGAGCCGGAGAATGCGTTCGGCGTGATCGGCAACGGCTCCACTGGGATGGTGCAGCGCCGACACCAGCGCCGGCACAGCCGCGCCGCCCATGCTGAGCAGGCTACGCTCAGCAGCCTCGCGCTGCGCTGCGTTGTCGCGCGCCAGCTCCAGCAGTAGCGCAACGGCGTCCGTGCGTTTGATCTCGCCAAGCGCGGCGATGATGTCGGCCAGGATCGCCGGATCGGGTTCGGCCAAAAGCGCCCCCACCGTGTCCCTGTCCAGCTTCGATAGCGCCACGCGAGCGTTTTGCCGCACCACCCAGCGATCGCTGATCGTGGCCTGCAGCAGCGCGGGCACGGCGGGCGGGCCAATGCGCACCAGCGCCAAGCGAATCAGATCGGCCATCGACAGATCCGAACTCTCCAGACTGTCAAGCAGCGATATGCCGCTCAGTCGACCAAAAGGATCGAGCGCGAGTTGGGCCTTGATCGGGTCGAGCCTCAAACCATTGACCTGGTCGTACCAGGCCAGCAGGTCCAACAGTGGCTGAACGGACTGAGGATGGCCGAGGGCGGTCAGCGCGTCCAGGCTCATCAAATCCTGCATCGTCTGTTCTAGGCTGGCTTGGGTCGGGCGCCCCGAGACGCGGATGATCTCCAGCAAAGAGGGCAGCGCGTCAGATGTCATGTGACGGAACGACCGCGCGGCCGCGGTCTGCAGTGCCACGTCGCCGCCGGTATTGAACAGGTTGAGCATTGCCGGCACGTCGTTCGACCGAATGGTGTAGCGCGTGACGCCAGCGCGGAAGGTGTTGAGCGAGACCCGGCTGGTCTTCTCGATGGTGAACCCGGCCGATTGGCCGGTCGGGACGAGGGCGATCGTCTGGCGAGAGATTGGCTCGAGTATATCTTCTTCGAACAGTGCCACCACTTCTACATCGGCGATGTCCCAGGGCAGGGGATTGACCACGCGCCCGGTAATCTGTACGCGGCCTGCACCCATGTTTGTCCCCTGCATACTCTCGATATGGGGAGTGCCAGGCTCGGTCTGCCCAGCCACATCCGACGCCGCGGCCAGCGCCAGCAGCACAACCCACGTCCCAATGAGGGCGATGTGTATTCGCCGCATGCCACACCTCCTAGCGATCGCACATCAGGCGCGCACGATCAATCCGAGCAAACTTGCCTGCAATGCCGGCGAAGAGCCGAAGCGCGAAAGCAAGGTGCTGGGCAAGCTCTCGGCCCCAGTAAGCAGGCTTTCCAGCGCAGCGGTATCGATCATCGATCCAGCAGTTCGCCCGCCATCCATTTCCACGCCAGAGCGATCGGCCGTAGCCTGAGCCGACACAAGCTGCTGTTGCTCCAGCGCTGCCTCGGCCAGAAAGCGCAGGCCGTGGACGCCCAGGTCTCTGACTTGCAGATCGGACTCCAGCGCCAGCTGCTGAAACGCAGTGCGCGCGAGATCGCCGACCGACACCACAACCCGGCGCGCCTGCACCGATACGCTCTCGTTTGACTGAGACAGCATGGTCTTGATACTGGCGACGTCGGTGTCCAGCACGGCAGCGATGAATTGCGGATCGGCGCCGCCCATGTCCAGGCCGATTTTCTGAACCGCACTGTTTAGCACACCCGTGTCTTGCTCGGCCGGCGCCAGGACGGCCGATCGCGCCCAATCGAACAGCACGGTCGTCTGCGCGATCGGATTGCCCTGCGCCGCAACGTCGGATAACAGGCGCTCGACACCCTGCGGTCCCAGCCGCTCGGCGAGCGGGTTCGCCTCGCTCGCGTCCGAGAGCAATTGGCGCAGCAGCGGCGCGTTGTCGGGCGCAAGCAGACCGCTTGCGACGCGAGCCTGCGCCTCGGCGTCAGGGCTAAGGTGGTACATCGCTTCGATCAGCGTTTGAGAACTGGTTGTGTAGGTGGGATCGCGCAGGCCGCGCTGCACGTGCTGTGTCGCCTGATCCAGCTCGGCGTGGCTGACCTGGCCGCTCTGCTGCAGTTGAGTGATAGTCCGATCGACCTGCGCGATATCGGCCGCGCTCCACGGTGCGCCGGCAGCAACAGTCTGGCCCCCATCGAGACCAAGCCCGACGCTTCCCATCAATGCACCCGCGTTCAGATTGCCGTAATCTCGAGCCATGATTTATCGCCTCCTATTTGTGACCCAGAAAAATATGGCTCTCACGCCTTGTTGGATACAGCGGATGTGTGGCGCCAGTTCTTAAGGCTGCGCCTGCTGGAGTGTTTGGCGCACCACTTGCGCATCGGGCGAGCCGATCGTCTCCAACCCGCGCAGCGCATCCTGCCAGGCTACGACCGCCGCGGCGACGTTGCCGCGCCGGTTTTCGACCAGGCCGATGCCGATCTTCGCCTGGGCCTGCCCGTACAGCGACCCAGCCTGCGAGGAGATGGCAAGTGATTGGTCGAACGCGTGCATTGCAGATTCCAGATCGTCGCGTTTCAGGTAGACCAATCCGATTCGAACCAGTTGCCGGGCCTGCCCCAGTGCATAGCCGATCGCCTCGTCGATCGCGAGCGCATCCCGATAATGCCTCAGCGCCGTGTCGAGGTCGCCACGCTGGTAGTCGATCAGGCCGATGTTCCCGAGCGCGACGGCTTCGCCCTGACGGAAGTTCGCCTGCCGGCTCAGTTCCAGCGCCTGTGTGTGATGGTTCAGTGCGGTGTCCAGCTCGGCCCGGCGCTGATACAGGCCGCCCAGGTGTTGCAGATCGAGCGCCTGCGCGATCGGATCGTTTTGGTCTTGATCGATCTCCCATGCCTGCTGATAGGCTGCTAATGCCCGGTCAATCTCGCCTTGTTACTCCAAGGCCAAGCCGACATTGCCAAACAGCGCAGCCCGACTTGCATGGTCTTCCGGATAGACTTGCGCTAGCGCTGCCTCAAAATCGGCCTGGGCCGCACACGCCTGTCCGATCGCTAGTTGGACGACGCCTCGCTGAGCCAGTGCGAGTATGAAGCTCGGCTCTAGCCTTACAGCTTCGTTCAGATCGTCGAGCGCTGGCGGATAATGCTCACGAAGGCTGCGCGAAAGCCCCCGCCAGTAGTAGGCCTGCTGCGCCGCCTGCGCACAGGCCGCGCCTGGCTGTGCCGATTCGATGGCCTGTGTGAAATAGAATTCGGCCTGCTCGCGTTCAAATCGGATCAGCCGGATCAGGCCAAGTGATAGCGTCGCCAGATAGTCGGCCTGGCGCGGCAACCCGTCGAGCAGGCATTCCCGCGAGACGTCGCCGACTCGGGATTGCTCGGAGGGAAGCGTGGCCAGTGGAAGCCGATCGCCCGATTGCTGAACGTCGGGCTGTGGCACATCGCGCATGATCTCGACGAAGGTGCGTACGCCCCCGACATCGTCGAACTCGCCCCACACGACAAGGGTGGCGCGATAACTCTCACCCAGAGCGCGCGCTTCGTGCTGGGTCGCGACGGGAGTCGTCCACATCTCCAGGCGGGCAGTTTGGCCGGTCAGATTCAGTCGTTCCACGCGCTCGCGTAAGGCATCGCGGATGTAGCGCTCCGGATAGACTTCCAGGTCACTCAGCCGGCCCGCAAAGGCAGCGACGACAATGAGCGTTTCATCCTCGCGCGCCGGCTCGAACGCTGGCGGCGTGGGGAGCAGGCTGAGCAGCGAGGGCAGGTTCGGTATCGTCGCAGCCAAGACCAATCCCAACGCCAGCACGGCCGCTCCCCAGGGCGACAGGACGAAATGGAACGCCGCCTGGATGACATTCTTGATCGTGGCGCCACCCTGCGCGACGATCAATTGGCGGTTGCCCTCTGCGTCGGAGGCGGCATCGTCATGTGTGTCCTGTGGCTGCGGGTCTTTCGGTGCGCTCATAGTTCACCGGAGAATCCGCTCTATCGTTTCTTCTTTTTCTGGGTCACGCCTTCGATCGTGCTTCGGTCCGAGGCATGGATGATTTGCTCGCCGCTGCCCTGCATCTCCTGCATCACGCTGGTCACCCGGCTGCCTCGCTCGGCGAGTACTCGCTGCGCTGCTTTCTCACCGCCGAGCAAATCGAGCAGCTCCCGGGCCAAGTCGGGGTTCTGCTCGAGTCGCTTCGCTAGGACCTTTGTCAGCAGCGTCTGGTAGGTCTCATCGTCTGGAGCGCCGGCCAGCATCAGCGCCGCGCTCTTCACTTCCGGATCGTCGCCCAGACGTGCCTTTATTTTGCTCCATAGAGACTGCGCTTTACTCCAAGCAGCCTCACCTCCTTTCGCGGCAATCGTCTCAGCCATCTTCTTGCCGACTGCTTTGCCCACATCGATCAGGTAGGGCGCGAAGGGGGCCACAATGGCTGCGACAGCCGACGCGATTTGCGTGATATCCATATTGTCCTCCTTTAGGGTGGGGAAGAGCACACGCATCATGATTATCTGATCATCCGTCAAGCATGTCAAATTCATTCAACCAACCCTGCCGGCACTGGCGTTCCCCGCCCCACCTCGAAGACGTCGAATTAGGGCGGGGCGCAGTCTTACGTCTGCATCGGAGCTGCCGGATCATCATTATTCCCATCCTGAAACTGGGCTGTGGTGCGGGAGGCCTTGACTGGCGAGATGAGCGGTTGCTGATAGAGAATCACCTCGGCCGACTGACCATTCCAGTTTAAGTCCATATCTGACACAACATGACTGGACATGGATACAGCGCAAGCAACGCGGCACGCCACCTGCCTGCTAATGGGAGAGGATCGCCATTCGCGATCCTCTCTCTTCGCGAGTGGATCAGCGCAGGTTGATCGACTGGCGAAGGGACTCCGCGAGGAGACCCATTCACTCAGGAGGATCGCGATGAGCGAACAACTGTTGATCGCGGCGCAGGACACCCTGGACTGCGCCGAGTGTGGCAAACCGATCGAGCCAGACGACGAGGAGACAACCTACTGCGGCAGCGTTCACCGCGAGTGCCTCGCCGCGCACGTCGAGCACTGCGAGGTGTGCCGTGACTGACGCCGCAATCGACAAGACCGTCTTCGTTTGGACGCCCGGCGGCGCAGGCGTCGATCTGCCGCCAGCGGAGGCGTTGGCCCTCGTCGCGCAAATGCTCGCCAACGAGGCCGACGAGTTGCCCGACACCTGCTGGGAAGTGCGCGAGCCAGGTGTCGACTGCAACGAGGGCGAGCCTGAGCTGCACCGGACACTGCGCGAAGCGGTCGAGGCTGCCATGCCGTTCTGGCAGGACAGCGGCGTGGACTTCGTCCGCGCGGCGTTCTTGGCGATGGTGGCCGGCCTGGTCGTCTCGACCGGGATCGAGATCGAGGATACCTGCCCGGCCTGTGGCGTGGTCTGCGGCCCAGACGACGCGACGCTTGCTGATCACGGCGTCTGTTACACCTGCCACCGTCAAATCCTCAGCGGCGCGCGGTGCGGCCGGTGTCGCGAATGGGGATACGCCAGCGCAACGTGCCCCGATGTCGCCAACGACCTGGCGCTCGATGAGGAGTGCCGATGAGCAACTTCTACAAGTACGTCACGATCGCCACGCTGGCCTGCGGGCACGAGGTGGTCGTTCTGTCAGACGTTACGCCGCAGGTGTCCGAGGGATACTGCACCACGTGCCGACGCAGCGTGTCGGTCGCCTCCAGCCGGCCGGCGACGCCCGACGAAACCGCGCGGGCGAAGACTGATCTGGAAAACTGGACACCCTGACGGCGAGGAGTTCATGCTGTTGGGCGAGATCGCCGTGCGCGACATGGTCTACGACTCGGCGATCCCGTACACGACCGGGCGATAGTTGAGCGCGCCGATGTGTGC
Source organism: Anaerolineae bacterium (assembly GCA_035283185.1). Taxonomy (GTDB): domain Bacteria; phylum Chloroflexota; class Anaerolineae; order Fen-1058; family Fen-1058; genus DASSFZ01. Next base: position 258 of record DATEUJ010000207.1, on the reverse strand, counting down.
GTCGCTATCCGGAATGAGCGCTCGAACGAGACACGCCTGCCGTACGAGCATACCCGTCAGCTCGGCATTGTGACGCACATCAGAAGCAACACGGCAAAACTAGCACATTAAAGACTGGGTAGGCGAGATGCTGTAGTCCAATCGACAATCAGTTGCTGGAGGGTGCCAGGCAGGTCATGTTCAGAATGGTATACATCCCGGAAGGCCTCCTGATTCCGGCTCAACCGAGTCCGTTCATCCTGGAAGGCGTGTGGGTCA
>DATEUJ010000206.1:0-13258 GCA_035283185.1 Anaerolineae bacterium | reverse complement strand
CACTTTGGAAGTGCGTCGCACGTCGCATTTGACCATCATTCCATTCCCCGCTACAATCCCGCCGCACCAATCTCCAATCCCCAATCCCCAATCCCATTCATCGGAGCCAACTCATGAGCGACTACCAACCGCGCGGCCTGTACTTCGAAGACCTGACGCCTGGCCTGAAGGTCACGAGCGCAGGGCGCACGATCAGCGAGGCCGACATCATGCAGTTCGCCGGCCTGTCCGGCGACTGGAACCCCATGCACGTCGACGCCGAGTATGCCAAACAGTCGATCTTCGGCGAGCGCGTGGCGCACGGGCTGCTCGGGCTGGCGATCGCGTCGGGGCTGGCGATGCAGCTTGGCTTCCTTGATCGCACGGTCGAGGCCTTCACCTCGCTCGACTGGAAGTTCCGCGCGCCGATCAAGATCGGCGATACCGTCCACATGACGGCCAAGGTCACGAAGACGCGGGCGATGGGCGCAAGCGGCGGCTTCGTCACGTTCAACGTCGTCGTCAAGAACCAGCGCGACGAGACCGTCCAGCGCGGCGAATGGATGATCGTGGTGAAAGGCAAGCCGAGGGCGGAGTGATAGGGTAATTGGTGATTGGTCATTGGTGATTGGTGATTGAATCTTCAACCTCGAATCGCTGGGATTCCCGTGCCTCGACCTGTCCTCGATCATCTCTATCAGATCACTCTGCCGACGCCGTTTCCCGTCGGACCGGTCAACGTGTACCTCGCCACGGACGAGCCGATCACGCTGATCGACACCGGCCCGCGCGACGACGCGGCGCGCCAGGCGCTCGGCGAGGCGCTGCATGTACTCGGCCTCAAGCGCGGCGACATCCGGCGCATCCTCGTCACGCACGCGCACTCCGACCACTGCGGGCTGGCGGCGGAGATCGCCCGAGACGGCGACGGGAGTGAAGTCTGGACGCATCCTTACAACCGCATGTGGCTGGAAGATTACGAGACCGAGCGCGCCCGCCGGTTGGCGTTTTACAGCCAGCTCGTGCGAGAATCCGGCGCCCCGCCGGGCGAGCAGGAACGCATGGCCGTCGCCCGGAGAGGCGTCGGCCGCTTCGCCGAGGCGGTGCGCATCGATCGCGAGCTGGGCGAAGGTGACTGCGTGGCCTTCGCCGGGAAGACGTGGCGCGCGCTGCACATGCCCGGCCACGCGGGCGGCATGCTGTGCTTCTTCGAGCCGGAATCGCGCGTCATGCTGTCCAGCGATCACTTGCTGCGCGACATCAGCAGCAACCCGGTCGTCGAGCCGCCGCCGCACCCCGGCGCGCCCAAGCCGCACCGCCTCGTCGAATACGTCCGCGAGATGCAGCGCGCCGCCGACATGCATCCGTCGATCGCGTGGACCGGCCACGGCGAGCCGATCACCGACGTGGACAAGCTCGTCCGGCAGCGGTTGAGGTTCCACAGCCGGCGTGCGCAGCGCATCGGCAGCCTGCTCCAGAACGGGGAGATGACGGCGTACGAAGTCAGCAGGCCGATGTTCGGGAGGCTCGGCCCCATCGATTCTTTCCTTGCGTTGTCGGAGGTGATCGGCCACCTGGAATGGCTGGAGGAGCAAAGGCGCGTGGAAAGCTTTCGGCGCGGAGAGATAGTGTACTGGCGGAGCGCGAAATAAGAACCCCGGTCTCTTGGAAAGGCCGGGGTTCTTATTTGTCTAACAACTGACCTGGATACTGCCCAGGATGGGCAGACCCTCCCAGAATGCCTCGAACGACGGGCAGTCGAGGAAAGACCAGGCGACGAGCGCCATCATGCAGATGATGACGACAAGCGTCAATGCCGCGCAGCCGATCACGAACATCCGCTGTGTATTTTGTGACACTCCGACCTGAGCGACAGGCGGAGGCCGCGACGGAGTTGGAGCGGAAGGGCGCGCAGCCTGCATGGACGGGGCAGTTTGCGGAACGCGGCTCACCTGTGTGGCGGCCGCATCCATCGCGCCGGACACGGACAAAACCACGGTATCGCCCAATCCGACCATGTCGCCCGGCGACAAGGCCGTCGGCCCCGTGATGCGGCGGCCGTTGACGAACGAGCCGTTGGTGCTGCCCAGGTCCTCCAAAACGTACGAGCCGCCCTGAAGGGTCAGGCGCGCGTGATGGCGCGAGATCTGCGGATCGTTGATGATGATGTCGTTGCCGGCCTCGCGGCCCAGCGTGTAGACATCCTTATGCAGCTCGAAGGTCTGATCGGGACGTGGGCCTTGCTGCATCGTCAGCTTGAGAAGCGGAGCAGCCTGCATGATACAGTCTCCTGGTCACCGGAGTTTGGCCGGTTGGGCGCAGTATACGAAGATCGCCTGGCCTTGTCAAACCGGGAACCTTCGTGATCTCCGTGATCTCCGTGGTTGATTCTCAGGAAGCGGGATAAGGAGCGGGCGCGGTCAGTACGCGTTTCGGTCGTTGATCACCCTGAACAAGGTGCGAATCAATATCTTGAGATCCAGCAGGAACGACCAGTTCTCGATGTACCACAGGTCGTACTTGGTGCGCTCGGCGATCGATGTGTCGCCGCGCAGCCCGTTGACTTGCGCCCAGCCGGTGATGCCGGCCTTTTCTTTGTGCCGCTCCATGTAGCGCGGGATCGTCTTCTTGAACTGCTCGACGTACACCGGCCGCTCGGGGCGCGGGCCGACCAAGCTCATCTCGCCGACCACCACGTTGATCAATTGCGGCAGCTCGTCGACGTTGAGGCGGCGCAGGATCGCGCCGAGGCGGGTGCGGCGCGGATCGTCCGGGGTTGTCCAGCCCGGGCCGTTCGCCTCCGCATCGCGGCGCATCGAGCGAAACTTCAGCATCATGAACGGCCTGGCGTCAAGTCCCATGCGCTCCTGCGCGTAGAAGACCGACCCCGGCGACTCCAGCTTGACGAGCAGCGCCACGAACAGCATCAGGGGAGACAGGAGTACGAGCACGATCGCCGATACGACGAAATCGAAAGCGCGCTTGAGCGTGACGTGCCAGCCGCGCAGCCGCACGTCGCGCATCGACAGCAGAGGCAGCCCGCCCAGGTCGTCGATCGACACCTGGCTGGCGATGATCTGAAAGACGTCGGGGAACACTTTGACGTTGATCCTGCCGTGGTCGCACTTGGCGACCAGGTCGAGGACCTCCGTGTGCGTGGCCTCCGGCAGCGCGATGATCACCTCGTCAACCTGATGCTCCTGAATCAGGCGCGGCAGATCGTCGACGGCGCCTACGACCGTGGTGCCAAACACCTCGCTCAGCGCGAAGTCCGGGTTGCGCGTGACCAGCCCGACAACCTGGTAGCCCAGTTGAGGCGACCATTTGATCTTCTGCAGGATCATGTTGCCGGTCTCGCTCGCGCCGACGATCAGCACCCGGTCGCGCCCCACGCCGCGCGCCTGCAACTGTCCCTGCACCCGGTGATGGAGCAGCCGGCCGAGCGTCACCAGGACGATCGTCAGGAGCCAGGCGTAGATCACCATCGCGCGCGGAAAGTCCAGCTCGAACGCGCTGTTCTTGAACAGCAGCACGGACAGCGCCACCGACATCATGGAGCTGATCGACACCGCGCCGAAAACGGTGTACAGCTCGTCGATGCGCGAGATCGCCCGCCCCTGGTGATACAAGCGCGCGAAGAAGAACACGATGACCATCGATCCGACGAAGACCACGAGCAGCCCCAGGTACTCGTTGAGCGGCGCGACGTTGACCGCCGCGTCGGGCAGCGCCAGCGACAGTCGAAGGAGGTAGGAAAACACAAAGGCCATGGCCGCCATCAGTATGTCGCCGAGCACCAAAGTAATGCCGAAGAAAGCACGCACCTTGCGCTTGCTCACTGCCTGCCTCCGTCGCGGGTCATCTCGGCGAGCAGCCGCCGGCCGCCGCGCAGGCCGAGGCCCAGGCGCACGAGCGCGTCGAGCCAGCGCGGCGTCACGGCCCGATAGTGTTTGCAGTAGAACACCCACATCGCGCGCTGGAACTCGTACCGCGCCCGCGCGCTGCTCGCGCTCGACGACCGCTTGAGATGCAGCACGGTCACTTCCGGGTAGTACAACACCTTCCAGCCGCGCTGCTTAATGCGGTACGCCCAATCGAGGTCTTCGCCGTACATCCAGAACGTCTCGTCGAGCAACCCGGCCTGCGCGATGGCCTCGCTGCGCACGAGCATGAACGCGCCGACGACCGAGTCCACTTCGGCCTGCCGGTCCGGGTCCAGGAACGTCATGTTGTAGCGCCCAAAGCGCGGGCTGCGCGGGAACAGCTTGCTCAAGCCCGCGAGCCGATAAAACGACACTTCCGGCGTGGGAAACGAGCGACGGCAGGCGAGATCGAGCGAGCCGTCGGCGCGAACCAGCTTCACGCCGAGCACGCCGACGTCGGGATGCGCGTCCATATAGGCCACGACACGCACGAAGGCGTCGGGCGGGACGATGGTGTCGGGGTTCAGCAGAAGAGCGTAACGCGGCGGCTTGCCCGTAGGATCCTGGGGAGTAGGGATTGGAGATTGGAGATTGGAGATTGGGGATTGGTAATTTGAAGTTTGAAATTTGAAGTTTGAAGTTGGATCCGATTTCTCGCTGAAACCGAAATATCTCAGGCCCAGGTTGTTGCCGGCGGCGTAACCGCTGTTGCTGTTGCGAATGAGATGGATTTGGGGGAACTCGCGCTCGACCATGCCGGCGCTGTCATCCGGGGAACCGTTGTCGACGACGCAGATTGAAAAGCGAACGCCCTCGTTGGCCTGCGCCGATTTCAGGCAGTCGCGCAGCAAAGCGCAAACGTTGTAGGAAACGATGACGATACCGAGATCTGACATGATGGCACATCAAACGACACGAAGGCAGAATGTAGAATTCAGAATTCTTCATTCTGCATTCTTCATTGCACCTGCCGTCGGCAGCGTCCTGAGCGGCTGTCCTCTCAGCGCGGCGCGCATCGCTGCGCGGTCGTCCCACGCATGTTCGGTCTCGCCGAAGCACATGCTCTGCTCGTGGCCCTTGCCGCAGGCCATCACGACGTCGCCCGGCTGGGCGAGCGAGCAGGCAAGGGCGATCGCCTCGCCGCGATCGGGCACGCGCCAGAAATCGACGCCTTCGGCGCGTCCCTGCGCGGCGACGGCGTGGACGGTGGCATCCATGATGGCGTCGAGCGGCTCGGTGCGCGGGTCCTCGGCGGTGATCACGATTTTGTCCGCATACCGACCGGCCACCTCGCCCATCATGCGGCGCTTCTCACGATCGCGCAGGCCGGCCGATCCGAACACGACGATCACCTGTCCTTGCGTCATCGTGCGCGCGGCGGCGATGGCCTTGTCCAATGCGTTCGGCGTGTGCGCAAAATCGACGACGGCGATGAAAGCCTGCCCCTCGTCGACGCGCTCCATGCGGCCAGGCACGCTCTTCAGCCCGGCGATGCCGCGCGCGGCGGCCTCGGGCGGGACGCCGAGCGCGCCGGCTGTCGCCGCGAGCGCCGCCAGGCAGTTCGACACGTTGTACTCCCCGACGAGCGACGTTTCGATCGGAACGCTAAGGCTGTCGTCCTGTGCGACGAACCGAATCGCGTCCGGTTCATAAACGACGTCGGTGGCCCGAATCGCGCGATCTCGCCACGGAGACACGGCGTTTTCTCTAAGAGTCTCCGTGACCTCCGTGTCTCCGTGGCGAACAATCCGGTAGGCCAGCACACGTCCCCGAACGCGAGGGCGCAGATAGCCATACGAGGCATCGTCGACGTTGAGCACCGCGGTCTTGGGAACGCCCTTGTCGTATGCCGCCGCCAGCGATTCGAACAGCCGCGCTTTAGCGGCGCGGTATCCCTCCAGCGAGCCGTGTATGTCGAGGTGCTCGTGCGTGATGTTGGTGACAACGGCGACGTCGAACTCGCAGGCGTCGACGCGGCGATGCGCCAGCCCGTGCGAGGTGACCTCGAGCACGCAGTGCGTCAGCCCGGCGTCGACCATCCTGCGCAGGTAGCGCTGCACTTCGTCGGCGTCGGGCGTGGTGACGTGCAGACCCGTGTCGAGCATCTCGTCGCCGATCACCGCGTTGACCGTGCTGATCATGCCCGCCCTGACGCCGGCGACCTTCAGGATAGAGTAAATCAGGTTGGTCGTCGTCGTCTTGCCATCGGTGCCCGTGACGCCGATCATGATCAGCCTGCGCGCAGGGAAATCGTTCCACGCCGCATGCAAATAGGCGAGCGCCTGGCGGCCGCTGCGCACTTGAAGATAAGGAACGTCAAGACCTGACAGGTTTTGGAAACCTGTCAGGTCTCCGCGCTCACCCACAATCGCCACCGCGCCGCGCGCGACGGCGTCTGGGATGAAGCGGCGCCCGTCGACCGACACGCCGCGATACGCAACGAACAGCGCGCCCGGCGCCACTCGACGCGAGTCGTCGGTGACGAGCGTGATCTCAGGATCCGAATCGGGGCGCGCTTCCAGCGAGGGAAGCGCCGCTATCAGTTGGCTCAACCGCATGGTGTATGCATTTTACCACGACGCCACGGTTGGCAAAGCGCGCACGGATCACTGCGCATGGTTGCCTTTCGGTGAGAATCAGCGCACAATACTGGGGGATGGCACGCCCACGGCGTAGTTGTATAATCACGCCAACAGACCTGCCAGGTCTTCGCCCCCTGCGCTGCGCTTCGGGGGTGCTTCGCAAAGACCTGGCAGGTCTTTCGAGGACACCTTGCGCACCTTATCCCCTGCTCTTGCTCGCCGACTCGCGATTGCCAAGCAGCGATTGGCCGGCCCGCGCCCGGCCGTCGATCCGGCCGGCATCCTGGAAGTCGTGCGAGACCTGGGTTGCCTGCAGCTCGATCCGATCAGCGCCGTCGCGCGCAGCCATCAGCTCGTGCTGTGGAGCCGCCTGGGCCAGTACGACCTGGCCGACGTCGATACGCTGCTGTGGAAAGACCGCAGCCTGTTCGAGTATTGGGCGCACGTCGCGTCGATCGTGCTCACCGAGGACTATCCGATCCACAGCCTGCTAATGCGCACGTACGCGACCGGCGAACCCAAGACGCCGAGGGCGAAGAAGCTTCGCCAGTGGCTGAAAGACAATGCCGGCTTGCGCCGGCACATTCTCGGCGAGCTGCGTCGCAACGGCCCCCTGCCCGCGCGCTACTTCGAAGACGAGGCCAGGTCCGACTGGTATTCCACCGGCTGGACGTCGGGGCGCAACGTGACCGAGATGCTCGACTACTTGTGGACGAAGGGGCAGATCATGGTTGCCGGCCGATCGGGTCTCCAGAAGCTGTGGGACGTAAGCAAGCGCTGCCTGCCGGAATGGACGCCGCGCGAGAAGCTGGCCGAGCGCGAGGTGGTGCGCCGCGCTGCGCAGAAGTCGCTGCGCGCGCTCGGCGTGGCGACACCCCGGCATATCGGATTGCACTACATTCGAGGCCGCTATCCTGACTTGAAGAGCGTGCTGTCCGAGCTTCAATCGGATGCTCGAATCGAGAGAGTGGAGATTCGAGACGGCGGGCAGGTGTGGCGCGGCGAGTGGTATATACACGCAGATGACTTGCCGCTTCTGGAGAGATTAGACGCTTCGCGTGGACATTGGGAGTCGCGCACGACGCTGCTCTCGCCGTTCGACAACCTGATCTGCGACCGCGCGCGCACCCAGCGGATGTTCGGCTTCGACTATACCGTGGAGATTTACGTGCCCCAGCCGAAGCGCAAGCACGGCTACTACGTCCTGCCGATCTTGCACGGCGACCGCTTCGTCGGGCGCATCGATCCGAAGATGGACCGCACGCGGAGCGTGCTGACGATCAACGCCGTGCACGCCGAACCCGGCGCGCCGAATAGTCGAACCGTCTCACGCGCTGTCGCGACGGCGATCGAGGAGCTGGCGGAATTCCTCGGCGCGAAAGATGTCGAGTACGACCGCAAGCGCGTGCCCCCATCCTGGAAACGTGATCTGACGGCGTAAGCCGTTCACGGCATCCGGTTCATCCGCTCGGCTTCCCGATCGGCTCCCAGCCGCGCAAAAGTGGCGCGCGCTTCTAACTGATCAGCCGTCATTGCGACCCCGCTGAGAAGCGCGGGGCAGGTGAGCGCCGTTTGCGACGAAGCAATCCCCGCTGACTGTCAAGGAGATTGCTTCGCAAAAAACGCTCGCAATGACGTGGGTTGAGTAGTTGCGCGCGCTTCTTCTATCAACGTTCCTCACCAAATTGCCTGATATCTTCCGGCACCTCTTGCGTAACGACCACCGTCTCTCCTTGAACCATTTTGCGGATTTCCTCGACCACTTCTGGGTTGGCTAACGTCGTTACGTCACCGACGTCCATATTATTCGAGATAGCGGCCAGGACACGGCGCATGATTTTCCCGGAGCGAGTCTTCGGCATGTCCGGCACAACATAGACGTGCCTCGGCCTGGCTATTTTGCCGATGATCGTCTCCAGCGCCCGGATCACTTCATATCCGATCTCTTTGCTGGATGGATAGCCGGGCTTAAGCGACACGTAAATATCAGGGACGCGGCCCTTGACCTCATCCACGGCCGGTACAACCGCCGCTTCTGCCACTTTGTCGACGGTCAGACAAGCGGACTCTAACTCCTTCGTGCCCAATCGATGGCCTGCCACATTGATGACGTCGTCAACCCGGCCTAATATCCGAACGTAGCCATCTTTAGCCTGCATGGCCCCATCGCTGGTAAAGTAAGGCCAGTCGCGCCAGTCTTTGCTGTTCTTGTTCTTGCAATACTTCGCATAATATTGCGCGACGTATCGCTCTCGGTCGCCCCAGATCGTCTGGAATGCCCCTGGCCACGGATTCCGGATGCATATATTTCCGGCCTTACCCGATCCCGGCTCGATCTCATTCCTGGCCTCATCGTAGATGACCGGATGGATACCCGGCATCCCCGGACCGGCACTTCCAGGCTTCATCGCATGCAGGGCCGGCATCGTGCTGCAGAGAAATCCTCCGTTTTCCGTTTGCCACCATGTGTCGACAATGACCGCCTTGCCTTTGCCGACGACGTGGTAATACCACTTCCACACTTCCGGCTCTATCGGCTCTCCAACCGTCGTCATATGCTTAAACTGATAATGGTATTTCGTCGGCTCATCCGGCCCCGCTTTTCTGAGCATCCGTATCGCCGTCGGCGCCGTGTGGAAAATATTGACATCCAGTTGCTCGGCGATTCGCCAGGGACGCCCGGCATCCGGGTAGGTGGGGACACCTTCGTACACTACGCTCGTCGCACCCAGCGCGAGCGGGCCATAAACGATGTACGAATGCCCGGTGATCCAGCCTATATCCGCCATGCACCAGTAGACATCCTCGGGATGAATGTCCTGTACATACTTTGCTGTACCTGCGACATAGGCCAAATAGCCGCCGGTGCTATGCTGGCATCCTTTAGGCCGGCCCGTCGTCCCACTGGTATACATCAGGAAGAGGGGCGCTTCGGCCGGCATGGGAACGGGATCGACTCTTTTGCCGCCATGATCCCTAATCAGATCGTCCATAAAGTAATCACGGCCTGCTCTCATGGGCGTTTGAGAAGCATATTTCCCACGGTGGCGTCTCCAAACCAAGACTTTATCGACGATCTGGCCTTGTTCTTCCGCCGCCTTGATGGCTACGTCAGCCTTTTCCTTATGGTCGCCGAGTTGGCCGGACCGGTAGTAGCCGTCCATAGTGATCAGGACATGACTTCCGGAGTCCGCTATCCTGTCGCCGCACGCCTTGCCGCTAAATCCTCCAAATACCTCGGAGTGAATGACGCCCAGTCTGGCACAAGCCAGCATCGTGATCGGGAGTTCCGGCACCATCGGCAAATGAAGCGTGACTCTATCGCCGGCCTTCAGTCCGGCAAAGTCTCTGAGAACCGCGGCCACCTCATTCACTCGGACATACAGCTCCCGATAAGTGAGCGCCACATGAGGCTCATCCTCCGGTTCGGGGACCCAAATGATCGCCGCCTTATTCTTATACTTCGGCAAGTGTCTATCGACGCAGTTGTAGCACGCATTGATCTTGCCGCCGACAAACCACTTCCAAAAAGGCGCATCACTCGTATCCAGCGTCGTATGCCAATACTGATACCAGGTCAGCAGATCGGCATACTCCTTAAAGCATTCGGGGAAATTCTCCAGGCTGAACCGCTCATAAATTCCTGGGTCCGCCATATTGGCCTGGGCGATAAATTGGGCCGAGGGGTGGTAATATTCCTCTTCCTGCCAGTGAACGGCGATCTCCGCTTCGCTGACTCGCATGAATTCTTTTTCGCTCATGGTAGCATCCTCCCTCTCGTGGCGATGTGGGTGTTTCAGATGATAATACGTAAACCCACTATCTGTCAATTGGCAAATAGTATATACAGCAGTCCCTAGAAATGGAAATCCACATTGTGCAGCCATCGCGCTGTGCTAGAATCGCACCCATTCCATCGGGCGGCGCGACGGTGAAGAATGGTATGGCAGGCCGTCAGACCGCGTCGCTCGACCAGGAGCCTGACACGAGGAGCCTCATGAGAGAATCTTCTGCAGCGCAGGACGCAATCCGCCTCGACGCCGTCACCAAGGTCTACCACCAGGGCAAAACGCAGGTCAACGCGCTCGACGGCGTGTCGCTGACGATTCCCGAGCGCCAGTTCGTCGCCGTGATGGGCGCTTCGGGGTCGGGCAAAAGCACGCTGCTGCACGTCGTCGCCGGACTGGCGCGCCCGACCTCCGGCCGCGTCGTGCTATTCGATCGGGATATCGGCGAAATGAACGACGACGAGCGCACCCGGCTGCGGCGCACCCACATCGGCCTGGTCTTCCAGTCGTTCAACCTGCTGCCGACGATGAACGCCGAGGAGAACGTGTCGCTGCCTCTGCTAATCAACAGCCGCTCGATGCGCGCGGCCCACGAGCAGGCGGCGCACTGGCTGAACGTCGTCGGCCTGAGCGACCGTCGGTCACACCACCCGGACGAGCTTTCCGGTGGGCAGCAGCAGCGCGTGGCGATCGCCCGCGCGCTGATCAACGAAGCGCCGCTGCTGCTCGCCGACGAGCCGACCGGCAACCTCGACAGCAAGACCGGCGAGGAAATCCTGACTCTCCTGCACGCGCTGGTCACGGAGCATGGGCGCACTGTGGTGATAGTGACGCACGAAGCGCGGGCGGCGGGTTACGCGGATCGCGTCGTCACGCTCAAAGACGGTCAGGTTATTTAAGCAGATTGGAGGTTGGAGGCTGGTGATTGGTGGTTGGTGATTGGTAATTGGTAATTGGTGATTGGAGATTCGAGTTTTGAGTTTTGAGTTTGGATTTTGAAGTTTGAAATTTGGAGCTTGACTCCTTGTTTAGACTCGTCTTGCTCACCGGTTTACGCCATACGAGCCGCCACAAAGTCCGGACGCTGCTGACGCTGCTCGGCGTCGTCGCGGGGGTGGCGACGTTCATCTTCGCGCCGACGCTGGCGGCGTCGATAGCCGACTCGCTGCGCGCGGCGATCGACGACATCGCCGGAAAGGCGGAGATCGAAGTGCGCGGCCCCAGCGAGGGATTCAGCGCGCGAATCACGGCGAAGGTGCGCGCAGCGGAAGGCGTGGCGCTGGTCGCGCCGCTCGTCCAGTCCGGCGGCGCGCTGCCCGGAGAGACGGAGCCGCTGGCGATCCTGGGCGTCGATCCGAAAATCGATCGCGAGGTGCGCGCGTACGCGCTGATCGAGGGGCGCTTTCTCGATCGACCCGGCAGCGTCTTGCTGACCGGACGCTACGCGCGAGAAAAAGACATCTCACTCGGCGAGTCGATCGCGCTGATCGGGCCGGGCGGCACAGTCGACTTGAAAGTGATGGGCCTCCTGGCGGAGAGCGGCGTCGGGCGGCTGAACGGCGGCGACATCGCCGTGACGCGCCTGGCCGATGCGCAGACGCTGCGCGGCGACGACCGCATCGACTCGATCGCCATCCGGCTTCGACCGGGTCACGATCCCGGCGTCGTCGCCGAAAGGCTGCGCCGCGCGCTGCCCGACACGCTCGAAATCGACTCGCCCGAGACGCGGCGCGGCCCGCTCGACGACATCCAGGGCATCGTCAATTTCATGATGACGTTCAACAGCGTGTTGTTTCTCGTCCTCGGCTCGACGCTGGTATACAACACGATGGCCGTCGCCGTCGCGCAGCGCCGAACCGAGATCGGCGTGCTGCGCGCGCTCGGCGTGCCCAGGGCAGGCGTGCAGGCGATGTTCCTGATCGAGTCCGGCATGCTGGGGCTGATTGGCACCCTCGCCGGCATCCCAACCGGCTATGCGCTGGTGCAGGTGGTGGGTGGCGCGCTCGAGCTTGACGCCCTGTTCGACAGCGGATTGAGCGCCTCGATCACGCCGGAGGTTCCGCCCTGGCTGACGCTCCTCGCGCTGATCGCAGGCGTCACTATCCCAACGCTGGCCGGCTACCTGCCTGCCCGTGCGGCGGCGCGCGTCGACCCGATCGAGGCGCTGAGCGGCACGCAGGCCGAGACGGGCACCATGCGCGTGAACCGCAAGCGCACCATCGCGGCCATTCTTTTGCTCGCGGGAGCCGGCCTCCTGCTGCTCGGTTACGCCGCCTTCGGCTTCACGATCGTGCCAGGCGCCTCTTTCGCGCAGGTCATCGTCGCCGCGCTGCTCATGCTCGGAGGCGTGATCCTGCTGCTGCCGAGCCTTCTGGCGTGGCTCGGGCGCTTCATGCCCGGCCTGATGCACCGGCTGTTCGGCGTGCCGGGCCTGCTCTCCGCCGAGAACCTGACTAAGCGGCCGAGACGCATGGTCGCCACGGCGACGGTGCTGCTCGTCGCCGCGTGGGTGGCCGTCGTCGCCAGTTCGGTGAACTTCGGCTACCGGGGCATGGTCGACGAGTGGAATGCGAGCGAGAACGTGTGGGATTTGACGATCGCCGGCGCAGGACCAAGCCCGTTCAGACCCGTCATCGGACTGCCCGCCCATCTGCCGAGAAGGATTACGACGTGGCCCGGCGTCGCGGCGACTGTCGCCGAGCGCATCGTGTCGATCGATCACGGCGAAGGCACGCTCGACATTCGGGCCATCGACATGGCCCGGTATCAGGCAGGCGGCGGCAGTTTCCTGTGGGACTCCGGCGATCCGGCGGCAGCCTTCGCGCGGCTGAGAGAATTGAACCGTCCCGCCGTCCTGGCCTCGACGTTCACGGCGTTCACCCAGGCGCTGGAAGAAGGAGACACGATCGCACTCGAAACGCGCGATGGGCTGCGCGAGTTCGAGGTCGTGGGCACGATGCTCACCGCAGTCGAGCCGGGCCGGCCC
>DATEUJ010000205.1:0-7574 GCA_035283185.1 Anaerolineae bacterium | reverse complement strand
GTCGAAATGCGTTTGAAAAAACTGTATCGCTTTCGCCATCACCCCGACGAGTACTACCGTGACTTGGAAACTCGGTGGGAGAAGGCAGTTTCATCCGGGCGGTAGCTTAGCCGGTTTGTATGTGAGTTTTGCACCTATTGCATAGAAGGTACTTCTCGCAGTATACTTGACACCTGCTTCATATAGAAAGCTCAGCCAATCTGCAAACTTACGGTATTCCAGTTTCCAGAGCTCATCCCTTGTGATTTCCCAGACTGCTCGAAGCATACGAACTTGACCGGATACCGCTTCTTTATAGCCTGCTACGATTTCACGGTTTAGTTCGTGGAAGCGATCGAGTCTTTTTGCCTCTTCCTTCGTTAATATCTCTTGTGGCATCACGTCTTCCTTATGTGTTGAAGATATCACAGCTTGCGTTGACGCGGCTAACGAATCAGGATTGATGTGGCGCGGAGCCGCCACATAATCCTGCGTTGAACTAAGCCGGTGGGCGGTGCGGTGTCCCACCGCATGCTCCTGCCGCACCTCCTGCCCAATTCTAGAACAACCTGGAGACTCCTTTGCCAGCGGATCACGCTCTGCGTGTCGATGGATACCGGATCACTTGAGGCGACAGTTGACAACTCGACGACAAACGTAGTATTTTGCGACGAACACTCGGCAGGCTTGGCGGCGCGTAACCCGCGCCCGGTGCATGCGCGGGTTGGGCCGCACCCTATGCTAATGACTCTTTGCTACACTGCCAGTTCTACATTCTGGCGCTTGCTTTACGCGACTTTGAAATCGCCTTGCGCTTTGTGGACTTGGCAGGCACTAATGAAATTAACGAGCGCAGAGTCTTGTTTACAGCGTCCGAGTCTGGAAAGTAGGCGCGTACATCTGGCTCAAGCATCACCGCGCCGTCAGCCAGCGTGAAATACTGAACGCTCACTGTTCCATCGGCTTCGTAAATCCTTACCGTATGTCCTTTCCGATAGGCGCGATAATACTTGCCCCGCACGCCCTTCTTGCCCCGAAAGTCATATTCGGGGAGCATGTCATCCTTTGCAGCGACAGGGTGGCTATTCTTCACTTTCTTCATATACTCTCCGTTCTGAGGCCGTTGCTTTGCGGCAACTGATAATGCGAATCATGATGAGCTCTTCGGCGACTTCACGTTCTATGTGAACAACCAACAAAATTCTGTTGGTTGCCGACATGCCGATACTGATAAAGCGCTCCTCGGTTTCCAAGTGTTCTTCATCGGGAAAGGTAATAAGCAGTGGGTCATTGAAAACCGTCTTTGCTTCTTGAAAACTGACCTCATGCTTTTTGAGACTGGCTTTGGCCTTGTTGGCGTCCCATTCGAATGAGAGTTCCATCAGGGCTGATTATATGCCTGCGCCAGCCTGAAGGCAAAAGTAGGTTATCACGATTTCTGTCGCTTGGCAATAACCCTTGCGAAGGCTTCAGAGCCTTCTCGACGCCTATCTCAGCCTGCCTAACCTGCGCGAGTCGGCTGCCTTTCCGGGCTGGTCCCGGCGCATCGTCGTCAAGCACGCCGACAGGCAGATTCGAGGCAGGCGCTTCGCCGAAGTGCCGTTCGAAGACGCGCTCGAAGTGCCTTCCGCCATGCCCGATCCATCGTCGATGGTGGACGACTGGCAGGTCAGGCAGGCGGTGCAGGATGCCGTCGCCATGCTCCCACCGAGTCAGCGGCTGGCGACGACGCTCTTCTACCACCACCGTTTACTACGGTCATTACACTGCCGGCGACGAGCCGGAGCGGTTCGCCGGCCTGGATGCCGTCATCGCGTTCGACGCGGCGCGCGCCCGCCAGGGCTTGTGGCCGGCGGTCGATCCGCTGCGCTCTCGCTCGCGCCTGCTGCAATCCAGTTCGCTCGGCGAAGTGCACGCCCGGACGGCCGCGCAGGCACGGCGCGTGCTTCGGCGGTATCGTGACCTGGAGCCGATGATCGAAAAGAGCGGGCTTGACGCCCTGTCGAACGCCGAAGATCGCCAGACCGCCATCCGCGCCCGCCACCTGAACCGATTCTTGACCAGCCGTTCGCGGGCGCCGAGCCGTGAACCGGCATCCCCGGCCAGCACGTCCCCCTCGAAGAGACGATTCACGGCTGCCAGGCTATCCTCGACGGGGAATACGATTCGGTGCCTGAAGATTCGCTGCACTTTATCGGGGATATCGACCAGGTTGCCCCGTGAACTGCGGCGCTTACTGGATGACAAGCACGACGCCCGTGAATCGAGCCTTCACGGGCGTCGTGATCTTTTCTGGTCACAGTTTCTTCGTCCCCAGAATCAGCGCCTCTACCTCGGCCTCCGCTTCGCGCGCCCAGCGCGCGGCGGCCTCGCGCTCGCGGGCGATCTCGGCCCGGCCCGCTTCGACGCGGCGCACAATCTCGCGCTGAATATCAAGCGGCGGGACAGGAATTGGGAATGCATCCAAGTCCTCGGTATTGATGCTCTGAACAGTGGTGCTCCATTTTACCAGTTTGAGCAAATCCCCTTGCTTTGCTTCAAGAAAAGATGCCAAGAACTCCGGCAGCAATCGGTCACTCACTAGCGTATAGGCCCGCATGTCTTGGTTAATCGACACAGGAACTCGATTGATCGCAACCGGTACAATTCTTTGAAGGATACCGCTGCGCACTACTAACAAAATCGAGTTGGGTTGTATAAGAGGAGCGGACGAGTTCTCGATTGCAGCATTCGAGATATGATCTCTTGTATCCCAGATCTCTCTTGACTTCATATCTTTGGGTGATACCCACGGAATGGTGCCATTCCAGTAATGCGATTGCCGCTTTGAAGGAGTTCCCCCACTCCGGCTATGGCACAGAGACATCAAGGGCACGGTGTTATACATACTCGCTTTGATGTTACTCTCACGTAACGCTGTCCGCGTGACAAATTCCACGCTCCATCGCTCAATCTTCCTCCAAGGTAAAGCGAAATATTTAGGCACCTGAGTATTAGCTGACCGCTCAAGACCTAGACTTTGCAGCACAACCTGTTTCGTATCCTCTTCCAAATGCCCAATTCGCTCCATTGCAGCTGCAATCTCCGCCTGCGCCTGTTGCCAGCGGACCACAATCGCGCGCTGCGTCTCGAGCGGCGGGAAGGGAACTTCAAGAGATTCGATCTGCCCAGGTTGCACGCGCTTTCTGCCGCTCGTACCACTGATCATGCTGTTGATAGCTCGTCGGAAATAGGCCGTCCGGAATACAAGCTTGACGTATTCTGCAATCGCGTGATCTGGTAAAACCTCATAGACTGGATACTCGCCGCTGACAGCAATGCTGGTCAGTTCATTCGGCACGACTCCAATCGCCCCATTCCGAACATCGATCTTCGAGTAGATCACGTCGCCAGCATGGGCAAGATACAGCTTGCCCTTGAACTCATCTTTACCACGCAGATCGCGCGGCTCCATCATCCCGTCAAAATGCAAGGTCACCAGCTTCAGTGATCCGAGTGGGTATGCTCTCTTGTCCACTTCAACTTGCTTTCTGTTCAACGCGGCAGACAAGGGCTTGATGAACTCCTGAGGCCATTGCCAGCCAACACCGAAGAATGAGCCAACGCTCCACAGGCGGAGTTCTTTGAACTGAACAACGAATGCCTTTGAGGAAGTCGAAGCGGCTGTAATCACTTCGCCACCTCTTGATGCACAAAGGCTTCGGGATTCCGGCGGAACTCGCGGTACAGTTCGAGGCAGGTTTTCGCCACACCCGGCGGCAAATCGTCATTGGGATACAGCTCGTTGTAGTCCGGCTCGCCGGTGGATGCGATGCCGACGTACTCGGCCTCGTACATGAAGACCGGGTAAGCGAAGCGCTCCTTCAACAGGGCACGCGCTTCCGCCCGCTTCTGGGCCTCCATCGCTTTCAAGTAATCGGCCAGCGCCTTTTGAGCCGCCTTGCGCCCCTCGGCGTCGCGGGCTTGTTTGGCCGCCTCAATCTCGGCGTTCAGGCGTTTCGTTTCCGTCCCAATCTCCGGCGCGTACCTCACGTCGATCTCGGCGCGGGCCTGCTCGCGCAGGTTGCCGTATTCGATCTGCTCGGCGTCGGTGAACTTCTGCAGGAACAGTAGCGAGGCTTTCACAGTCGCGCCCGACGAGTAAAACGTCTCCTGCGGCAGGCTGACCACCGCGCGGATGAAGGCGCGGTCTTCGCAGAACTCGCGCACGTACGCCAGGGATGGGTTGTTGAACACGCCTTCGGGCAAGACAATACCCATCCGCCCGCCCGGTTTGAGCAGCTTCAGACAACGCTCGATGAACAGGATTTCGGTCTTGACTTTGCTCTGGTCGCGCTTGGGGAGTTCGTAAAGGCTGGCGATCGGCTTGTCTTTCAACGCGCGCACGCGCTCATGCGCCCTGGTCCACAGCTCGCCATACTCCGCCGCGTATTTTCGGTACAGGTCGCGCGGTACTTCGACCTCAGACTCCAAAATCACGTCGCCCGACTCGACGTTCGCGCCGAAGGGCGGGTTGGTCAGAACGATGTCGAAGCGCCCTTCGAAGACGCCGTCGACGTTGATGAAGCCGTCGTGATGATGCACGCCGCCGTGGCCGTCGCCGTGCATGATCATGTTCATCTTGCTGGTGCGCGCCATGCGGTCGTTCGCGTCGCAGCCGTAAATGCACCGATTGGCGAGATGCCACAGGCGCGATTCTTCTATCTTCTGGTCGATGCTGGCTTGAATCTCGTCGTACTTCTGGCGCAGCAGTTCCGCCTTCTTCGCCTCGGAGTATCTCTTACCCTCCAGCGACGCTTTGAATACCTGATACTGGCGGTCGGCGTCGGCCAGGATTTGCTGGCGGACGATCTCGAAGAAGCGGATGAGAAAGCCGCCCGACCCGCTCGCCGGATCGCAGATGATCTCGCCTTCCTTCGGATCGACCATGCGGATCATGAACTCGACGATCGTGCGCGGGGTGAAGAACTGGCCGATCTCGCCACGGAAAGTGCGACCCAGAAAGCGCTCGAAGGCGATGCCCTTGATGTCTTCGCTGGTCTCCGACAAATTGTAGCGCTCCAACATCCGGACGATTTCGCGTCCGGTGGCGGGCTTTAGTTTTATCTCTTCGTCTTCCTCGAAGATCTGGTCGTCCCGATAAAACTCTTTGGTCTTCCCGAACAGATCGTTCAGCGGGTCTTTGCCAATCTGCTCGTCCAGAAACTCGACCGTGAAGATGTTCTTGCGGCGGCGCTTGGCGCGCAGTTCGCGCTCGACGTAGACCTTGATGAACAGAATCTTGGCGATCTCGTCAAAAGCTGCGGCAGGGTCTTTCTTCTCGCGGTTGCGAATGACGTTGTGGCATTGGTGCAGCAAGTCGGCGAACTCGTCCTCCTTGAACACCTTGAGCTTGGAGATCAGGTCCTCGATTTCTTTATCGCTGGCGTCGGCGTGCGGGATGTTCTCGATCTCTTCGAGTGCTTTGGGCATCTTCTCGTGGACGACGCGCCAGTACTTTGTCTCGCGCCGGTTGTGGGTGACGAAGAAACGTGCGCCGGTTAGACGGGCGTAGTTGTCGCCTTGCCCGTACTCTTCGGCGCGGATAGTGACGTTATCGGATTTGCATTCGATGATAATCAGGGGATTCTTGGAGTCGACCTTGTCCTGGGGCGTGCGCCAGATGACGAAGTCGGCGCGGGCGTGGCCAGAGCCGCGCCCGATCACCTCTACTTCTTCGTCCATCTGATCAAGCGAGAAGCCGTACTCGTTCACCAGGACGAGCAAGTACTCCTGACGGACGCCTTCTTCGGGTGTCTCCTCCAGCCAGGTTTTCCGAATGTGACTCCAGATCTTGCCGTCTTTGCGCCGAGTGGTCAGCAGTTCAGACGCGGCTGCGGTGGGCCTGCTGCCATTAGCTTTTCGACTCATGCGACACCTCGCATTGGGGTGGACGCATTATAGCAAAGGTTCACTTTACACACATCGGTTTTCGGCCTAAAATAGGCACGGTGTCAACCAGGAGGCAGGCTATGTTGCGAAGCATCGAGGGTGTCTACCGGAACGGAAAGGTCGTGCTTGCCGAACAGCTGGTCGGCGTCTCCGACGAAACGCGGGTCATCGTGACGTTCCTGGAAACCAGTTACATTGACCTGCAGGCGCGAGGCATTGACAAGGCACAAGCTATGGCGCTGCGTGAGCGCTTGACGACTTTCGCCGAGGACTGGGAAAGTCCAGAGATGGCCGCGTATGACAACTATGACGCCGCCAGCGCCGCCGATCGAGACGCACAGCCAACATTCAATCAAGTACTTTGAAGATGTGGCGCTTCAGATCGAAGATCGCGCGCTTGCCGTCGATGAGGGCCATGCCGATCAGGCCCAACTTCGAATCGGTCAAGCTGGCTACGACGGGCATCGTTTGCTTGCCGAGCCGAATCGTGACCGTGAACAGCTCCTCGCTGACGATGGCGCCGTCGGCGAGCTCATAACGCTCAATGCCGCTGGGGACGAATTGGCCTAGCGGCTGGAGCCCGCGGGGAAGGACGACCATACCGGTGAAGCCGGTGTCGAGGATAGCTTGAACGGGGATGTCCTGCGCCTTGCCGACGAGGAAGAAGTCGCTGACCAGCGGGAGGCGGTCGGCGGTGATGACGCCGCGCAGGAAAACGATCATGCGGCGGGCAGCTTGCGGTACTGCGGCGAAGCGATGCGCTGCGCGGCCTTGTAGCCGACGCGCAGGAAGTAAAACAGGCGTTCGGGGTGTTTCTTGCGCGCCTTGCCGATCGCGTCCAGCTCCGTCTTGCCGACAAAAGCGTCTCCGCTTTTTACGTCGATCGCCACGATCAGACCGTGATACTTCGATTCGAATTCGACGCGATACTTGCGGTCGTAGATGGCTTCGGCCTTGCGGGCGAACGCTTCGGGATTCTTGATCGTCTGCATATATGCCTCGCTCGACTTCATTGTAGCACCGGCGGCGTCGCTTGACAAGAGGTCACTCGTACCTCAACGCCTCCAGCACATCCACCTGCCCCGCCTGCCGCGCCGGGACGAACGCCGCCAGCGCCGCCGCGCCAATGACCAGCGCCAGCGCCGCCGCTACCTCGCCCGGCACGAGTGCGAATCTTATGCCGAAAATGTCCTCGACGGTCAGCGTGTTGGCGTAGTTGTTGAACACGCCCATCGGGATCGCGAGCGCGCCGGTAATGGAGGCCAGTATCACCGCCTCCAGGACGACGCTCGCCGTGATTTGCCTGCCGCGCAGCCCGATCGCGCGCAGCATGCCCATCTCGCGCCGCCGATCGAGCACCAGGATCACGAACGTGTTGCCGATGCCGAGGACCATCGTGATCACCAGCAGCGACGACAGCACCCGCGTCGTGGCAATCGAGGCATTGATCGTGGCGGTGAACGCCGCCACCAGATCGGCCGGGCTGGAGATGACGGCCCCGTCCTCGCCGAACTCGTCCTGAAGCGCGCGGCGCACGGCGTGCGCGTCACTGCCCGGCTCGAGTTTGATCGACAGCCGGTCGACGCGGCGATCGCGCCACAGGCGGCGATAGACGTTCAGGTCCATGATCAGCCCTCCCGAGCCGGGCCGGCCCGGCTCGACTG
>DATEUJ010000204.1:0-53785 GCA_035283185.1 Anaerolineae bacterium | reverse complement strand
AGGTTCCCGGGATCGACCGGTGCGCCCAGGCATTCCACCCATCCGCCGGCGCGCTCGACCGCGCGCGGCACGATGTCGCGCCGGTCCATGATCGCCGTTTCGCCGGCCACCACGATGAGCCGGGCGCCTGCCGCCTGCTGGCGGTTTAGCACCTCGGTCAGCGCTGCCTCGCCTGTCTCGTCCTCCAGCGGTATGTAGTCCGTGCTCAGAATGTGCGAGCCAAGCGCTTCTACGCGATGCCGCAACGGCGCGAAGTCGGCGGCGAGTTTGTCGCGGATCGACAGAGAGCCTGAGAAGACCAGGCTGACCGGCCGTGGCTCAAGCGCGTCAACGCGGACGAGCGGGCCATCCTCGGACGCGATCGCCTCAGCAGCGCGGACGATTGGATCCGGCACGGCATACGGAATCACCTTCACGGTGGCGACGATCTGCCGTGGCCGGACGGCCGAGTGTGAAGTCAACGTGGCGAACGTGACGTCCTGGCAGGCGTTGATGCGCGCCAGCCGGCCGGCGTCGACGCGCAGGACTCCCAGATGGAGCGCCAGGAAATTCACGCGGCCCGAAGCGGAGCCGGACAGGCGCAGGCCGCTGCCCATCGCGGCCTGCGCCACCCGGCGCGCGGCGGTGTCTTCGTCCACATCATCCGCCTCGAATTCGGCGATGTAGACCGAAGTTCGCCCGATGGCGCGCAGGGCGGCCAGGTCCGCCTGCTTGAGCGGCTTGCCTTTGCGAAGCAAACGTCGCCCGTCCGGCCCAGCCACGTTGTGGCCGAGAATTTTGCCTTTGGCTTGCTCAAGCGGAATAGGGCCAAATTTCATCTTTGCTCAAGCCGCCACGCCCAACTCCTTCTTCTTGGCCACGACGTCCATGCCGTGCAGGCGGGCCAGGTTCTCGCCCAGAATCTTGCGCTTGGCCTGCTGAGTCAACGGCGGATAGCCGTAATCCCGGGTCAATTCCTCCGGCAGCTCGAAGTTCCAGAAGGCTTCCAGCGCCCACTGCGGATGCCAGATAGGCGCCTCGCCGCCGTAGATGATCTTGTCCTCACCGCACCACCACAACATCTTGGCTAACTGATCGGCGAAGACGCGTGGGTGCCGGCTGATAAAGTTGACCGTTGCCGCGATGGAAGCGTACAGATTCGGGAAACGGACGATCTGCCAAAGCACTTCATCCAGCCACGGCAGGCCGACGTGGAAGATGATGAAGTTGATGTTAGGGAAGTTTGCGGCCGCGCCGTCCATATCCCAGGTGCGCGTGTGCTCGATGGGCTGCGGGCCTAACGGCACGCCCTTGTGCACGCCGATGAGATTCACCCCCAGCTTGAGAGCCTTCTCGAAGACGGGGTAGGCCACGCGAGGGTCGTCCATCCGCCAGGGGAAGGGCTGACCGTAGTCGTAGCGGACGTTGTAGAACTTGAAGGCCTTGGCGCCGTATTCCTTGACCTGCACCTCCATCAGGTCCAGCGCCTTCTTGCCCTCCAGCGGGTTGACCGACCCCCAAAAGACTGCCCGGTCGGGGTGCTTACGGGCCATCTCGGCGCACTTCTCCCAAGGCGAGAGGCCGTCGTGGAAGAGGTCGGTCAGCGGCAGCGGCTGGGCGACGATCATGTCGGTGTCCGAACCCTCGATGACCATCTCGTAGATCTCGTCCACGCCCCACTCGCGGAAGAATTCCTCGCGCGACAGGACCTTTTCGCCGGCCTTGGTCAGGAACTGGTGGAAGGCGTACAGGTGCTCGTCGAACATATCGCCGGGTGGGCCGAGGGCGTTCTTCTTGTCGAAGTTGAAGATGTGACACACGCAGTCGAACACAAACGTGTTAACTGCCTTCTTACCGTTTAACATGGATTATCCTCCTCGCTGCGCCGCCAGGCGCTTTTCACGCAATGGGAGCAGCTGCTCCATCGGCAGCGTCAATTTCTCCCTGGCTGAGTCCGATAGTCGATCCATCGTCCACACGGGGTTCCACAGGACCTGGACCTTTACGTTTTCGACGCCGTCGCACTGTTTGACCCGCTCACCCATCATATTGAACAGGTGGGCGACGAATGGGCACCAGCCCGTGGTCAACAGCATGTCGATTTGGACCTCCGAGCCTTCGACACGCACATCTTCGATCAGGCCCATATCCACCACGCTGATGCCCCGATCCCGACAACACGGGTCATAGCAATCGCGGAGCGCCGTCATGACCTTGTCTCTGGTTACGGTCAAGGCTCACCTCCTGTTCCCTGGTCAGGAGCCACTCCTTAGGCTGACGAACTCCGGGTCGCCCTCTCTCTCAGCCCACGCAGAGAGGCCCGGCTGACGGTGCTCATGATGACTGTTTTCGGCAATTTCACCCTCCTTTCAACCGACAGGCTCCGTCGGTCACTCCAGCGCAAATTAGGGCCCACCCTGGCAGCGGGTGCCCGAACAGTCTGTTGGCCAATGAGTAGGCGCCCCTGGCGCGGAGCGTTAAAACGCCCCGCGCCTCAGGTATGAGTCATACATGACTCAGACAGGGATGGCGCCTGAAGGAGCGAGAATCGACTACGACTTCGGCGCCAAACTTAGGACCTTTACGGTTTGAACGCGGATCTCGCCATCACGGATCACGAATGTATCCACGCCACTAGCAGTGTGCGTGGTCCCGGTTCCCTGCCACTCCAGGTAGAGGATGTCCCCTTCGATGATCAAGGTCGTGGCTTCGAATTTTGCGCCGATCAGCGGGCCGGACAAGACACCGTTGAACCACGCCTTGATCGCCTCGCGGCCCCGAATTACTTTGTCGTCCTTGGTGATGAAAAGGGCATCTTCGGCGTAGTCAAAGCCGACCTGATCGAGGTTGGCCTCGTTGAGAGCCGCGACGTGGTGATCGAACACTTCACGGGTTGTACGCATGTGGTGAGTCATAGATTTTTCCTTTCAGTCCGACGGCGCGCCGTCAGTACCCCGGGCGGAACTCAACGCCTCCATTCTCAACCCATATCAGTGGTCGGGCCAGAGGGTTTCAGGCCCAGGCTTCCTAACGTGCGTGCCTACCCAAGGTGCTGCTTGAACCAGTCCACCGCCGCACCGGCTGTCTTGGACACCCATGGCTCTGTGTAGGCATCGAAGTGACGACAGGGCTGGATGGAGATGGCTTTCGGCTGCAAAGCGCGTTCGTAGGCAGCGACGGCGAGATCGGTGGGTGTTAGCGTGTCATAGCCAGCCACGGTCATCAGCAGCGGCGTCGGCGAGATCAGGTGGATTGGGCCAGCCGGATCATACTCCAGGAACCTGTCCACAGACTCGACCGTCACCTGGTTGCGCCAGTTGGGTGCGATCGTGTTGCCGGCATGGGTGAACCACTCGTAGGACTCAGGCGTGGGCAGGACCGAGGGCTCTCCCTCGGGGGCCACCACCTTGAGGTAGTTGACCGCCCCGGTCTTGTAGCGCGCGATGCGATCCTGCGTCAGGAAATCGAGAAACTGGGCAAACAGGTCAGGCCGGTTGAGGCGCAGGGCGTTATTCCAGCCGTTGACCAGCGGCACCTGAGCGACCACGGCCTTGATCCGTTTGTCGAATGCTGCCAGGTACAGCACGTGCGCTCCGCTGTACGATGTTCCCCATACCCCAATGCGATTCGGGTCCACCTGGGGCTGGTCAGAGATCCAGGTGATGGCATTGCGGTAGTCCTCGTGCTGCTCGTGCGGGAACAACTGGCTGCGCGGTTCGCCCTCGCTGTCACCGAAATAGCGGTAGTCGAAGACCAGCGTCACAAAGCCGGCGGCAACGAACCGCTCGGCGAAGTTGGGCAAATACATCTCCTTCACCGCCGAAAAGCCGTGGGCCATCACGATCGTCGGGGCCTTCTGACCGGCTCGAAGATCGTCGGGCACATAAAGCCAGCCGCTGCAGCGCAGTCCCTGGCTGGTAAAAGTGATGTCTCGGCGCATGTTTGATCTCCTTAGTGTACTGGACTTTGGCCAGTGCTAGATGTGGCGTTCGTAGTCACGGACTTTAGTCGTGAAAGCCGCCATATCTGGTCTGGCGCGGCTGAAGTCGCTACTATGGGATTTGCCAATGTTAGTGATGCAGTTGCGTGGGACGCAGGGCCGAACGGTGCCCTGCGCCCCGTTCTCGGCCAACTGCGACTGCTTGCTGCAATTTCATCCTCCTTCCAACCGACGGCGCGCCGTCGGTCACTCCGGCGCAACGTTATGCCTCCGCTCAAACTTCCCGCGCCACCCGGAATCCGGTATTATGGCTCACGTAGTCCGGCTGGCCACTGAGGCGCCGCGCCGCGCGGACGCCCCACTCGTGATCGAGCCACGACCCTCCGCGCAAGGCCCGCCAGCCCTCGGCGGCCAGGTCCTCGCGACCGTCGTCGGCGCGATAGGGGTAATCCGCGTGCAGGCTGCTGCACCATTCCCACACATTTCCCACCATGTCCAGCACCCCGTATGGACTGGCCCCGCTCGGGTAACAATCCACCGGCGTTGTCCAGCCCATACCGGCCTCCCAGCCATTGCATCGCGCTTTGTCGAAAACATTTCCCCACGGGTAGGTTCGGCTATCGGTACCCCGCGCCGCTTTCTCCCATTCAGCCTCAGTTGGCAGGCGATAGTGATGGCCCGTCGTGTCACTCAGCCAGCGGCAGTAGGCGAGTGCGTCGTACCAATTGATGTTGACGACAGGATGGTCATCGAGCGCCTCCGGGTAGCCGGTTTGCCAGTGACGCGGCGCCTTATGCCCGGCTGCGTCCACGAACGCCTTATAGGCACGATTGGTGAGCGGATATTTGGCGATATAGAAGGCAGCGACGTAGACCGAGTGCGTGTCATTCCCCTCACCCATCAGGAATTCTCCTGCCGGCGCGAGCGCCATTTCCAGGCTTCTGGTTCCCTTGTCTGTTCTCAGTATCGGCGAAATCAGACGAAACGATTCTATCATCCTTCCCTGGTTTCCATCGCGCTGGCAATGTCGGCAACGGCCGTATCAATGGCCTCAGCGATTTCCGTCGGACTCACTTGAGACGGGTCGTAGTGGACGGTCACGAGTTTGCTCATCAAGTCGGCGGTCACGCCGCCAATGCCAGGCAGTCGCCGGACTGCGGTGGCGACGTACCTGGTTCAGCCGTCTCAGAAAATTGCCGGCGCCGGATGGGTCAGGGTCTCCAGTCCGGATCGTTCCTTCTCGCTCACCTTCACACCCACCTATCCACTTTCCGCCCTGGATACGTCCACGTTGTACACCAGCGTCTCTTGAGAATCTCTGACGACGATCATTTCGACCGGCTCTGTCTCGCTCAGGTTGGTCTCTTGATGAATGGCCCACGGCGGGACGAAGATAAAGTCCCCCGGGCCCGCATCCCGGACCTCTTCCAGGTGCTCGCCCCCATAGAACCGCGCGTGGCCTTTGACCATGTAAATGCCAGACTCGCAGTCCCCGTGGTGGTGCGGCCCGGAAGTCGAACCGGGAGGCATCATGGCGTAACCCATCCAGATGCGCGTGGACCCAGTCGTCTCCATGGAGATAGCAGCGGCTCGTACCAGACCCGGCGTTTGAGCGGTCTCCGTGCTACGCTGCTCAGGCTTGATGACAATCAATTCCCTCATTGGCCATACCCCTTTTTTCAAATTTGCCGACACGAACCCTATCCTTTCGGCTGCGATAGATCAGCCCGCTTGTCGCCGCTTGCAATCTAAAAGCAATACCCCTTCATAGCGGGCGCCGGTCTCTTCAACCCTGATAGGCACTTCAAGCCTGATGGGCGCTCCCACATCTAGCATACCCGTCGCGGACAGCGCCCTGCTCATATCCGACAGGACTTCCTGATCGCTCAGCTCCCGCCGGACTTGGCTGTTGCTGAAACTGCTGGCCGCCATTTCTACCAGGACGGCCAAGCCGCTGGACTTCAGTTTCTCGGTGATCAGGGCCGATAGCGTGCGAGCATAAGCGCCTGGCGGGAGATAAGGGCGCAGCAGGCCGGCAAGCACCACATCAATCTCACGCCCAGGGATATCCGGAAAGTCTATTTCCTGGCGGAGATCGGCAACGATGGTCTCGATCGCCCCGGCAAACCACAGCGCATTTCGACTGGCCTCCATCCGCTCGGCGTTGATGTCGATCCAGTAGAACCGGTTCTTCGGATGGTCGCAGGCCCGCTGGAGCGCCCGACTGAAGCTACCGGTACCGGCGCCGATATCCAGGACATTCACCGGGCCTGACAGGTCAGCGAGGAATTCCGTGGTGGCAGTGGCCTGCCCGACGACCGCAGCCGTGGCGTAGACAGCCACAGGTACCCCAGGCATGATTTCCGTCTCAGCACCCGGAAACGCTCGGAGCGAGACCGTGATAGGTTTGAGTCGTTTGTGACGCAACTACGGTACAATTACGCCGCGACCGACGATGTTGCGGTTCTTGAAATCGTTGATCCCTACGTTGATGTTGTCGAGCGAGTACTGCTGGGCATGCAGCTTGACGCGGCCTTCGGCGTTAAGCTCCATCAGTTCGACCAGCTCCATATAGTTGCCGACCAGGCTTCCGGCGATCGCGATCTCGTTGATGATCATATGCACGGTCGGCACTTCAATTTTACCGCCGTAGCCAACGATGAAATGGGTCCCGCCCTGGCGCAGCATCCGCCAGCAGAGTTGCTCGGCCCCCAGCTCGCCGACAAAGTCAATCACCGCGTGAGCGCCGCCCTTGGTGATCTCCTTCACCTCCTCGACCAGGTTGGGGCCGCCGTCAAGCACAAAGTGAGCGCCGAGGTCTTTAGCGAGTTTGCGTGTCGACTCGGAGAGGTCCACTGCAATGGTGCGGGTGCCGCACAGCTCGTGCAGCGACTGCAGGGCAATGTGTCCCAGCCCGCCGACGCCGAGGATGACGCAGTAGGAGCCGGGGTTCAGCATCTTGGCCGCTCGCTTGGCCACTCGATAGGCGGTGATACCGGCGTCGGCGAGAGGCGCCACGTCCACTGGCATGACATTCTCGCTGAGCTTGATCAGCGCTCGCTCGGTGGTGAGCAGATGCTCAGCAAATCCACCGTCGGCGTTGAGACCCGGGAACGTGCTGTTCTCGCAATACATATCCTCGCCACTGCGGCAGCCATAGCAGACGCCACACGTGCGCAGGGGATGACAGATCACGGCGTCGCCGGGCTTCACTGACGTGACTTCACGGCCGACCTCCTCGACCCAGCCGGCGTTCTCGTGGCCGAGGATGTAGGGCAGTAGCGTGCCGTCCGGATCCATCACGTCCTTCCACACCCCCTCGATAATATGCAGGTCGGTGCGGCACAGGCCCGCGGCGCCGACGCGGACAATTACGTCCCGGGCAGCGGTGATCTTTGGCTCGGGCACAGTTTCGACCTTGAGCTCGACGTTCATCTGCTTATCATACTCGTACAGTCGAGCGGCTTTCATGGTGTCATCCTCCTTCTCACTTAAGGGTGGTACTGACGCCGCATGCGCAGCGCCTTCCCCGTTTCGATGCAAAAGTCAACGTTCAGCTCTCGCGTCACGCGAAGCAGGCTATCCATCCGTTTCGAGACATCGGCCAGTGCATCCATTGCAACTGGGTTGCCATCTGCGTCGGCGAGCAGCGGCGCGTCTAAGCCGAGAGCGTGTCCGGCTGCACGCCGTTTAGCCAAGTAGTTCTGAAGCGCGCGACCGGCGTCGTACGACAAAAAGGTCACACGCTCCTGACCGTCCTTGGCCGCTTCTGGCGGGACTCGTACCGCTGGCGCGTCCGCTTCAGGATGGGGACGCCACGACGCTGCGCTCCCTTCGATTTCTCCCACGTCCGCTAAGCGCAGCGCGACCATTTCGGACATCACCAGATTGCACGCGGTGAGGGCCGTCAGCACGAACCGATCGCGGGCGTTCAACTGCGGGAATGGCAAAGAATAATTGGCGCCGTCGTCTTTGTGCGCCAGCGCCGATGCCGGCGTCCAGCCGACCCTTACCTCGTTCGCTCGCAGCCACAGCATGGGCCCCATACACAGTGCGGAAACCTGCCCCACTGAATGGCCTTGCTCCGTCAGGAACCGCCAGTAGGAATCCACAACCGCATCGGCCCGGGTCGGGACCTCCTGACATTGACGCACAAAGGCGTCTGGCTGCCCGAGATTCAGGTCAGCCAGGAAACGGCGCACACCCGCCGCCACCCATCGCACCCGATAGGGCGAGCGGGTCCGCTGCCACATCAGCTCGGCAGCCACACGCACCTCTGGATATCTCCAGAGGGCCTCTTCCGGGTAACCCTCAAGGCAGCCGAAGGCGCTTTCGGGCGCCCTCGGCTCCTCGAGTTCAACCATGAGCGGTCGCATGCTAGTGACCTTCGACCACGGCGAAGGGATCGCGCAGCACGATTCGCTCCGACAGAGCGCCGGTGGAGTTCGCGATGTGCCGGTTGATCTCGTCGGCCATGAGATGGTCAGTGACCTTCACCTCCACCGATTTGATGCCCGGGAGGGCCGCCACGCGCCGCTTGATATCCGCGCCGATCTGCGCAGCGAACATGCCGGGGCAGAAGGGTGAAGTCAGGTCGTAAGTCACCTTGACGTGACCGTCATTGACTTCGACGTCTTTGAGCAGGTTCAGCGTCATGATGGACGCGCACGCGCAAGGGTCCTGAACCTTCTCAATTTCCCGGATCACGGCCTCTCGCGTCACGCCTGTCTGTTCCGTCATTTGCCTTCCGCCTTTGATTTGCATGCAGCGCTAGCCGCCCTTCTTGCGTTGTGACAGCGCATCGTTGGCCAGGTCCTTCTTCCGCGCCTCGATGTCTATGCCGTACAACTTGGCCAGGTTCTCGCCTAGGATTTTCCGCCGCGTCACGTCGTCCATCTTGACGCCGTACTCCTGTTGTAGGTCGTCCGGTATCTGGAACTCCATGAACTTGTCCAACTGCCAGTGCGGATACCAGATCGGGAAGTCGGTGCCGTATAGGATCCGATCCGGGCCCGCCCAATACAGGAGGTTGGCCATGATCTCCGCGAAGTAGCGCGGGCGGTTGTTGATGAAGGCCAGAGCCACGGCTAACGCGGCGTAGATGTTGGGCTGCTTGACGGCGATCCAGCAGAAGTCATCCAGTCGTGGTAGACCGCAGTGGTCGATGATGAAATTCAGCTCCGGGAACTGAGCCGCCGGCAGTTCGATGTCCCGGACATCGAATCCACCGAGCGCCAGTGGCGCGACGCCGGGTCCCTTGTGGAAGTGCATATTCTTGCACCCCAATTTGACGGCCTTTTCGTAGAAGGGCGTCATCATCGGATCATCGGCCCGCCAGCCTTTGGACTCGCCGCGCCACTCGGCGGTATACCACTTGAAGCCCCCCACGCCCAGCTCGGTGATTTGCCGCTCAAACTCCTCCAGCGCGTCCGGCTCGCGAGGGTCTACGCCGCCAGCCACGACCAGCCGCCCAGGATATTGCTTGGCAATGCGAGCGTGTTTGTCGGCCGAGTGGAAGCCGTTGTGGTAAAACTCCTTCAGCAGCGTCGTGCCCAGCACCGCGATGTCGGCGTCGCCCTTGACGAACATCTCGTCAATGTACCAATCCTCGTCGGTCTTGCGGAAGGTCTTGTCGTAGTCCATCTTCCACTTCGGATCGGGAGGATTGAGGGCCGTATGATAGGCGTAGAAGCACTCGATCCACGTTTCGCCCCACTTGTTCTTGGTGTTCTCCGGACTCGCGTCCCACACATGCGAGTGCGAGTCGAACACGAACATACCGTCTTTCATTGGACTGTCTCCTTTCGAGGGATCGCTACCCTCATGTCATCTCAGCCTTGAGAGTCAGCCCAACACCGGGCTCAAGCCTCAAGGACTTATCGTAACCGCCCATAGTCTTAGGGGGTGGGGAAGACCCCGCCGCCGAAGAACTGCAGGTAAAGCGTGCCGATCGCCGTAACGATGAGCCACCAGCCCACCGGCCTGGCGGCGAGCTTGCCATACAGCAACCGGTTGAACATGATCAGCAACACGATGTAACTGGCCAGCACGGCCTGGACGATCCAGACGTGGACGCTCGCCGTTCCCAGCAGGGAAAACACCCCAACTATCCCGATGACCTGGTTGATCGCGACCAGCAGGCACAGATTGGCAATGGGCCGCCAGTCAAAGTCAAACACCTGCACCGCGAACACGCCGATCCACAGCAGGCCGTACATCCCGGTGGTGAGCGAGAAGAGGAAGTCAACCCCAGTGCCACCAAAGGGCTGTACCCATCCAAACCAGATGGCTGTCGCGACCAGGCTGATGGCGCCAATCAAGCTGCCGGCTGCTCCCACGGTCTTAGCCGGTGAGACCGCTCCCTCCGACGCTGGCTGCGCGCCAATCCCCAAGAGATTAAACGCGTTCAGCCACAGTGCGAAGTTAAGTCCCGTCATTCCAAACGCGAACATTTTAGACCTCCCTTGGTTGTGGTGCTCGCGCCCTGCTATCTTCAGCATAGCCGGGCCGAGCCACGTCCGTGTCCGGTTTGATGCGATGGCCCTGTTCCCTGGATCACCTTATAAGCATCACCTCCTCCGCTCAAACAACCACGGCGCCGAAACAAGGGCTGATTCTGTTTTTGTTTTTGGTATGAGTCGAGAGCGCCCCGGGGTATATGGGCACATAAATTATAACACACATGTCAAGGCTTCGATCGAGCCCTCGGCGTGCGTGTGCACGCAAAAGATGTCAGCCGCCCCTTCGACTGCGCGGCGGGCATCCTGAGCGGAGCGTAGCGAAGTCGAAGGACGCCCACCGCTCCGCTCAGGGTGCGGCTGACTTCCTGACAACCTTTGCGTGCACACGGCGAGCACGGCGGCGCACTCGCGAGCCGTTCCCCTGGCGCTGCCCAGATAATGTTCCAGCCTTTTCCCGATCTCAGGGTGTTCCCAATCTTCTAACCCCGGCGCGGTGACCAGCAGGCCACCGGCCAGGTCTTGCAGCCGGTGAACCGCGTCGTGAAAGTGGGAGGCGAATTCGATCAACTCTTCTGCTTCCGCTCCCGCTCCCGCAACTCGACCCGGCGGATCTTGCCGCTGATGGTCTTGGGTAGTTCAGTGACAAACTCGATCTTGCGGGGGTATTTGTAGGGCGCGGTGCTGCTTTTGACGTGCTCCTGCAGTTCGGCCAGCAGCTCCTCGGAGGGGCTATGGCCCGGCGCGAGGATGACGAAGGCTTTGACGATGTCGCCGCGCAGTTCGTCGGGGCTGGCAACCACGGCCGCCTCGGCTACAGCGGGGTGTTCGACCAGGGCGCTCTCGACCTCGAACGGGCCGATGCGGTAGCCCGCGCTGATAATCACGTCGTCGGTCCGCCCGACGAACCAAAAGTAGCCATCCTCGTCCCGATACGCCCGGTCGCCGGTGATGTACCAGTCGCCGCGAATTGAAGCTGCGGTCGCCTCCGGGTTGCGCCAGTACTCCTGGAACAGGCCCAGCGGGCGCTCCGGTGCGATCTTCACCGCGATGTCGCCCTCCTTGCCGGGCGGCAGCATTACGCCCTGGTCGTCCACGACCGAAACCTCGAAGCCTGGCGCGGGCTTGCCCATCGAGCCGGGCTTGACCGGCAGTGGCGGGAAGTTGCCACACAGCAGCACCGTTTCGGTCTGGCCGTAGCCGTCGCGGATGGTCAGCCCGGTCGCCTCGCGCCAGGTCTCGATGACCTCAGGATTGAGCGGCTCCCCCGCGCCAATGCAGTGGCGCAGGTGGGGGAACTGGTAGGCGCTCAACTCCTCCAGCACCAGCATGCGGTAGATCGTGGGCGGGGCGCAGAAGGTCGTGATGGGATAGTTCTGGAGGAACTCCAGTGTCTCGGTCGCGTTGAACTTGCCACGCCCATCGTAGGTGAAGATTGCTGCGCCCATCGTCCACGGGCCGAAGAGGTTGCTCCAGGCCGCCTTGGCCCAGCCCGTCTCGGACATGTTCCAGTGCAGGTCGGTCGGGCGCAGGTCGAGCCAGTATTTGCCGGTGATAGTATGCCCGATGGGGTAGGAGGCGTGGGTGTGTAGCACCATCTTGGGATAGCCAACCGTGCCGGAGGTGAAGTAGATCATGCACGGATCGCCGCTGGGAGTGGCAAGTCGGGTGCGCTCCGTGCTCGCCACGCCGACCGCCGCCTCGTAGGTCGTCCAGCCCCCGCGCTCACCGCCGATGACGATCATGATCTCTATCGACGGGCATTGAGTACGGGCCTCATCGAATTTGGGGGCATTGGCGGCGTCGGTGATCACCACCCGTGCCTCGGACAGGTTGGTGCGGTAGACGATGTCTTTAGCGGTCAGCAGGATTGTGCCGGGCATCGAGACCGCGCCGACCTTCATAATCCCCAGGATCGACTCCCACCACTCGACCAAGCGTGGAAGCATAAGGAACACCCGGTCACCGCGCCGCACGCCGAGTTGTTGCAGGGCATTCGCCACCTGATTGGAACGGCGACGAAACTCCTCGAAAGTGATCTGGCGCTCGTTGCCCGGCTTGTCCAGCCAGAGCATCGCCAGCTTCTGCGGGTCGTCCGCCCAGCGGTCGATCACGTCGAAGGCCCAGTTGAAGTCCTCCGGGGCCGTCAGTTTGAAGTTGCGTCGCTCCACTTCGTAGTCGGTCATGTTGTGTTGCACCGGGGGCATCATTAGATCTCCTTCTGTCAGGTCACGTCTGGTGATTATTCACATCGCGCTCCCCGCGCCGTCGTCGGCGCGATAGGGATAATCGGCGTGCAGACTGCTGCACCACTCCCATACATTTCCCACCAGGTCCATGACGCCATACGGGCTGGCCCCAGCCGCGTGGCAATCGACCGTGGCCGTCCAGCCGAGACCGGCCTCCCAGCCGTTGCACTTCGCTTTGTCGAACACATTACCCCACGGATAAACACGGCCGTCGGCGCCTCGGGCCGCCTTCTCCCATTCGGCTTCAGTCGGTAGGCGGTAAGGGTGGCCC
The DNA here is from genome assembly GCA_035283185.1 of Anaerolineae bacterium. GTDB lineage: Bacteria > Chloroflexota > Anaerolineae > Fen-1058 > Fen-1058 > DASSFZ01. The sequence continues at coordinate 40,888 of DATEUJ010000204.1, read as the reverse complement.
GTCGTTTCGCTTAACCAGCTGCAGTAGGCCAGCGCATCATGCCAACTGACGTTGACCACAGGATGGTCATTGAGCGCATGCGGATAAACTCCTCGCCAGTGCCCTGGCGCCGCGTACCCCGTTGAATCCACGAACGGCTGATAAGCGGCATTCGTGACCGGGTACTTGGCGATGTAGAACGCAGGGACGTAGACGGAGTGCACATCATCACCCTCGCCCATCAGGAATTCTCCGGCGGGTACGAGGATCATCTCTGGCGACATGGCTCATGCGTTTAGGCGGTGCTGTTTGAACTGCTCGCGCAAAACCTTCTTATCGAACTTGCCAACGCTTGTCTTGGGCATCTCCTTAATGAACTCTACGCCATCGGGCAGCCAGAATTTGGCGAACTTGGGCCGCAGAAATTCAATCAACTCGTCTTTGGTAATGCTCTCCGCCTGATCGGGTTTTGGGACGACGATAGCCAGCGGGCGCTCCTGCCATTTATCGTGGGGAATGGCGATCACGGCGGCCTCCAGCACTTTGGGATGGCCCATGAGGGCGCTCTCGAGCGCCACGCTGGAGATCCACTCACCACCCGACTTGACCAGGTCTTTGGTGCGGTCGGTGATATCCATGTAGCCTTCGGGGTCAATCGTCACCACGTCGCCGGTGCGGAACCAGCCGTCGGGGGTGAAGACGTTCGACAGGCTGGGGTCGTTATAGTAACTGCTGGCGATCCACGGCCCGCGCACCCAGAGTTCGCCCATCGTCTTGCCATCCCATGCAACCTCCAGCCCGGCCTCGTCTACCACCTTGACTTCCACGCCCGGCATGGCCCGCCCCTGTTTAGCGCGGTACGCGAAGCGCACCTCTTCCGGCGCGTCCAACAGTTCGGCTTTGAGCTTGGAAATCGTGCCCAGCGGGGTCATTTCGGTCATGCCCCAGGCGTGGGTGATCGGCACCCCGAAGTTTTTCTCGAAGTTTTCGATCAGCGTGCGCGGTGCGGCCGAGCCGCCGACGACCAGCGTGCGCAGGCTGCTCAGGTCGTACTGCTCGCGTTCCAGCAGGCTGTACAGCCCGATCCACAACGTGGGGACACCGGCGGCCAGGGTGACTTTCTCGTTCTGGATCAACTCCGCCAGGTCGCGCGGCTGAAGATGTGGGCCGGGGAAGACCTGCTTGGCGCCGACCAGCGTGCTGGTGAAGGGCAGGCCCCAGGCATTGACGTGGAACATCGGCACAACCGGCAAAACCGTGTCACGCTCGGACACGGCCACGCTGTCGGCCATGGCCTCGGCGAACGAGTGAATAAAGATCGCTCGGTGGGTGTAGACCACGCCCTTGGGGCTGCCGGTCGTGCCCGAAGTGTAGCACATACCGGCGGCGTCCAATTCGTCAAGTTTGGGGAAAGGAAACTCGGGCCGGGCCGCGCTCAGCAGCGACTCGTATTCGCTGGCCGGCGACAGAGTCGTTTCGGGCGCTTCTCCACTGTCCGTCATGATCACAAAGCGCTCGACCCCTTCGATCTGATCCTGCACCCTTTGCAAGGCGGGTAGAAGCGTCGCGTCGACGAAGATGATCTTGTCTTCGGCGTGGTTGATGACATAGACCAATTGGTCGGGGAAGAGGCGGATGTTGAGCGTGTGCAGCACCGCGCCCATGCAGGGAACGGCGAAGTACAGTTCGAGGTGGCGATAGTGATTCCAGGCGAACGTCGCCACCCGGTCGCCTTTCCGCACGCCCAGGTCGGCCAGCGCGTTTGCCAGCCGGTGCACACGCGCGTAAAAGTCGGCGTAGGTGTAGCGGTGCATTCCGGTCGCCGTTTTGGTGGCGATCTCTTTCTTGGGCGACATCTTGAGCGACCGCTCCAGAAAGTGCTGGAGCGTCAGCGGGTAGTCCATCATGGTGCCTCGCATGGGAACCTCCTTGTGATGAATGATGACCGATTGCTGGTTCTGGAGTTACAGATTGTCGTCGCCCGGTGGTATCCCGGTTATCTCTGCCTTCATCTGCTGCCAGGCCTGACGGGCTTCCTCCACCGACCCCTCGTCCTCGATGGTGGTGATGTCGCCCGGGTCGCGGCCGAGGACGACGGCCTTGAATACCCGCCGCATGATCTTGCCGCTGCGGGTCTTGGGCAGCATTGTGACGAAATTGAGTTCCCCGATGACGGCCACCGGCCCTAGTTCCTGGCGCACCGTGTCCAGCAGTTCCCGCCGGAGTTGGGCTGAGGGCTGGTAGTCCTGCTTGAGGGCGACGAAGGCCGAGATTACCTCGCCCCGAAGCTCGTCAGGCCGGCCGGTCACCCCAGCCTCAGCTACCGCCGGATGTTTCAGAAAGGCGGTTTCAACCTCGATCGTGCCGATCCGGTGAGCGGCGATCTTGATGATCTCGTCGGCGCGCCCAGCAAACCAGACGTAGCCATCCTCGTCCATATGGGCCGAGTCGCCCGTGTAATACACACCCGGGATCCGCTCCCAGTAATCCCGGCCGTAGCGCTCTGGCTCGCCCCACAGCGCTGGCGTCAGGCCCGGGAAGGGCCGCTTGATGACCATGATCCCTTTCTCACCGGTCGCGCAAGGCTGCCCCTCAGGCGTGACCACTGCTGCTTCTATGCCTGGCAAGGGAACTGTGGCAGAGCCTGGTTTGATGGGTAGCATCGCCAGACCATAGGGGTTGCCAAAGATTGGGCCGCCGGTCTCCGTCTGCCACATATGGTCTATAACCGGGATACGGTCATTCAGAACCCGCTTCTGCAGCCACTCCCAGGCGGGTGCGTTAAGCACCTCGCCGGCGCAGACAACCCGCTCTAACGAAGAGAGGTCAAACGGGCGGACCGGTTCCTCACCGTAGCGCATGAGCAACCGTACCCCGGTCGGCGAGGTGAAGATGCCGGTCACCCCAAACTCCTCGACGATCTGCCACACCGTTTCCGGGCCGGGATGATCCAGCGCGCCCTCGTAGGCAAGCGTCGTGCAGCCGAAGAGCAGCGGCGCGTACACGATATAACTGTGGCCGACCACCCAGCCGATGTCCGAGGTAGACCACCACACGTCAGTCGGCTTCATCCCGAAGCACCAGCGCCCCATGCTGTGAATGTAGACCTGGTAGCCGCCGTGAGTGTGGATGGCCAGCTTGGGTGTCGCGGTCGTGCCCGAGGTGGCGAGAATATAGGCGGGTTCATTGGATTCCATCGCGACGTGAGCGCCGTCGTGGCCGGCTGCCGTGGCTAAAAACTCTGACCAGTCAAGGTCGCGGCCGGCCGTCATCGGCGCATCGTCGCCACTTCGACGCAGGACGATCACGTGCTCCACGCCGCTGCCGGCCATCTCCAGGGACTGATCGACGATCTCTTTGAGACGAACGTCCTTGCCCTTGCGAAAGGCGATATCCGCTGTGAAGACCAGCCGAGAGCCACTAGCCCGGATGCGGTCGGCGAGCGCGCCTGCCCCGAAGCCGGCGAAGACCACCGAATGGATGGCGCCAATCCGAACGGTTGCCAGCATCAGCATGATGGCTTCAGGGCAGGTGGGCATGTAGACGGTGAGGCGGTCGCCCTTCTGAATGCCCATTGCCCGAAGCGCAGCGGCCAGGCGCTCGACGTGGCGCTTTAACTGGGCATAGGTGAAAAGGCGTCGGTCGCCCCGTTCGTTGACGTAGATCAGGGCCGTATGGCCGCCCCAGCCTCGGGCGACGTGGTGGTCCAGGCAGTTGTAAGCCAGGTTGGTCTGAGCGCCCACGAACCAGCGGAAGGTGGGCGGGTTCCACTCGAAGACGCGGTCCCATTTGCGGAACCAGGGCAAGTGATCGGCAGCCCGCCCCCAGAAGCCGTCAGGGTCGTCGAGGGCTTCTTGACGCCAGCGGCGGACAATGGGATTGATCGGCTCCATTGTTACGTCTCCTCACTTGGCAGCGGCGCGGTCGAAGACCCGCGCCCAACACGAGTCACTTGGTCACGCTTCAATCTTGGCTTTGAGGCAATCGAAGAACTGCGCCGTGAGCTTCTGCGTAATGCTGCTCATGAGTCGAGCCGCCAGGCTGGCCAGCGTCCCCAGCACGACGATGTCGACGCTCCACTTCATTTCGGTCGTGCCATCCGGTCCGTCGGTCAGGACCATCTCGCTGACGACGTCCGCCGCGCTGCCGGGCGCGTCGCCGTGCGCCTTCAACTTCGCTCGTGTCGGCGGCTCGAGTTCCTGGAACTCGACTACGCCAGTGAAGCGTGCCTTCACCGAGCCGAAGCCGATGGCGGCGTTCGCCCGGAACTTATAGTCGGGAACGATAGTTTCTACCGATTCGACGCCCGGCGCACACTGGGCCACCTGGTGCGGATCGGTGAGAAACACCCACACCACACCGCGTGGGGCGCTGATCGTGATCGTGCCTTCATACCGCATGACGTGGTTCCTCTTTGGAGTTTATGTGATTGGCGACGTGCCTTGTGTCACTCGCCGTCATGACCTTCTCCGGTTGTTTCTCAAACGAGCGTTGACACCCGACCGAGCAAAAGTAGTAAACCTGGCCGCCGCGGTGTGACGTGTAGCGCGCCGTGGCAATGTCGACCAACATGCCGCACACCGGGTCGGTCGCCTCCAACGGGTGCACGACGGGAGGGAAGCGCGGATCGGGCGAATTCACGGATGGATGGCGTCGAAGCTGGACGATCTCGGCCAGGATGCTCAGCGCGATCTCTTCGGGCGTCACCGCGCCGAGATCGAGGCCAGCCGGAACCTTGAGCCGCGCCAGCGCCCCATCGGACAACCCCGACTCGCGCAGGACGTGCTGGATCGCCTCCCCGCGCGCCCGGCTCGCCACGAGTGCGACGTACGCCGCGTCCGATCTCAGCGCACCTTCGAGCGCGTCTTCGTCGTAATTGCCGTGCGTGGCGACGACGACGTAGGCCTGCGGGTTCAGTTTGAGTGATGAGAAGTCCAACCGATCGAGAACGCGATCGGCGCCGGGAAACCGATCGGGGGTGACGTCCAGGCCCATCACCGTTACCTCGTAGTCCAGCGCACTGCCCAATCGAGACAGGGCCTCGGCGATCGGCAGATGTCCGACGACGACCAGATGCGGGCGCGGCAGATGCGGCTCGATATACACTTCCAGCGTGCCTCCGCTGACACACGTGAGCGCGACTTCGACGACACCCTCCTGAGGCGCGGCGCCGAGTTTTTCCGGCGGGCACAGGCGCACGAGCCGCGGCTTGCCGTCCTGCAAGGCTTTGAGCGCTTCGCGCACTACGGTGGGCTGCGCGCAACTGCCGCCTACCCAGCCGGTGAGCGCGCCATCGGCTGTGACAATCGCCTTTGCGCCGGGCTTGGCCGAGGTCGGCCTCTCGGCGCGAACGACCGTTGCCAGAGCGAAGGGCTGGCCGGTGCGACTGAGTTCGGCGGCACGCTGAAGAAGATCGATGATCATTTCGGAGAGGTTCCCCAGGTTACGTCGCCGCATAAATCGGCTGGCCTCGGTCGGGCGAGGAACGCTTCAAACCCTGCCCGCTCCTGTCCCACCGTCGTCGGCTGGCCGTGGCCGGGGTACAGGGTTGTCTCGTCAGGCCAGGTGAAAACGGTTCGCTGCAGCGAGGCGAGCGACTGGTTGAGTTCCTCGGGCGTGCTGGTGTGTCCAGGCCCGCCGGGAAAAATCACATCGCCGACGATGGCGCGCGCATCGAAGCGCAGACATACGCTTCCCTGCGTGTGGCCGGGTGTGTGGACGACGCGAATGTCGTGTGCGCTGAGACGAATCACGTCGCCGTCGTTCAGCCTGAAATCGGCGCTCACGTCATATTTGGCGGCGAGCGCCCCATCGCCAGCGTGAAGACCAGACACCACGCCGAGGGCTGCCCGAACCTCGGCCAACGCGCCGACGTGGTCGCGGTGTGCGTGCGTTAAGAGAATCGAGCGAACGGTGACGCCCGCAATCCAGTCGAGAATGCGCCCGGCTTCGTCGCCGGGATCGATCAGCAGCCCTTCGTTCGTCGCGCGATCGACGAGCAGATAGCAATTCTCCTGCCATTCGCCGACAGGGAGGACGCGCAGAGCCAGCCCCTTCGATGAGCTCAGGGCAAGCTCTGAATCGAGTGAAGGCATCGTGGGGCGCAGGGCTTGCCCCTGCCCGGATGGCGTCATGGGTTACCCTTCAATCTGTACACACTTCAAATGATGGGCGGGTTCTGAGCGTCCAACCGCTACAGGCCCCCACCAATGCTCACGGTCGGTTATCAATACCCGGCGCGCGGCGTTAACGAGTTGATGCGGCGCGGTGCGGTGGCGAATCGCCCCTAGACCGCACAGCTCGAAAAGCCTTGCGTAGACGAGTGTGACGACGGGTCGAAACCCGGCATTGGCAAAGCCACGAATGGAGGCCCGATTGTCGAGTGACGAACCAATCCACACGCGCTGCACGCTCTCGCTGCGCAGCCGGGCGACGATATGGCTCAACAGCGCGCTGTACAGTCGCTGGCGGCGGTAGGACGGCAATGTGACGCAATCCCAAATGTATGCCTCGCCCGGCAGCAGTTGAATCTCGCGCTCCAGCTCGCCGATGCACTCGGCTGCCTGTGACACCCAGCCATAGGCCGCGATCCGATCGGACACCCATGCGGCGAAACACCGCCGCCCGGTAGTGAAGCGCCGCACGACCGGCTCGCTGTGCGGCAGGCCCATCGCCGCCGCCAGGAGCTCGGCAGACTCGCGATGCGCTTCGCGGAAGACGGCCGCCACGCGGGGCGGCACAGGCGCAGGCGTTTGCCGGTCCAACTCGACCGCCCACAGCGTGCCGCGCTCGAATGCCCACGTGTGCCGCGAAATGATCACACACGCCCCTCGTGAAAATCAAAACTCCATGGGCGATCCATCTAGCTGACCAGCTTTGCGGTTAACTTGATCTCCGTGCCAGCTAAAGCCTGGGAGACCGGGCATTTGTTCTTCGATTCCTCGGCGTATCTGAGGAAGGTTGTCGCGTCGAGATTAGGGACCGCAGCCTCGCAGTCAAGCTCAATGGCGGTGATCTTTGGGCCCTCACCGAGGTGAATCTTAGCGGCGGTCTGGACACGAGTGGGAATGTAGCCAGCGTCCGTGAGAACAGCCGATAAGAACATGGAGAAGCAACCAGCATGGGCCGCCCCAATCAGTTCCTCCGGATTCGTCCCCTGGCCTTCGGCAAAGCGCGACGCAAAGGTATAAGCCCCCTCGTAGGCCGTAGGCCCGCTTCCAAGCTTCATCGTTCCCTGGCCTTCGCGCAGGGTTCCGGTCCAGACAGCCTTTGCGGTACGGGTTGGCATAGTCTCATCTCCTTAACAATCAGTTCACCACGCCCGACGCAGTATCTCGACCACCTCCGCCATGTGAGGCGAATCGCCGATGGTAGAGCGGGCGACACTTTCGAGCGCGTCCTTCGGGACATCGACATCACGCAGGCGGGAAGGCAGTTCCAACTGCCGCACCAGTCCGGCCACGGCGTCGGCGGCAGCCAAGGCTGCCTCCTGATCCGAAGCCTGAGCGGCGACGAGATTCAGCGCGCGGGCCATCGGCGCGAGGCGGGCCGCATCCGCCTCGTTCGCCGCCTTGTAGCGCATCACATGCGCTAAGATGATGCAAGAAGTCACGCCGTGCGGCACGTCGTACGTTGCGCCAATGCGCTTCCCCAACGTATGGCTGAGGCCGGAATGTGCGCTCACACTAGCCGGGCCGAAGTAGCTCATCCACGCCGCAAGCTGGCACTGCTGCCGGGCGTCAAGGTTGTCGGGTTCGGCCTTGGAGCGCGGCAAGAACTCGAACAGGCCGCGAATCGCCTGCAAGGCGAGAACATCGTTGACCGGATGGTCACCCGGACTATGCAGCGTTTCGACGGCGTGATCCAGCGCGCGAATTCCCGATGCGAGCCACAGCCACATCGGAGTCGCGACGGTCATCTCCGGGTCGAGAATGACGACGCGCGGCGTGGCGCGCGGGTCGGCGAAGCCCGTCTTGGATTTGGTCGCTTCGTCCGTGAACCCTGCGACGTGTGAGAATTCGGCTGCGGAAAGCGTCGTCGGGACAGCGATGTGCGGAACGAACGCGCCATCCGGTCCGGCCAGTGCGCGCGCGATGGCTTTGGCCGCGTCGATCGGGCTGCCACCGCCGACGCTGACGAGCAGATCGGCCTGAACCTCGCGCGCCAGGCGAGTCGCTTCGGCGATCCCGCTTTCCGGCACGTGCTGCCGGATGTCGGCGTAGGTCCCTGCATGGCGCGCGCCTAGCAGGCTCTCGACTGCCCCGATCAGTGGCGTCTGGGTTGCCAGCGTGCGCCCGGTGACGACCAGCGCGCGCCGACACGCCATCCTATCGGTTTCTGCAGGCAGCCGGGCCAGACTGCCGACGCCGTAGATGACCTTTTCCTGCGGCAGGAAGATATACTCGCCTTGCGCGCCCTGCGCGGTGGCGAGCATCAAGCCATCTCCAGCGTGGGGGCTTTACGCACGGCCAATTCGGCGATGGCGTCGGCCAGATGGTGGTCTTCGATGTTGTAATCGCCTGCGGCCACGCGCAGGCGATGCGCCGTGCTGAGCACATCGGCAATCGTGTAGCCTTCGGGCGGGACGAACTTGTAGCAGGCCAATTCGAGCAACTGCCCGTTGGGATCGCGGAAGTAGATCGAATCCATGAAGCCGCGGTCGATCGGGCCGGTGTTCCAAATGCCGCGCTCGTTCAGACGCTGGGCAACCTGGGTGTAGACGGCCTGCGAGACAGTAAAGGCTATATGATGGAGATTGCCGATGCCCTGCGGATTGGGCGTCGAGTCGTTGACGCGCGTGGGCCGGACGAAAAAAGTCAGCAGCCGGCCGTCGCCGGTGTCGAAGTAGAGGTGCTCTTCCTCGGGCACGTCGAGATTGGGTTGGCTGAAGACCAGCGGCATCCCCAAGACCCCCTGGTAGAAATCAATCACCGCCTCGCGGTTGGAGCCGACCATCGTGATATGGTGAACGCCTTGAGTTTGCAGTAGTGCCATCACCACCTCGTCCAGGCCAGACCCGTCACACGGATTTCCCACCCCCGCACATAGCAGGCGAGGGCAGGCAGATTACACGGATTGGCAAGAATTCCCGCCCCAGTCTGTCAACGAATGGGGAAACGAATAAACGAATAGCGCCAGCGGCCATAGGTCATTCGTTTATTCGTCGGACATTCGTTGACAGGGTTACTTGCCATTTCGAACATCCAAAATACCTCACAGGGAAATCCGTGTGACAGGTCTTTTTTAGATTCTGAAGAACAGGTTGCGAACCTTATCGATGACGTCCGGTTCACCCCTTGCTGCGCCGCCGGGGAAGCGCAGGAAGGCCGTGAGCACGAAGTCGGACGGGTCGAAGCTGAAGACGGCATCGCAGCCCTCGAAGTTGCCCATTTCGGGCTTGGCTTCGAACTTCCCATCCTTCACGGTGGCTCGCCACTTGCCGCCCCACGGACCCGACACTTCAATCCCATATACGATGTCCAGCCCCTTGGCCGATTCGGCGTCAACGGTGCTCGGCATCAGGGCGTACAACATGTAGGGGATGAGCACGCCGGCGGTGCGCTCGTCCAACTTGCCCAACGTGTCGCCCAAGCCATAGCGGATGTCCCAGGGGTGGACGCCGTAGTCCATCACGTGGAAGGCGGGATAGAACAGCGCGGGCAGCGGCCCCATGTAGCGGTGCGTGACGAGGAAGTTATTCCATTCGTCCTCCGAAATGGACTCGAACGTCGCCACCATTTTGTCGGACGCGGCTTTGAGGCGGGCGATGGCCTCCTCACGCGGCAGGCTTCGGAAAGCTATGGCCCTCTGGCTCGCTTGTTCGGCCATGACGAGCAAGCCGACGACCTCGCGGTTCTCGCCCTTGCGAGCAGCCTCCCAGCGGTCGAGGTACCCCTCCGTTACGTCGATCATGTGGCCGACGAGGTCGCGCACTTCCCAATCGGTGCAGCGCGTCTGCACGGTCCAGTTGGCCGGATCGTCGATCAGGCCGTAGAACTCTTTCCGCGCGGTGCGGATGACGTCCAAAACGACCGGCTTGCCAGCATAGGACATGGAATTGACGGGTTCAGTGGTAGCCATAGGTCATCTCCTTTCTTTGGCTGTTGGTTTTCTTCCTCAATTACCTATTCCTCCACCGCCACTCCTTTCTCCTTCAAAATAGTCCACACCTTCGGCGCGGTGATGGGGATGTCGATGTGTCGCACGCCGAGATGCCACAGCGCATCCACGACCGCATTGGCGATGGCGGCCGGCGCGCCGACGGTGGCCGATTCGCCGACGCCCTTCAAGCCCTGCGGATGATGCGGCGAGGGCGTGACCGTCTCGCCGGTTTCCCACCTCGGCGTCTCGACGGCCGTCGGCAGCATGTAATCCATGAACGTGCTGCCATACATATTGCCGTTTTCGTCGTACGAGATTTCCTCCATCAGCGCGGGAGCGAAGCCCATCGTCAAGCCGCCGTGGATTTGTCCCTCGACGATCATCGGGTTGATACGGACGCCGCAATCGTCGACGGCCACGAAGCGGCGCACTTTCACCTCGCCCGTGCCCCGGTCAATGTCCACTACACAGATGTACGAGCCGAAGGGGTAGGTGAGATTGGGCGGATCGTAGTAGTTCACGGCTTCAAGCCCGGCTTCCATTCCCGGAGGGTGATTTGTGTAGGCGGCAAAGGCGATTTCCTGAATCGTCTTCGCCCTATCCGGCGAGCCTCTGACGTAGAACTTGTCTCGCTCCCAAACCAAGTCTTCTTCAGCCGCTTCCAGCAGGTGAGCGGCGATCTTCCTCGCCTTGTCGCGAATCTTGCGGGAGGCCATGGCGGCGGCCGCGCCGGCCGTCGGCGTGCTGCGGCTGGCGTAAGTGCCCAGGCCATATGGCGCCGTGTCCGTGTCTCCTTCCTCGACCTTGATATGCTCGGCAGGAATGCCGAGTTCTTCGGCAATGATCTGGGCAAAGGTCGTTTCGTGTCCCTGGCCCTGCGACTTGGTCCCGAAGCGGGCGATGGCTTTGCCCGTGGGATGAACGCGGATCTCGCACGAATCGAACATTTTCAGGCCGAGGATGTCGAACGTGTGCGACGGCCCGGCGCCGACGATCTCAGTAAACGACGAAATGCCAATCCCCATCAACTCGCCCCGCGCGCGCTTTTCGGCCTGCTCCTTGCGGAGCTGCTCGTAGCCGATCATATCCATCGCCTTGCGCAGCGCGCCGCCGTAGTTCCCGCTGTCGTACTCCCAGCCCAGCGCGGACGTGTAGGGGAACTGCTCCGGCTTGATGAAGTTCTTCAGACGGAACTCAGCCGGGTCCACGCCTATCTCGTGCGCCATCAGGTCGGCCATGCGCTCGATCGCGTGCACGGCCTCGGTGACGCGGAAGGAGCAGCGGTAGGCGATGCCGCCCGGGGGCTTGTTGGTGTAGACGCCGTCCACCTCGACGAACGCGCTCTTGAAGTCGTACGACCCGGTGCAGATGTGGAACAGGCCGGCGGGGAACTTGGAGGGGTTGGCGGCGGCGTCCGTGTAGCCGTGATCGGCAATCGTTTTGATGCGCAGTGCGGTCAGCGTGCCGTCTCTCTTCCCCGCCAGTTCGGCGGCCATGTGGTAATCTCGTGCGAAGGAGTCGGCAGCCAGGTTCTCGGTGCGATCTTCGATCCACTTGACCGGCTTGCCGGTAACGATCGATGCGGCAACGGCGATGACGTAGCCGGGGTAAACCGGCACCTTACCGCCGAAGCCGCCGCCGATGTCCGGTGAGATGACGCGAATCTTTTCCTCGGACAGCCCGAGGTGGGCGGTGACGAGGGCGACTACGGTGCGAATGGCGTGCGGCGCCTGCGTCGTCATCCACAGCGTCAGATGCCCTTCGGCCGCATCCCACTTCGCCACGCAGCCGCAGGTTTCGATGGAGGAGACGTGGATGCGCGGGAGGTAGATGTCCTGCTTGACGGTGACTTCGGCGGCCTCGAAAGCCCTATCGGCCGCTTCCCGGTCGCCCCATTCCCAGTGCCAGATGTGGTTGCTGTCTTTGTCGTCGCGCACCTTGGGGGCGCCAGGCTCCAGCGCCTTCTTGGGGTCCACGACGACCGGCAGGGGTTCATACTCGACCTGAACCGCTGCCACGCCGTCAGCCGCCGTGTAGCGATCGGTCGCCAAGACGCCGGCCACTGCCTGGTATTGATACTTCACCGTGTCGATGGGCAGCACCATCTGCGTGTCGCTCATCAGCGTCGGCATGTTGTGGACGTTGTACTGCTTGAGCGTCTCTCCGGTGATCACGGCCAGCACGCCGGGGACGGCGAGCGCTTTACCGGCGTCGATATGCTTGATGCGTGCATGAGCGTATGGGCTGCGCACGATGTCCAGGTATAACATGCCCGGCAGTTTGAGGTCGTCGATGTAGTTGCCCTGGCCGCGAATGAAACGCGCGTCTTCCACGCGTTTCCGACTATGGCCCAAACCTTGTATTTCAGTCATAGTGTCCTCCTCGTCAGTGATCAGTTATCAGTCATCAGTTATCAGTCATCAGTCATCAGTTGCCACTTACCATTCACCGATTACTGATCACTGATCACTGTTCACTGATTACTGTTCACTGTGCTTTCATCTTCTCTGCCGCGTACTGCACCGCCTTGACGATGTTCACGTATCCCGTGCAGCGGCACAGGTTGCCCGAGATGCCCCAGCGGATCTCGTCTTCCGATGGATTGGGATTCTGCTCGAGCAGCGCGACGGCGGTCATCATCATGCCGGGTGTGCAAAAGCCGCATTGCAGGCCGTGCATCTGATGGAATCCTTCCTGGATGGGGTGCAGCTTGCCATTCTGGGCCAGGCCCTCGACTGTGCGGACCTGGCCGCCGTCGGCCTGCACGGCGAACATGGTACAGGATTTCACGGGTCTGCCGTCGAGATGCACCGTGCACGCGCCGCACGACGTCGTGTCACAGCCGATGTGCGTGCCCGTGAGATTCAGGTTCTCACGAATGAAATGAACCAGCAGCGTGCGCGCTTCGACATCCGCTTCCTTGATCTCTCCGTTGACCGTCACCTTGATGTGGTGAGTGCTCATCGCTGACCTCCCCGCGCTCGTGCTATGGCTTTGTGCAGTGCGCGAGCCGTGAGCGTCCTAACCAGCGCGCGCTTGTACTCCTCCGAGCCACGCCGGTCGCTCTCCGGCTCGGCTGCTTCGGCTGCCAGGCGGGCCGCCTGCCGAATGTGGTCGTCGTCCGGTGATTTGCCTCGCAGCGCCTCTTCAGCCGCCGTGGCCCGGATCGGCGTCAGTCCGACGTTCGTCAGGCCAATGCCGATGGACGCGCAACTTCCGTTTCCGTCGAGTGTCACTTGCACGGCGACTGCCGCCGTCGCATAGTCGCCGACCTTGCGCTCGACCTTGAGATAGCAACCGCCATCGCCAGGCTTGTGCGCCGGGATTCGGATTTCGGTCAATATCTCGTTATGCTCCAGCACGGTGGTGAACGGACCGACGAAGAATTCGGCGATGGGGATGGTGCGCTGGCCGTTGGGGCCAATGGCGACAACCTGCGCACCGTACGCCAGCATCGCCGCCGGGTGGTCGTTGGCCGGATCGGCGTGGGCCAGATTGCCGCCCAGGGTCGCCATGTTCCGTACCAGCGGGTCGGCAACCATCCTGGTCGTGTCGGCGAGCAGAGGGTACTTCTCTGTGATCAGGGCGGAGCGCTCCAGCTCGGCTTCGCGCGTCATCGCGCCGATCTTCAGCCAGCCATCCTCTTCACGTATGTAGGACAGTCCGTCAATGCGGTTGATGTCGACAAGCACAGCGGGCGACGCCAGTCTGAATCGCATTAATGGAATCAGGCTGTGGCCGCCCGCAAGCACTTTTGCATCTGCATGCTGCCCCAGGAGCGCAACCGCCTCCGGGAGCGTTTTCGGCGCGACGTAATCAAAAGAAGGTGGAATCATGTAGAGTCTCCTCCTCATTACCAAACGGACATCCTGGTCGTCGTATGATGTGGAAGACGGATACGCTATCTGCCCGGCCTGCACCTCCTTGGATAAGTGCCTATCCGAAAACTAGCGGGCTGGTCTCCCACGCCCGGCCATCCGGCGGCCCTTCGGCGCCGCTTCCCACTCCCTTCGGTCGGGGGCTTCGCAGGGCGGGCATGCCCACTCCGCTGGGATTTTCGGACAGGCTCTAAGATTGAGTTTTCGGTGAAGCCGACGAGCGAGAGAACGATGCGGAATGCAAATGCACGCGACGCCACAGGAGTCGTCTGCGGCGAAGCCCCTGGCGAGTGCAAGTAAAGCAAACCCTATTATATCAAATTCGACCGGTGAGCACAAGGCATTTTGCTCTGGTGATGATTCACATATTGCCGGGCATGGGAGCCTGGCCTGCTCTCTCTCCCACAGCCTGCTGGCCGGCATCAACAGGCCATTTGTGTGATTTTCAAAACCTGGCGATAATATGCGACGCTCGGGCAGAGGGAATCAATCGCCGCATTCTCGGCGCCGGCCCCCTGTCCAGTCGAGCGACGCACATCCTTACCCCAGGCGAGACAATTTACGGTCGAGGCATTGCCCATGAAGCCACCCGTCTTTGAATACGTTGTGCCTGAATCTTTGGATGTTGCTTTAGCCGTTATTGCAGAACACGGCGGCGATGCCAAGCCGCTGGCGGGTGGGCAGAGCCTCGTTCCGGCCATGAACTTCCGCGTCGCCCAGCCGGCTGTGCTGGTCGATTTGAACCCGCTGGCCGAACTCGACTACGTGCGCCAGGACGACGACGGTCTGCGCATTGGCGCAATGACCCGGCAGCGTCGTGTCGAGCGGGATGCACTGGTTGCCGAACGGGCGCCACTGCTGCACGAGACGATGCCCCACATCGCGCATCCACAAATACGAAACCGGGGGACGATCGGAGGCAGCCTCGCGCATGCCGATCCGGCTGCCGAGTTGCCTGTCATCGCCGTCGCGCTCGACGCGCGCATTAAGGCGCGGAGCGCGTCCGGCGAGCGCTCGATTCCCGCCGCCGAGTTCTTCCAGGGCATTTTCACGACGGCGCTGAACCCGGATGAGCTGCTCGTCGAAGTGGCGTTCCCCGCGATGCCGCCATGGGCAGGCTCGTCGTTCGTCGAATTCGCTCGCCGTCATGGCGACTACGCGCTCATGGGCGTGGCCGCAGTCGTCACCGTCGATGAACGGGCCGTGTGTCGCCAGGCGCGGCTCGTGTACCTGAACGCGGGCGATGGCCCGGTCACAGCCAAACAGGCTGCGCAGCTTCTGCTGGGCCACCTGCCTTCGCCCGAAGCGATCGAGGCTGCGGCCAACATGGCCGCGGACAGCGAGATCACGCCCTTCGGCAACGTCCACGCGACCGCCGACTACCAGCGCCACCTCGCTCGCGTTCTGACCCGGCGCGCCCTCAAACAGGCATTCGAACGGGCTGGAGAGTCGATTGGTCTGGTGGTCAGATAGTCACGTAGTCACGTCATCACGTCATTGGGAGTGCCATTCATGCCCCCTCTTCACTCCGTTAAAGTCACCGTCAACGGGAAGCAGTACGAGCGACAGACTGAAGCACGCACCCTGTTGAGCGACTTCCTGCGGCACGAGCTGGGCCTCACCGGCACGCACGTCGGGTGCGAGCACGGCGTGTGCGGCGCCTGCACGATTCTCTTCGACGGGCAGCCGATTCGCTCGTGCCTGACCTTCGCCGTGCAGGCTAATGGGCATGCCATCACGACCGTCGAGGGCCTGGCGAAGAGCCAGGATGAGCTACATCCTTTGCAGCAGGCTTTCTGGGAAGCGCACGGCTTGCAGTGCGGTTTCTGCACGTCGGGCATTCTGATGACGCTCGTGCCGTTTCTCGAAGAAAATCCGAATCCTTCTGAGCATGAAATCCGTGAAGCGCTGTCTGGCAACCTGTGCCGCTGCACGGGATACCAGCATATTGTCGATGCGGTGATGTTGGCGGCGCAGAAATACGCGACGAGTAAAACGTAATGCGTGAAACGTGGTGCGTGAAACGTGGTGCGTAAAACGTGATGCGTGAAACGTGATGCGTGAAACGTGATGCGTAATCGGGTGATGGCTTCGGTGGATCTGTTGGCTCGCATCGACGAACTGGAGGAGAGGTTCAATGCGCGCGAGCCAGTCGTGCGGGCCTTTGTGCCGGAAGAGGGGCGCTTCGCGCGGCTCCGGCGTGAGGCGGGGGCGCTGCTCGAACGCTATTCCGAGCCGGGAACGCGCCCACCTCTGTTCGGCGTGCTTGTCGGTGTGAAGGACATCTTTCGTGTCGACGGCTTCCTCACGCGCGCCGGCAGCAAGCTGCCGCCGCACCTGTTCCAGGGTCGAGAGGCCGAGAGCGTCACGGCCCTGAAGAACGCGGGCGCGCTGGTCCTGGGGAAGACGGTCACGACCGAATTTGCCTACTTCGCGCCTGGCCCGACCCGCAACCCGCACAACCCAGAACATACGCCCGGCGGGTCGAGCAGCGGGTCGGCGGCCGCGGTCAGCGCAGGCTTCTGCTCGCTGGCGCTCGGCACGCAGACGATCGGCTCGATCACGCGACCGGCAGCTTTTTGCGGCGTCGTCGGCTACAAGCCGAGTTACGATCGCATCTCGCGCGCAGGCGTGATCCCGCTGTCGCCATCGCTCGATCACGTCGGCGCGTTCACGCCAGATGTCGACGGGGCACGTCGAGCGGCGAGCGTGCTATGCAGGGAATGGGTATTGGTGAACGGTAATTCGGGATTACCGGTGTTGGGGATTCCGGAAGGGCCCTATCTGACGAGCGCGACGGGCGAAGGTCTGGCGCACTTTAGCGCCGTGTGTGAAAGACTGGCTGCGTCCGGCTACGAAGTACGGCCGGTTAAGGCGATGCCGGATTTCGAGGACATCCGGGCGCGGCACAATCTCATCGTCGCCGCCGAGGCGGCGCGCGTTCACGCCGAGTGGTTCCCGCGCTATGGTGACTTGTATCATGCGAAGACGGCGGATTTGATACGGCGGGGCCAGCCGGTCTCGGACGCCGAACTCTCCCAGGCGCTGGCGGGGCGCGAGAAACTCCGCCAAGAGCTAATATCGTTGATGGACGGGCACAGTCTCGATCTGTGGATCTCGCCCTCCGCGCCGGGGCCGGCGCCCAAAGGTCTGGACAGCACCGGCGACCCGGTGATGAATGTGCCCTGGACGCACAGCGGTTTGCCGACGCTGAACTTGCCGTCGGGCGTCAACGCGGTTGGACTGCCACTAGGACTGCAACTCGCAGGGCGCTGGTATGCCGACGAGGCGCTGCTGGCATGGGCCGGTGACATCGAGCGCGTTGTCGGATGAGTGGTGCGCCGGATCGCGCTTTGACATGTAGTTGGGCATCGACTATACTCTGGGGCGTCCTGTCAATCAACAAGCCTCACACACGCTATGCTCGACACTGAACTGCGCCCATCGGGCGAAGCAGACACGCCTCGGCTGGCGAGCGGTCGCGCGCTGTCCATCGTCCTGACGTTGGTCATGCTGGCGCTCGGCCTGATCGTCGCTGCAGCTTACGTCGGCATGCCGCTGGACGATCCTTCGCTGGTCGAGTCCACGCCCGGCCAGTTGGCGCTGTGGCTCGCCGCGCGCAACAATCTAGATGAAGCGGCGACGTTGGGGACGGCTCGCATCGCTCTGGTCGGCATGAGCCTGCTGGCAGCCGGCCTATCGGGCGGCGGACTGTACGCGCTGGCCCGACGATCGGCGTCGAGCCAGCGCGCGTTACTGTGGGCCCTGCTGAGCTTCGATGTGCTGGTGCTGAACGTTCCGCCGGTGGACGGCTCGCTGCTGTATCCGCTGCCGCTGGCCGGCATCGCTCTGGCGTTAGTTGCCCTGTTCGTCGCGCCCGGCCGCGTCTCGCGCACGCTGGGCGTGTTCGTCGTCATCTCGGCGCTGCTGTGCTTCTGGGAAGTGTACATCGCGCTCGGCCAGGCGACGGGCAACACACTGCCGCTGACCGACTTTCCGTGGAAGATGCCACACTGGCAGAACATCGCCGAGCAGCTGCTGCAGCCGGCCCGGCGCAACGGCCCGCTGCTGCTGGTCGGCATCCTGGCCGAAGCGGCCTTCTTCACTTGGCGCGAGGCGTTCGTCGGGTTCGTGGCCGGCAGTCTGCTGGGCTTCGTCCTGGGCATGCTGTTCGCGCATTCCAAGCTGCTGGAGCGCGCCCTGCTGCCGTATGCGATCGCCTCGCAGACGGTGCCGATCCTGGCGATCGCGCCGATGATCGTCAGCGCGCTCGGCGCGGGCTGGCTGCCGGTGGCGGTCATCTCCGCTTACCTCACGTTCTTTCCGGTGACGATCAACACGCTGCGCGGGCTGCTGTCGCCCGATCCGATGGCGCTGGAGCTGATGCGATCGTACGCCGCGCCGGCCTGGGCGGTGCTGTGGAAGCTGCGCGTGCCGGCGGCGCTGCCGTACATCTTCACCGCGCTGAAAGTGTCGGCGACGGGCAGCGTGGTCGGCGCGATCGTCGGCGAACTGCCGTCGAGCCGCAGCGACGGGCTGGCGGCGGCCATCCTGCGCCACAGCGGCAACTATGCCTCCCAGCCGGAAAAGCTGTGGGCGACGATCGTGATCGCGGCGCTGGTCGGGATTCTGTTTTTCAGCGCAGTGTCGCTGGTCGAGCGCTGGGTGATGAGGCGACGAGTGAGCGTCGAGAGTTAGAGTTCAGGAGCGAGGCGTGGATACGTCGACGAGCGGCGGTTCGCAAACCAGCAACCCGGATCAGAAAGTCGTTTCGATTAAGAACGTACACAAGGTCTTCAATTCGGGCAGCGGCGATGCGGTGGTGGCCTTGCAAGACATCAACCTGGAGATCGGCGCCAACGAGTTCGTGTCGCTGACCGGCCCGTCGGGCTGTGGCAAATCGACGCTGCTGCGGCTGATCGCCGATCTGCTCCAGCCCACAGCCGGGCAGCTGCTGGTCAACGGCAAGCCGCCGCATCAGGCGCGGCAGGATCGCGATTACGGCTTCGTGTTCCAAGCGGCGACGCTGTACGACTGGCGCAGCGTGAGCCAGAACGTGCAGTTGCCGCTGGAGATCATGGGCTATTCGCCGCGCGAGCGAGCCGAACGCGCGCGCGCGATGCTGAAGCTGGTCGAGCTGGAGAAGTTCGCCGACCATCATCCCTGGCAGCTATCGGGCGGGATGCAGCAGCGCGTCGCCATCGCGCGGGCGCTGGCCTTCGAGCCGGCGCTGCTGCTGATGGACGAGCCGTTCGGCGCGCTGGACGAGTTCACCCGCGAGCGGATGAACATGGAGTTGCTGAACATCTGGGGCAAGGCGGGCGGCACAATCATTTTCGTCACGCACAGCATCCCCGAAGCCGTGTTTCTGTCCAGCCGGGTGGTGGTCATGTCGCCGCGGCCGGGGCGCATCACGAAAGTGACGAACATCGACTTGCCGCGGCCGCGCAACTTCGAGACGCGCGAAGATCCGCGCTTCTTCGCGGCGGTGACCGAAGTGCGCGAGAGCCTGCGCGAGGCGTACGGCGTGTGACGCATGGCGAGTGACGGGCGACAAGTGAGACGATGAGCGACAGCCAACCCGATACAAGCGATAAGCGCTATGCGATAAGCGATAAGTCAGCCGCTCTCAGTCGCCTGCGCTATTACCTGCCGACGCTCGTCGTGGCGGTGGCGGTGCTGCTGGCCTGGGAACTGATCGTGCGCGTGTTCGACATCAAGCAGTTTCTGATCCCCAAGCCGACGAGCATTCTCGAAGCGTTCGCCGACCAGCAGTCGATCCTGTTCGACAAGGCGTTCAATACGCTGCGCAGCGCGTTCGGCGGCTTCGCGCTGGGCAGCGCTGGCGGCATCCTCATGGCGCTGGTCACGGCGCGCTGGGTGATGTTGCGCCAGGCGATGATGCCGTTCGCCATCGCCGCCAACTCGGTGCCGATCATCGCCTTTTCGCCGATCCTGTTCAACTGGTTCGGCCCCAGCAACCCGTTCTCGTGGATGGCGATCGTGGCCGTGATCGTATTCTTCCCGGTGATGATCAACATGGTGCGTGGGCTGGTCGAGGTCGATGCCAGCGCGCTGGAGATGATGCGCTCCTACGCTGCCAGCGACTTCAAGATTCTGTTCGCGCTGCGCATTCCGAACGCGCTGCCGTTCCTGTTCAGCGCGCTGCGGGTGGCGACGGTGCTGAGCATGATCGGTGCAGTGGTGGCCGACTTCTTCGGAGTGGAGCGGGCAACCATTGGCAAATACATCACGCAGGAATCAGCCAGCTTTCGGTTCGAGAACACCTGGGCGGCGATCCTGCTTGTCAGCGTGATCGGCATCGCGTTCTATCTGGTCGTGGCCGTCGCCGAGCGCAGCGTCATGCCCTGGCACGTGTCGGTTCGGAAGGCGGAATGAGGCTGAGGCGCAAAACGCAAATCGTGCGACGCGAGTCAATCTCTGGCTGACGAAAGGGGGGATGCCCGGCGACTTTCAACCATTCATGCGGTCTCCAAGTGATTCGATCTGAGTTCATCTTCCAGGAGGAGAGAGAAATGAATCGCAAAGCATTGGGACTGTTCGGTCTGCTCATCGTCGCCAGTCTGGCGTTGTCGGCCTGCCAGCAGGCCGCACCCACCGCGACGGAAGCGGCCACGACCGAGGCGCCGCAGGAGATGGCTGCGGTCCGCCTGCAGCTGCAGTGGGTGGCGCAGTCGCAGTTCGCCGGCTACTACGCGGCGCTGGCCGAGGGTTACTACGAAGAAGAAAGTCTCGACGTGACATTCCTCGAAGGCGCGCCGGAAATCACACCGCAACAGGTGTGCGCCAACGGTGGCGCGGATATCTGCATCGCCTGGACGCCCAAAGCGCTCCAGTCGCACGAGCAGGGCGCTGACCTGGTGAACATCAGCCAGGTCTTCCAGCGCTCGGGCACGCTGTCGGTGGCGTTTGCCGGCAGCGGTATCCAATCGGTGGAAGACCTCAGAGGCAAGCGCGTCGGAGTGTGGGACTTCGGCAACGAGCACGAAGTCTTCGCTGCGCTGCGCAAGTTCGGGATCGATCCAGAGAATCCGGACGATGTGACGATCAAGATTCAGCCGTTCGATATGACGCTGCTGCTGACGAACGAGATCGACGCCGCCGAGGCGATGACGTACAACGAGTACGCTCAGGTGCTGGAGCAGGTCAACCCCGCTACCGGCGAGCTGTACCAGCCCGAAGACCTGGTTGTGATTAACTACAACGACGTCGGCACGGCCATGCTGCAGGACGCTTTGTGGGCAACCGAGAGCTGGCTGGGACAGGAGGGCAATGAGGACGTGGCCGTGAGATTCCTGCGCGCGTCCTATAAGGGCTGGATCTTCTGCCGCGACAATTTCGACGCGTGCGTGGCGCACGTGCTGGCGGCCGGCCCAACGCTGGGCGAAAGCCACATGCGCTGGCAGCTCAATGAGATCAACAAGCTGATCTGGCCCTCACCCAACGGCATCGGCCAGATGGACAAGGCGCTGTACGATCAAACGGTCGCCGTGGCGATTGAGGGCAAAGTGCTGACCAAAGAGCCGGACGCGGGCGCGTATCGCACCGACCTATCCGCGATGGCGTTGGAGGGGTTGGAGGGCGACACGAAGGGCACCGGCTTCACACCCATCACGGTCGAAGTAAAGCCAGGAGGCGAATAAGTTCCTTGAGTTCCCTGAGTTCCCTCAATATCGTTCGTCACAAGGAACTAAAGGAACTCAGGGAACTCTTTTCGGAGGTGACGATGGCACGCATCGTTCGCGGCGCGCTGTTCCAGGCGACGTGGCCGGGCAGCAAAGAGAAAATGATTGAGAAGCACGTCGCCGCTGCCGAGGAAGCGGCGAAGCACGGCACGCAGATCATGTGCTGGCAGGAGTTGTTCTACGGCCCGTACTTCTGCCAGGTGCAGGACGCCAAGCACTACAGTTGGACCGAACGCATGCCCGACGGCCCGACGACGAAGCTGGCGATGGACCTGGCGAAGCGGCTCAAGATGGTGTTGATCGTGCCGGTGTACGAGGAAGAGCAGCCCGGCGTGTACTACAACACCGCCGCCGTGATCGACGCCGACGGCGCGTTTCTCGGCAAGTATCGCAAGACGCACATCCCGCAGGTCAACGGCTTCTGGGAGAAGTTCTACTTCCGGCCCGGCAATCTCGGCTATCCGGTCTTCGACACGGCCGTCGGCAAGGTCGGCGTGTACATTTGTTACGACCGGCACTTCCCGGAAGGCCCGCGCATGCTCGGCCTGCACGGCGCCGAGATCATCTTCATCCCGTCGGCCACCTCGCGTGGGCTGTCGATGCACTTATGGGAAATCGAGCAGCGCTCGCACGCCATCTTCAACGGTGTGTTCGTCGGCACGATCAACCGCGTCGGCAAGGAGGAGGAGCTCGGCCCGAACGACTATTACGGCATGTCTTACTTTTGCGACCCGCGCGGCCAGTACGTGCCCGACATCATCACCGGCCAACTGAAGGCCAGTGACACCGAAGAGCAGTTGATCGTCGCCGACCTGAATCTCGATCTGGTGCAGGAAGTCCGCAACACGTGGCAGTTCTACCGCGATCGCCGGCCGGAGATGTACGGCGACATTGTGGCAGCGTAGAACCTCATGCCTGCGGCGTGAGCGCATACGTGGCAGGCTCAGTATGGATTTCAAGGAGTTCTGTCAACGAATGCCCAACGAATAAACGAATGAGCTTGAGCGCGCCGAAGAATTCGTTTATTCGTTGCCAATTCGTTGACAGTTTGCCTGACCTCCTTGAAGCGCAGCAAGAGCCAAGCGGCAATGAATCGGACAACCTTCACCGAGGCCGAACTGTATTTCCTGGCCCGGATGCGGGTGGCCCGGTTGGCGACGGCCGATGTATCCGGCCAGCCGCACGTCATCCCAATTGTCTTCGCCACCGACGGTCGGCGGCTTTACACGCCGCTTGACGAGAAGCCCAAGCGCGTCGAGCCTCGACAGTTGAAGCGTGCGCTCAACATCGTCGCCAACCCGCGTGTCGCCGTCGTCGTGGATGAGTATGACGAAGACTGGACGCGGCTGGGATGGGTGCTGATCACCGGAACGGCGGAGATTTCCGAATCTGGGGAGAGCCATGCCATCGGCCTGCGGCTGCTGCACGAAAAGTATCTTCAGTATCGCAGCATGCCTTTGGAACGGCGGCCCATAATCGTCGTCATGCCAACGCGGGTTACGAGTTGGGGCTCGCTCCGCGCATGAGTAAATGAGGCAGCGTCTTCAGCATCTGGAGATGCCGCGCATAGGTTCGCTTGGCGCGCGAGAGGAAGACGATTCAAGACGCGCAGAATGCACGTGGGATTGCATGTTGTGGCAGACGGCATGATTAGGCGACTTCTGTGTACCGCAGGAGTAATGTGCTCACGGCGTATCAGTACGAAGGGATTGTCCAGAAATAACTTCCCTTTTCTGTGACGCTTGGCTGTGCCAGCCAGACCAGACAACAGCGAATTGAGGATGAAGCGAATTCGTTGATTCCTTCATTCGTTGTTGTACCTAACCGCACCCACCAGGAAGTTTTTCTTGGATGGCTCCGATTTGACACAGGGGGAGAAATGTTCCAGATGTGGCAAAGGCTGCGCAGGTTTCTAGAACACCTAAATGAATACCGAATACGTTTGTGGAAGTGGATTATTGGTGCCCAGCCAGATGTCATTCCAGGCACACCGCCTGGGCCGCCCAAGATCGAGAAACCCACGGCGCGACCTGGACTTGGCGAGCCTGAAATGGGACTAGCAGCGCCAGGGGAGCCGCCGCAGTATCGCAGAAGAGAGTCCTTATTCACTTACCGCGAGCGCGTGTTCTATAGGGCTCTGATGGAGGACATAGGTAGCGAGTATCAAGTGTTCGCCAAAGTACGGCTGGGGGATTTTGTGTATCTGGCGAATGAGCCGACAGATCGGAAGTACCATCTCAATCAAATCCAATGCAAGCACGTTGACTTCCTGTTGTGCGATAATAAGTCACAGCAACCACTGCTGGCAATAGAATTAGACGATAGTAGCCATACCAAGTATGACCATCGGGAGAGCGATGAGTTCAAGAAGGACCTATTCAACAAAGTCGGCTTAAAGTTACTGCGTGTGCAAGTTCGGCAAAAATATCCAAAAGGCGAGATAGGAAGCCAGGTTCGCAGCAGCATGCAGGAAGCATAACGCCATTCAAGGTATTCTTGCAGATACGGATAGCGTTGCAATAACAAGGAGACATATCTATGGCTACCATGCTCATCAAGAACGGCCGCGTGATCACCGCCACCGACGATTACGTCGCCGACGTTTACGTGGAAGGTGAAAAGATCAAAGCCATCGGACAGGGCCTGCCCATGCAGGCCGACAAGATCATCGACGCCACGGGCAAGTATGTGATCCCCGGCGGCATCGACGTGCACACGCACATGGACTTGCCCTTCGGCGGCACGTTCTCTTCCGACGACTTCGAAACCGGATCCATCGCCGCCGCGCACGGGGGCACGACGACCATCGTGGACTTCGCCGTCCAGTACAAAGGCACGTCGATGCGGCAGGCGCTCGACACCTGGCTCAAGAAAGCCGATGGCAAAGCCGCGATCGACTACGGCATGCACCTGATTATCACCGAGCTTCCCGACGATGCCCTGCCCCAGATGGACGCGATGGTCAAGCAGGAAGGCGTCTCGTCCTTCAAGCTCTTCACGGCCTATCCCGGCGTCTTCCTGGTGGACGACGCGACGATTTTCAAAGCGATGAGACACTCGGCCGACAACGGCGCACTGATCTGCATGCACGCCGAGAACGGCGGTGTGATCGATTTGATGGTGCAGCGGCTGCTGGCCGAAGGCAAAACCGCGCCGAACTATCACACCCTATCGCGCCCGGCGATGGCGGAAGAAGAGGCAGCGCATCGCGTCATTGCGCTATCCGAGATGGCGGGCGTGCCGGTGTATATCGTCCACGTCTCGTCGCACAAGGCCATGCAGCAAATCCGCGAAGCGCGCGATCGCGGCTTGCCGGCCTATGGCGAGACCTGCCCCCAGTATCTCTACCTGGCCTACGAAGACTACGCCGACGGCTCGTTCGAAGGCGCCAAGTATATCTGCTCGCCGCCGATCCGCGAGCGCGCGAACCAGGAGCATTTGTGGACCGCGCTGGCGGTGGACGATTTGCAGGCGGTGTCCACCGACCACTGCCCGTTCTGCATGAACGAGGGCTACAAGGGTTTGCCCCGGCAGAAACAGCTCGGCATCGGTAACTTCGCCAAAATCCCGAACGGCGTTCCCGGCGTGGAGAACCGGCTGCATCTGCTGTACAAGGGCGGTGTAATCGACCGGGGTTGGAGCATGAACCGCTTCGTCCAGCTCGTTTCGACCGCGCCGGCGAAGCTCATGGGCCTCTTCCCACGCAAAGGCACGATTGCCGCCGGCAGCGACGCCGACATCGTGATCTGGGATCCGAATCGCCCGTACACGATCAGCGCCCAGACGCACTTCATGCGAGTGGACTACAATCCGTACGAAGGCATGACCATTCCAGGCTCGCCGGCGTACGTCTTCTCGCGCGGCCAGATGGTCTTCGAGGGCGACACTTTCGTGGGCAAGCCCGGCTATGGACAGTTCCTGAAGCGCAGCCAGTATAGTCTGCCATAGCGCAGCCCCCCACCGTGACCAACAGACTAACCACGGATGACACGGATTACACAGATATATTGAGAGGCGGCCGTCCGTGACATCCGTGAAATCTGTGGTCGATTTGAACGGCGATTCGGCATGAGCATCGTCAAAAGCGAAGTCCGCAGGGGCGCATATTACGACTCGGTTGTGCTGATGCAGTTGCAGCGTGGACTGCTCGGCCTGCCGGGCGTGATCGACGCAGGGGTGGTGATGGCGACGCCCGCTAACCGCGAACTGCTCGCCGCCAACGACCTGCTGCCCGACGCGATCGCCGCCGGCCCCGACGATTTGCTGATCGTCGTCAAGGGCGAGACCGATGCAGCGGCGAGCGACGCGCTGGCGCAAGTCGATGCGCTGCTGTCGAAGCGGCGAACGGCTGCCCCGCAAGATTTCCGTCCGCGCAGCCTGAGCGCCGCCGTCAGACAACTGCCCGACGCGGGTTGGGTGCTCGTGTCGGTCCCGGGCCGATACGCCGCGGGCGTCGCGCGTGAGGCGCTCGATCTCGATCGGCACGTTTTCCTCTATAGCGACAACGTTTCTCTCGAAGATGAAGTCGCTTTGAAGCAGGCCGCGCGCGCAAAGGGCTTGCTGGTCATGGGCCCCGACTGCGGCACGGCGATCGTCAACGGCGTCGGATTAGGGTTCGCCAATCGCGTGCGGCGCGGATCGATCGGATTGGTCGGCGCGTCGGGCACGGGCTTGCAGGCGATCACCGCTCGCATTCACGAGCTTGGCGCGGGCGTGTCGCACGCCATCGGCGTAGGCGGTCGCGACCTCAAGTCCGAAGTGGGCGCGATCACGGCGCATCAGGCGCTCGGCGTGCTGGCGCGCGATTCGGAGACCCAGGTCATCGTGCTCGTGTCGAAGCCTCCTGCGCCAGAAGTTGCCACCCGCCTGCTTGCGGCGGCGCAGGCCACAGGCAAGCCGGTTGTCGTGGACTTCATCGGCTTCCCGCCGCCTTCCCGCAAACTCGGCTCGCTTCACTTCGCGACGAGTCTTGGCGAAGCGGCAGAGTTGGCGGTGAGTCAGTTATCAGTGACCAGTGATCAGTCACCAGTTATCAGTGATCAGTCACTGATCACTGACTCACTGATCACTGGTCACTGGCTGCGCGGCCTCTTTTCCGGCGGCACGCTGGCCTACGAATCGATGCTTATCCTACAGACTGTTCTGCACCCACTGTATTCCAACACACCAATTACCCATAACCAATTACTATCTGACCCCTTGCACAGCCAGGCTCACACCATCCTTGATTTGGGCGGCGACGAGTTCACCGTCGGCCGCCTGCATCCGATGATCGACAACGACCTGCGCATTCGTCGCCTGCGGCAGGAAGCCGCCGATCCCGAAGTGGGCCTGATTCTGCTGGACGTCGTGCTCGGCCAAGGCGCGCATCCCGATCCCGCGAGCGAGCTGGCGCCGGTTATTGCAGAGGTAATTGGAGATTGGAGATTGGAGATTGTGACCGTTGTGATCGGCACGGAGGACGATCCGCAGGGCCTGTCGTCGCAAATCGAGCGCTTGACTGCGGCTGGGGCGGTCGTCTTTCGCAGTGTCACAGACGCCGCAGAATTCATCAGCCGGCGTCTCAGCCGCCACGCGCTTGAGCCTTATCCGCCCGTTGCGCTCGAACGGTTGAACCAGCCCCTGGCGGCGATTAATGTCGGGCTGGAATCATTCTACGAGAGCCTCGCGGCGCAAGGGGCGCAAGCCGTTCACGTCGATTGGCGGCCTCCCGCGGGGGGCAACGAAAAACTCGCCGCGCTGCTCGCGAAAATGAAAAAGTGAAGGGAGGTTGGAGAAATGACTGAACTGGTGAGACCCGTCGGGCTGGGCCTCGCATCGCGAGGCTCGGTGTCCGACATGATCGAGTGGGCGGACAAGGCCCGCCGCAAGGGCCTGCATTCGATCTGGCTGCACGACAGCCTTTTCGAGCGCGACGCGGTCACGTACGCCTCGGCGATCGCGTCACACGTGCCGGATCTCCGCATCGCGCTCGGCGCGCTCAGTTCGTACACGCGCCATCCGGTGCTGACGTCGATGACAATCAGCGCGCTGGACGACATGGCGCCCGGCCGCATTATCCTGGGAATGGGCACGGCGCTGCCACTACGTCTTGCGCAGATGGGCATTCCCTACACGTCCGACCAGGGCGTCGAGAGCGTGAGCAAGGCGATCGACGTGATGCGCACCATGTGGGCCGGGCAGCGTATCCCGTCGGCCACGCCGAACCTTCCGCCGATCCAGCCGATGTTCCCGCCCGTGCACCACGTGCCGATTTTCATTGCCGCGTACCGCACGGACTTCTTGAAGCTGGCTGGCGCGAAGGCCGACGGCTACCTGGCGCGGCCTGCCGAGTCGATCCCCAACATGAAGCGCCTGCTCGCCAAGCTGCGCAAAGCGTCGCTCGAAGCGGGCCGGCCTGAAGACGCCGTGACGACGGCCGGTTACCTGCTGACGCACGTCGACAAGTCGCGCCGCGAAGCGCTCAACCGCGCCAAGCGCGAGCCGTTCGTCATCTACATGATGAGCGTGCTGTCGAACTTCTCGCTGGAGCAGGCCGGTTTCGAGCCGGAGCTGCGCGATCGCATCGCCGCCGCCTGGCGCGCCGAAGACTATCACCGCGCCGCCGAGATGATCCCGGACGAAATGCTCGACGCCTTCATGCTGGTGGGCACGCGCGACGAGGTGGCGGAAGCCGCGCAGCGTTATCACGACTCAGGCATGAACATCCCGATCATCCAGCCGGTGCTGCAAGAAGACGATCAGATCGACGCCGTCCTCGACGCGGCGGCGCTGTACGGCTCGGTCGCCGTAGCTAAGCCGGCCGAACCGGCGGCAGAAGCGATCGCCGTGGCCGCCAGTCCCGAATCCGCGAGCGCCGTAGGGCGGCTTTCCATAGCCGCCGCAGCCCGTCTCGACGAGGATCGCCTCAACCCATTTGAAAAGGCGTGGCGCCGCCTGTCGGCCTGGTACGAGGTTTGCCGCCCCTTCAGCCTGACGGCTTCGTCGGTGCCCGTTTGGACGGCCGGCGCCATTGCGCTGATCGAAGGATCGTTCAACCTGAGCCTGTTCCTGGCAGCCTGGCTGGGCGCGACGTTCCTGCATCTGGGCACGAACATCATTAACGAGATTTACGACGTGCGCCACGGCATCGACACGATCACCTCGCCGCGCGCGAGTCTCGCGCTGCTCAAGGGGCGCGTGAAGGAGCGCGAGGCGTTCGCGCTGGCGACGGCGTTCTTCACACTGGCAACGGCCATCGGCGCCGGTCTGATCCTGGCGCGTGGCTGGCCGGTCGTCCTGTTCGGCGCGCTTGGCCTGCTGGGCGGCTGGGGGTACA
Source organism: Anaerolineae bacterium (assembly GCA_035283185.1). Lineage (GTDB taxonomy): Bacteria > Chloroflexota > Anaerolineae > Fen-1058 > Fen-1058 > DASSFZ01. The sequence continues at coordinate 11,906 of DATEUJ010000204.1, read as the reverse complement.
CGGCGCCGCCGCTGCAGCTCAAGTATCGCGCCCTGGGCGTCCCGCTGGTCTTCCTGCTGATGGGCCCCCTGATGGTCACCGGCGCTTACTACGTGATGACAGGCGAGATCAGCGCGGTGGCGCTGACCGCCAGCATTCCGGTCGGCTTTCTCGTCGCAGCGATCCTGCACGGCAACGAGTGGCGCGACATCACCGACGACGCGCGCTATGGCATCGGGACGTTGTCAACACTCGTCGGCCGCAGGACTGCCCACTATGGCTATGTGGCGCTGATCGTCGGCGCGTACCTTGCGCTGGCCATCGCGGTGCTGATCGGCGCGCTGCCCACATCGGCGCTCTTGGCGATGCTGTCCATGCCGCTGCTGGTCAGGGCGATTCGCGCCTCCGAGCTGGGCGCGATGGGCCAGCAGCGTGCGATTGCCAAGATCGATCTGGAGACCGCGCAACTGCACGCCACGTTCGGTGTCCTGCTGGTCATCGGCCTGGCGCTGCCGGGTGTGGTCGCATAAGCAGGTTTGATTCGTAGTAGCGACTTTAGTCGCTGACTTGCGCGGACGACTGACCCCACTCCGCTGCGCTACGGGGGCAAGTGAGTCGTCGCTACGACATGCGCGGCTGGGCGGGCATGGGGATGCCCTGCCTACGACCACAACCATGAATCGACTGCGCCAATACTTGCCGGAGCCGATCGTCGCCATCGGCCTGGGCCTGGCGTTCGTCTTCTTTGCGCTTACATTTCGCGGCCCGCGTGCTCGATTCTGGCAGAGAATGACGAGGACGGGGTTGGCGTTGGGTGCTTTCGCACTCGCCGCCGAGCCGGGACTGCGCCGAACACGCTTCAGCCTGCGCGACGCGCTGGTCGGACTCGGATCGGCGGGCATTCTCTACGGCGTGTTTCAGATCGGCGACCGAATGGCGCGGCTGATTCTGCCCAAAGGCGGCGCCGAGATCGACGCCATCTACGGCCTGGAGACGCTCCGGCCTCGCCAGGAACTGGCTGCCCGGCTCGCCTTCGTCATCGGCCCGGCAGAGGAGCTTTTCTGGCGCGGCCTGGTGCAGGCGCGACTGATACGCCAGTTCGGGCCGCTGCCGGGATACGTGCTCGGCACGGCGGCGTATGGCGGCGCGCACGTCGTCACCGGCAACTTGACACTCATTGCGGCGGCGACCGTCGCCGGCGCGTTCTGGGGTGGCCTTTTGGCCCTCGGCGCGCCGATGGGCGCGTTGATCGTCAGCCACGCGGTATGGGATGTGTTGACGTTTCTGATTGCGCCCACCAAAGGGAAGGTAATTGGGGATTGGTAATTAGCGTCAATTACCAATTACCAATTACCAATCGCTATTCACAGGAGTTCGGGATGGACATTGACCACGCCAACTCGATCGCCGTCGATCGCCTGATGTCGGCACGGCCGATCCTGACCGGCGTCGCCACGGCGCGCGATGTGATCCCCGGCATGAAGGACAACCTCATCTTGCACGCCGGCCCGCCCATCGAGTGGGCGCGCATGTCCGGCCCGCTGCGCGGCGCCGTCATCGGCGCACTGCTGTTCGAACGGCTGGCGAAGAGCGAGGCAGAGGCGATCGCCATGGCCGAGCGCGGCGAGGTCGAGTTCGAGCCGTGCCACCACCATGGCGCGGTCGGACCGATGGCCGGCGTCATCTCGGCGTCGATGAAGGTCTACGTCGTCCACAACGAGATGCACGGCAACCGGTCGTTCTCCAACCTCAACGAAGGTTACGGCAAGGTGCTGCGCTATGGCGCATACGGCGACGACGTGCTCAAGCGCTTGCGCTGGATGAACGACGTGCTCGGCCCGGCGCTGACGGATGCGCTCGCGCAGAGCGACGGCGTCGACCTGCGCGCGTTGATTGCGGAAGCGCTGCACATGGGCGACGAGGGCCACAATCGCAACAAGGCCGGGTCGCTGCTGTATCTCAAGCAGATTGCGCCGCTTCTCGCCAAAGTCGTCAAAGATAGCGCGGTTCTGTCCGACGTGCTGCAGTTCATCGGCGACAATGCGCTCAGCGTGCTCAACCCGGTCATGGCGGCCTGCAAGGCGATGACCGACGCGGCGCACGGCGTCGAAGGCAGCACGATCGTCACGACGATGGCGCGCAATGGCACCGACTTCGGCATCCGCGTCAGCGGCCTCGGCGAGCGGCAGTGGTTCACCGCGCCGGCCGAGATTCCGACTGGCCTGTTTTTCTCCGGTTTCACGCAGGACGACGCGAACCCGGACATCGGCGACAGCGCCATCACCGAGACGGCAGGCATTGGCGGCTTCGCCATGGCCACCGCGCCGGCTATCGTCACCTTCGTCGGCGGCACGCCGAAGGACGCCATGAACGCGACGCTCGAGATGGTCGAGATCAGCGCCGCCGAGAGCAAGTACTTCACGATGCCCGCGCTCGACTTTCGCGGCACGCCGACCGGCATCGACATCCGCAAGGTCGTCGAGCTGGGCATCGCCCCGCGCATCAATACCGGCATCGCCCACAAAAACCCCGGCGTCGGCCAGGTGGGCGCTGGCCTCGTCCGCCCGCCGCTGGCGATTTTCGAGCAGGCGTTGATGGCGTACGCAGAGCGTTACGGTTTGCAGTAATCAGTGATCAGTGAACAGTGATCAGTTATCAGTAGGCCACAATCGGCGAAGGAGGTGATCATGACAGGCTTGCCGCATGCGAGTGGGTTTCGAGATTTGCTGGTTTATCAGAAGGCGCGAGAGCTTTCGCGGGAGATATTTCGCGAGCCATCCACCTATTTCGTCACCGATGACCGATCACTGATGACCGATGACTGATGACTGATGACTGACCACTGATCACTGATGACTGATCACTGATCACTGATAACCATCCATCAGGAGATACCACCATGAAAATCTACGATCTCTCCCAACCCTTGAACCAAGATTGCTCGTTCTGGCCGTTTTACCCGCCGTTCGAGGTCAAGTACATCAAGCGCAAGGCGGAGCACGGCGTCAACGCGCAGTACATCATGACCTCGAACCACATGGGCACGCACCTCGACGCGCCGCGCCACTTTGTCACCAAGGGCAAGACCATCGACCAGATCCCGATCGAATGGTGCTACGGCCCTGGCGTAATCGTCGACCTGAGCGACGTCATGGATGAGCTGGACGTCTTCACGCCGGAGATGCTCGAAGAGCGCGCCGACATTCGTGAAGGCGACATCCTGTTCATCCACACCGGCTGGCACCGCTACTCGTTCCTGAGCGAGGACGCCGACGAAGAGAAATATATCCACCGCCACCCCGGCCCGCACTACAGCATCTGCGACTGGCTTCTGAAGAAGAAGGTTCACATCTGGGGTGTGGATATGATCTCCACGGACCACCCGATGAACTTGCCGATCGGGCGCTTCCTCGGCAAAGGCGGCCTGGAGCACTGGCAGAAGGTGCGCGCCAAGGTGGAGGCCAAGTTCGGCGCGGACAGGATTCCCGATCTGTTCCCCGACTCGGCCTACCAGTTGACGCACAACGCGCTGTTTCCGCACGACTGCATCCACGTCGAGAACCTCGGCGGAGACATCGGCCTGAGTGAGCTGCACAACCGGCGGCTCACGCTGGGTGTGTTCCCCTGGAAATTCAAGGGCGGCGAGGCGGCGTTCTGCCGCGCCGTCGCCATCGTCGACGACCAGCCGCGTAAGGTCCCGCGCAGGCCCGCGAAGCCCGCGAAACGACGGCGCAGGTGAGACAGTGTGCTTCCATCAGATGCGGAGATCATAATGGGGATTGGTAATTGGTCGCAATCACTAATTACCAATTACCACTCTCGCGGCGCATTCAGATTGCAGCCAGGGAGGTGTTCATGCCGGACTCGATTCAAGTCTCTACCGTGCTGCCCGCCAGCCCGGCGCGCATTTACAAAGCCTGGCTGAGCAGCAAAGCGCACACGGCCATGACGGGTGGCGAAGCGACCGTCGATCCGAAAGTCGGCGGCCGGCACACCGCCTGGAACGGCTACATCGAAGGCGTGACGCTCGATCTCAAGCCGAATCGGCGCATCGTCCAGTCGTGGCGATCGACCGAGTTCCCGGCCGATGTGCCCGACTCGCGGCTCGAGATCTTACTCGAAAAGGTCGAGGGTGGGACGAAGATCACGTTGAATCACAGCGAGATTCCGGCCGGCCAGGGCGTGCAGTACGAAAGCGGCTGGGTGGAGAGCTACTTCGATCCGATGCGGGTGTATTTCGCCAGGAAAGCGCCCACAAAACGACCGCGTGTGGGCAAGGCCAAAACCGACGCGCGCATATTGACCAAGCATCCCGAGAAGGGCAAGCAGGGCGTGCGTATCAGCAAGGCCAAGTACGAGGTAATTCGAGACGCGATTGTGAGAGCGCTGCATTCTAAACGAGAAATGACCTTCGAGGATTTGGGCAAGGCGGTGAACAAGGCATTGAAGGGCAAGTTTGAGGGTTCGATCTCCTGGTACGTCACGACGGTCAAGCTCGACCTGGAAGCGCGAAAGGTGCTCAGGCGCGTGCCGAAATCCAGCCCACAGCGCATTCGCCTGGCGAAGAAAGCATGATCGAGCGGCACTTCGACATCAACGATCCCGCGTTCATCGCCGACCCCTATCCGCTCCTGGAAGACTTTCGGGAAAACACGCCGATCTTCTACGACCGGCAGTGGGAGAAGGTCTTCTTCGCCCGCTACGAGGACATCGCCGCGCTGCTGAAAGACAAGCGGCTGGGCCGTCAGATTCTGCACGTGATGTCGCGAGAAGAGCTGGGCTGGTCTTCACCCAACCCGGCGCAAGCGCCGTTCGATCACTTCCAGTCGCTGCACATGCTCGATCGCGAGCCGCCCGATCACACCCGGCTCAAAGCGCTGGTCATGAAAGCGTTCACGCCGCAGCGCGTCGAAAGCCTGCGCGGCAAGATCGAGCACATCGTGAATCGACTACTCGACAAGGTGGCGCCGGCAGGCCGTATGGACATCCATCACGATCTAGCCGAGCCGCTGCCGGTGACCGTCATCGCCGAGCTGCTTGGCGTGCCGGAAGAGCATCGCCACAAGCTGCGCCCCTGGTCGGCGGACATTGTCAAGCTGTACGAGCTGGGCTACACCGAAGAGCAAGTGCACCAGGCCTCAAAGGCTGTCGTCGAATTCTCGAACTTCCTGCGCGGGTTGATCGACGCGGCAGCCGCGCGGCGTGCCAATCCTCAAGATGATCTGATCACCGCACTGGTTCAGGTCGAGGAGCAGGGCGACAAACTGACCGAGGAAGAGCTGATCGCCAACTGCATCCTGCTGCTCAACGCCGGCCACGAGGCGACGGTCAACGGCACGAGCGCCGGCATGCTGGCGCTCTTCCGCAATCCGGAGCAGTTAGGCATGCTCGCGCGCGAAGCCGGAGCGACGAAAAACTCGCCTTTGTTCAAGACGGCGATCGACGAGCTGCTGCGCTACGACACGCCGCTGCCGATGTTCGAGCGCTGGGTGCTGGAGGACGTCGAGTACAAGGGCGTTCCGCTCAAGCGCGGGATGGAGGTCGGGCTGGTGTACGCCTCCGGCAACCGCGACCCGCGTCGCTTCGAGCGGCCGGACGAGCTGGTCCTCACGCGCAAAGACAACCCGCATTTGACGTTCGGGTTGGGCATTCACTACTGCATCGGCGCGCCGCTGGCCCGCGTCGAGATGCAAATCGCGTTCGAGACGCTGCTGAGACGGTTCCCGACGATTCGACTGGCGACGGACAAGGTGGAGTATGGCGCGGGGTTCGTCATTCGCGGGCTGAAATCGCTGCCAGCGGTGTTTTAACTGGCAGCCTTCGGGGAATGCGCGAATCGCGCTATAATTTTGGCAGGAGGGAGACGATGACTCCGCTACAAGTTTCGGACGAGTTGGCAAGGGAAATATCCCATGAAGCCGAATCGCGGGGCCTGCCGATTGAAGATTTCCTCAAATCGGTTATCCGGCGCGAGCGTACGCTCGCCGATCGCCGTAAGATCGAACAAGAGCAGACCTGGTGGCTCGGCCTGCCTCTCAATGAGCGCGCCATGTACGAAGGGAAATTCGTGGCCGTCCATAACTAAACATTGATTGATCACGACGAGGATGAAGCAGCACTGCATCGGCGCGTTCGGGCGAAATATGGCAAGGCCGCTATTCTGATCATGCCAGCCAATGGGCCGCGCGATATCTACATTCGCAGCCCGCGACTGGTGCGGGAATGAAAACCCCGGAGACCCGACGATGACCACTCAGTTCTTCGGCGAACGCATCACCCGCAATGAAGACCCCCGCCTGCTGACCGGTCAGGCGCTGTTCACCGACGACGTCGACCTGCCGAACATGGCGCATGTTGCGTTCCTGCGCAGCCCGTACGCGCACGCGCGTATCAAAAGCATCGACGTCACTCGCGCCCGCGAGCGGGAAGGCGTGGTCGCCGTGTACACCGCCGCCGACCTGGGCGGCTACTGGAAGCCCGGCCCGCTGCTCGTCTCGCCGCCGCCCGTCAAAGACATCGTCTTCAACGAGCGCACGCAGGTGCCGCTCGCCAAAGACAAAGTGCGGCACGCCGGCGAGCCGATCGTGATGGTCGTCGCCGAAAGCCGCTACGTCGCTGAAGACGCGCTTGCCGACATCGTGGTCGACTACGAGGCATTGCCCGCCGTCGTCGACCTGGAGAAGGCCTTGCAGCCGGGCGCTGCGCTCGTCCATGACGATCTGGACTCGAACGTCGCCGCGCACGTCGTCCAGCGCAAAGGCGACTACGAATCCGCGGCGAAGAACGCCGATCTCATCATCAAGCGGCGCTTCGTGTACGACCGCGGGACGGCGGCGGCAATGGAGAATCGCGGCGTCGTCGCGCAGTGGGACGCGCGAGCACAGAAACTTACCGTGTGGGACACGACCCAGGCCCCTGCGTCTATCCGCAATGGCCTGGCCGGAATGCTCGGCCTGTCGGAAAACCAGGTGCGCGTCATCGCGCCGTTCATCGGCGGCGGCTTCGGCCCCAAGATCATGATGTACTACCCCGAAGAAGTGCTGATCCCCTGGGCGTCGATACAGCTCAACCGGCCGGTGAAGTGGATCGAAGACCGATCCGAGAACTTCTTCGCCACCACTCAAGAGCGCGGTCAGATCCACGAGGCGGAGATCGCCCTGACCCAAGGGGGGCGCATTCTCGGCGTGCGCGACGTGTTCCTGCACGACGCTGGCGCATACGATCCGTACGGCCTGACCGTGCCACTCAACAGCCAGTGCACGCTGCTCGGCCCGTACGACATCCGGAATTACACGAGCGAGTTCACGGCGATCTTCACCAACAAGCCGATCGTGACGCCTTATCGCGGCGCGGGACGACAGCATGGCGTATTCGTCATCGAGCGGCTGCTCGACATCGCCGCGAAGCAACTGGGCATCGACCGGACGGAGATTCGCCGCCGCAACTTCATTCCGCCCGATGCCTTCCCGTACAACAACGAGATCATCTACCAGGATTTCGCTCCGCTGGTCTTCGATAGTGGCAACTACGAGCCAGCTTTGAACAAAGCGATGAAGATGATCGGTTACGAGAAGTTCCTCAAAGAGGAGCAGCCGCGCCTGCGCGCCGAAGGCCGGCACGTCGGCCTCGGCATCGTGGCGTATATCGAAGGCACAGGCATCGGCCCCTACGAAGGCGCGCGCGTCCAGGTGCAGGCCAGCGGCAAGGTGTCGGTCGTGACCGGCGTGGGCACGCAGGGTCAGGGGCACTTCACCAGTTTCGCGCAGATCGTCGCCGATCAGATCGGCGTAGATGTTCGGGACGTGGATATCGTCACCGGCGACACCGATCTGTTCTATTGGGGCGCGGGCACTTTCGCCAGCCGGGGCGCGGTCGTCGCCGGGAACGCGATCAACGAAGCAGCCAAGCTCGTGCGCGGGAAGATTCTCAAGCTGGCGAGCGAGAAGCTCGAAGCCGCCGAAGAGGACCTCGAGATCGTCGGCGGCCACGCCCGTGTGAAGGGCGTGCCGCAGCGGGCAATCCCGCTCGGTCAATTGGCGCGGGATGCGAATCCGTTACGCGGCGCGGTCAAGCCCGGCACCGAGCCGGGCCTCGAAGCGACCAACTACTTCGGCCCCGAGCGCGGCGCGACGGCCAGCGGCGTGCATGCGGCCATCGTCGAGGTCGATCCGGAGACGATGAACGTGAAGGTGCTCAAGTACGTCGTCGTCCACGACTGCGGGCGCGTGATCAACCCCTTGATACTCGACGGGCAGGTGCAGGGCGGCGTCGCGCAGGGACTCGGCAACGCGTTCTACGAGCAGTTGGTCTTCGACGACAACGGCCAGTTGCTCAATGCCTCGTTCATGGATTTCCTCGTGCCTACGGCGCTCGACGTGCCGCGCGTCGACGTCGGCCACGAAGTCACACCCTCGCCGCTCAATCCGCTGGGAACTAAAGGCGCGGGCGAGGCAGGCGCGATCCCGGTCGGGCCGCTGTTCGCTCAGGCCGTCGAAGATGCGTTGCCCGAGTACGACCTGGAGATTCGCGAGATGCCACTGAGTCCGAGCCGGCTTTGGGAACTGGTTGAAGAAGGACGAAGGACAAACTACAAAGGACAAACTACAAAATCCAAAGGGCAAACTACAAACTCCAAAGGGCGGATGTGATTTACGTCGACCATTCGTCAAGGGTCAAGCGCCAGCGTGTTACAGCTCTGTCCATCGCACCTGCGGCGCGCGAGTGGTTGCGGCACACGACCGGCGCGCGTGTATTGCATGTCTTCGATCGAGCGTGTAATGTCGTGAACGCCGCAGGCGAGATCGTTTCGTTGGTCTCGCCTGAACTGCGAGAAGGGCCATTCGCGGTCGTCGTGGCGCTCGAAGCGCCGTTCGTCGATCGGATTGATGCCGATGCGTGTGTCGCTGTTCGTGATACGATGCTCGGCGTCGGCGATCTTCGGATCGATACTTCGACCGCACGCGAGTGGAATCCTCGCCCGCACTGGGAAGACGCCCGCCGGGCGCTGTTGCCTGATTTGGCGGACACACTTCTGCAATGGCTGCGCGCACGAGCGCCTTCTGATAGCCTGGCGCACGCGCTTTTCAAGCGTCTGGCGCTTGGCGAGCGCCCATATCTTCGGTCGGACTCGAGGCTTCAGCCGGAGAGGTGGCGGACAATCGAACCGGCTAAAGCCTCTATTCCGGAATTTGCCAAACTCCAGAAGGGTCCCGGGAATCGCCGGGCCGTCGTGCGGTCTTCGGTGATCGAGGCTGCGCGCCGGCCTATCGCAGCGCTGCAAGCCGGAATCGCGCGAGGCGATCCGGCCCTTTGTGGTTCGGGGGCCCGCAGTCTGGCCGGCCTCGGCTTCGGGCTGACCCCCGCCGGGGATGATTTCCTGCTCGGCGCGATGGTCGCGATTTGGAGTGTATATCCCTCCGGCGAGGCAGCGGCGCTGGCCGGGTCGATTGCGTCGGCCTCCGCGCCGTTCACGACCTCCCTCTCCGCGGCCTGGTTGTGGTCGGCGGCGCGAGGCGAGGTCGCCGCGCCGTGGCACGACCTGCTGGACGGCATGGCCGCACGCAGTCGTGAGAGGGTGCTGAACGCCGCCGAATGCATTCTTAACATGGGTCACACCTCTGGCGCTGACGCGCTTGCAGGTCTTGTTATGGGCCTGATCGCCGTCGGGCAAACCACCACCGTCCCTTTGAAGTTTGATCTTTGAAGTTTGAGCTTTGGATTTTGAGCTTTGAAGCTCGTCATCGTCGAATCTCCCACGAAAGCCAGAACGCTGAGCCGCATGCTGGGCGCGGCTTACACCGTGCGCGCCTCGATGGGCCACGTGCGCGATCTGCCCGAGAAAGAGATGGGCGTAGACATCGAGCGCGGCTTCAAGCCGACCTACCACATCCTGCGCCGGAAATCCAAGACGCTGAAAGACCTGCGCGAGAGACTGGAACAAGCCGAAGAGCTGTTCCTGGCTACAGATCCTGACCGCGAGGGCGAAGCGATTGCCTGGCATCTGCTGCAGGCGCTCAAGCCCGGAGTCCCTGCCAGGCGTGTCGAGTTTCACGAGATCACCGAGCCGGCGGTGCGCGAAGCCTTCGCGCGTCCCCGCTCTATCAACATGGAATTGGTCAACGCCCAGCAGGCCCGGCGCGTGCTTGACCGCCTGGTCGGCTACCAGGTCAGCCCCCTGCTGTGGCGCACAACCGGTGGCAAATCGGCGGGGCGAGTCCAGAGTGTTGCGCTGCGCCTGGTCATCGACCGCGAGCGCGAGATCAGAAACTTCGTGCCGGAGGAATACTGGAGCATCCACGCCGATCTGGCGAAGCCGGAAGATCATGCGCAGCACTTCCTGGCACGGTTGATCCAGATCGGCAAGCATAAGGTCGGACTGGGGCGGCCGATCCACCTCAAGACGAAAGAAGACGCCGAGCGCGTGATCGCCGACCTGGAGGGCGCTGCCTACCACGTGAAGAGCGTCAAGCGCGAGCGTAAGACACGCAAGCCGTGGCCGCCGTTCACGACGAGCACGCTGCAGCAATCCGCCTCGGCCCGCCTGCGCATGCCGCCTGCCGAGACGATGAAGATCGCCCAGGAGCTTTACGAAGGCGTGGACGTGGGTGAGGGTAAGCCGGTTGGCCTGATCACGTACATGCGCACCGACTCGACGGCGGTCGCGCCCGAAGCGCAGGTGGCTGCGCGCGCCGTCGTCGAAGAGACCCTCGGCGCGAGCTACCTGCCGGACAAGCCGCCGCAGTACAAGACGAAAGTCGCGAACGCTCAAGAGGCACACGAGGCGATCCGGCCGACGGACGTGTGGCGCTTCCCCAGAACGCTCAAGCCGCACCTGACCGAACGCCAGTTTCAACTGTACGACCTCATCTGGCGGCGCTTCGTCGCCTCCCAAATGGCGCCCGCGGTGTACGACGTGACCACCGTCGACGTGCTTGCCCAGGCGCCCAGCCGCGCAGCCGATCGCGTGGCGCGTGATCCGGCGGCAAGGCCCCCCGACCATTCGACTACAAGACCATACGACTATTTATTCCGCGCCATCGGCCGCACGCTGCTCTTCGACGGCTTCTTGCGCGTATGGGAGGAACCCGAAGAAAAGCAAAGCGACGACGAAGACGAGCCTCAATCGCTGCCCGAACTGTCCGTCGACGAGCTTCTCGATTTGCTCGCGCTCATCCCTCGCCAGCATTTCACGCAGCCGCCGCCGCGCTACACCGAATCGGCGCTGATCAAGGCGCTCGAAGAGCGCGGTATCGGCCGCCCGAGCACGTATGCCGCGATCATCGGCGTCATCAAGGAGCGCGACTACGTTGCGCTGGACAAGCGCGCCTTGTATCCGACGCCGCTGGGCGAAGTCACCTGCGACGCACTGGTAGCCGCGTTCCCCGACGTGATGGACTACGCCTTCACCGCCAGGGCAGAAGAGTGGCTGGACGACGTGTCACGCGGCGAGCGAAATTGGGTCGAGGCGCTGCGCGCTTTCTACGATCCGTTCGCGCAGTCGCTTCGCGATGCGCCCGCGAAGATGGCTGCCTTCCGCGCGCCGGCCCGCTCACAGCCGGCGCCTGTCGCGGAAAGCAAACCACGGCGGAAACAGAGCAGGGGGATACGGCGTCCAAAAATCCAAACTTCAAAAACCAAACTCCCAAGACTCGCGACCCAGTCGGCCGTTTCCGGCGTCACCTGCCCGAAGTGCGGCTCGCCGATGGTCGAGCGCGCCGGAAGGAACGGCAGATTCTATGGCTGCTCGCGCTACCCGACGTGCAAAGGCACTCGAAACATATAACTATTCAGGCGTCATTGCGAGATAGCCATCACCTCAAGCGTGATGCATGAGGGCAGAAACTTGAGCGCGCGGATGGGCTATAATCGCAGGACGGATTCAGACAAGCTAAGACCACGCGCTCAGTGGTGTGTGAGAGCCCGTTTGC
>DATEUJ010000203.1:0-27018 GCA_035283185.1 Anaerolineae bacterium | reverse complement strand
GCATGTATAGCTGCAGATAGTATTGGCCGCCGGCGTTCTTGCCGCTCGACCCAGAAGCTTTCCAGCCGCCAAAGGGTTGAAAGCCAGGCCAGGCGCCGGTGGTGGCGCCCTGCGGCCGGTTGGCGTAGGTCACACCCGCCTCGATCTTGTCGAAGAACCACCCGGCTTCCTTCCTGGAGCCGTAGAAGCCGGCGGTCAGGCCGTAGGCCACGTCGTTGGCGCGGGTCATCGCGCCCTCCAGACTGTCGAAGCCCTCCACCATAGTGATGGGCAGGAACATCTCGTACTGCCACAGCCGATGGTTGGACGGCACGCGGTCGGCGATGGTCGGTTCGCAGAAATAGCCTCGGCCGAAGTCGAAGCCGTTCTTCACGCCGGTGATTTTGTGCCCGCCGTGCAGGATCTTGCCCGCGCCGGAGAGTTCCTCGGTGAAATCGCCGTAATCCTTGTACTGGCTGGCGTTCACCACCGGACCCATCCAGTTCTCGCGGATGGTCGGGTCGCCGATCTTGAGGGCCTGCGTCTTGGCCACGATCTTGTCCAGCAGCTTGTCCTTGACCGCGTTGTCCACAAAGATGCGCGAATTGGCCGAGCACTTCTGGCCCTGCAGGCCGAAGGCCGAGCGCATGATGCCCATCGCCGCGCGATCCAGATCGGCGTTGCGGCTGACGATGGCCGGGTTCTTGCCGCCCATCTCGGCGATGCACGGCCGCGGCCACTTGCCGCCCGCGAACGTGCGGAGGATGTGCATGCCTACGTCGTACGAGCCGGTGAAAGTAATGCCGGCGACTTCAGGGCTGGTGATCAACGTTTCGCCGACGGTCGCGCCGCCGCCGGTGACGTAATTGAACGCGCCGTCGGGTAAGCCGGCATCCCGGAACACCTCGGCCAGCAGGCGGCCTGTGTACGGTGTATCCGACGCCGGCTTGAAGACGACCGTGTTGCCCGCCACGAGCGCCGCGCCGCTCGGCCCGCCGGCCAGCGCGAACGGAAAGTTGAACGGCGAGATCACTACCCACACGCCGTAGGGTTTGAGCACGCTCAGATTGCGGCTCTTGTAGCCCTTGAGCGGATCCACCCCCATCGGCTTGGCGTAGCCGGCGTTGGCCTCCATCTGGTCGCAATAGTACGAAATCAGGTCGGCGGTCTCCTGGACGTCGCCGAGCGCCTCCATGCGATTCTTGCCGACCTCGAGCGCCATGACCGCGCCGATCTCGTACACGCGCTTTTCGATGTGCGCAGCGGCCCTGCGCAGCAGCCTGACCCGCTCCTTCCACTTCATCCCCACCCACGTGGGCCATGCGGCGCGCGCCGCCGCGAGCGCGGCCTGGGCATCTTGCGCGCCGCCCTTCTGAAACGTGCCGAGCAGCCATTCCGTGTTGATCGGGCTGCGATCGTCGAACTTGGCCTCGACGAAGCGATCCTGCCCGTTGATCAACATGCCGTGATCTTTGCCCAGCTCACTCTTCACCTTGGCCAGCGCTGCCTCGAACCGGGTGTGCATTTCCTCCGGTGGATCGAACATCGTCCCGTAGGTCAGCTTGAACGCGCCGTCGCCGCCTGGCGCGACGCGCCTCGCCGGTTTCCTGACGCTCTTCACCGCTCTGGTCTTGGCCTTCTTCACTGCTGTCTTGCTCGCTTTCTTCGCCATGGATAGACCTCCTCATGATGAAAGCATTCGCACGCAACGCCGGCGAAGGCGCGCATGCCTTCGCGCATCGTCGTTCACGCTTCGTCGAAAAAATACGGGCGGGCGAGACCGCCGGTGAGTGTGGTCATCTTCAGTGCGAGTACTGAACCGTTCAGCGCTTCGCGCGGAGCGCGAACGCACTTGCCGATCAGGCTGCGCAGCGCGTCGTCGCTCACTACCTCGTCGGGTTGGCTCCGCTCGACCGAAATAAGCTCCACGAGCCGGCACACGAAGCGATCGCCTCCGAGTTCAGTTCTCAACACGTCGATCCGATACGTGGCCCGAACATGACTCGAAGCCGCCGACCACGCGAAACGGATCGTGTTCCCCCGGTCGCTGCCGTCGCCTTTAGCCACTGGTCAGTCGCCTGCCGCGCGAGCCACCTCCGCGTCGCAAATCGGCAGCAGCTTGTCCAGCACTTCGAGCGCGCGGATCAGGTGACGCTGCTCGATGTTCAGCGGCGGCGCGAGAATGATCAGGTTGCCCCGCACGGCGAAAGACACGCCGCTCGTGCGGCCCTCGTCGACCAGGCGGCGCAGCGAGGGCGCGGTCTGCGGCCACGGCGACAGCGGCTCTCTCGTCCGGCGGTTCTTCACCAGCTCGATCACGGCGAACAGTCCCTGCCCGCGAATGTCGCCAATCGAAGGATGGCTCTCTTCCAGGAATTGCAGCACGGAGTGCATGCGCGCGCCGAGATCGTGCGATCGCGCGATCAGGTCTTCGTCACGGTACGCGTTCAGCGCGGCGAGTCCGGCGGCGCAGGCGAGCGGATGGCCGCTGTACGTCATGCCCGAGTATAGCATCTGGCTCTCAAACTGCTCGGCGACCTTCCTGGACACGACGACCGCGCCGAGGGGGAGGTGCGCGCCGGTCAGTCCTTTGGCGAGCGTCATCAGGTCCGGCCGTCCTTCCTCGCCATACTCTTGCCAGGCGAACCAATGTCCGACCCGTCCGAACCCGCTCATAACTTCGTCGGCGATGAGGAGAATGTTGTAGCGAGAGCAAATCTCGCGAAGGCGCGGCCAGTATTCAGGCGGCGCGACGACGCCGTTTGTGCCTGCGTGCGGCTCCATCAGCACAGCCGATACGGTCTTCGGCCCTTCCCACTCGATCAGATCGGCGACGTGGTCGGCGCAGCGGATACCGCACTTGTCATACGCCAGGCCGAGCGGGCAGCGGTAGCAATACGGAGGGACGGCGTGGACGACATTCGGCGTGCCTGGCGCGTACACCCAGCCCCGGTTGTCGCCGGAGAATTCCATCGCGCCCAGCGTCGCGCCGTGATACGAGCGATAACGCGTGATGATCTTGCCGACCGGCTTGTTCGTCGCCCAACGCGCAAGCTTGACGGCGTTCTCGTTAGCGTCCGCGCCGGCCAGCGTGAAGAAGACACGCCCGCCATCGTAGCCGGACAGCTCGATCAGGTGCGCGGCAAGCTCCGCGCGCGGCTTTGCGCCCCAGGCCGACGTGGCGAAGCACAGCTCGGCGGCCTGCCGGCGGATGGCCTCGACGACGCGCGGGTGCTGGTGGCCAAGGTTGGAGCACTCGGCCATACTGCTCATGTCGATGTAGGTGTTGTCCTGATCGTCCCAGAAGAGCGCGCCTTCCCCGCCAACGAGGGTTGGTGCGCCCCAGTCGGCCTGAACCGTCCAGGTGTGCATCACGAAGGCGCGCTCATCGACGGTTCGATCGGTATCGCCTGGGTAGGGCGAAGAAGTGGGTCTACTCATCGCCCGCTATTGTATGACCGCAGGCGGAGATGGTCAAGCAACGGATAGGCTCCTAGACCGGCGGCCAGGGAATGTGACGCTCGTAGCGGCTGGGGCTGGGAAAGCGCGCTTGCGCGATGAGCTGGTCGGCGCGGCGGCGCAGCGCCTCTACCTCTTCCCGCGCCAGCAGGTCGCCGAGCGACTTCGTCACTGGATCCGAGCGGGAATCAAGCCGCCGGCGGAACGCGCGCAAATCGCGCAGCAGGCCAGCCGGGATCTTCTGCCCGCCAAACTCCCATATGACCGTGCGCAGCTTAGGCTCTTCGTGAAAACAGATCCCGTGGTCGATCGCCCAGATGTGGTCGTCCTTGTCGCGCAGGCAGTGACCGGCCTTCCGATCGGCATTGTTGACCAGCGCGTCGAAGAGCACGATCTTCTTGAACTGCTCGGGAAACTGTTTGCCGAACGTGAAGTAATGCTCGTCGGGATCGGCATGGATGTAGAATTGCACCATGCCGGGGCCGTGCGGTCCGTCGCGCAGGACGGTAGGCGGAACCAGCATCCAGCCCAACGCCTCGCTGACGAGGTGCGCGGCCACCTCGCGGTAGGCCAGAGTGCCCGCCGGAAAATCCCACAGCGGGCGCTCACCTTTGCACGGCTTGTAGACGGCAGGCGCTTGCAACTCACCGTGGACGACGAGGATAAGGAACGTATAGTTGCTGCTCCACGGCATCAGCCCCTGCACTTCGATTTCGCCGTGTGCGAGGAGATCGAGCGCAGCGTCGAGGGAAATGGGTTGTCCGTCGTCAGAGACAGGTTCGGCCATGTCGGCTCTTCTCGATCATGGCGTCACGAGCGTGCGGCTGTGGCCGTTGCGTCTCGGGCAGAAATGCCCGTCGGGGTCCTCAGGCCGGCCACACAGCGGGCATGGAGGGCGGCCGCGCGCGGCGATCTCCAGCGCGTGATCGGCCAGCGCGCGCATTTGCGAGCGCGTTGCCCAGAAGCGGGCGACGGATGCTGCGTGAGGCTGTGCCGCAGCGCCGGGTTCCGATTCGGCGTCTTCGGGCGCCAACTCTTCGGCGACCAGCACGACCAGGTCATTTTGGGCATCGTAACCCAACCCAAGCGCCGCCACGCGGAAGTTCGGCTCGAACGGTCCACGCAGCTCCAGATCGAGGGGGCCGACCGGATCGCCTTCCAGTTGCGCCGGAAACTTTTCATCGATCTCCTTGAGAAACTGGTAGACGCCGCGCGCCAGCATCACGACCTGTTCCTTTTCGGCGATAAGCGTGACGATTTCGTCCAGCGCGCGAGCCTGAATGTAAAACACGCGGTGACCCGGCTCGCCGACCGCCCCGGCCGTAATGGCCTTGACCGGATTCAGCTCGTACACCCTCTGAGACATCACACTCTCTTTATCGTTGGCGAGCGCGCCCGTTTTGCGATGGGGGCGCGAACGGCCCGGTATCGTTGAGGCGCAGCAGCCGCGCGCCGAAGGGTCCTATGCCCAGGACGGTCACCGATGCGGGCGCCACGATCAGCCTTTGGAACGAATCGAGCGGCATGCCGACGAAGTGCGCGACGATTGCCTTGATCACGTCGCCGTGTGAGAAGGCGGCTACGTTGCCCTTGGGATGAGCGGCGACGATACGCTCGATGCCGGCGACGGCGCGGTTCTGCATCTCGCGCAGTGACTCGCCGTTCGGGAAGCGCATCACGCTGGGCGCCATCTGCACGATCGCCCATTCTTTTCTTTTTTTGAGCTGGCCGAGCGACTTGCCTTGCCAGTCTCCGTAGCGCACTTCTCCGAGGTCGCGCATCCGGATCACTTTCAGACCGCGCGCTCGCGCCAGAGGCACGGCCGTTTCCAGGGCGCGTTCCAAAGGGCTGCTGTAGATCGCCTCAAGATCGATAGGCGCTAACCGCTCAATCAGCGCCTCGGCTTGTCGCCGGCCGGCGTCGTTGAGATGCACGCCGGGCGTCCAGCCGGCAAGTTTCTTATCGGCCCAATCGTTGAGACCATGTCGGATGAGAAAGAGCTGGGTCATGCGGCCTGAAGACCGAATAGATCGATTCACCTGAAAAGTGTACCACGTTTCAGCGTCGAATGACAACTGGGGATCGATCGGGCATGCGCCGTCAATTGCTGTGCCGGATGTGGACGATGTCTCCGTCCTTCACCGTGTGTTCTTTGCCTTCCAGTCGCAGCCTGCCCCTGGCTTTGGCCTCGTTCATGCCGCCCAGCTCGACCAGATCGTGATACGAGACGACCTCGGCGCGAATGAAGCCCTGGGCCAGGTCGGTGTGCACGGCCGCTGCTGCCTCGAGAGCCGTGGCGTTCTTGCGCACCGTCCAGGCGCGCACCTCGTCCTCGCCGATGGTGAAGAACGACTGCACGCCGAGCAAGTCGTATGACAGCCGGATCACTTTCGTTCGGCTCAGCTCAGAGATGCCGTATTCCTGCATGAACAGCGCGGCGTCGTCGGTGGACAGCTCGATGATCTCGTGCTCGAGCCGGGCGTTCAGCGCCACGATAGCGATTTTAGCGGAATCGGATTCGAAATCGGGCGCGCGGCTGCCTTCGCCGACGTTGAACACCAAGAGCATCGGCTTGAGCGTGAGCAGGCCGAAGCCACGCAAGCTCTGCTCCTCTTCGGCGCTCAGCGCGACGGCGCGCAGCGGCGTCTCCGCTTCGAGCGTCTCCTTGAGCCGCGCGAGCAGCGCTTTCTCCTTGGCCGCCTGCTCGCGATCGGGCGCGCCTTTCTTTATGCTCTGGTCGACGCGCTCCCATCGCCTTTCGACGATGCCTAGATCATTCAGAAGAAACTCGGTGTCGAGGATCGCCCTGTCGCGCAGCGGATCGACCGAGCCTTCACTGTGCGGCACGCTCGGATCATCGAACGCGCGCAGGACGTGGACGAACGCGTCCATCTGGCCGATCTGGTTCACGAACGGGCCGGGCAATCCGGTCTTGCCGACGCCTTTATCGAGGCCGCCGACGTCGGCGTAAGTCACCTTCGCGTAAACGGCCCGGCGCGGCTTGAACATCGCGCTGAGGACGTCGAGGCGCGCGTCGGGCACGGAGGCCACGGCGGTTTGAATCTTGAGAGGGCCGGCGGAGAACGTCGCGACGGCTTTCTCCCCGCCGGCCAGGGCGTGGAACAGCGTCGTCTTGCCGCATCGAGGGAGTCCGATAATGCCGATTTGCATGGTTCGGATTATCCTCTATGCGCGTGCGCTCGTCAAGACGGCGCATCTGGTGTTGCCCGCACTTGCTTTATTGGGCGGCAACAGTATACTATACGTTACCGAGGCACGTGCCGGTCATACCGTACGCATGTCTAATTTCCGATTGTCGTAGGGGCACCCCGGACAGGCGCGAGGCCGGCCCCTACGTTGCTTCAGAATCTTCATGTGTGGCCGGTGCAACATTCCGGCAGGGGTGGCATATGCGTCAACTAATTAGGGTGTGCCTGCTGGTTACAGTACTGTCCTTCGCACCGACTTTGACAGCGGCCGCTCAGTTCGGTGGGCCTAATCCTGTACTGTCAAAGACGATGTCTCCATCCCGCCCAAACGTGGGGCAGGCCGCGCGTATCACGATTACGGCGACGAATGCCGGAACGGCCAACGCCGACAACGTCGTGATCACCGATCCGGTGCCCGACAACATGGCCCTCGCCGGCGTCACGGCGTCGCAGGGCACTGTCGTCGTCTCACGCGGCATCGTCACCGTGAAGGTGGACACACTCGCGCCGGGCCAGACGGTGACGGTCGTCAGCGACGTCGTCATCACTCGTGCGTTCGCGAACGATACGCCCTACACGAACTGCGCAGGCCTGACTTTCCGGGACGGCACGGCTCGATTGGCGTGCTTCCCGTTCGGACCGGCATTCGGGCCTGTGTCCGTCGCGTCTCCGCCGCAGTTCTTGCCTGACGCCGGCGCGCCGGGCGGATGGCTGCCGCTCAGCTTGATTCTCATCGGTTCCGCCGGCCTGCTGGTCGGGCTGCGCCTGCGGCTGAGACGTTGAGCCATGCCCGATCGACCGACCCTCCTCATCGTCGAAGACGACGACGGACTGCGCGCCATGCTGCAGACTGCCCTGGGCCGCGACGACTACGACGTCACGACGGCCGGGAGCGGAGAAGAAGCACTGCGCAAGATGTCGATCCTGGCGTACGACGTGGTGATCACGGACATCCGTCTGCCCGGCATCGACGGCGTGCAGTTGGTGCGCGACATTCGCCGCCGCTGGCCGGACATCGTGGTCGTCGTCCTCACCGGCTATCCTGCGCTGGAGAGCGCCGTCGCCTGCCTGAGGGCCGGCGTACACGATTACCTCTACAAGCCGTGCCCGATCGGGGAGATCCGGCGCAGCCTGCGCGAGGGCCTGGCCAAGCGGTATGGGTTCGCCAGGCGGCTCGAGTTGCTGCAGGCGCTGGAGCAGCAGCTCACGCAAGGGTTGCGCGTCTTGCGCGGCGAGGCGCCCGCCACAGGTTCAATGCTCGACGCGATGGGCGACGGCACGGTGACGGTTGGGCGATACGTGCGCACCGGCTCGCTGATCATCGACCGCGAGCGGCACGAAGCCATCCTGGGCGAGACGCAGCTCGACCTCACGCCCACCGAGTTCGAGATACTGGGGTATCTGGCCGAGCGCGCGCCAGCCGTCGTGACGCCGGTCGACCTGGCGCGGCGCGCGATGGGTTACGACGCCGACGAGCAAGAAGCGCGCGAGCTGGTCAAGTGGCACATCCATCATTTGCGGCAGAAGATCGAGGCCGATGCAACGCGGCCCATCTTGTTGAAAAACGTGAGAGGCGTCGGCTACAAGCTGGACGTGGCGTGACGCCTGTTGAGAGACGATCACTCCTTGCAGCGCATCACATTCACTTCGAGTTCGACGACCGCCGGTCCTGCAAGCGCGGGCGACGAGCATCTCATCGCTTTTCAATTTGAGGGATTGCTCGACTATTCTGAGACGAGCCACGCCGTCTTCACTCGCCACGGTGGAGTCAGCGCGGGAGCCTTCGCCTCGCTGAACTTGAGCCGCTCGGTGGGCGACGATCCTGGCGCGGTGGCCGAGAACAATCGGCGTGTGCTGCACGCGCTGGGTTATCGGCGAGAGCAAGCCGTCACGGCCTGGCTGGTTCACGGCCACGACGTGGCGGTGATGACGCGCGACGATCTCGGGCGCGAGCCGCCAAGAGCTGACGCGGTCGTCACGTGCGAGCGCGGCCTGCCGCTGTCGATGCGCTTCGCCGACTGCGCGCCCATCGTGCTCTACGATCCGGTGCGGCAGGCGATCGGCGTGGCGCACGCCGGCTGGCGCGGCGCCGCCATGAACGTCGTCGAGGCGACGGTGCGCGCGATGGCCGATGCGTTCGGCAGCGATCCGCGCCGCATGTGGGCCGGCATCGGGCCGGCGATCGGCGTCGAGCGTTACGAAGTGAGGCCTGACGTCGTCGAGCAGGTGGCGGCGGCGTGTCCGCCCGGGACGCGGCTTGCACAGCCTGGCCGGAATGGTCGCCCGCACCTCGATCTGGCAGCCGCGGTCATCGCACAGTCGCAGCAGGCGGGCGTCGGCGCGATCGAAGCGTCGGGCATGTGCACGGCGAGCAACACGCGCGAGTGGTTTTCTCATCGCGCCGAGAACGGCCTCACCGGCCGCTTCGGATTGGTCGTCGCGTTGAACCCATGAGCGCGCTCGCCGATAATCTGGCTCGTGTCCAGGAGCGTATGGCGGCGGCCGCGCGCCGTTCAGGACGCGATCCGTCCGAAGTCACGCTGGTCGCAGTGACCAAGAGCCACCCGCCGGACACGATCCTCGAAGCGTTCGAGCTGGGCGTGCGGCACTTCGGCGAGAATCGCGCGGAAGAGGCGTCCCTCAAGATACCGTCCGTGCAATCGGCCATCAGCGACCAGTCATCAGTCATCAGTCATCAGTCATCAGTCATCGGCCATCGGCCATCGGCCATCAGCCATCGGCCATCAGCCATCACCTGGCACATGATCGGGCACGTGCAGAGCCGCAAGGCCGAGACGGTCGCAGACTTATTCGATTGGGTGCATTCGGTGGATGGCCTGAAGCTCGGCGAGCGGCTGAGTCGTTTCGCGGGGCAATCGGGTAAGACATTGAACGTGTTGCTGGAATTCAACCTGTCTGAAGAGCCCGGCAAGTATGGCTTTCGGTTGAAAGGCCAGAATCTCGGCGACAATCCGGATCTGCAGACGACGATCGAATCCATTGCCGCACTGCCGTACCTGATAGTAGCCGGATTGATGACAATGGCGCCCATCGTCTCCGAGCAGGAGCAAGCACGTCCGGTGTTTCAAGCGCTGCGCCGCCTGCTCGATGAGCTGGCGACTCGTCATCCGCACTGCGACTGGCGGCACTTGTCGATGGGCATGACCGACGACTTCGAAGTGGCGATCGAGGAAGGCGCGACGATGGTGCGCATCGGGCGAGCCATCTTCGGCGAGAGAACATAGATTGGGAGCGACGGCCACATGGTTCAATTGATCGGCATTGTCAGCCTTCTCTTCGATTTGTACTCGTTCATCCTGTTGGCTCGCGTACTGTCGTCGTGGTTCCAGGTCGATCCATATAACTCGCTGGTGCAGTGGCTGTATCGGCTGACTGAACCGCTGCTCGCGCCTATCCGGCGCTTCCTGCCGCTGGCCGGCGTAGTCGATTTCAGCCCAGTCGTGGCGTTCATCCTCATTATCGTCGCCAAGCAGGTTGTGTTGAGGGTGCTGGTCTCGCTGGCGTGATGAGTGGCTGGAAGATTGAGGAGTCGGCCGGGGGCGTGACGTTCGCCGTGCGCGTCATTCCCCGTTCGAGCCGCAATCAGGTGACCGGCGTGCAGGGAGATGCGTTGAAGGTGAAGCTGACTGCGCCGCCGGTCGAGGGCGCGGCGAATGAGGAGCTGATTGGATTTCTGGCGAAGGAATTGGGTGTGGCTAAGCGCTTGGTATCGATCGTCAGCGGCGGCAAGAGTCGCAGCAAGGTGGTCCACATTGAGGGCCTGACGCGGTCGCGACTGGAGCGCGCATTCTCACCATTGCCTACGGGCAAAGGCTCCTGATCCTTCCCGGCGTTCTTGGCATCTTCGTGGATAGCAACCTCTTCCTCGCCAGCGCACGTAGTCTGGCCGCTTCAGGAGCTCCGCGCTTTCCGTCCCCACACCTGTGTGAGTGTGAACGTGATCTGGATCGTATCCGGGTCGGCCGCCCGCTGCTCGACATCCGCCAGCAGATCATCGAGTTCTTCGTCCGTCGAGAGTCCGGCCTCTACAATGGCCTTGCGCATGGCCGAAACGCCGGCGATAGGCAGCCGCATATAGGGATGCCCGTCCTGAAGCGCCAGCACCGCGGCCCGGACAGTCACACCTTCGAGGCCGGCCTGGCGGAGCATGACGAACGTTCGCCGCCCGATGTTGATGTCGCCGCGCAGGCCGAACGCCGCCTCGATGATGGCCTTAAGTCGAGGCCACTTTGGGCTTGGCGGGTAGAAGTTCCACGAGCTTTGATCGGCCTCCTGCACGGCAATGATGCCTCCGGGCTTAGCGAGCGCGATCATCTCCCGCAATACCGCTTCTGGCGAATCGACGTGCGGAAACACGCACCGCTCGTGTACGAAATCGAACGCCGCACGCGGCAGTTCGGTATTGAGCGCGTCCCGCTCCAGAATCTCGACGTTCGACAGCCCTTCTTCTCGAACGTAGGCGTGTGCCGCCGCCAGCAGCGGCTGCTCTCTGTCGATGCCGACGACGCGGCCGGTCGAGCCGACGCGCCTGCGGAGCGGGCCGAGGATGCCCATCGCGCCGCAGCCGACGTCGACGCACGACCAGCCGGGCTGGATGCCAATGCGATCGAGCATGGTCTCTGCGTCCGGCTCCCAGGCGCGTGCCTGCAGCCGAAGCCGTTCCATCTCGGCGGGACTTGCCAGAATGTAGTCGGTCATATATCCTTCTGCTCCCTCTCTTGTGACGCCGTCGCTCAAGATCGTACCTCATGACTTCATCGCCACGATGAACCGCACTTCTCACTTCTTGCGCCGGTTGCGTGCGATGTCTCGTTCACCATGACGGGGGTTTTGAGAAACTTCCACGGCGATCCGTCAGCGTCGCTGGAAACTGGCTTTTCGCCAGCTCCCCGGCGCGAATCTGCTTGATGAATGTGACGTGCGGTGACAGGGCCACGCTCGGATGCTTTCTCTGCGGGTTGAGCAGGCCCACCGGCTTGCCCAACTCCTCCGCTACAAAGCGAATTGGCAGCAGCAGGTCCGAGTCGTTCGACACGATGACGGCAAGAGTGATGGACAGGTTCGGAATAGTCGCCAGTGCGCGCAGGTAGGTCTCTTGTCGAACACGCTGATCGGGGTCGCCGGGGCGGGGGTCGACCAGCGCGGTGAGTAATTGATCCGGTGGATTCGGTCGCGCGGCAGCAAAAGCCGGCACATTTCCGCGATGTTCAGTCAGCGAAAAGACGTGCCTTTGACCGCGCCGTAATACAGGCTGAAGCCGTCGTCGTAGACGATGGCTTTCATGGATGAAAACATAGAAGCCGCCCTGCGGCGGCTTCGCACCGGGTTCGCCGAAGCTACTACCCGGGGGTGCAACATTATTATGTGCCAAGTTGCGCCGTTTGTCAATAGCCGCACTCTTGCGCCCCTCTTGCGGTGAATGTGCTTCTCGTTGGTCATGGGTGCCTCTGCCATGTGGCTACTCCGGCCGGCCGGTTGTTCCCTCATGTATGCTCGTCAGGTTCTGCCGGCGGGTGTTCGCCAATCGAATAGAGTATGTGTCGCACGTTGACCACGCCCTCTCGATTGAGTTGCAGAGATGCCACAGTCGCGCGTCCCGTGGGCGTTAATCCGATAACCAGCGTGAAATCATCGCTCCATGCAAAATGGTCACGCCAGTGCTGGCGTCGCGGATGGAAGAGCGGCGCGTTGACACCACTCACAGGGTCAGGATCTTCGGTCTTGTTGTACTTATGGTTGTTGCAGCCCTGACAAGCCAGCGCTAGGTTGTCCGGAGTCGTGGTGCCACCTCGACTCAAGGGCACAATATGCTCGACCGAAAAGGGCTGAATCGCAAAACGCGCCTGGCTACGACAGTATTCACAGCAGCCGTGGGCGCGTTCGATGACTTGCTGTTTGAGTTCAGCAGTGACGCGGCCTTCAGACATAGGCGGCCGGCCGCAGCCCCAAATTGTCCATCAGTTCAGCGACCGTAGTTTGGCGGAGGCGTGCCAGTTCAGACAGGAGCTGCACTCGTCGCGCTTCTAGCTGCTCACTCTGGTTCGTTAGTCTTAGCAGCTCTTCGTGTTCGTGTGGTGTCAGGGTCTCCGCTCGCCGCTTGGTGATCAACTCATCGTATCGGCGCTGAACAGCCGGTGCAAGACCCTGGTTTATTTCGAGCAGTAACTGGGCCTCGGAACGCGACAGGCTGGGCGCTTTGCGCTGGGCCTGCAATGCGATTGCCTGAGACACAAACTGCTCCAGCTCGGGCAGGCTCAATTGCTTGATGGCCTTGAGCAACTCATCGGTCGACAGTTGTGCTGCAACGTGAACGGTGGACATGCTTTGCTTCCTCCTAACAGGACCGCATGGCTCGCATCTATTCTATCACAAGAGGCGCAATGATTACACCGCTCACTGCGGCACAACCTCACCTGTCCGCCGGGCGATTTCTTCGAGCGCGCGATACGCTGCGTCCCTGACCAGTGAATCGTCGTCTTTGAGGCGCTTGCGCAGTTCCGGGATGATCTCTCCATCACCGAGGTGGGCGTAGGTATAGACGGCGGCAAGCCGCACGCTGACATCAGGCTCCTCCAGCGCGCGCTGCAGCGCCTGCGCCGCCGACTGGCCGATGCCGATCGGCTGGCCCTTCTGCGCCGTCCACTGCACCAGCCAGCCGAGGTTGTCACGGTCCAGCGGCGTCAGATCGATCGCATCGCCTTCGCCGGACTCTTCGTTCCTGATGTGCAAGGCGTCTGTTGCGGCGGAGCGGACGAACCACTGCTTGTCCCCGCGCTCCATCTTGACCAACAGGTCGCGCGCCCAGTCTTCGCCGACGCGCGCCAGACCGAAGGTCACCGCGCGGCGCACGCGCATCACGTCGGCGCCCTTGTCGTCGGTGAGCGAGGCGCCCTCTTTGAGTAGCTCCCAGCCGGCCGTGCCGCATTCGGCCAGCGACTCCGCCGCCACCCGCCGTGAATCGTCGTCCAGGTCGAGCAGCGCCTGCGCCAGCGCGTCAATGGCCGCCTGCCGCCCAATCTCGCCCAACGCGCGCAGCGCCTCGGCCCGCACCGATGCATCGGCGTCGTTGACCATCGGCGCGACGTGCGCGACGTCGGCTTCGCGGCGCATCAGGCCGAAGCCGCGCAGCCCGAGCCGGCGGAGCGCCAGCTCCGGGCGTCCCAACGCCTGTTTGAACAGAAAGGTCAGTCCCTTGTCGCGCGTCGACACGACGATGCGCAGAAGCGCGTTGCGCAGAGGTTCAGGCGTGGTTGGCGACAAGAGCGGCTTCACCAGGTCACCCATCACGCGCTTGCGCCACTCGGCGTCGGGCGGCGCGATCGAGGCCCAATGGCCCAGACGCCGATACGTGGTGAGGAATAGATCGTCAGGCCTGGCGAGAGCGGCGCGGACGAGGGGCGCTGCGTCGCCTAGCGCCGCGAAAAAATAGGTCACGTCGTCCCACGCCGGATCGCCGAGCCGGGCGGCGAGCGCCATCGCCTGCCCCGTGTCGCGCGCGTGCTCCGCGGCCAGGTAGGCGGCGACGCGTCGATGCGCGAAGGCGACGCCGTGCCCGAGCGGAATGAATAACGCCGAGCCTTGTGCCAGGCTGTTCGCGATCTCTGCAGGCGAGTGCGACGGCTTGCCTGCTTCGGGCGACGCCTGCGTCTCCTTCGCCATGTCGAGCGTTTCCTCGCGCGTCGTGATCAATCGGTCTTCCTCGAACAGTCTCCAGGCGAGCCGCCCCAACACGGTTCGCGCCGCAGCGGCGTCGCTGACGCCGCTTTCGGACAGGGCGAGGTCGATCCATCGGTCGTACGCATTGGGAATATTCAGAGGCATGCTGCCGCGCCTGAGCCACACGCTGAGCGCCAGCGTGAAATCGAGCGGGCGCGGCGCAATGCCCGGAGGCTGCCGGATCGATTCGACGAGTATCTCCACATCGCTCGCGCCCCCTTCGGCCACGGCGACCCAGCGATCGGCCAACGGCTGAATTTGCCGTATGGTCAGCGGGCCGATCGTCAGACAGGCGAAGCCTGCCCGGTGCAGCGAATCGGTGTCCTGCGGCGCGGAGGCGATCACGTACCGGTGATGGGGGTAGCGCTCGACGAGCGCGCTTAGCCACGCTAGAGCCGCGTCTCGATCTTCCGGCGCGATCTCATCCCAGCCGTCGATCAGCACGATCAGGTCCTCCCCGCCAAGCCTGCGCTTGAGCAGCGACACGAGGTTCGCGGCGACCAGCCGTGGCGCGTGCAGAATGGCGGCGTCGACGAGCGGCGCGGCGGCATCGGCTTGCCCTTGCTGTGCGCCCCAATCGATCTCGGCGAGGTGGACAAGCACGGGCAAACGGTTTTCGTCGAGCCGCAGCTTGTCCCGCGCCTCGTTCTCGACGAAGACGCGGGCCAGGTACGCCAGCAGCGCTGTGCGGCCCGTCCCCGAGGCGCCCAGCACGGCCAGCCGCTGTGCCGACGCGAGCGCCTGGCGCAGCGAAATCGGTCGAGGCTCGGCTGAGTCGGCGCTGTGCGCGAGCGACGGCCGCGGGATGGGCGATTCGAAGTGAGGAGGCAGGTAGACATCCTCAAACGGCGCAGCCAGCTCGCCCACGTGCAATTCTGCCAGCCGTTCGCGCATCGCTTCGAGATAGCGGCTCTCCGCGCCGGCCGTCAACTGCTCGCCCAGAATCCGGGCGCGTTCTCGCACGGCGCCGGCGCCGCCGGCGAGCGGCTTGCGGAAGAGCAACAGCAGACCCGCAATGGCCAGCCCGGCGGCCAGGCCGAGGAAAAACGACGAGGAGTCAAGCGCCCCTTGCGCTGCAGACGCTTGTACGGGAAGATGCAGCACGTGAGTCTACCTCATTATTACAGTCTGCCCGGCGTCATCGCGCGCCGCCGGACTGAGGCGTCCGGCGCGTCGAGTTGGCGCGCGCCAGCCGGTAGCCGACGCCGCGCTCGGTGACGATCAGCCTGGGACGGGCAGGGTCGACCTCGATCTTCTGGCGCAGATACCAGATATAGAGCTTGAGGGATCGCCGATCCTGCGCGTACTCTTGCCCCCACACGTGCGATAGCAGCGTCTCGTGCGACAAGACTTTGTCTTCGTTTTCGACCAGGTAAGCCAACAGCTTGTATTCGATCGGCGTGAGCGTGACGGTCGCGCCGTCGACCTTCACCTCGCGTCGATCGACGTCGACGATCAACCGGCCGTTCTGGTACACGCGGCTCCGGGGATGGGGCTGCGCGTGCCGGCGCAGCACAGCTTGAATGCGCGCGATCAGCTCCTTGGGTCCGAAAGGTTTGATCAGATAGTCGTCAGCGCCCATCTCCAGCCCACGCACCACGTCGCGCTCTGCACCGAGCGCGGTCGTGAAGATGACGGGCACGTTCGACGTCTCGCGCAAGCGCTGGCAGACCGCCCAGCCGTCCATCTCGGGCAGCATGATGTCGAGGACGACCAGATGGGGCTGCCACTGCTGCGCGAGCCGCAGGCCTTCCTCGCCGTGATGGGCGGTGCGCACGTCGTAGCCTTCGCGCTGCATCTGGTACTGCATGAACTCGGCCAGCCCGACGTCGTCTTCGATGAGAAGGATCTTCGTGGAGAAGTCGCGGTCGCGCATCAGTGCTATTAGGCAGTCGGCAGCGGGAGCGCGCAGCGCGTCAGGACATCTCGAGCAGGATGCGCTCGCAATTCCCGCACGGAAACAGCTCGTCGTCGCGGCGCAGGTGGGCCAGCTTGTTGGCCGAGGGCTGGACGCCGCACACGCCGCAGACGCCGTCGTCGAGGAGCGCCACGACCGTCCCGTGTTTCTTGGCGCGCAGTCGATCGTAGACGGCCAGGTCGGGGGGTGGGGCATTCGCTCGCAGCGCAGCGCGCTCCGTTTCTGCTGTCGCCGCGTTCCCGTTCAAGAGCGCACGCTCGTCGAGGAGAGCAGCCTGCTTGCTCCGCCACTCGTCTTCCAGGCGCGCCAGCTCGTCGTGGGCTGCCTGGACCATCTGCTCGGTTTGTTCGCCATCGAGGATGGCCTCCAGCAGCACGTCTTCCGCGCTGGATTTTTGTCGCCGCAATGACGCGGCATCCTTTTGCAGATCGCTGAGTTCCTTGGGATTTTTGACTGCGCCGCTGTACAGGCGATCCTCGACCGATCTGATCTTGTTGTCCAGCGTGGCCAACTGCAGCTCCAGGTCTTTGGCGCGCGCGTGCAAGTGAGCGAGCTTGTCGTGGAGCTGTCGATCTGCATCCCGCGCAGCGCGCAGCGCTTCGCTGTCGGTGAGCTGCGCGTCGATCTCGCGCACGCGCCTGCGGGCGGCGTCCAGTGCCAGATCGACCTTCTGTAATTCGTAAAGGCGTTCGTCACGGCGCATAGTCATAGTATAGCCACGCTTGAGTGGAATGCAAGCCGCGTGTTGTGCTACAATCCCCACCAGCCGGCGATACCGGGTTCCGGTCCTCGTCTCTCACGAGCCACGACCATGCCTCCACGTCCGCGTTCCAGCCCAGTTATTCCGCATTCTGAGTTTCGATGGGTCGCTTTGGCCGCACTGGCCGCCGTGCTGCTCAGCTCGCTGCCGTTCCTCGTCGTGGCGCTGTCGACGCCGCCTGATCTGCGCTTTGGCGCTCTGCTGGTCAACCCCATCGACGGACAGACTTACCTTGCCAAGATGCGGCAGGGCTATGAAGGCTCGTGGCTGTTTCGACTGCCGTACACGTATAACGACGAAGCCGATGCGATCTTGTTGACCTATCACCTGGGATTGGGCCACATTGCTCGCATCACGCGCCTGCCCTTGACGGCGGTGTATCATGCGGCGCGCATCATCGGCGGATGGGTGCTGCTGGTCGTGGCCTACGTGCTGCTGGCGCGCGTCTTCGATGCGACCGCCGAACGGCAACGGGCATGGTGGTTTGTGGCACTGACATCCGGCCTGGGCTGGGTTGGGCTTAGTGGAACAGATCTGACCATACCGGAATCGAACACCTTCTTCGCGGTATTGACGAATGCGCACTTTGCCCTTGCGATGGCGCTGATGGCAGCTATCTTCATGGCAGTGATCGATGGATCGGTTCTGGTGGCCGTGCTGGCCTCGGTGGCGTTGGCCGTGCTTCAACCGTTCGCGCCTATCGCCGTGTTTGCTGCGCTCGGAGCTTTCTTGCTTCTTAGGTGGGCGAGACCACCAGAAGATGAGCGTGGCCGGACATTTCCAATGAGACAGGCGAGAGCTGTGTTGGCGGCCGGATTGATCATGACGCCGCTGATGTTGTATTTCTACCTGGTCACACAGCGCGATCCCATCCTGCAAGGATGGACGGCGCAAAACGTCACGCCGTCGCCTCAGGTGGGCGAGTACCTGATAGGTTACGGGGTGATGTCGATCCTGGCGATCCCGGGCGCGCGCTTTGCGTTGAAACGCGGGCGCGACGCAGACGTGATGCTGGTGGCCTGGGCGGTCACCAGTGCCCTGCTTCTGTACGCGCCGTTTGCGCTGCAGCGGCGCTTCTCGCTTGGCCTGCATATTCCTGTCGTCCTTCTGGGTGGCGTGGGACTGATGTATGTATTGGCGCCTCGATTCCGGGGTCGCGCGGCTCGCGGGCTGCCGATCATCGTGTTCGCCATCTCGCTGCCGTCCACTTTGCTGCTGCTGCTGGCTACCTCGACGGCGTCGTTCGTTCAGCCGCCCGACGCTCGCCTGTTCGTCACGGCAGACGAAGCCACGTCGTTCCAGTGGCTGCACGAGAATGTGCCTCACGAATCGGTCGTGATCGCCGCGCCAGAGACCGGGCTATTCCTGCCCGGCTGGGCCGGCGTGCGCGTGCTGTACGGGCATCCGTTTGAGACGCTCGACGCAGAGAAAAGGAAGGCGACGGTCGAGCAGTTCTTCTCGAGTTCCGTGGACCGCGCCGGCGTGATCCGAGACTACGGCGTCGATTTCATCTTCTTCGGCCCACACGAAAGAAAACTCGGAGCGCCTGAACCGGAGTGGGAGGCTGCTTTTGTCGCCGGTAATGTCGCGATCTACAAGGCTCCGTGACACACGGATTTCCCACGGATTACACGGATTGGCAAGTATTTCCCAATTTCGGAGCCAAAAAACGTCCCCAGGGAAATCGGTGTGACACGTGATTGAGAGGGTGTGATGCGCGAATCGAGGAGCGGGTGTCCAGAGGCCGTCTTCGCATCGATGGTCGTTTTGATCGCCGTGCTGGCGCTGTTGCTTCCGGCGCTGCTGCAGCCGGAAGGACTGGTCTATCCGCCGCAAGCCTCGTTCACCGATCTCACCATCACCCACTGGCCGGCTTTCGATTATCTCAATGCATCGCTGCGCCAGACAGGCGCGCTGCCGCTGTGGCGCACGTCGATCCTGGGCGGGACGCCGTTTGCAGCCGACCCGGTGACGGGCACGTGGTACCTGCCGAACTGGCTGTCGATCGCGCTGCCTCTGGAAACGTTCTTCAAGCTGATTCTCGCCGCGCACCTGGCTCTGGGCGGCGTGGCGATGATGTTTCTCGCGCGCTCGTTTGGAGTAGGCTGGGTCGGAGCGGCGGCGTCGGGCGTGGCCTGCGGCATCGCGCCCCGCGTCGTCGGGCACATGGGCGCGGGACACGTGACGCTCGTCGAGTCCTGGCCATGGATACCGCTGGCCGTATGGTCGTATCGCCGCGACGCCACATGGAAAGGCGCGCTCGTTTCGGGCGGAGCGCTTGGGCTGTGCGCGCTAGCCGACCTCCGAGCGGTCGTGTACGCCGGGGTTGTGACTGCGGCCTACGTGCTGATCGGCGACGATGGCTCACGAGCGTTGCGCGTCAGGGTATGGCATCTGTCGATCATCTTGAGCGTAGCGCTCCTCGTCGGCGCGGCAGCGTGGCTGCCGGCGCTCACCCTCGCCGGCGAGTCGACACGCGCCAGCCTCTCGGCAGGTGAAGCCGGCGCATACTCTCTGCCCTTCGAGTATCTCCCCGGTGTGCTCCTGGCCGTTCGAGGCGAAGCGGAGAGGTTGACGTACGTGGGCCTGGCTGTCCTGGTGTTCGCTCTAATCGGTCTGCAGAGTCTGCTACGCGAGCAGCGCCGAGCGGCGATCTGGCTGATCACACTGGTGGTGATAGGTTCGATCGCCGCGCTGGGCGCGAACACGCCGCTGTACGATCTGATGTATCGGCTGCCGGGCGTGTCGCTGCTCCGCGTGCCGGGCCGAGCCTGGTTCCTGGTCGCGTTTGCGGCTGCGCTCGCCTGCGGCCCGGGTGTCACCGCAATGATCAAACGCAAGGAAGCGCGATTGAGCAAGCCTTGGATGCTCGTCGGCCTGCTCGTGGCATGGTTTGCATTGGTGTTCGGCTTAGGGGGCACGCTTCTCGCATACACGAGTGGGCAAGCCGGAGCAGGACGCGCAGGCTTAAGCCTGATCGGCCTGGCCGTCGTCTTGCCGCTCGCCATCGTGCTGGTTGTCGCTCGCGCGAGCGGGCGTCTCGCGCCGTCGCGCTTCGGTGTGCTTGTGCTGGTGCTGATCGCGATTGACCTGATATGGGTGGGGTGGGGGCAATATCGCGTCGTAGCGAAGGGCGAGGCGTTCGCGGATGGCCGCGCGGTGGCCGATTTTCTCGTCTCGGAGACTCCAGGCACGCTTTACCGCGTGTACTCGCCGTCGTATAGTGTGCCTCAGCACGTGGCGCAGGAATACGACCTGGAATTGGTCGACGGCATCGATCCTCTTCAGCTCGAGCGCACCGTGCGCTTCATGCAGCGTGCAAGCGGCGTGGGCGAGTGGGGCTACTCGGTGACGCTGCCTGCCTTTGAGGGGTTGGGGCGCGACGAGGACGTGCGCACGCTGCTGTCCGGCGTCGCGCCCGATCCGGCTCTGCTGGGTTTGCTCAACGTGCGCTACGTCGTCGCACATTTTGCGATTGCGCATCCCGATTTGATCGAGGTGGCGCGCATCGAGGGTGCGCATATTTACGAGAACACACGTGTGTCTCCGCCTGCCAGGGTGGTGGGCCGCGTCGACGTAGCAAGCGATCAAGACCGCGCACTCAACTGGCTAATGTCGCATGACGTACGCGAAGAGGCGGTCGTGGAAGGGGGGCGTCCTCTGAATCTGGATTCCGTCGAGAGTGAAGCTCAGATCGTCTTCCGGGCACCGGATCGAATGGTGGTATCGGCGCGTGGCCCTGGATTGCTAGTCGTGAGTGAGGTGTACGAGCGGGGCTGGCGTGCGTCGGCGGATGGCGAGATGGCGACGATCCATCCGGTCGACGGCGTGTTGCGCGGCGTGTATCTCCAGGATGGGCTTCACGAAGTTGCGTTTGTGTACGATCCCCCGGCGATCAAAGTGGGCGTCGCGCTGAGCGGCTTAGGGGTTATTGGTCTGCTAATAGTTAAGATTGTCGTGCGGAGGCCATCGACGGCATGATGGATCGGGGCCATGTCAGCCGATCGGAGTGGCGCTGGGTCGCGCTGTGGATCGCCATCGCGCTGGTAGTCACGAGTGTCCCGTACGCGATCGGCATCTTCCGCTCGACACCGGATCGCGTCTTCAGTGGTGCGACGTTTGCCGTCGAAGACGTCTATTCGTACTTTGCCAAGATGCGCCAGGGCGCGAGCGGCGAGTGGTTGTTTCACATTGTCTACACGTCCGAGCCGCACGATGGCGCGTTTTTCTTTTCGTTCCATTTGCTGCTCGGAAAAGTGGCCGCGCTTACCGGCCTGGCCTTGGAAGCGATTTATCATGCGGCGCGACTGATTTTCGGCGCGATACTGATGATCACGCTGTATCGATTCGTTGCCGCGTTTACCGGATCGATCGCCATCCGCCGCATCGCGTTCTGGCTGGCGACGTTTGCCGGGGGACTCGGATGGATGTTGATCCTGAGCGGTCAACCACAGTGGTTGGGGAGTCCCCCGCTCGATTTCATTCTGCCCGAAGGCTTCACCTTCCTCGTGGTATATGCATTCCCGCACATCGCGCTGGCGCGCACGCTGCTGCTGCTGGGGCTCCTGTGGCTGTGGTCGCCGGGAGCGCTCGGACACAGATGGGCCAGAAGGGATTTGCGGATAGGTTTGCTCGTTGGCTTGTGTTGGTCGATGATGGCGCTCATCGTGCCTTTCTACGTGCTTGTCGTCTACGCAGCCCTCGTCGGCGCGTTCATCGCATCGTCAACGCGAGGCATCGATTGGAGTGAAGTGCGGCGTATGGTTCTGGCGGGCGCCATCGCCGCGATCGTGCCGGCGTACTCCGCCGTCGTTTTTTGGACGAACCCGGTGTTTGCCGTATGGAGCCAGCAGAACCAGGTCACGTCACCGCATCCGCTGCACTACATCGCCGCTTACGGCATTCTCGCCGGATTGGCGCTGGCCTCGTTACGCTGGGCCTGGCGGCGCGATCGGATGTGGCGGCGGCTGGTTGGATGGGCTATCGTCGTTCCATTTCTGCTATACCTGCCATTTGGACTGCAGCGGCGGCTGGTCGAATCGTGGCAGGTACCCCTCTCAATTCTAGCCACGGCAACACTTGTTCGGGTCGTGCTGCCTGCGGTACGCCGATCGCGCCCCGTGCGCTGGCTAACGCGATTCCCGCGCTACACGTCGAGCGGGATGCAGCGCTGGGCACTCGCCGGACTGCTGCTCGTCACCGTGCCAACTTTCTCATTGTTGCTGCTCGATCAATCGCTGCGCGTCGCCGCGCAGTCCATGCCTATCTTCCGCGACGGCGGCGAGCTTGCCGCGCTCGACTGGTTAGCCGCGCATGCCACGTACGACGACGCTGTGCTCTCTGCCTACGACACGGGCAACTATCTTCCGGCGCGCGTCACGGCGCGATCGTTCACCGGGCATGGGCCTGAGACGGTGCATCTGCAACAGAAGCGCCCGCTGGTCGAAATGTTCTATGATCGTTCGACGTCCGACATGTGGCGCGAGGCCTTCCTACGTGAATGGAGCATCACTTACGTATTCGTTGGGCCGCGCGAGCGCGCACTTGGCGCAGTGGACCTGACGAACAAGGGTTATCTTCACTTGCGTTACGATCGCGACGGTTATGCCATTTATCAAGTGGCGGAAAAGTACGACCGAGAATGATGCGCGAACACTCAGCACGTATCACTCGTCACGCTTCACGCCTCACGGTTTGTGCCGTTCTCGTTTCGCTTCCCCTCATCTTGCTCGCGCCGATTGTCTTCGGCGGGCAGGTTCTGTATTGGGGCGTGCCGCTCATGCAGTTCTATCCCTGGCAGCATTATGCCGCCGAGATGTGGCGCTCGGGCGAGGCGCCGCTGTGGAATCCCCTGCTGGGCAATGGCGCGCCGCTCGCCGCCAATCTCCAGACCGGCGCGTTCGATCCCCTGAATTTTCTTTACTTGCTCGCGCCGGCCGAAATCGCGATGGGGTATACGGCGGCCATGCACCTCGTTCTGGCCGGTCTGTTCATGTACGCGTACGCGCGCTCGATCGGCTTGCGCCCGTTCTCCGCGTTGATCGCGGCCATTGCCTTTCAGTTGAGCGGCTACCTGATCTCGCGGCTGGGTTTTCTGAGCATCACGGCCGCGCTGCCCTGGGTGGCGGCGTGGCTGTGGCGCGCCGAGCGCCTGATGCGCACGGGACGCCTGCTCGACGTGATGTGGCTGGCGGTCGCCGTCGGCCTG
Organism: Anaerolineae bacterium; assembly: GCA_035283185.1. GTDB lineage: Bacteria > Chloroflexota > Anaerolineae > Fen-1058 > Fen-1058 > DASSFZ01. The sequence continues at coordinate 3,748 of DATEUJ010000203.1, read as the reverse complement.
GGTCTGCTCGCGGGACACGCTCAGACATCCGTGCACGGCCTCATTCTGTTGGCCGCATACGCGCTGTATCGTGGTCTCTCGACGCGAGAATGGCGTCGTGTGGTCTCGGCAAGCGCAGGCGTGCTTCTGGGACTGGGGCTTGCGGCAATCCAGCTCGTGCCGTCCGCCGAGCTGGCGCGCGAATCGCAGCGCGTCGGCGGGTTGGACTACACGTTCGCCATGACGCATTCATACTGGCCGTGGCGGCTTCTCACACTGCTCGCGCCGGATCTGTTCGGCAACCCGGCCGACGGCGACTTCTGGGGCTACGACAACTACTGGGAAAATGCCGCATACATCGGCGTTCTGCCGCTGTCGCTGGCCGTGCTGGCTATTTTGGAAGTTCCGTGGAGCCTCTGGAAGAGACGAGCGCGAAATTTCAAACTTCAAACTTCAAACTTCAAACTCCAAACTCCAACCCCCAATCCCCAATCCCTAATCCCTAATTACCAATCTCTGACCCTCTTTCTCGCCTCGAGCGCGATTCTCTTACTGATTCTCGCCTTCGGCTGGTTCACCCCGATCTACCCGTTCCTGTTCCGCACGATTCCGGGCTTCGAGCTGTTTCAGGGTCCGGCGCGCTGGTTGGGCGTATTCACCATCGCGCTCTGCGCGCTTGCCGGAATTGGCGCGGAGCGCATGCTTCGCGAGCCGGGCAACCTGCGTTTCAGTGGCGTCTGGATCGTCATTGGCGCCGCCGTAGCTGTCGCGGGCTTGGCCGCCGGCCAATTCCTCACCGGGCGCGTAGCGACCTTCCCGGGTGCCACGCTGCGGCTGGGGGTGCTCGTCGCGATCGGCGGGCTGCTGTTCGGACTCCGCCCGCCGGCAGGAGCTCGGCGATTCGTCTGGTGGGCAGGCGCTTTCGTGGCGGTCATCGCGCTCGACCTGCTCACGGCGCATGCCAGGCTCAACCCGACGATCGATCCGGCGCTGTATTGCCTGCCCTCGTCTTCGGCGGAGGCGCTGCGCGCCAGTGATGGCCGCGTCTTCATGTTCGACGACGACGACGCCGCAGTGCGCAAGCAGTACGGCATCTCCCTGCCGTTTTCGTCTTTCGGTCCGGAGGGCGTCAAGGCGTGGATGGATTATCGCGCCACACAGATTCCCAATACTTCGATGATCGACCGCCTCGCGTCGGCGAACAACTTCGACCCGCTGCTGATCGGCCGCTACCTGGAGTTGATCGAGGCTGTGAACGCCGCGTCATTCGAAGACGCGCTGCGCCTCCTTCGCCTCATGCACATCCGATATATCTCCAGCCCGCGCGATCTCCCGCTGCCGGTTCACGATCGGACGCCGGCGACGACGATCTACCGCATCGAAGAGATGCTGCCGCGCGCCTGGATCGTTCACTCCGCGCGCCTGGAGCCTGACCCGCTGCCGGCCTTGCTCGATCCGGCGTTCGATCCGCTTCAGGTGGTCTTCCTGGCGGAGATGCCTGGTATCGCTCTGCCGGAGACGAGCGATGGTTCGCAGTTCACGATTCATGCCTTGCAGGATACTCCCAACGCCGTTACAATTCGCGCCGCCTCAGACGTGGATGGATACTTGATACTAGCGGACACTTGGTATCCCGGCTGGCGCGCGGCGATCGACGGGCAGCCCGCGCCTGTTTTGAGGGCGAACTCGACGTTCCGCGCCGTCGCGTTTCCTGTCGGCGAGCATACCGTCCAGTTTCGCTACGAGCCGGACTCGTTTCGCGCTGGTGCGTGGGCGTCGCTGGCCTGCGCGGCTATCGTCGTGGCCGGATTGGCCCTGGGGGCCAGACGGCGCGCATGATGTCAGTATCCATGAAATCCGTTGTCATCATCCCCACATACAACGAGCTGGATAACATCGACGCGCTGCTCACGGAGCTGTTGGCGCTGCCGGTCGATCTGAGCGTCATCGTCGTCGACGACAACTCGCCAGACGGCACCGGCCGGCGCGCCGACGAGTGGGCGGCGCGCGAGCGCCGCGTCCAGACTGTCCGCCGCCCCGGCAAGCTCGGGCTGGGAACGGCCTACATCGCCGGCTTCAAGCGCGCGCTCGCGGTCGACTTCGACCGGATCTTGACAATGGATGCGGACTTCTCGCATCACCCGCGCTACATCTCATCGATAATCGATCTGAGCTTCGAGCGCGACCTGGTGATCGGATCGCGTTACGTGGACGGCGGCGGCACGCTGAATTGCACCTGGAAGCGGCGCGCGCTCAGCCACGGGGCGAATGCATTCGCCCGGGTGATGCTCGGCCTGCGCGCGACCGACTGCACAGCCGGTTTCCGCTGCTATCGGCGCGACGTGCTCTCCTCCATCGATCTCGATTCGATCTTCTCGAACGGCTATTCTTTCTTGATCGAGATGCTGTATCGCGTGCAGCGCGAGGGATGCACCGTCGGCGAAGTGCCCATAATCTTCGAGGATCGGCGCTTCGGCGCCTCGAAAATATCGAAGCAGGAGGTATACCGAGCGATGGTCACCGTGGTGCGTTTGAGCGCCGATCGACTGCGCGACAAATTGACGGGAAAGCGATACGACTGATGCAGTACGTCGTGTGCAACCTTTGCGGCTCGGCAGACACCCGGCTCCGTTTCCCCAGCACGATCCCTGACGACACGCTCCCGCGCGATCCCGGCGCCTTTCGCTGCACATACTCCGGCTACGGACGCCACCACACGATCGCGCAGTGCACCCATTGCGGCCTGGTGTATGCCAACCCGCGCCTCGACGGGAGCGACATTCTCGAATCTTATGTGGCGGTCGAAGATCCGTTGTATCAGGAAGAGCGCGAAGGCCGCGTGCTGACGTTCGAGAGGCATTTGCGCCCGCTCGAGAGACTGAAGCCGCCGCCCGGACGCCTGCTGGATGTGGGCGCGTACACGGGCGTCTTCGTCGAGATCGCGGCCAGACACGGCTGGGATGCCGTGGGGTTGGAGCCTTCGCACTGGGCCGTGCAAGAGGCGCTGAACCAGGGATTGCCGATGATCGAGGGCACGCTCGAGTCGGCCGACTTGCCGAGAGCCTGGTACGACGTGATTACCTTATGGGACGTGATCGAGCATCTCACCGATCCGCACGCGGCGATTCGGCGCTGCCACAGCCTGCTGAAGCCGGGGGGCCTGCTGGTGCTGCACACCATGGATATCGATAGCCCGTTCGCACGCCTGATGGGCGCGCGTTGGCCCTGGCTCATGGAGATGCACATTTACTTCTTCTCACGCCGCACGCTGACGGCCATGCTGGAGAAGGCCGGGTTCCGCGTGGTGGACGCGAAGCCACAGGGGCGCTATCTGCGGTTGGGGTACTTTGCCACGCGCGTAGGTGGCCTGCTGGGTCAACCCGCCGGGCGCGTGATGGGCCGCTTGATCCATGCGCTGCGCCTCAGCCAAGTGCCGATCTCCATTAATCTCGGCGATCTCTTCACGGCCTTTGCGCTGAAAGAATGAAGCGGTCAGACCTGGGCATCTGCGCGCTTCATCTCGCACTGCCGATTCTCCTGAAGATCAACATTCCTTCTGACCTGTAATCCGTTGCCGCATCCGATCTCAGCGTGGCTATCAATTCGTACTGCGCCTTGAAGTCTGCATTCTGCAGGAATGTGTTGCGCCCGTATGCTTCGAAGATCACGACGATGTCGGGCTGTGCGCCAAGGATCAGGTCCGTCGGAATAGCGTAGGGCATCGACGGCACGATGGCCTCGGGCGGCACGGGGTAGTACTGGCGGGCGT
>DATEUJ010000202.1:0-9590 GCA_035283185.1 Anaerolineae bacterium | reverse complement strand
CATGCGGGGGGGACTAAGGGGGGGCCAGGCGCGACGTTCCACTTCACGATTCAAACCGAGGCTGCCGCCGCGCCCGTCGTCACGCGGCGTGACCTGCGCGGGGCGCAGCCACAGCTTCAGCACCGGCGCGTGCTGATCGTCGACGACAACGACACCAACCGCCGCATCCTCGTCCTGCAGACGCGCTCGTGGGGCATGCAGCCGCGCGACACGGCCTCGCCCGCCGAGGCGCTCGACTGGCTGCGGCGCGGCGATCCGTTCGACGTGGCGATCCTCGATATGCACATGCCCGACATGGACGGCGTGGCGCTGGCAACCGAAATCCGCAATCTCCATTTACCCATCACCACTATCCCTCTGGTCCTGTTCACTTCGCTCGGCCGGCGCGAGGCCGGCGCGGACGCGGTCGGGTTCGCCGCGCATCTGACCAAGCCGATCAAGCCGTCGCAGTTGTTCGACGCGCTCGTGGGAATCTTCTCGGAGGAGGCCGTTCCCGTCCAGCGGGCGAGCGTGTCGCAAGGCCAAACCGACCCGGACATGGCGCGGCGCCACCCCTTGCGCATCCTGCTCGCCGAGGACAACGCCGTCAACCAGAAACTCGCGCTGCGCCTGCTGCAGCAGATGGGCTACCGCGCCGACGTCGCCGCCAACGGCCTGGAGGCCATCGAGGCCATCGAGCGGCAGACCTACGACGTGGTGCTCATGGACGTGCAGATGCCCGAGATGGACGGCCTGGATGCCTCGCGCGAGATCAACAAGCGCTGGCCGCGCGAGCAGCGCCCGCGCATCGTGGCCATGACGGCCAACGCCATGCAGGGCGACCGCGAGATGTGCCTGGCGGCGGGCATGGACGATTACATCAGCAAGCCGATCCGCGTAGAAGAACTGGTGGGCGCGTTGAGTCAGGCAGCCACTCTTGGACGAAGGAGCGAAGAACGATATGGCCGAAACGCTGATTGACACGGCGGTGCTCGACCAGTTAATCGCGACCACCGACGCCGCATTCGTCGAGGAATTGCTCGGCGCCTTCCTGGATGATTCCCCCCAGCTCATCGCCGCTCTCCGGCAGGCGCTGGCCGAGGACAACGCCGAGGCATTCCGCCGCGCCGCGCATTCCCTCAAGTCGAACAGCGCGAGCTTCGGCGCGGAGAATCTGTCCGCGCTGGCGAAGGAACTGGAGATGATAGGCAAAACGGGCCGCCTCGACGGCGCGGGCGACGCGCTGGCGCGGCTCGCCGCCGAGTACGATCGGGTCGAGCGCGCCTTGAAGGAGTGGCAGCATGGCTCGTAACGGCGTCGCCGAAACCGGCCACCTGCTCGTCGTCGACGACAACAAAGTGAATCGCCTGCTGCTGGGGCGCAGGCTGGAGCAGCAGGGGCACACCGTCGCCTTCGCCGAGAACGGGCGGGAGGCGCTCGAGATGTTGCGCACCCAGCCGTTCGATCTCGTGTTGCTCGATATTGAGATGCCCGAGCTGGACGGCTACCAGGTTTTGGAACGGCTCACGGCCGATACGCACCTGCGCAACATCCCGGTCATCATGACCTCGTCGCTGGACGAGATCGACAGCGTGGTGAAGTGCATCGAGATGGGTGCGGAGGACTACTTGACCAAGCCCGTCAACCCGGTGCTGCTGCGGGCGCGCATCGGCGCCAGCCTGGAGAAGAAGCGCCTGCGCGATGTGCAGCGCGAGCTGATCCGCAAGTTCGCCACCGAAGAGGTCGCGGATGACCTGGAAACGTCTGGCTTCGCACTGGGCGGCAAGTACGTCGACGCGACGGCGATGTTCTCCGACATCCGTTCCTTCACGACGATTGCCGAATCGCAATCCCCCGCCGACACGATCGAGCTGCTCAACTCCTACTATGCGCTGATGTTCGAGGCGATCAACGACCACGGCGGCACGGTCAACCAGATGATCGGCGACGGGCTGATGGCCATCTTCGGCGCGCCCCAGCCGCACGCGGATCACTGCGAGAGGGCCGTGCGCGCCGCGCTGGAAATGGTGAGCCTGGTCGAGCTGTTCAACCGGGAGCGGGCCGCCCAGGGCAAGGTGCAAATCCGAATTGGCATTGGGATCGCCTCCGGGCAGATGATCGCCGGGTACGCCGGCACGCAGCACCGCGCGACGTACACCTGCGTCGGCGACACGGTCAACGTTGCCTCACGCCTGGAAGCGCATACGAAGGTCGTCGGGCAGCCTATCCTGATCGACGACAACACGCGGCAGCGTCTGAGCGTAGACCTTCTTGTGGAAGAACAAGGCCCGGTGCAGGTCAGGGGCAAGACGATGGCGGTGCGGGTTTACTCCGTCCCCGCCGGGCAGCCGTTTTGAGTGTTTGTCGCCCTTTCCTGCTCCCGCTGGATAATCAATCCAGCGGTCTGGGGGCGGGGTGTCGCAGTGGCATCATGAACGAGGGCTGAGTGCTTGCTCCGGTGTGACACGGCCGCGCTCGGCGCGGTCAAAGTCTCCATCAAAACTGACGATGACGGCATCGTGCTGCTCCGCCGCGACGTACATCAGTCGCCCCGCCAGCCCAACGCTTTGTGCTGGAGCTCGACCGATGTGTACTGGCCGCGGTAGTCTCGCAATGCGCCGGCCCAGTCCTGGCGCAGGAGGTGCCCAGCTTTGCGTTCCTGTTTAGCCAATAAGAACGCGGCAAAGTCGCGCACCTCCTCTAGAGCATCTGGAGGCAGTTCTTTCAGCAGATCGGCCAAAGCCCTCATATCTACACTCATGGTTCGCTCCCTCGCGAGCATATCGTAGTGCCTCCATTGTACACCCGTTTAAGCGGATGCAGCACACGGTGGACAGGATCGCTTCTGTTTGACGAGCGACTTTACAACCGCACGCCGTTTAAGGTATACTAGGCGCCATATCGCCCACCCGCCTCTATGTCCGATCCATCTTTCATCGCACACGGCATGGATCACGCGACCCATAACCGCGCGCTGCTCAGCGTGCAGAACGTCTCGCTAAGCTTCGGCGGGACCACGGCGTTGAACGACGTCCGCTTCGACGTGCGCGCCGGCGAGATTCTCGCACTCATCGGCCCCAACGGCGCGGGCAAAACGTCGATGCTGAACTGCCTCAACGGGTTCTACCGGCCCGACACAGGCCGCATCCTCTTTGACGGGCATGATCTCACGCGCCTGCCCCGCCATCGCATCGCCCAACTGGGCATTTCCCGAACGTTCCAGAACATCGCCTTGTACACCGGACTGAGCACGCTGGACAACTTGCTGGCGGCGCGCCATATCCATATGCGCGCCGGGCTGCTCGACTGCCTGCTCTACTGGGGCCGCGCCCACCGCGAAGACCTCGTCCATCGCCAGATCGTCGAAGACATCATCGACTTCCTGGAAATGGAGCATATCCGCAAAGCCATCGTCGGCGCGCTGCCGCACGGCCTGCGCAAGCGCGTCGAGCTGGGCCGCGCGCTGGCGCTCGAGCCGCGCCTGCTGCTGCTCGACGAGCCAATGACCGGCATGAACCAGGAAGAAAAAGAAGACATGGCCCGCTTCATCCTGGACATTCACGAGCGCCAAAAAATGACCGTCCTGCTGGTCGAACACGATATGGGTCTGGTCATGGACATCGCCGAGAGGGTCGTGGTGCTGGACTTCGGCCTGCTGATCGCCGCGGGCGCGCCGGACGAAATTCGCCACAACCCGGCCGTGATCAACGCCTACTTGGGAGAAGTGGCATAGCATGGATGCCGCCGATACGCTGCCCAAGAGCCTGATCGCCGCCCGCCGCCAATTCGGCGATCATCGCATCGCCATGCGCCAGAAAGATAAGGGCATCTGGCGCGCGTACACCTGGCAGCAATCGTGTGATCAGGTGCGGCGACTGGCGTTGGGCCTGATCCGCCTGGGCTTGCAGCGCGGCGATAAAGCGTGCATCATCGGCGACAACGACCCGCAGTACTTCTGGGCGCAGATCGCCATTCAGGCGGCAGGCGGCGTCGCCGTCGGCATCTTCACCGACAGCACCCCGCCCGAGATCCAGTACATCGTTCAGCATGCCAACGCCGTGCTGGTCTTCGCCAAAGATCAGGAGCAATGCGACAAATTCCTGTCGATCCGCGATCAGGTGCCCGATGTCCGGCGCGTGATCTACTGGGACGATAAAGGGCTCTGGAACTACACCGATGCGTGGCTGATGAGCTTCCAAGCCGTGCAGGCAGACGGACAGGCGCTGGACGCCGAGCAGCCCGATCTGTTCGACCGCTCCGCCTCCGAGGGGCGCGGCGACGACCTGGCGATTTTCTGCTACACGTCCGGCACGACCGGCCTGCCCAAGGGCGTGATGATCAGCCACGCCAACCTCCTCGCTGGTTGCGATCAAACGGCGCAGATCGATCCGCGGCGCGAGACGGACGAGTACCTGTCGTTTCTGCCGCCGGCCTGGATCACCGAGAATGTGCTGGGCCTGGCCTATCACCTGCGCACCGGCATGATCGTCAACTTTCCCGAAGCGCCGGAAACCGTGCAGGAAGACATCCGCGAGCTCGCGCCCCACGCTTTGCTGTTCAGCGCGCGCCTGTGGGAAAACCTGGTGGCGCTGGTGCAGGTGCGGATGGCCGAGAGTTCGCGGCTCAATCGCCTGCTGTATCGGCTCTTCATGCCCGTTGGCTATCGCGTGTCCGCGTTGCGCTTCGAGCAGCGCCGGCCGGTAGGGCTGCTCTGGCGGCTGCTCCAGGCGCTGGGCGAGTTTGCCCTGTTCCGGCCGCTGCGCGACAAGCTGGGGCTGACACAGGTTCGGTCGGCTTACTCGTCCGGCGCGGCGCTCAACCCGGACGTCATCCGCTTCTTCCGCGCTATCGACGTCAACATCAAGCAGCTGTACGGCTCGACCGAGGCGCAGGTGCACACGCTGCACATCGGCGACGACGTGAAGTTCGAGACGGTGGGCGTGCCGCCGCCGGGCATGCAGATTCAGATCGTCGAGGACGGCGAAATCTGGGTGAGCGGCGCGACGCTGTTCCAGGGTTACTACAAGGACGCCGAAGCCACTGCGAAGGCGCTGGTCACCGACGCGCAGGGCCGGCGCTGGTTCCGCACCGGCGACGCGGGCACCCTCGACGCGGACGGTCACCTGATCTACCTTGACCGCGTGAAGGAAATGATCGCGCTGGCCGGCGGCGAGAAGTATTCGCCGCAGTACATCGAGGGACGGCTCAAGTTCAGCCCCTATATCCGGGATGTCATGACCGTCGGCGGTACGGACATGGCGTTCGTGACGGCGCTGATCAACATCGACTTCAACAACGTGGGGCGCTGGGCGGAGAAGCGCGGCCTGGCCTACACGACCTTCGTCGATCTCTCCCAGAAAGCTGAAGTGTACGCGCTGATTCACCACGAAGTGGAACAGGTCAACCGCACTCTGCCGCCGGCAGCGCGCGTGCGCCGGTTCGTGCTGCTGCACAAGGAATTCGACGCCGACGAAGGCGAGCTGACGCGCACGCGCAAGCTGCGGCGCGGCCTGTTGGGCGAACGTTACCGTGACATGATCGCGGCCATGTACGGCGGCGGGGATGCCGTCCGCGTGCGCGCGGCGGTCAAGTATCGCGACGGGCGCGAAGGCGTCGTCGAGACGATGGTGCGCGTGGCGACGGTGGGCTGAGGGAGATCCGGCATGAACTGGCAACTGCTGCCCCAGTTTGCGGTCAGCGGCCTGCTGGCCGGCGGGCCGATCGCGCTGATCGCGCTCGGCCTGGTGTTGATTTTCAAGTCGTCGTACATCTTCAACTTCGCCCACGGCCACATGCTGCTGATGGGCGCTCTAATCACGTGGTGGCTCGCAGTCGAGGTGGGCCTACCGTTGTGGCTGTCGATCGTGCTGGCGCTGGCGCTGTCTGCGCTGCTGGGGTTGCTCATCGAGCGGCTGGCGCTGCGTCCGATGACCGGCCAGCCGTTATTGTCGATCATCCTGATGACGCTGGGTTTGAGTCAGGCCTTGCAGGGCCTGGCGCTGCTGCTGTTTGGCGGCGCGCAGCGCAACTTTCCGCAGATCTTCTCGGCCGCCGACCCCTACAAAATCGCCACTCCCTTCATCTTTAACGACAGGCCAATCGTGATCATCCTGAAACAGAACCTGGTTTGGTCATTCATCATCGCGATGCTGGGGGTGATCCTGATCAGCGCATTCTTCCGCTTCACCCGCACCGGCCTGGCGATGCGGGGCACCTCCGAAGATCACGAACTGGCGCAGAGCATTGGCCTGCGCATCCAGCGCATCTTCGGCATGTCGTGGGCGCTGGCCGGGGCCGTGGCAACGGCGGCAGGCATTTTGCTGGCGACCTCCAGCGGCCTCGACCTGAGCCTGGCGGTGGTGGTGTTGGCAGCTTTCCCGGCCGTCCTGCTGGGTGGGCTGGAGTCGATTCCGGGCGCAATCGTCGGCGGTCTGATCATCGGGCTGGCGCAGGGCGTGGTCGCTGCGGCGCAAGCGCAATGGGTGAGGGACACGACCGAGATCGTGCCCTACCTCTCGCTCCTGGTCGTGCTCCTCATCCGGCCCGAAGGTCTGTTTGGACAGAAGCGCATCGAACGGATTTAGAACGAGGACAGTCCATGGCAGTTCTGCGACCGGCCGGCGAATTCGATACGACGTATGCCCGCGATATGGCGACCATCCGGCGGCCGTGGCAATGGGCCGCGCTGTTCGGGTTTATCGCGGCGCTGTATCTGCTGCCTGTCTACGCCAGCCAGAGCGCGGTCGCACTGATCAACCGCATCGGCATCTCGATCATCGCCGTGCAGGGGCTGAACCTGCTGACCGGCCTGACCGGCCAGATTTCGCTGGGTCAGGCAGCGTTCATGATGACAGGCGGGTACCTCTCGGCGCTGCTGGTCAGCCGGCTCGGCTGGCCTTTCTTCGCCGCGTTACCGGTTGCGGCGCTGAGCACCGGGGTGATTGGCCTGATCTTCGGGTTGCCCTCGCTGCGCGTCAAAGGGTTTTATCTGGTGATGGCCACCCTGGCGGCGCAGTTCATCATTCCGTGGTTCTCCCGCAACGCCTTTCCAGAGATACTGGGCGGCGCGCAGGGCATCGTCGTTCAGCCGCCCGTCGTGTTGGGCATCGAGTTCAACGAGCCGGGTCGTTACCTGTACCTGACGGTGAGCGTGCTGATCCTCGCCACGATCCTCGCCTACAATGTGTCGCGTAGCCGCCTGGGCCGGGCGTTCGTGTCGATTCGCGACAACGATCTGGCCGCCGAGCTGCTGGGCGTTAACCTCTTCAAACACAAGCTGCAAGCCTTCTTCCTGGCAGCGGTCTATGCCGGGGTAGCCGGCGCCTTGTCCGCCCACAGCCTGCGTCACATCAATTCGGAAACCTTCAACCTGGCCACTTCCGTCTTCCTGCTGGGAATGCTGGTGGTTGGCGGGTTAGGGTCGAACCTGGGGCCGATCTTCGGAGCGGTTGTCGTGGAATTGCTGACCGAGGCGGCCACGCTGTTCGGCCCGTTCTTCGTCGGCATTTTTCCCGCGGCGGCCGGCGGCGTGCAGGCGCTGCGCCCGCTGTTTTTCGGCACGACCCTGATGCTGTTCCTGATCTTCGAGCCGCGCGGCCTGGCTCATCGCTGGCAGATTTTCAAGGCGGCCTGGCGGTTGAGGCCGTTCTCGCACACGTGATGATGGCTTATCGCTGATGGCATATCGCTAATCCCTTGTCGCAACACATGAGCGCCATACGATAAGCGATACGCGATATGCGATATGCGATACGCGAAAGGAGGTGACCGATCTGACCCGATGCAACCGAGATGCTTGAAAGTTCAAACTCCAAACTTCAAACTACAAAAGAGGAGAAGAGACACCATGCGTAAGCACCTGTTTCTCATGCTGTCATGGCTGATCGCAGCCTCGGTGGTATTGGCCGCGTGTGGGCCGGCGGCCACGCCGTCCCCCACCGCCACGAGCGCGCCGCCCACGGCCACCCAACCGCCGCCCACCGCGATGCCAGTGCCGCCGACCCAGACCCCGGCCGGCCCACCAGACTTGACCGGCGAGACGATCACCATTTACCACTTTGGCGACCTGTCCGGCCCGCTGGCCGCGATCACCGCCCCGCTGATCCATGGCGCGGAGGATGCCGTGAAGGCCATCAACGACGCGGGCGGCATCTATGGCGCCAAGCTAGAAGTCAAGTTCTCCGATACCGGCGGCAGCGTGGAAGAGGCCGTCGCTGCCTACGATCGCTTCCGCAGCGAGGACGACAATATGCTCGTCATGATCACCTACGGCTCCGGCGATGCGGAAGCCCTGGCGCAGCGGTTGGCGGAGGACAAAGCCCCTAATCTGGCGGCCGGCTTGAGCGCCAAGGCCTTCTACGACGAAGGCTCCGGCTACACATTCGGCATTGGGCCGATCTACACCGATCAGTTCGGATACGTCATGAAATTCCTGACGGACAACTGGGACACCTACAAGCCGAAGGACACCGGAGACGAGATCAAAGTGGCCTACATCAGCTGGCCGACGGCCTTCGGTCAAGGCGCATTGAGTGACGAAAGCCGAGCCTACCTTGAGGAGCTAGGCCTCGAGCTCGTCCTCGAAGAGAAGATCGACGTCTCGCCTACCGCCGACACGACCACCGCCATCCTGAACGCCCAGGCGGCCGGCGCCAACGTCATCTGGACCAACACGTTGGCCTTCGGCCCGGCGGTCATCCTGAACGACCTGAATAGCCTGGGGCTGCGCGATCAGTTCGTCGTCGCCGCCGACAACTGGGCGATGGACCTGTCGCTGTACGCCTTCCTGGCCGATCCAGCCTACGGCGTTGGACTGATCACAACCTTCCCCTACCTGTGGTGGACGGATGCGGATAACGCCGGCATCCAGTACGCCGAGAAGGTGTTTAAGGACAACGGCCGGCCGGCTGCCGAGCACAACGTCGGCTACATGCTTCTGGTGGCCGGCGTGGACCTGGCGGCGGACGCCATTAAGCTGGCTATCGACACCGTGGGCTACGAAAACCTCACCGGCGAGGCGGTGTACAATGCCTTGATCGAGCTGGGGGCACACCAGGCGCTGGACGGCGTGCTGCGGGTGGATTATTCGGGCGGGACGCGCGCGCCGAGGCAGGCCCAGATTCGCATGATCCAGGGCGGGCCGGATAAGTTTGTCGTTCTCCAGGACTGGACGGAAATGCCCGACCTGCGACCCAAATAGCATATCGCATATAGCTGTTGAGTCTAGTGTGCACGCAAATGTTGTCAGTCGTTACAGTGCTCGCCAAACCGCGTCCTCGCGGTTGGCCGCCCGCGGGGACGCGGGCGGTGAGCCACCTGACATGTTTTGCGTGCACACGTGCATCACGACGCTCGCCGGCTGGGGCAAGAGGGCATGACCGAACCACGCGCCGTGGAACTGAGCGTGGCCCAATACCAACCCCGTGAAAAGTGGCATCGGCCCTTAAGCGCCAGCACGTTACGGAATTGGATGCGGCAGGTCAAACGGGCGACGGGCAACTACGGCGCGCTGTGGCCGTTGTCGCGCCGCCCGCCACACATCGTGCAGCGCGTCTGCGACACGGTGGTCGCGATCATCTTCGCCCTGCGCCACCCGTGGGGTTGGGTGGCCA